>NZ_URHZ01000051.1 GCF_900547735.1 uncultured Clostridium sp. | reverse complement strand
CTACAAACCGGGACTGAAGACTCATATCCACCCTCCCACTCCCCCGTCCGCCGTCATACAGAGGCGTCCTCATTTCTCAATTAAATTCTATTTTATGAAATTTTTATCGCACAATTCATTCTTTTGTGGTAAAATAACAATGTTAAAGTATGGCACGGAAAAATATGTTTCCCGGCCACGGAGTGGACAGGAGGCAGATATGCCACCCATAACTAAATACACAGGGAGAAAGACCTATTATGGAAATGAAACGAGTATTGCTTAAACTGAGTGGTGAGGCTCTGGCAGGCGACAAGAAGACGGGCTTTGATGAAGAGACGGTGAAAGAGGTTGCCAGACAGGTTAAAACAGCAGTTGACAACGGCATGGAAGTGGGAGTTGTCATCGGTGGAGGTAATTTCTGGAGAGGCCGTGAGAGTAATGCGATCGACAGAACCAAGGCGGATCAGATCGGTATGCTGGCCACAGTGATGAACTGTATCTATGTATCCGAGATCTTCAGAAGCAGCGGAATGAAGACACAGATTCTGACTCCATTTGAGTGCGGCGCTATGACGAAGCTTTTTTCCAAAGACAGAGCCAACAAGTATTTTGAAAAGGGAATAGTAGTGTTTTTCGCAGGAGGCACCGGCCACCCGTATTTCTCCACTGACACAGGCGTTGCCCTCCGGGCAATTGAGATGGATGCGGACTGCATTCTCTTAGCGAAGGCGATAGACGGCGTTTACGACAGCGATCCGAAGCTGAATCCGGCGGCTAAGAAGTACGACACGATTTCCATCCAGGAAGTAATTGATAAAAAACTGGCGGTGGTTGATTTAACGGCATCCATCATGTGTATGGAAAACCATGTGCCGATGGCAGTGTTCAGCCTTAATGAAAAAGACGGCATCGTAAATGCGATGCAGGGAAAAATAAATGGTACGGTAGTTACCGCATAACAGGAGGTTTATATGCAGGAGAAAATTAAACTTTACGAAGATAAGATGGAAAAATCCTACGAGGTTCTGCTGGATGAATACGCATCCATCCGCGCCGGAAGAGCCAACCCGCATGTGCTCGACAAATTGAAAGTTGATTATTACGGCACCCCTACACCGTTTCAGCAGGTGGCTAACATTTCCGTACCGGAACCCAGAATGATCCTGATTCAGCCGTGGGAGCGAAAACTGATCAAGGATATTGAGAAAGTCATTCTCACTTCCGATCTGGGAATCAACCCGAATAACGACGGCAGCTCCATCCGCCTTGTTTTCCCGGAGCTTACCGAGGAACGAAGAAAAGAACTGGCGAAAGACGTCAAGAAAAAAGGCGAGAACACCAAGGTCGCTGTCCGCAACATCCGCCGTGATGCAAACGACGCGATCAAAAAGATGGAGAAATCCGGCGATATCTCAGAAGATGAATTAGCTGAGGGCGAGGACAAGATCCAGAAGATGACGGACAAGATGATCGAGAGGATTGACAAAGCGGTAGAGGCAAAGACCAAAGAAATCATGACCGTTTAATCCTTTTAGGCTGAAAAGCACAAAGTTTGAACCGCATAACAGGGGGCAGGTAATCTGCCCCTGATTTTGTGTAGGCATCGGTAAATACAGAAATACTTACGGGTAAACACAGATACACACATCGGAGGAAATTATGGAAAATACGGATAAGAACAATTTAGAACAGTCGGACCTTAACATTCCTGAACATGTTGCCCTGATTCTGGACGGCAACGGCCGCTGGGCAAAGAAAAGAGGACTTCCGAGAACCGCGGGCCACAAGCAGGGCTGCGTGACGGTGGAACAGACGGTGGAAAACGCCGCGAGGCTGGGAATTAAGTATCTGACCGTATATGGTTTTTCAACGGAGAACTGGAAACGTTCGACGGAAGAGGTGGGAGCACTGATGCAGCTTTTCCGCTACTATTTGAAACGACTTTTAAAAATAGCAAAAGCAAACAATGTCAGAGTGAAAATGATCGGGGACAGAACCCGTTTCGATAGAGATATTATTGAGGGAATCGACACACTGGAGCGAGAGACGAAAGACAATTTGGGAATGACGTTTGTCATTGCCGTAAATTACGGCGGCAGAGACGAGATCACCAGGGCGGTGAAGAAGATGATGGAGGACTGCAGGGAAGGAAGACTGGAAGCGGATTCCGTTACGGAGCAGGTGGTTTCCTCTTACCTGGATACGGCGGGGATTCCGGATCCGGATCTCCTGATCCGCACGAGCGGCGAAATCCGCCTTTCCAATTATCTTTTATGGCAGCTTGCATACAGCGAGATTATTGTCACAGACTGTCTGTGGCCTGATTTTAACAAAGAAGAACTTTTAAAGGCAATTGCCCAGTATAATAAAAGAGACAGAAGATTTGGCGGAGTGAAATAAGGGATATTGTGATTCAAAGCGGCTTTGGGGTCTTATAAAACCTGTGCAGTCTGCAGGCGAGTTGAGGGAGGATGAAGCCATGTTCAAAACAAGGCTGACAAGCGGTATTATACTTGTAATTCTGGCTGTAATTGTGGTAAGTACGGGAGGAGGACTTCTGTACGGCGTGACTGCGGCGATCTCCCTGATCGGGATGTTTGAATTATACCGCGTAATGGGTATTGAAAAGAAGAGTCTGGGACTTATCGGTTATATTGCCGGTATTTCCTACTACGGCCTGTTGTGGTTCGACGGGCAGAAATACGTTACTTTGATGGCGATTGCGGCTCTGATGCTGCTCATGACAATTTATGTATTTACTTTTCCACACTATGGTACGGAACAGGTCACGGTTGCTTTCTTCGGCATCTTTTATCTTGCGGTCATGCTTTCCTATCTCTATCAGGTGCGGGCGATGGCGGACGGAAGATATCTGGTATGGCTTATTTTCCTGAGTTCCTGGGGCTGTGACACATGTGCTTACTGCAGCGGAATTTTATTTGGAAAACACAAGCTGGCGCCGGTTTTAAGCCCGAAGAAAACGATTGAGGGAGCCGTCGGCGGAGTGATTGGAGCCGCCGTACTGGGTTTTGCCTATGCGTCCGTGTTCGGAGGCAGTATGGCGGAGATTACGAACCCTCAGGCGGCTTGTGCGGCTGCCTGCGGAATTGCGGCGGTCATTTCCCAGATTGGAGATCTGGCGGCCTCAGCCATCAAGAGAAACCATGACGTGAAGGATTACGGGCATCTGATCCCGGGGCACGGAGGTGTCCTAGACCGGTTTGACAGTATGATATTTACTGCGCCGGCCATATTCTTTGCGCTTACTTTTTTAGGATAGCGATCAGGTACGCGGTAAGCACGCTCTGCATAGAATGATCGGAGCGGTAGATGCGTACGGAAGAAAGGCAGACAGGATACGATGAAAAAAATAGCAATACTGGGTTCTACCGGTTCAATCGGAACACAGACATTGGACGTGGTCAGGACGAATAAAGATATAGAAGTGACTGCTTTAGCTGCCGGAAGCAATATCACGCTTCTGGAAGAACAGATCCGCGAGTTTGGTCCCAAACTGGCCGCAGTCTGGGATGAGCAAAAGGCGGCAGAACTGAAAGACCGCGTCCGCGATCTGGATGTGAAGATCGTGAGCGGCATGGAAGGCCTTTTGGAGATTTCCACCGAACCGTCCTCGGAGATACTGGTGACGGCCATTGTCGGAATGATAGGAATCAGACCGACGATCGCGGCGATGGAGGCCGGGAAAGATATTGCCCTTGCCAACAAGGAGACACTGGTGACGGCCGGCCATATTATTATGCCTCTGGCACAGGAAAAAAATGTGAAAATTCTGCCTGTCGACAGTGAGCACAGCGCCATTTTCCAGAGTTTAAACGGCGAGAGGATGAACCGGATACATAAAATTCTTCTGACTGCGTCAGGCGGTCCTTTCCGGGGAAGAACGAGAGAAGAGATGAAAGAGATTCGGGTGGAGGATGCGCTGAAACATCCGAACTGGACGATGGGCAGGAAGATTACCATCGACAGCTCCACAATGGTGAATAAGGGACTGGAAGTAATGGAAGCCAGGTGGCTTTTCGGCGTTACAATGGATCAGGTCCAGGTTGTGGTTCAGCCGCAGAGTGTGATTCATTCCATGGTTGAGTTCGATGACGGCGCCGTGATTGCCCAGCTTGGGACACCGGATATGAAGCTTCCGATTCAGTATGCGCTCTATTATCCGGAACGGAAGTTTTTGCCCGGCGCGCGGTTAGATTTTGCCAAACTTGGGCAGATTACCTTTGAAGCTCCTGATTTTGATAATTTCCACGGACTTTCCCTGGCCTACAGGGCGGGAAAGCGCGGCGGAACGCTGCCGACCGTTTTCAACGCGGCCAACGAGCTGGCGGTCCGGAAATTTTTAGACAGGAAAGCGGGATACCTTGCGATAACCGATATGATCGAAGCTGCGATGGAGCAGCATCACGTGGTGGAGAATCCGTCGGTGGATGAGATTCTTTCCGCGGAGCAGGAAACTTATGACTTTATAGAGAGCAGGTGGTAGATTGTTAAGTTTACTTGCGGCAATTCTTGTATTTGGTTTAATCATACTGTTTCATGAATTTGGGCATTTTCTGCTGGCAAAACGCGGCGGAATCTGCGTGGTGGAATTTTCCTTGGGAATGGGGCCGAGACTTTTAAGCACGGTAAAGGGCGGTACCAGATATTCACTCAAACTGTTCCCTTTCGGGGGCTCCTGCATGATGCTGGGGGAGGACGATGATTCATCAGACGAAGACAGGGATGAGAAGGCCAGAACAGATATAGCCGGTAAAGCAGCTTACGGGGAAGATGAGTTTAAAAGTACAGAGGACGCCCACGACGGAACGAATGCGGAAAAAACGCGGAGTTATGCGGGAATCGAGCTGGCGCCGGGTGCCACGGGCGTTTCATTCAATGAGACATCGGTGTGGACGCGTTTCCTCGTCATTGCGGCGGGACCCATTTTCAACTTTATCCTGGCATTTGTCTGCGCCTTTTTCGTAATCAGTTATGTGGGATACGATCCGGCGCAGGTTTACGATGTGGTTGACGGCTATCCGGCGGCGGAGGCGGGACTGGAACCCGGGGACGTAATTACAAAGATAAATGGAAAAAACATTAAAATATACCGTGATGTGCTGGCTTATACGAGTTTTCACCAGGGTGAAACCCTGAATATCGAGTACAGGCGGGGAGAGAAGCTGTATCAGGCGGTGCTCGAACCGAAATACTCCGAGGAAAATAAGTCATACATGATGGGAATCAGCGGAGGCGTCTACAACCGGCCGGAATCCGTTTTCGTGACGGCGAAGTACAGCGCCTACGAGCTTAGGTACTGGATCAACCTGACCTTCAAGAGTCTTGAGATGATTGTAAAACGGCAGGTGACGACGGATGATATTGCGGGACCGGTCCGTATTGTTTCCATGATTGATTCCACGGTGAAGGAGAGCAGTGAATACGGACTCATGGTGGTGCTTGTTAATCTGGCCAATATGTGTGTGCTTTTGAGCGCCAACCTGGGTATCATGAACCTGCTTCCGATCCCGGCGCTGGATGGAGGACGTCTGGTATTTATCATACTGGAAGCGTTGAGAGGCAGGCCGATCGACAGGGAAAAAGAGGGCATGATCCACATGGCCGGCATGGCTGTGCTGATGGTGCTGATGGTATTTATCCTGTTTAACGATATCAGGAATATGCTGTAACGGCAGCACCGTATTGCATCATGAACAGAGATTGAACTGTGGATGGTTTATACGGCGCGGTGCCGGGTACACGGGAGGTTTAAGATGGCGTACAGAGATGAAACGAAGACGGTTCAGATTGGAAAAAAGGTTATTGGAGGCGGAAATCCGATTCTGATCCAGTCGATGTGCAATACGAAGACAGAGGATGTAAAAGCAACGGTCGCCCAGATTCTGGAACTGCAGAATGCGGGCTGTGACATCATCCGTGTGGCGGTTCCGACGATGGAAGCGGCCATGGCCCTGACGGAGATCAAGAGGGCGATCCGGATTCCGCTGGTGGCGGATATCCATTTTGATTACCGTCTGGCAATCGCCTCCATCGAGTGCGGGGCCGACAAGATCCGGATTAACCCGGGCAATATTGGGGCTGAGGAGCGCGTCCAGGCCGTTGTGGATAAGGCGAAGGAGTATGGCATTCCGATCCGGGTGGGCGTCAACAGCGGTTCCCTGGAAAAACACCTGATAGAAGAATACGGAGGCGTGACGGCGGAGGGAATTACCCGGAGCGCCCTTGAAAAGGTGGCGCTGATTGAGAGGATGGGATATGACAACCTCGTAATCAGCATTAAGTCCTCCGATGTATTGATGTGCGTAAAAGCGCATGAACTGATTGCAAAGAAGACGAGATACCCGCTTCATGTGGGCATCACGGAGGCGGGGACCCTGCTTTCCGGCAACATCAAGTCGGCCGTCGGCCTGGGCCTTATTTTAAATCAGGGAATCGGCGATACCATCCGCGTTTCGCTGACGGGGAGCCCGGTGGAGGAAGTGAAGTCCGCGAAGCTGATTCTGCGCACTTTGGGTCTCAGAAAGGGCGGCATCGAGGTCGTTTCCTGTCCGACCTGCGGAAGAACCAGCATCGATCTGATTGGACTCGCAAACAAGGTGGAAACCATGGTTCAGGAATATGATCTGGATATCAAGGTGGCCGTCATGGGCTGCGTGGTAAATGGACCCGGGGAGGCCAGGGAAGCCGATCTTGGAATTGCCGGCGGAATCGGGGAAGGACTGCTGATTAAAAGGGGCGAGGTACTTAAAAAGGTGCCGGAAGAACAACTTTTGCCTGCTCTCAAAGAAGAACTTGACAGGCTGGCCGGAAAACTGTAATAATACAGGATAAGAGCCGCGAAGAAAGGCGCTTAGATTGCGGGAATGAAAAATAAGGTGATGGAATGAAAGCGTTTTTGGAAGTATTTCCTGATTTACATATTGCAGATAATGTGAGAGAGCTTTTTGAGCTGGTTAAAGTGGAGAAGGTGGCCACGACCAGGGATAGAAGCTCTATCCGCATTTATATCGACAGTCCCAGACTGATTCACAAACAGAATATCTATAAGCTGGAGGAGGGCATTAAATCCCAGCTCTTCCCCGGAAAAGCGGTTACAATCAAAATTCTGGAGAAATACCATCTGTCCGGCCAGTATACGCCAAGGAAACTGATGGACGTATACCGCGACAGTATCCTGATGGAGCTTAAAAACTACAGCATTCTCCTGTACAACATGTTCCGCAAGGCCGAGCTTGCCTTTGATGAAAAGGATCTTCTGACGATGGAGCTGGAAGATACGATGATCACGAAGGACAAAGCGCCGGAGCTGGTGCGGATTCTGGAGAAGATTTTTACGGAACGCTGTAATATTCCGATGGAAGTAAAGCTTACATACCGTCCTGCACAGGTGAGAAAGAGGGTGGAGGACGAACCGGCCGTCATTTATATGAATCAGGATGGCGCCCAGGCGTCTTACGGCGGCGGATCAGAGCCGCAGATGCAGGGAGATTCCTCCGCTCCGGCGGCGGATCTGCCCTTTGACGAGGGCAGCACGGTGCTGAAACCGGTTGGAGATCTCAATTTCCAGGCGGAGAAGAAACAGAAAGCTTCCCCCGAAGCGGGCGGAAGAGCCGCCCAGGGAAAACAGGGTGGCGATCAGAACGGGAAAAAGGGAAAAGGAGATTTTGGCGGCAGGGACGGCAAGAAGGAGTACCGCCGTTCGGGCTACGGCAAGAAATCGGACAATCCCGATGTCCTTTACGGCCGTGATTTCGATGAGGAATCTACGGAGATCGAGAAGATAGAGGGCGAGATCGGCGAGGTTGTCATCCGCGGAAAGATTTTTGCCACGGATGTCAGGGAACTCCGGAGCGGAAATTCCCTCTTTATTTTCAGTATCAGTGACTTTACCGATACGATCAGCGTCAAAATATTTGCCCGTGAGGATTCTCTGGAAGATCTGAAGAACGCGACGAAGGCGGGGCAGTTTGTCAGACTGAAGGGCGTGGCCAACATCGACCGTTTTGACGGTGAACTTACCATCGGTTCTGTTGTGGGAATCAAGAAGTGCGAGGACTTTACGACGAAGCGCATGGACAATGCCCCGGTTAAAAGAGTGGAACTCCACTGCCATACAAAGATGAGCGATATGGACGGCGTGTCCGAGGTCAAGGACCTGATTAAAAGGGCCAAGCAGTGGGGAATGGATGCCATGGCGGTCACGGACCACGGCTGCGCCCAGTCATTCCCGGACGCCAACCATTCGGTGGAGAGGGGAGATAATTTCAAGGTCCTCTACGGCGTGGAGGGATATCTGGTCGATGATATGAAAGACCTGGTTGAGAACGGCGCCGGACAGACTCTGGATCATACCTGTGTCGTTTTCGATATCGAGACTACGGGCTTCAGTCCCGTCAAAAACAAGATTATTGAAATCGGCGCGGTCAGGGTGGAGGAAGGAAAGATTGTCGGCAGATTCAGCAGTTTCGTCAATCCCGACGTGCCCATCCCATTTGAGATTGAAAAGCTGACCGGAATCAATGACAACATGGTTTTGGATGCGCCCAAAATAGAGAAGGTCCTGCCGGAATTTCTGGAATTCTGTGAGGGCGCGGTTATGGTTGCCCATAATGCTGGTTTTGACATCAGTTTTATAAAGGAAAATGCGGGGCAGCAGGGCCTGGAATTCAACCCGACCGTATTGGATACGGTTTCACTGGCCCGCGTGCTTCTGCCGAACCTGAACCGGTTTAAGCTGGATACGGTTGCCAAGGAACTTAAGATTTCACTGGCAAACCATCACAGGGCGGTGGACGATGCCGGGGCTACGGCCGAAATCTTTGTCCGTTTTATCAAGATGCTTAAGGAACGCGATATTTTTGACCTCACGCAGCTTAATGCGCTCAGCAAAATGACGGTGGAGATGATCCGAAAGATGCCCACCTACCATATTATCCTGCTGGCGAAGAATGATGTGGGCCGTATTAACCTGTACCGCCTCGTCTCGGAGTCCAACCTGACCTATTTTGCTAGAAGGCCGAGAATTCCGAGAAGCCTGCTGACCCAGTACAGGGAGGGACTCATCATCGGTTCCGCCTGTGAGGCCGGGGAGCTTTATCAGGCGCTGCTTCGCGGAGTGCCGGATACCGAGATACATAAGATTGTGGATTTCTACGACTATCTGGAGATACAGCCCCTGGGCAACAACGCATTTATGCTCAGGGATGAAAAGAGCCCGATAAGCTCCGAGGAAGACTTAAAAGACATTAACCGCAAGATTGTGGACCTGGGAGTGCAGTTTAACAAACCGGTCTGCGCGACCTGCGATGTGCATTTTCTGGATCCGGAGGACGAGGTCTACCGGAGGATTATCATGTCCAGTAAGGGATTTAAGGATGCCGACGATCAGGCGCCTCTTTACCTCCGTACGACGGAGGAGATGCTGAAAGAATTTGAATACCTGGGTAGCGACAAAGCCGAGGAGGTGGTAATCACCAATACGAGGAAGATTGCCGCAATGTGCGAGCGGATTGAGCCTGTCCGGCCGGATAAATGTGCTCCGGTCATCCCGAACTCGGATGAGACGCTGAGAAACATCTGTTATAACAGAGCTCATGAAATGTATGGCGAAGACCTTCCGCAGATTGTGGTGGCCCGTCTGGAAAGAGAGCTGAACTCCATTATTTCCAACGGTTTTGCCGTTATGTATATCATTGCGCAGAAACTGGTTTGGAAGTCCAATGAGGACGGCTATCTGGTAGGCTCGAGGGGTTCCGTAGGTTCGTCCCTGGTGGCTACGATGTCGGGTATCACGGAGGTAAATCCGCTGAGTCCTCATTATTACTGTACAAAATGCCACTATTATGATTTTGACTCGGCTGAGGTAAAGAAGTTTTCGGGTATGGCCGGCTGTGATATGCCGGACAAGAAATGCCCTGTCTGCGGGGAACCTTTGACAAAGGACGGATTCGATATCCCGTTCGAGACATTCCTTGGATTCAAGGGAGATAAGGAGCCTGATATCGACCTTAACTTCTCGGGAGAGTACCAGAGCCGGGCCCATACTTACACGGAGGTTATCTTCGGCAAAGGGCAGACCTTCCGCGCCGGGACAATCGGCACGCTGGCCGATAAAACGGCGTACGGCTATGTGAAGGGATATTATGAGGACAGAGGCCAGAGAAAACGCCGCTGTGAGATAGACAGGATTGTCGGCGGCTGCGTCGGAGTCAGAAGGACGACGGGACAGCATCCGGGAGGTATCATCGTACTTCCCCATGGGGAGGAGATCTATTCCTTTACCCCGGTCCAGCACCCGGCCGACGATATGACGACTAAGACGGTCACGACCCATTTCGATTACCATTCAATTGACCACAACCTTTTGAAACTCGATATACTGGGACACGATGATCCGACCATGATCCGAATGCTCCAGGATTTGACGGGAAAAGATCCTCTGACGGATTTCCCGCTGGATTCCAAAGAGGTTATGAGCCTGTTCCAGAATACGTCGGCCCTCGGAATCGAGCCGGAGGATATCGGCGGCTGTAAACTGGGCGCCCTCGGAATCCCGGAGTTCGGTACCGACTTTGCCATGCAGATGTTAATCGACGCCCAGCCGAAGTATTTCTCGGATTTGGTGCGTATTTCCGGTCTGTCTCACGGTACTGACGTGTGGCTGGGCAATGCCCAGACCCTGATCCAGGAGGGAAAGGCAACGATTCAGACCGCCATCTGTACGCGAGACGATATCATGGTCTACCTGATCAGCATGGGCCTGGAGGAGGGCCTGGCATTCACCATCATGGAGAGCGTGCGTAAAGGAAAAGGCCTGAAAGACGAATGGATTAAAGAGATGACCGACCACGGCGTACCGGACTGGTATGTCTGGTCGTGTAAAAAGATTAAATACATGTTCCCGAAAGCGCATGCGGCGGCCTATGTTATGATGGCCTGGCGTATTGCCTACTGTAAAGTATTTTATCCACTGGCTTACTACGCGGCATTCTTCAGTATCCGTGCCAGCGGTTTTTCCTACGTCCTGATGTGCCAGGGACGTGAGAAGCTGGAATACCATCTCGCCGATTATAAAAAGAGAGCGGATACCCTCTCAAAGAAAGAACAGGATACGCTCCGCGACATGAGAATCGTTCAGGAGATGTATGCCAGAGGATACGAGTTTACGCCGATTGACATTTTTAAGGCCAGCGCCCGAAGTTTCCAGATTGTAGACGACAAACTGATGCCTTCCTTAAGCAGTATCGACGGACTGGGCGAGAAAGCGGCCGACGCCATCGTGTTTGCCGCGGAGGACGGACCGTTCCTTTCAAAAGAGGACTTTATCAACCGTACGAAGGTGACAAAGACGGTTTGCGATTTGATGGGCGAACTGGGGCTGCTGGGATCGCTGCCGGAGAGTAATCAGCTTTCGTTGTTTGATATGGTGATGTGATGGAAAAATGAGGTTGCCGCCTACAGTACAGGGACGGGGCGGTGAGTAGGAGTGAGTGAGTCTTCGGTCCCGGGGGGGTGTCGCGGGTGGGGAATCCGGGCAGGCTATGACCGGGACCGAAGACGCCGGGGCTGCTGTCCGCCCCGTCCCTGGGGCTGTTGGCGATGATGACAGCCTCTTTTTTGGGGGAGGGGAGAGTGGCTGTTTCTGCTTTTTTGGCGGAAACTCTAATATGAGTGGGTTTTATGGATAGAGTTTGTTTCTTTTTTGATTAAGGGGCAGGCTTTTTTTGTTTTTAAGGGAGGATGTCTGGATGATGAAGTCGGAGAGGTTAAAGCCGAAGAGGCTAAAGAGGGGAGATACGGTTGCGGTTGTGAGTTTATCCTGGGGAGGTTTGGGGGATGAGGAGCTGATTCACCGCTTTTTTATTGCGAAGGACAGGCTGGAACAGGAATTTGGGCTGAAGGTGGTCTGTATGGAGCATGCATTAAAGGGAAGTGAGTTTATTGACCGCCATCCGGAACTGCGGGCAGGGGATTTGATGGAGGCGTTTGGGGATGATACGGTTTCGGCGGTGTTTTGTGCCATTGGAGGCGATGATACGATCCGCATTCTTCCGTATATTGACTTTGATGTAATCCGCAATCACCCCAAGATATTCATGGGTTATTCCGACAGTACCATCAATCATTTTATGATGTATAAAGCCGGTCTTGTCTCATTCTATGGTCCCAGTATCCTGGGCGAGTTTGGGGATTATGTGGATATGGCCGGTTATACAAAAAAGGCCGTTCGTGATTTGCTTTTCGGAGAGTGGGAATCCTATACTCTTCACCCAAGCCGCCAATGGAGCGACGACTTTATTCCCTGGCAGGAGAGCAGTATAAATACCATGTACAGGATGAAAGAGGATGTCCACGGCTATGAAATCATCAACGGTTCCGGGACGGTAAGGGGGCACCTTCTGGGCGGCTGTATCGACGTGTTCATGATGGCAAACGGCACTAAAATCTGGCCCGCACCGGACGAGTGGAAGGGGGCCATTCTGTTCATCGAAACAAGCGAAGAAAAGCCCTCTCCGGAATTCGTCAAACGAACCCTGAGAGCCATGTCCGCCCAGGGAATCCTCAAGACCCTAAACGGAATCATAGTAGGCAAACCCCAGGGAGAAGTCTATTACGAAGAATACAAAAAGGTAATAAAAGAAGTCATAGAAAACGAAGAAAACCTGCCGGAACTGCCAATCTTCTACAATGTAAACTTCGGACACGCCAAACCGATTGCCATAATTCCGTACGGAATAGAAGCGGAACTCAACTGCGAAAACAAAACAATCCGTTTCTTAGAAAATCCAACCATATAACGCGGCAGCCTGAATCGTACGCGGAAAATGAAAACAACGCCGCCCCGCCCCGATCCTCCACCCCAAGAAAAATCAGAACAACCAGCTGCCGCAGGCCGGAGCGGAGTGGTATGCGATACACTCGGCGTCTTCAGTCCCGGGCCATAACCTTCCTGTGGGGAAGAAGGGAGAAAAAGATTCCGCAGGGAACCTGAAGTTCATCGGCACTTACCGAGGTTTTTTCGAGGTTAGTACCGTTATGCACTTCGAAGAGCGCAAGCGTTTCCCGGAGGAATCTTTTTCTGCCCGGCTTCCCCACCCGCGACAGCCTAACGCCCGGGACTGAAGACTCACAACCTCCCCCTCACCATTCCGCCCCCCGGCCGTCCCGGCGGCGTTCTCATTTTTCATCAAATCTCAATTAATTCATACTCCATCGACCCAATCCCCAGCTTCTCAGCATGTTCCAGAGCCACCTTCCAGTTTGTCTCGGGATGGATATCCGTAAAATGGTCATGGTGGCAGTGCTCACGCTCATCCAGAATGGTTCCCGGAATGGCAGGCTGTCTGTTTACGGCATCGGCACAGGCCATGTCGAGGGCAACCGGATCAAAGGAAGCAAACATTCCCACGTTGGGGATAATAGCGGCATCGTTTTCCGCATGGCAGTCACAGTATGGCGATACATCCACCACGAGGCTGATGTGGAAATGAGGTCTGTCTTTTAATACGGCATAGGAATATTCCGCAATTTTCTTATTTAAGATGTCATTGGACTCATCACCGCGGTTTGCAACGGCATCCACCGGACAGACACCGATACAGCGGCCGCATCCCACACATTTATCGGAATCAATCGATGCTTTTCTGTCTGTAATGGTAATTGCATCATGGGCACAATTGCGTGTGCAGGCTCCGCAGCCGATACAGCGTTTTGTCAGGACAAAGGGGCTGGTGGCATTGTGCATCTCCATCTTTCCGGCCCGGGAACCGCAGCCCATGCCGATATTCTTCAAAGCTCCGCCGAAGCCGGTGGCTTCATGTCCCTTGAAATGGCTTAATGAGATAAAAATATCCGCATCCATGATGGCGCGTCCAATTTTAGCTTCCTTTACATATTCCCCGTCGATTGGTACCAGGACATCGTCCGTACCTTTAAGACCATCGGCAATCAGAAGATGACAGCCGGTGGTAAAAGGATTGTATCCGTTCGTGTAGGCTGAATCCAGGTGATCCAGTGCATTTTTACGTCCTCCCACATAGAGGGTGTTGCAGTCGGTGAGAAAGACCTTGCCGCCCTGTTCCTTGATCAAATCCACAATGACCTTGGAATAGTTGGGGCGCAGATAAGCCAGGTTACCCGGCTCCCCGAAGTGGATTTTGATGGCGGTGTACTGGTTTTTAAAATCAATCTGTTCCAGCATACCAGCTCTCTTCACGAGACGGGCCAGTTTCTGAAGAAGATTTTCTGAAAATGTAGCCCTTAAGTTTGTGTAGTAAACTTTTGAAGCAGTCATAGATACCTCCCTGAGTTTTTTTATGTGCTTGATGTTTTTATATATGATTTTGACAGATATAAATTCTTTGAAATTATATCACAAAGAGGGGAGGAATGCTACTGTAGAATGCGGTGAAACTTCTGCTGTTTTTCTTTCATTTTTGATAATATCTGTGTTTGCGAAGATTGCCTGAATGCAGGCTGAATGTATTGATAAAAGATACGGCGCTGAATCAGACAGGCCGGATGCGGCAGAGAGAATTTCTGCTGAAAAAACGGTTGGATATGGTTATAGATACAGTCCCCTATCCATTAGCCATTGCCGGACAGCACCATAGTTTTCTGAGAGATGCAGAAAACGGCGGTTGATAACTGCAGTATATGACAGAGGGGCAGGATGTTCAGGGCAGACAGTAACAGAAATTTTGAAAATACGCTCTGTGATATTGTACTGTCAGGAATTTTATGGTAGACTGTAAAATAATTTTACAACATTTTAATGATTTATATTCAGAGGAGGACACACCAATGAGCCAAGAGCGTTCAATTGAGACTACCTGTATCCAGGGCGGCTGGCAGCCGAAGAATGGCGAGCCGAGGATACTTCCTATTTATCAGAGCACAACATTTAAATATTCCACCAGTGAGCAGATGGGACGTCTTTTCGATTTGGAGGAGAACGGCTATTTCTATACAAGACTTGCCAATCCCACCAATGACGCTGTGGCCGACAAGATTCGTGAGATGGAGGGCGGAGCAGCGGCAATGCTGACCTCATCCGGCCAGGCCGCCAATTTTTATGCCGTATTCAATATCTGCAATGCGGGCGATCATTTCATCTGTTCCTCCACTGTTTACGGCGGAACATCCAACCTCTTTGTCGTTACGATGAAAAAGATGGGTATTGAAGTTACACTGGTTGATCCGGATGCTCCGGCTGAAGAGATTGAGAAGGAGTTCCGTCCGAATACGAAATGCGTATTCGGTGAATCACTCGCCAACCCGGCCATGGTGGTGCTGGACTTTGAGAAGTTTGCAGCCCTTGCACATAAACATGGAGTTCCTTTTATCGTAGATAATACATTTGCAACTCCGATTAACTGCCGCCCGTTTGAGTGGGGCGCAGACATTGTAACCCATTCCACGACTAAATATATGGACGGCCACGGAATGAGCGTGGGCGGATGTATCGTGGACAGCGGCAACTTCGACTGGGAGGCCAATGCGGAGAAATTCCCGGGTCTTACAACTCCCGACGACTCTTACCACGGAATTATCTATACACAGAAGTTCGGCAAAGGCGCTTATATCACAAAGGCAACGGCACAGGTAATGAGAGACCTGGGTTCCATCCAGGCGCCTCAGAACGCGTTCCTTTTAAATATCGGCCTTGAGACGCTCCATCTGCGCATGCCCCGCCACTGTGAGAATGCGATGAAGGTTGCCGAATTCCTGAAAGCCCATGAGGAAGTGGCCTGGATCAACTATCCCGGCCTGGAAGATGACAAATACCACGATCTGGCTGTGAAATATATGCCGAACGGCACCTGCGGCGTTATCGCATTCGGATTAAAGGGAGGCCGTGCCGGAGCTGCCGAGTTTATGGATAAGCTGAAGCTGGCCGCCATTGTTACCCATGTGGCCGATGCCCGCACCTGCGTGCTTCATCCGGCCAGCCATACCCACCGTCAGCTTTCCGATGAACAGCTCGTGGAAGCAGGCGTAGATCCGTCCCTGATCAGACTGAGCGTCGGTATTGAGAATGCGGATGATATCATTGAGGATATCAGACAGGCGCTGGAGTAATAATAGCGGCAATAACTTGTATCAAAAAGAGGAAACAGAGCGAAAACTGTTTCCTCTTTTTCATGCAGAAATTCTCTCTCGTAATGGAAAATCCAGTTTGGTAAAAAAAACAGTTTTACGGTAATGCAGCCGAATGATTGTTAATATTTTGCTATAATAAGCCGGAATAAATTAATAATTATTCCGTTTCGAAGGAATGATACGAAAGAGGGAATTGTGTATGGAAGAAAGGTTAAAAAGACTGAGGAAGGAATGGAAGCAAAGGCTGTCCTGGGTGCTGATCTGTGTGATACTGGTTCAGACTGTGGTATTAGGTAAGGCCCTACCCGTTTTTGCTTCTTCATCGTGGGTGGATATTACAGGAAGTGTGTCGGCCTCACCGTCAGATGCATTTGAGGAGATTAAAATATCGGCGGGTAATGTGGACAGTGACGGGAAATTCAGTTTTAGCATAGAGGCATCGTTAAATTCAGCCAATTTAACAGAGTATGCCGGAGAGCAGTATGAAACGAACGATGGTACCGGCGAATTAGAAGACTGGGTCATTGGGGACGGCGATCAATTTTTACCTCAGGTGAAGTTTGGTTTTACACTTACCTGTGGTGATCAAATAAAGTTTGCAGGCAATTCAACAGGAACTCTGGTGGCTGAAAATAATAGCCAGATTGAAGAAGGAACTCCTATTGGTTCCTATAAGTTTACGAACAAGGGACAGGGGAGACTGGAGACAAGCTTTACGATTGATAAAAAGTATGCTTATGCATATGAGAACGTAAGCTTTATGAAGACTTTTGATTTTTCTGCAAGCGGAGCCAAAGATGAGGATGAAGTAGAAGTTAAGGTGAATCCGGACGGAGAGGTGGAACTGAGCCTTATTGGCGGAGGAGAGAGCCCTGAGCCGGGGGAAGACAGTGAGTATGAGCTGGTAAAAAGAGGACCGGCCGAAGTGAATGGGAGTGAAATTGAATATACGATTACAGCAAAGGTAAAACCGCCGAAAGCGAGCAGTTCCACGCTTCGCATGGCGTCCGATTCAGCCATGGCCACAGCCGGTGAATTAAAAGATGAAATAACACTGGAAGAATATATTGAAATGATGGAAGCAGAAGATCAGATGTCCGAAGAGGAAGAGCAGTCACTGGAGGAGTGGTCCGACAGCCGCGAACGCCTTGAAAAGAAGTATGATCAATTGAGCAAAAAGAAAAAAAGAAGCCTGTTGAGAGAGTACCTGTCTCTGGAATCGGGAGACAGTTTGGGCACAGCCGATCTTTCGGGAAAATGGATTACAGACACATTACCCAAAGGACTTGAAATTAGAGAAGTTTGGGCAGGACAGAGAGAAAGCGGGGGGCAATTGCTGGCAACCCCATCGGAGTACCGGATAATAGAAGAAGACGGCATTTATACGTTGAAGTACCAGATCGCCAGCGCTTCCGATGCCTCTGGTTACCCGGGGCAGAAGACAAGCGGCAGTGGTCAAATTGTCGAAGCCGGTATTACGGTGGTGGCCCGCCTTACAGAGGATGAGTATGAAAGAATTCCTGACTATACAGATGGGGTCTATAATAAGAAATTTGAGAACAGGGCGTCACTGAAAGAAGAGAACGGTGAAGGTCTTAATAACATTGTCGACTCAAACGTTGTCAGTACAAGAATGGAATTAAAACGGACACTGGAAAAGGCAGGAAAACTACATGGCCACAACGGAAACATTGTGGAATGGACGATAGATTTCCAGAGCGTTTTGAGAGGAGGGATAGAATCTGCCTATATAATCGACTGGACGGATTCGGAAGCCCAGGACTATATACTGTCCGACGGAATTACGATAGATGAGGATGAAGCCGACGGCAGTGTGGAACTGTGTGATTCAGGGAAACACTTTGAGTCCGAAGAACCGGATCCCCTTGAGTTTTTAAAGGCATCCCCAAGCGCGCTGGAAAAACTGGAAAATGACAGTCAAAATGAGAACGGTGCAGCACAGAAGTTTTCCTATAAATACCGTTCATCGGATGGGACGGCCACGGTTTATTCTGCGTTTATCCTTCCGGTGAAGGATATCCTTAATAAAAAAGCCACTATCAAATATAAGACAAAATTGTCTGAAAAAACGGGGGATCGTCAGTTCAGTGATAAAATTGAACTGAGTAATGCAGCCGGATTTTTTTACAAAACAGAAAGCGGCAGCGGTACAGGCTCCGGAGACTGGTACTTTGATTATAACATGAGCAGCCGGATGGAAGTAGAGTATAACGTGGTTGAAAAGAAAGCCGGGAACTATGTACCAAATAAACAGATTATGCACTGGCAGTTTGAGATTAATAAGCTTGGGAATGATCTGGATGACATCGTGATAAGGGACCGTTTCATTGATGAGAAACAGCAGATTCTTGCAGATACTTTCAATGACAATCAGGAATTGATCTTAAAAAAGTATGACAGGGATACAGGAAAAGAAAACGGAACGTTGGCACTGCCTCTTTTAACAGAAGTGACAGATGGGACAAAAGGGTATGTAATCTCAGATATAAAGGATGAAGAAGGTAAAAAAACAGGAGAAGAGCTTGAAATACATATTGGCAAAGTCACTCAGGACGACTTCTATATTTTTGAGATTGTAACCAAAGTAGTGGATCCCCAAATATTCAGTACCGCAAATGGAGGTTCCGTATCAAATCAGGCTGTATATCAGATATATTCAGGCGGGTTTCCAATCTTAAAAGAAGAGAAAGAAATATCCGCTTCAAGAACGATACCAAATGTACTTCTTAAAAAAGAGAGCATTAATGTCAGCGGCGGTAATAACTATGATTATGAAAAAAATCAGATAAAATGGCGCGTTACCTCCAATCTATCCAATGTGCTGATAAAAGGACAAAAAATTACAGACGAGCTGCCGGTAGAAGTATCTCTGGCCGAAGTGACGTCGGTAAAGATAAAGGACGGTTCCGGCCGGGAATTCCCAGGTGAGAAAGTCCCGGCGGCTACACCGGGAGAATTGCCGGAGTTTAGAATCACAAAGACGGATGGCAGCGCCGTAATGATGAGAGCAGCGGAGGCGAAAAATGTAACTGAGAATGGATATTCCAGAAATATTGTAACTTTCACTTTTAGGAAAGAAGGTTTTTTGGAAGAATCGTATCAGTCGGATGACAGCTATGCAATCGAGTTTCTGACAGACGTGGACGAGAAGTACAGGATTGACGAATTTAAGCTGCAGGATAAAGTGACTTTTAATAATAATGCATGCTTAACCGGCTATGTTTTTGCTTACGATGCTGAATCAGGAAAGCCGATTGGCGAGGAAATGGCAGTGTCGGCCAGGGCCGGGGCTGTGAATGAAGGATTACGTCCATACCTGGTTAAAGACGGAACGTATATCGCCAAAGAGGGAAAGATTAACTGGAGTCTTCTCGTAAACAGAACTGCTGTGGATATGTCGGAGGTGGTGATAGCGGATCATCTGATAGACGCCCTTGATCTGGATACGGACTCGTTTAAGTATTATAAGGCCACGGTAAAACAGGATGGAGGCTACGAAAATGGTGAACCGGTTAATGATGCATCCAATCTGCTGAACCTTAAGGCAGATGAGAGCGGTTTTACCATTACTCTCCCGGCTTCGCCGTCCGAGCTTTCTAATCAGCCGTTTGTAGTGGAATTTTCAACCTGGCTGGTAGATAATACAGCTAAAAATAATATGACGAATGATATTACCGTTACACGTTCCGGAAAAGAGGAGGGAAGCAGGGAATCATTGGCAGAATCGGCGAATGATTTCAATTTGAAACAATTTGTTACAGGAAATCGTATTAATACTCTGATGATTGAAAAATACAGTTCAAATTCAGACATAAAAAAAGTGACGCTTCCCGGCGCGGAATTTGAACTGAAACTCATGGAAGATAAGAATACGGAAGATCCCGCGAACGAATCGGTTGTTAAAACGACAAAAGGGAATGGGAAAGCAACGTTTATGCGGTTTAAGCGGGACAGGCTATACCGTCTGACGGAAACACAAGCGCCTTCGGGCTATACGAAACTGGCAGATCCGGTCTACTTTGTATATAGTTCGAATGAAGAAGTGATAGCGCGGTTCCGGAAAATGGTACCCGATGTCCAGGTTTGTAAGGAATACTTGGATACGGTGTCTATTAATAATACCCCACACTCAGGTTCATCAGGCAACCGTCTGGAATTCGTAAAAAAGGGTGATAAAGGAGAACTGATTTCAGGAGCCGTATTCACGCTCAAGTCCTCCGGCGGTTTTATCGCGCGTGAAGCTGTGAGTGACATGGAGGGAAACGTTGTATTTGAAAATCTGGATCCGGGCGTTTATATACTCAGCGAAAAATCAGCAGCCGGATATGAGATTAACAACAGGACGGAGCAAATTACAATCAGTTTGGATCCGGAGACGGGAGACTATCAGACTCCGGAAGTGACCGGGGACTTGCTGACAGAAGAAGATGCATCCTACAGTGTCATAAATGTACCATATAAAACAAATGTCAGGTTCACAAAAAATACCCAGACAGGGGAGATATTAAAGGCGAATGAGAATCTCAAGGTGGTCTTTCATGTTTCCCGCCTTGGAGATGGCGGACAGATATTTATAAATGAGACAGAGCCATCAGAATCTCCGGTTGTTGTAGACATTAACAGCAGGGAAGATACAAGAGACAAAGGATTTATGGAGTACCTGCCTTGTCCGGAAGTCAGCCTTGATAATGCCGGCTTCGTTAACGCAGAGAATTTTTATGACGGAACCTATCGGTTTACGGAGAAACAACCGGAGAACGTAAACGGTATTCTGTCTGAAAATCAGGTTCTTCAAAAAATAGAGGTTACAATAGATACAGACGAGACCGCAGACAGAACCGTAACTTTCAAAAATATTACGGCTCAGGATCCGGTACAGCATATATGGATTGGCTCGGAAGAGGTAGAAGGGGTAAGTGATGGAGATAATATAATCTATCAGCCCAAGACACCTGCCAGCTTAAAGGTAGAGAACAATGTTCCTTACGGATATGTGCAGGTGAACAAGGTTCAGGCTGAACAATTAGACGGTAAAATTTATTTAACCGATAAGAGTCTTGCCGGTGCGGTGTTTACGGTATACGGTGATAAAAACGGTGTTCCGGATCCTTTGAATCCGGTTGAAGTGCTCACTACACAGGAAAACGGAACCTTCATTTCGGATTATAATACGCTGCTGCTAAATACACAGTACTATCTGAAAGAGACAGGCTGTCCTGAAGATTTTGTAAAAGATTCAGAACTGGACACAGCAAATAATGGAGGTTATATTCCTTTTAAAATTACACAGGATCAGCAAACCGTTTATGTCGGCCTTGATAAAAAGTCCGGGGAAGTTCTGAGCAGCGGCGATAAAAAAATGGAGAGCGCCGCAGGGAAAACCTCATTGCTTTATTACAATATCCAGTCGGCGACAGGAAGTGTCAAAGCCGTAAAGAACGGTGCGTGGTATTCGGATGGAGGAACCTTACAAAAGAAGCCGCTTAAAGGAGCCTTATTCGGCCTCTTTGAACTGAATGCCGCCGAGCCTTATGCAACGGTTGAATCCGATGAAGACGGCATCATAATGTTTAAAAATGTTCCGGTTGGCCAATACAGGCTTCGGGAAATGAAGGCGCCCGACGGATATGTACCGGTCACCAGGACGGCGGACATGGAGATGGCTGTGGAGGTTCAGGAACATACGACGGCCACTACGGTGTCCGGTTCCGCCGACAGGCTGGAATTTGACAACGAGGCCGAAACCTTCCGAATCGGAATTAACAAAACGGATGCGGATAAACGTCCACTGGAGAATGCGGTATTTGTACTTCAGGCCGCAGATCAGAACGGTATGGTGACGGAGCTGTGCAGACTGAAGGAATCAGCAGAAGGAAAACACAGTCTGCCGGATCCGGCTGAAAACCCGGAATTGATTCTTCTGAAGGACGGCAGTATCTGGGATTACTTTACTTATTCCGGCGTAACAGAGACGGCCGGAATGGTGGATGCATCGTCGGCGCAGCCGGGGTTATACTATGGTAAAGATATTTCTTATCAGATCACAGAAAAGATGGCTCCCGCCGGATACCGGACTGATGAAAAGGTGTATGAAGTCGATAAGAGTAAAGCTCTCGGCGGAACCGGTTCCGACCACGGTGATTACGTGATATCGAATGATGTGGATGGCAGCAGTTTTGTCAATTCATTCCTGGAAGAAGCAATTTTGATTCAGAAGCTGATCGAGGCGGAGGACGGAACCATTCTTGCCGGGACGGAGGGAACCGATATTTCGGGATTCAGATTCCTTCTGACCGGCCGTGATGTGGGAGAAGCTCCGATTCAGGAAAGGATCAGGGAAGAAGATATAGAAGGTGCTGCCATCGTTGAAATAAAAGAGGACGGAGTTTATCTGGAAACAGGGAAAGCCGGCACGATTCTTATTAAGAACGTGAAAGCCGGTTCCTATCAGGTAAAAGAGGTGGAGAGCAGCCGGACTTCGGGACAGGGGACCTATCTTCTGGATCCGTTCATCTGGAACGGCAGGATTGAGAACGTAGACGGAATTGTCAGAGGAGGGGAAGCCAGGTTTACAAATTACCTGAAACGCGGAACCATCACCGGCAGGAAGGTGACAGCTCCTGTGACAGAAAATTCCAATGGCCTGGAGGGAGCTTTAATGGGTATCTTTAAGGAAGATGCCGAAAACTTTACTAAAGAAAACGCTTATCTGGGCAAAACGGTCCTGAGCGGCAGCGACGGCATGTTTAATTTCGAGGATATTCCATACGGAACATACCTTGTGGCTGAAATCACCCCGCCGTCCGGTTATGAGCTGAACACTACGACTTCCTATCGCGTCACCCTTTCTTCCGATATGGAAAATCGGGGAATTGAACTGACAAAGAATACGGCTGGTTCAGATATGACAGAAGCTGAGGAAATAAGTGAGATTGTAATTGGGGACAGAAGAAAGAGCAGCGGGAGTCACGGCGGAGGCAGCGGTGGGAACACTTCCGGAGGCGGGAGCAGCAAAAACCCGACCGGACCGGGGGCCGGGACGAAAACGGAGGAAACACCGTCCCCTGAAAATCCCGGGGAAGAAAATACGGCGCCGCCTGCAGCACCGCCGGTAGTGATAGCACCGGCGGGTCAGGGAGAAATGCCTCTCGCAGTGATAGAAAAAGACCCGGACGGGGGAATCCATGTAGAGATTCCGGATGACCGCATTGACCGCGTTGTCGTTCAAAATGGCCGGGGTGAGGAGGTATTCCGCAAAAAATACGAAAATGGCGTGACAATCGACAGAGAACTTCCGTCCGGTAATTACAGTCTTACCGTTATGGATGAAAACGAAGTACCTCTGGGAGAATATTTGTTTACCATCGATGAAAGCGGAGTGCCGCTGGCAGCTCTTCCCAAAATGGGAGAGAAAGCAGCACCTTATACAGTGCTGGTGTTTATCATGCTGGGAGGAATATTTATACTTCTTTGCAACAGGAGAATACGCAGGCAGGATAACTAATTGATTTACATCATGAACACGTTGCCGGAGTTAGGGCAATAGATTGATAAAAAGCGGTAGGGTGAAATTACCCTATCGCTTTTTGCGCAAAAATGATATAATCTCCTTTATGGATTATCAAAATGCGCCGTAACCGTCTTCGGATGCATTTCGTGCGGAGTAAAAGCATGGTTTTAAAACAAGTAAAGGATGTGAAAGATACAAATGAAAAAATTAAGGGGATTGCTTAGAATTATTTTTGGCCGGACGACCTTTCTCGTCCTGTTCCTTCTGATTCAGTTCGGCGTACTTCTGGCCGGGTTTAACTGGCTTAAGGAGTATATGATTTATCTATACGGCGGTTCTTCCCTGCTGAGCGCCATTGTGCTCATCTATATTATCAGCAATGATGAGAATTGCAGCATCAAGCTGTCCTGGGTAGTGCCGATTCTGATTTTTCCCGTGTTCGGAACGCTTTTTTATCTGTTCCTGAAACTTCAGCCGGGGGTAAAGCTGATCAACAGGCGGATCCAGTCTCTCGAAAAAGAGGTGGCGCCCTACCTTATCCAGGATCCGGAGGTGATGAGGGAGTTTAATAATATCAGTTCCAGTGAGGGCAACCTGGCCCGCTACATGAATGAGTACGGCAAATTTCCGGTATACCAGAATACCAGCGTGGAATATTTTCCCCTGGGGGACGACATGTATCCGAAAATGCTTGAGGAATTAAGGCGGGCGGAGAAGTTCATTTTTATGGAGTACTTCATTGTAGAGCGCGGAATCATGTGGGACTCGATCCTGGAGGTGCTGGAACAGAAGGTGAAAGAGGGAGTGGAGGTCCGTTTTATGTACGACGGCATGTGCTGCCTTGCGCTTCTCCCGTATTCTTATCCCAAAACACTTCAGGCCAAAGGAATTAAATGCAAGATGTTCTCACCCGTGAAACCGGCCCTTTCCAGCTACCAGAACAACCGGGATCACAGGAAGATATGCGTCATAGACGGCCATACCGGTTTCACCGGCGGTGTGAACCTGGCGGATGAATACATCAACAGGAAAGAGCGGTTCGGCCACTGGAAAGATACGGCCGTGATGTTGAAAGGCGATGCCGTGACCAGCTTTACGATGATGTTTCTCCAGTTGTGGGGTGTGACGGAGCCGGAGAAGGAGGACTACGGCCGTTTTCTCCTGCCGGAGGATTACCGCTTTCCGGAAGGGATGGACCGCTCCGGTTTTGTAATGCCTTATGCAGACAGCCCGCTTGACGGGGAAAATGTCGGGGAACAGGTATATCTCGACATTCTGGGCCATGCGAAGCGTTACGTGCATATTATGACACCCTACCTGATTCTGGACGATGTGACCCTGACCGCATTAAAATACGCGGCAAAACGGGGCGTTGAGACAATTATTATCATGCCGCACATCCCCGATAAACTCTATGCCTACCTGCTGGCCAGATCCTATTATGTGGAGCTTCTGCGGGCCGGGGTGAAGATCTATGAGTACACGCCGGGATTTGTCCATGCTAAGATGTTTATCAGCGATGATGAAAAAGCGGTGGTCGGGACCATCAACCTGGACTACAGGAGCCTTTACCTGCATTTTGAATGCGCGGCTTACCTGTATAAAAACAGCACCGTTTATACGGTGGAGGAGGATTTCCAGGCAACCCTCGGAATGTGCCGGCCGGTAACGCTCGAAGAATGCCGCCGCTATTCGCCTCTCAAACGCTTTGCGGGCAAGGCGCTCAGACTGTTTGCGCCTTTGATGTGACGCAATTTCTTTTCGTTTCCTTTTGTCTTTGGGAAGCCGTCAGGCAGGGTCTTCGGGCCGCTGAATGACGGCTTCCTTTTCACGTCAGCTGCCATTTCTTACATTTTTCGTAAAACATCATTAATATATCGAAAAACGATAAAAATATATTGATTTTCAATTTTTACCATGCTATACTTCCTGTAACAGCGAGGTCCGTTTACCAAGCTGAATTTACCCCCGGAGGTGTACTTTATTTATGAACTGGAATAATGAAAAGTCGATAGGCCTGACTAAGTTTTTTATTATTTTATTTGCGGCTGCGTATGTGCTGGTTGTGGCGTTCTGCCCGGTGATGACGAGGGAATTTGTCAACCACAGCTTTTCGGCGCGCGGAAAGGACGCCCTGCTGTTCACGGCGACAATCTATGTGAGCGCCGTACCTCTTGGAATTATTTTATGGAATCTTTACAGGATGATCGGGCGGATTGGAGAGGAACAGATCTTCAGCGAGGAGAATGTGAGATGCTTAAGGCTGATTAGCTGGATGTGTTTTGCCGTTGCCGCCGTCTGCCTGGTTTCCACGGCTTACTATGTGTTCTTTCTGATTATAGCGGCCTGTGCGGCCTTTATGGGCCTGTTAATCCGGGTGATCAAGAACGCCTTTGAACGGGCCAGGGAAATTAAGGAAGAGAATGACTATACAGTATAGAGGGAAGGGGCTTAAATGGGAATCATAGTTAATCTGGATGTGATGATGGCAAAGCGCAAGATGTCCGCCGGTGAACTGGCGGAGCGTGTGGGCATCACTCCGGCCAATCTGTCGATACTGAAAAACAACAAGGCGAAGGCCATACGGTTTTCCACGTTGGAAGCCATCTGCCGGGAACTTTCCTGCCAGCCGGGAGATATTTTGGAGTTTGAGGAGGAGTGATTATGGATCATGAAGAATTAATGCCGAAAGAAAAGTTGGCGGCTGAAGAAGAATTGGTGTCTGAAGAGGGATTAATGCCTGAAGAGAGTTTAATGCCTGAAGAGGATTTGATGCCTGAAGAGAAATTAGTGCCTGAAGAGAACGTAATGCCTGACAAGGAACGAATGTTTAAAGAGCAGGAGCCGCCTGAATGCGGCACAGGAGCAGATAGGCCGGTATCTGCGGTAGACGCAGGTGAACCGGTGGACGTAGGCGCTCCGGTGGACATAAGTGTTCCGGCGGATAAAACCGTGACACGGCGCAGGGAATATGGATGGAATGATTACATCCTTGCTCTTACCGCGGCGTTTGCTTCCTGGGCCTATGTGAGGGGGGCGGGAATATTCCCCGACGCCTGGCTTCCGCTGTTTACGGCGCTGTTTGCATTTGCCGGGATTTTTTATCTGACATCCTCCGGCAGGAAGATGGATGGGGAGGGGAAACTCTACTTTGTTTTCATG
Source organism: uncultured Clostridium sp. (assembly GCF_900547735.1). Taxonomy (GTDB): domain Bacteria; phylum Bacillota; class Clostridia; order Lachnospirales; family Lachnospiraceae; genus Otoolea. The sequence continues at coordinate 13,816 of NZ_URHZ01000051.1, read as the reverse complement.
GCGGCAGCGGCAGTATGGTTTCTTGTCAAATATCTTCCGGGGCAGCAGGACTGGGAGCGGCAGGATATTATGCCCTATGTTGCACTGTTTCTGCACGGAGCGGGAGTTTACTGGCTGCTCACGATAGGAGGGGCAAGACTGAGAGGGAGTCTGGATGAAAGCTGTATCAGGGATTTGCTGAGAGGTTTTTTTGTTATTCCGTTTTCCCACTTTGATGAGGCCTTTCTGGTGGCGGTTCACGGAGTGAGAAAATTAAGGAGCGGCGATCAGGAGACGAAGAAGAGGCAGAAGGATAAAGCGGGGCAGATTTTATTTGGAATCGTCATGAGTATTCCCGTCCTCATCATTGTCCTGCCGATGCTGGCGGCGGCCGACGAGAGTTTTTCGGCTTTTACAGGGGGAATTTCGGAATTCTGCCTGAGCCTGACGCAGAAGTTTTTTGAGGCACTGTTATTTGGCGACTTTTTGTTAAATTTGCTGGTATTTTTAGGTACCTTTTATTTCTTTGGCCTTTTTTACGGCGCTTTTCATGCAAAAGTGACAAAAACAAAGAAATTAACGGGTGGGGCCGGTGCGGCGGTAAGGATTCCTTTCACGGTTATGATGTCCTTTTCGGCGGCTGTCTGCGGAGTCTATGTCCTGTTTTTCCTGGTCAAATTCTCCGATATCCTTACGAAGGCATTTTCTCACCAACAGAGTTTTGTATACAGTGAATACGCCAGACAGGGATTCTTTGAGCTGTGCTTTATCGCGGTTATCAATTTTATGCTTTTTTACTTTATCAAGGTGTTTTCCGACGGTGAAAACAGGATGGTTAAAAGGATACTTTCCCTGCTGAGTGTGGAGACTCTGGGATTTATTATACTTGCATTTTCCAAAATGTGCCTTTATATTAGTGTATATGGTTTTACCTTTAAGAGGGTATTTACCAGTTGGTTTATGGCGGTACTGTTTGTCTCGTTCTCCCGGCTTTTCTACTGTACCTGGAAGCGGGGGAATGCCATAAAACCGGCGGTTATCTTTGCCTCGGTCACCTTCCTCCTGCTGGCATACAGCAATATGGAGGTTTGGATGCACCAGGCAAACCTGATGATGGGCTTTTTGTAACCGGCTTTTGCAGAGCGAAGGCAGCGGGCCTGTCCGGGAAGAAAGGAGAGGCGGATTTAAATTGACTGAAGGAGCACTTGTACTGGAAGGCGGCTCCCTGCGCAGCGTATTTACGGCGGGTGTCCTGGATACACTGCTGGAACATGGGATACAGCTTTCCTACGTAAACGGAGTTTCCGCCGGAACGATGGCGGGGATGAATTACATCAGCGGGCAAAAGGGGCGTATGCTCCGCATTAATAAAGAATATCTGCACGATAAGCGCTACATGGGACTGGGAAGTCTTGTGAAAAGCAGGCTGATATTCAACTTCGATTTCGTATTCGGGGAACTGAGCAATGAGCTGGTTCCCTTTGACTACGATTCTTTCTACAGTTCGCCGCAGAAGTTTGAGGTGGTGGCCACGAGGTGCAAAACGGGAAAACCGGAATTTTTCGATAAGTCGTCGTGTCCTGAGATGATGCAGGCGGTCAGGGCCTCCAGCAGCATCCCGATGCTTTCACGGATGGTAAAGGTGGATCATAAGAATTACCTGGATGGCGGAGTGTCTCTCCCCATCGCCTATGAGAGGGCCTTTGAGCTGGGGTATGAAAAGGTGGTCCTTGTTTTAACCCGCCACAGCGGTTACCGGAAAAAACCGGTCGGCAGACTTACTAAAAGGGCGTATGAGCGCTATTTTGCACCCCTGCCCAATCTGTTAAACGCACTCTACGAGGTGCCGGAACGGTATAACACGATGCAGGAGGCGATTGAAAACCTGGAGAAGGAGGGGCGCATCTTCGTCATCCGGCCCGAATTCCCGGTCCGGGTTTCAAGATTTGAGCAGGATGTAAGAAAGCTGGAAGAACTTTATGAGGAGGGTAACAGAATTGCGGAGAGCCGCCTGACGGCTTTGACGGATTATCTCGGGATTACTCCCGGGGAAGACAATAAGATACAGTAAAAAGAAGGCGGCGTCTGCAGGCGGAAACAGGCGGGCGCGCCTTCTTTTTTTATGTTCCGAGACGGGTGAAAACGCATTGTCGCACTCGCCGGGATCCTTTGCCGCTACAGGGAAAAAGGGTGTGCCGTCATACAAATACGCGGTATTTTCACAATTAGAACACAGAATGCACACAATTTATTGATATAGTGGCAACAAAGTAATTCGATGGAAAATATGAGCAATATTGAGAGGAGTTTTTTATGAACAGACAACGCTTGGCAGCCTCTTTGGCAGCCGTTATGGCAATCACGGCGGCGGCTCCGATGACGGCCGAGGCTTCTTCCAGCTACAGCATGAGAAAGAAAGTGATTACGGCAGCGGGAATTATGACGGCGCAGTCCGACGACAGCAGTCTGGTGACGAGAGCACAGTTTGCGAAAATGCTTGTAAATGCCTCCACCTACCGCAGCAGCATCAGCGCTGAAAACAATGTTTCCATATTTGCGGATGTAGACCGGAATAATGAGTACGCCTCCTACATAAGAACTGCCGTCGAGCAGGGATGGATGACGGGCTACCTCGGCGGCAAGTTCAAACCGGATGAGAATATAACCATGCAGGAGGCGGTAAAAGCAGTTTTAACCCTTCTGGGATATACGAATGAGGATTTTGGAAATAACCAGGCGGCGAACAGGCTGGCGAAAGCGGCCTATCTGGAACTGGATGATGAGATCGGCAAATCCGGCACAGAGGTTCTGAGCCGTTTCGACTGCGTCAATCTTTTTTACAACCTGATGAAGACCAATACAAAGGAAAATGAGGGAAAGAAAGCCACCAGCTCCACCGTTTACGCCTCGGTTCTCGATTTCACGCTGACATCCGACGGGGAGATCAATCCGCTGGAGGCGTTGGAAAGCAAGCTGAAGGGACCGATTGCGGTAAAAGACAGGAGCATGAGCAGCATTCTTCCATTTTCCGTATCCAAGGCCTCGTTTTATCTGGACGGTGAGTCGGCAACGGCGGATGAAGTGGAGGACGAGGCAATCGTTATCTACTACAACACGACCTCAAGGGCGGTTTACGGCTATTCGGAGAGCGGAAACGGCGGCCGCGGCGCCACGGAAGGCACACTCGACGCAATTTACTACAAATCTTCGGATGTCATGATACCCACCTCCATCGTCGTCAGCGGCACGGAGTATGAACTGACCACCTCCGACATGCAGTTTGCCTTTTCGGTTTACGGCGATCTGAAGATTGGTGATGATATCATCGTTATCTGGGAAGACAAGTCGGCATCTGCGGATGACGACAACGACAGTCCGGAATATCAGTTGATAGATTATATTGAGTAGTCGGGGAGAAGAACGAAATGAATGAAAAAGTGATCAGCCTGTTCAGCCGGATGCGGGAAAAAGGCATAAAGAAAACGCAAAAGGGCGGTAAAAAGAAAAAAATCATCCTTGTTGTGATTATAATCATCCTGTGTGCGGCCGCCGTTTTTTTTATAAACAGACAGAAGAAAAGCAGCGAGGCCGCCGCGCAGGGACAGAAGGTGAATACGGCATCCGTGGTAAGGCAGGATATTACATCCACGCTTTCTTCCTCGGGCACTATATCCCCCAAGGATACATACAGCATTACCTCCATGGCGGAGGGCGAGGTGATAGAGGCCGACTTTGAAGAGGGTGATCAGGTGGAAGTGGGACAAAGCCTTTACCGGATCGACGCGTCCTCGATGGAATCAAAGCTCAGTTCCGCCAATAATTCCGTGAGCAGGGCCGAGAGCAATTACAGTACCGCGGTCAGTGATTACAATGAAGCGGTCGGCAAATACAGCGGCAATACCTACAAGTCCACCAAATCGGGCTATATCAAGCAGCTTCATATAGAGGCCGGGGACAAGGTGAGCTCCAATACCCAGATTGCCGATATTTACAATGACCAGATTATGAAAATCAAAGTGCCATTTTTAAATATGGAGGCGGCGGCTATTCTTCCCGGCAGCGCCGCGACACTCACCCTCAGCGATACGCTGGAGCAGCTCACGGGTGTTGTGACAAGTGTCAGCACGATGGATGAGACGATGACGGGAGGGCGGCTGGTGCGTTACGTCACCATCCAGGTGGCGAATCCGGGAGGGCTCACCGCAGATATGGCTGCCACCGCAGCCGTGGGAGAGTTTGTCTCAAGCGGGGACGGGACGTTTACGGCGACCGTGGATACCGTGATGGCGGCCGATCTCTCCACCAATGTAGAGGTGGAAGAGCTCCTGGTCAATGAGGGAGATTTTGTAAATGCAGGCAGTCCGATTTTCAGGATGAAGGCGAGCACTGCGGAAAAACTGATTAAGACATACAAGGATTCCATGGATTCCGCCCAGTCGAGTCTGGAACAGGCCCAGTCGAGTCTCGATTCGACCCAGGATACATACGACGATTATACGATTACGGCTCCGATATCGGGAACCGTAATTAAGAAGAGCTACAAGGTGGGAGATAAGGTCCAGAACGGTTCCAGCGCCTCGGCCCTGGCCGTTATCTACGACATGTCCTCCGTCACCTTCCAGATGAATATCGATGAGCTGGATATCAGCAGCGTAAAAGTCGGCCAGACGGTTCAGATATCGGCGGATGCGTTTGAAAATCAGGAGTTTACCGGCAAGGTAACCGGCATCAGCCTGGAGGGAACCAGTTCCAACGGCGTGACCTATTATCCGGTTACCGTGACTCTGGACGAAGTGGGAGGCCTGCTTCCGGGTATGAATGTGGACGGAACGATTATCGTGGATTCCGCTGAAAACGCCCTGGCGGTGCCTGCGGACGCGCTTCAGAGGGGCAATAAGGTTTATGTAAAGGATGATTCCGTCACGGAGGCACAGGGACGCGTACCGGCCGGTTTCCGGGAAGTGCAAGTGGAGACGGGACTTATCAGTTCCGATTATGTAGAAATCACCTCCGGTGATTTGGAGGAGGGCGATGTGGTATATGTGGCCGAATCGAGCGCAGGCTCCGAAGGCGCTGCGATGATGATGCCGATGCAGATGGATATGCCGGGAGGCGGCCAGGGAGGCGGAAACCAGGGAAGCGGAAACCGCGGCAGCCAGGGAGGCGGCAGCCACAACGGCGGCCGGCCGTAAGAGGGAGTGAGGAAAGATGGATGAAAACAGGCCGTTAATTGAGTTGAAAGATATACATAAGACATACCAGATGGGTTCCGAGGAAGTGAGGGCCAACGACGGGATTAACCTGAGCATCGAGCGGGGCGAGTTTGTAGCGATTGTCGGTAAATCGGGCAGCGGGAAATCCACGCTGATGAATATCATAGGCGCCCTGGATGTGCCCACCGACGGGGAATATTACCTGGGCGGGGAGGATGTCAGCCATATGAGCGACAACCAGTTGGCCGAGATACGCAATAAGATGATTGGATTTATCTTTCAGCAGTATAACCTGCTGCCCAGAGATAATCTCCTGGAAAATGTGGAACTTCCCCTTCTCTATGCAGGGCTTTCCAAATCGGAACGCAGGGAAAAGGCGATGAAATCACTTGAAAAGGTTGGGCTGGCGGATAAATGGGCCAGCAAACCAAAACAGCTTTCCGGCGGACAACAGCAGAGGGTTTCCATTGCCAGGGCGCTGGCCGGAAGCCCGTCCCTGATCCTCGCCGACGAGCCTACGGGAGCCCTGGATTCCAGAACCAGCCGCGATGTGCTGGATTTTATGAAGGAACTCAACCGGGAGGGCAATACCATTGTCATGATTACCCATGACAGCTCCATTGCAATGGAGGCCCGGAGAGTCGTCCGGATACATGACGGTAAAATTAATTTCGACGGGGATGTGGAAGAGTATGCGGCAGTCATTTAGTTTAGCCCTGAAAAGCATATGGAGCAATAAAATGCGTTCGTTCCTGACGATGCTTGGAATCATCATCGGCGTTGCGGCCGTTATTATCCTGGTTGGCCTTGTCAATGGACAGATGTCGTATATGACGGAAAGCTTTTCCAGCATGGGCACCAACCAGATTTCGGTCAATCTGGTGAATCTGAGCACCCGCTCGGTGTCCGTCGACCAGATGTATGAATTCTATGAGGAAAACGAGTCCTATTTTGACCAGATGTCACCGAATGTCAGCGTCAGCGGAACGGTAAAATCGGGAAATGAATCCCTGACCAGCACGTCGATCACCGGCGTCAGCGAAGAATATCTGGATTTAAAAAGCCAGGAGCTTCAGCAGGGCCGATTTATCCAGTACTCCGATATTTTATCCAGGCAAAAGGTCTGCGTCATCGGATATTATCTCGCCACGGAGCTCTATGGAGGGGCCGACAAGGCCATCGGACAGACGCTTAAGGTCAACGGCGAGGCGTACGAGATCGTGGGCAGCGTGGAACGCCAGACCAGCGAGAGCGACGCGGTGGACGAGGGAGGAAGCGATGATTTCATCTATATTCCCTATACAGCCGCGATGAAATTGTCCAGGAACGGGACGATCAACAATTATATTTTTACCACAAAGGATGTTGGAGATACCGAGACGGTGAAAGCGCTTTTCGATGCATTTCTCTACCCGATTTTCAAGAATGAGGATCTGTACACGGTCACAGCCATGAGTGAGCTTTTAGATTCCCTGAACTCCATGATCGCAATGATGTCCATGGTGCTAGGCGGAATTGCGGGGATTTCCCTGCTGGTGGCCGGTGTGGGCGTAATGAATATCATGCTGGTATCCGTGACGGAGAGAACGAGGGAAATCGGAATCCGGAAATCCCTGGGAGCGAAAAGAAGAACGATTATGCAGCAGTTTGTGATAGAGGCCGCCGTGACGAGTTCCATCGGCGGAATTATAGGAATCATCCTGGGCTGCGTGCTGACGGGAGCCATCGGGAAACTGATGGGGATGACGGCGGTACCGACGGCCGGGTCGATTCTCATTTCTTTCAGCGTGTCGGTGGGAATCGGACTGCTGTTTGGCTATATGCCCGCGGCCCGCGCGGCCCGGCTGAATCCGATTGAGGCGTTGAGGAGTGAATAGAGGAAATAGATAACAGCGGCCGCTATGTGATAGATGCGGCCGCTTTGTATTACCGCTGTGTGCCATTTACTTTTGGCCGCGTCTTCCGGCGGTTACGCGTGGGAGAGTTCCGGGAACATATCGGTTTCCGATATTTCTTCTGCTTCTACAGAGCCGTCATTCATTGCGGAGTGAAGGAGGAAGAGAGTAGTGTCATCTTCCTTGTGCTCCATCCGTACGAACGGTTCTTTATCTTTCGGGGTGAAGCCGAGGGTGACGGTATCGGTTTTCTGGTTACGGAGGGACTTGAGTATTTCTTCAAGCGGAGTATCTGTTTTTCCGAAGATATCGTAACAGTACACCCGGCCCGGTTCCGAGGAGGCGAAGATGATAACGCCGTCATTTTCAGAGAAGAAGATATTATCCCGGAAGACTCCGCCTGCGTAAAAATCAAAGACTGCCTGATTTTCGATCATTGTGAAATCTGAGAACGGATTTCCTTCCCTGTATTTTGCTAAAATTACTTCTGCATCCTCCGGGTTTGCCAAAAACAGCTTCTTTCCGCAAAAGGCGGCTTGTCCCGGCTTTTCATAAAGATATTCAAATTCGGTATGGATTTTGAAGCCGAATTTAGGGTAAAAATCCAATACTGAGTCATTGGCAAACAGATAGAGGGCGTCACACTGATCCCGCCACTCCGTAATAACCGCCTCCAGAAGAAAGCGGCTCAGCCCAAGTCCGCGGTACTCCTTTTTCGTCATCACGGTACCTAACTGGATAAAGAATCTCCTTTTTCCGTGAACCAGAAATGGAATCCGGTTTACCGAAACATTTGCGCACACGGTATTTCCCGATGCCAGCACATGCGGCTCATATTCCCCGCCGACTTTGTCAAACCGGATGCCAAAGGTTTCCTCGGCCAACCGGTTAAAATCAGCAAAAAGTTCCGGTTCATCATTCAGCTTGTTACAGAAACGGTATTCTTTACCGGATATCACGATATGTCTGTTATTATCAATCATTTCTATTTCCCCCTTTATTTTTATCGGATGGAAACGAACCATATAGCTGCATTCTACCACAGAAAGCAGTTGTTTTTAACAGCAACGCACAGAAACGGCAAAAAACGCCGCTTTGCGCCGCCTGTCCCGGCGGCCGCCGCACCAATACCTTCCTTCCGAAAAAATCAGCGACAAACAGCCGCAGCCACGATGGCGGTCGGGCCAAAACCTGCCCTGTCTTCAGTCCCGCCGATCCGTTTCCGGAGGAATGCTTTCGGCCCGGATTCCCCACCTGCGGCCACCTATAATCGGGACTGAAGACCCACCGCTCCCTCCCTTTCCCCGACCGCCATCTCATCCCCTCCCGCGTCCTGATTTTTCCCCCTCTTGCCAACCCCTTCCCTTCGTGCTAAAATCACCCTATAAACAAAAGTTGGAGGAGTTACGCTATGAAATTTATTGATATGCACTGTGACACAATCTCATCCATTTATCTTGACAAAATGAGCGGGGACGAGAAAAAATTAAGAGAAAACAACTGCCACGTTGATCTGGACAGGCTTAAGAAGGGCGACTGCCTTGCGCAGAATTTCGCCCTTTTTACTATCCTGAAAGAGGAGCCGGATCCATACGGTTTCGCAAGGGGAGCCTGCAGCCTGTTCAAGCAGGAGATGGCGGCGAATGAAGATTTAATCAGGCAGGCATCCACGGTGGAAGAGATTCTTCAGAACGACCGTGAGGGGAGGATGTCCGGTGTCCTGACGATTGAAGAAGGCGGAATCTGTAACGGCAGCACGGACGTGCTTCGCGATTTCTACCGTGAGGGCGTCAGGATGATGACGCTGACCTGGAATTTTGAAAATGACCTGGCGTATCCGAACAGAGTCGATATGAAGACGGGTATGGCGGTGCCGGAGACGGAACACGGGCTTAAGAAAAAAGGAATAGAATTTGTGGAACTGATGGAAGAACTGGGAATGGCGGTTGACGTATCCCATCTCGGTGACGCGGGCTTCTGGGATGTGGCCAAAATGACGAAAAAGCCGTTTGCCGCCAGCCACTCCAATGCCAGAGCCGTGGCAGGCCATACGAGAAACCTGACCGATGAGATGATCCGGACCATGGCGGAACGGGGCGGCGTGCTCGGCATCAATTACTGTCCGGTCTTTTTAAACGACAATGAGGATGGGGGAACGAGCCGCGTAAGCGACATGGTACGCCATATTAAATACATCAGAAATGTAGGCGGAATTGAGTGCATCGGCCTGGGCTCCGATTTTGACGGAATCGGCGGAACGCTGGAAATCGATTCACCGGCGGCGCTTCATCTGCTGGAGGAAGCGCTTTACCGCGAAGGCTTTACACAGGAAGAGGTGGAGAAGATTTTTTACCGGAATGTACTCCGATTTTACCGTGATGTATGGGGAAAATAAATATTTTACTTTGATTTTACATTCACATGGTTTTGACTTTACATAGATTTGATATAGTGATGACATACTAATTAAGATAAAAGATGATATGATGGGAGAAAATAGTATGTCAATCACAGATTTAGGAATGATTTTTCAGTTTGTCGGGGGTCTTGGCATGTTCCTCTACGGTATGGGGGCCATGGCCGACGGACTTCAGAAATTTGCCGGAAACAGGCTGCAGAAACTGCTTGGAATTCTTACAACGAACCGGCTTCTCGGCGTCCTGGTGGGCGCCGGGGTAACCGCGATCATTCAGAGCAGTTCCGCAACCACCGTTATGGTAGTCGGTTTCGTCAATGCCGGAATAATCAACCTGATCCAGGCGACCGGAATCATTATGGGAGCTAATATCGGTACGACGGTAACGAGCTGGATTGTTTCGATGAGCGAATGGGGAGAGGTGTTAAAACCGGAATTTTTCGCTCCGGTTCTTTTTGGAGTGGGCGCATTTATCACACTCTTTGCCAAAAGCCATAAGAAAAAAGAGGGAGCGGAAATCCTGATCGGTTTTGCACTTCTTTTTATCGGACTTTCCTTCATGTCCGGCTCCATCAAACCGTACAAGGATGCTCCGATTTTTGCGGAGGCATTCAGGGTACTTGGCAGAAATCCGATTCTCGGCATTCTGACCGGTCTTGCCGTTACCGCCATTATCCAGAGCAGCTCGGCGTCCGTGGGAATTCTGCAGACCCTTGCCATCAACGGCATGGTCAACTGGCAGTCGGCCATTTTCATCACGCTCGGCCAGAATATCGGAACGTGTGTAACTGCGCTTTTATCCTGTATCGGCACCAGCCGTACGGCAAAAAGGGCGGCTGTGATTCATCTGCTGTTCAACGTATTCGGAACCATTATTTTCGGTTTCCTCCTGTTCTTTATATTTATTGCCAACCCGGTATTTGCGGCGGCCCCGGCGGACAGTGTCGGCATCTCCGTATTCCATACGATTTTCAATGTTTCCAATACGATTATCCTCTTCCCGTTCGCCGGACTGCTTGTTAAGGCATCCGACATTCTGGTGCGGGATAAGGGCACGGAAAAGGCAGCCTCCACGGTGGAGACGGATATGCTCCGCCATCTGGACGAAAGAATCCTGGAATCCCCGTCTTTTGCCATTGAAAATGCCGGCCACGAGATTATCAACATGGCCAGGATTGCATTAGCCAATGTAAAAATAGCGACGGCGGCCCTGCTGGAAAAGAACGAGGCGTTCTGTAAGGAAGTCTTTGAAAATGAGGAGACAATTGACCGGATGGAGAAAATCCTGACGGAATATCTGCTGAAGATTAACAATCTCTCCCTGAACGACGATCAGCACCTGCTGGTCAAAAATATGTATTACACGATCGGAAACCTGGAACGGATCGGGGATCATTCGGAAAACCTGGCCGAGCTGGCCAGAAAGAGAATGGACACCAACTGCGTCTTTACGGAGACGGGGCTGAACGAGTTAAGGGAAATCTCGGATGCGGCCATAAAGGCCGTGGAGTTCTCCATCGAAGCGAAGGAGGAGAAGGAGATGGTGAAGATCCGCCAGACCGCCAGGTGGGAGGAGACGGTGGATAACCTGGAGGAGGAGCTGCGCGAAAACCATATGGATCGTCTGTCAAACAGCGAATGTACGGTGGAGAGCGGCGTCATTTTCCTTGATGCCATTGCCAACTATGAAAGAATTGCCGATCACGCGATGAACGTAGCAGGATATGTAAAGGAAGAGATACAATGATGCATTTAATCTATGTAGTGGAAGATGATGAAAATATCAGGAACTTGATTTGTGTGGCATTAAAGAACTTCGGATACCGTCCGGAGGGATTTGAGACGGCGGAGGAAGCTCTGGACCGTCTGGGCGGTATCATAAAGCGCGGGAAAGAAGCATACCGGGAACTGCCGTCCATGTTTGTTTTCGACTGGATGCTGCCGGGAATGGACGGAATGGCGGCAATTAAAAAGGTGAGGGAGATGGAGCCGCTTAGGGGCACACAGATTCTGATGCTGACCGCAAAGGACCGGGAGACGGACATTGTAACAGGGCTTGATAACGGGGCCGATGATTACATGACAAAACCGTTCGGAATCCTGGAACTGTCCGCCCGTGTCAGGAATCTGCTCAAACGTACCGGTTCTCTCCGGGAAGAGAGCGCCTGCATGGCGGCCGGTGATGTGAAGATCGATAAGGAGACAAGGGAAGTTGTCGCCTGCGGAGAGAAGGCCGAACTTACATTAAAGGAATTTGAACTGCTCAGCTACCTGATGGAATATATGAACCGCGTAGTGACCCGGGATGAACTTCTCGACAATATCTGGGGCTATGATTACGACGGTGAAACGAGAACGCTCGATATGCATATTAAAACACTGAGACAGAAATTAAAGGCCGCCGGCCAGCAGATTAAGACCGTGAGGGGCGTGGGATACCGTTTTCTGAAAGAGAAAGAATAGGCCGGGACAGGTTACTGCATACAGGGACGTATTCCGCGAAACGTGTTACCGTGTTTGGGGTAACGGCAGCCGGAACAGGAAGGAAAAGGGATTATGCGTAAAGCCATATTTATAAAATTCATCCAGTTATTATTTGTGGCTCTTGCTTTAAACACATTCATTTTTTATGTGGTAACCAGCAGCGTGCTCCTGAAAAAGACGCGCTCCAATATGATGTTCGCCCTGGAGACGGTGGATAATCTCTTTGACTATTCCGAAGATCTGACACAGCAGACGGAAAAGCTCAAAACGGTGGCCGATGCCAACCGGAGCCGTTTCACCGTTGTAAAGCGGGACGGCAGCGTTGAGGTGGACACCGAAATCAGCAATGCCGCGGCTATGGAAAACCACATGGAACGCGAGGAAGTAAAGGAGGCGCTCCGGTACGGAAGCGGTCATTCCATCAGAAAATCGGAAACACTCGGAGCCCAGATGCTCTATGTGGCCAGGATGTCGGCGGACGGCGAATACATACTGCGCCTGGCCTCTCCCTATTCCGGAATGCAGGAATACCTGCTGATGCTCCTGCCTGCCGTTCTGCTCAGCTTTGCCATTGCCTTTATCGTCTCGTCCATGGAGGCGGAACGGTTTTCCCAGTCTATCACCAAGCCGCTGAAGGATATCTCAAAAGAGATGCTCAAGGTGGACGGCGACTATGCGGACTTCCATTTTGAAAGATGCCCGTATCAGGAGATCAATGTGATTGCGGACACGACGACAAAAATGTCACGGAATGTAAAGGAATACCTGGAACGTCTGGAGCAGGAAAAACAGATACGCCAGGAATTTTTCAGCAATGCCTCCCATGAACTAAAGACGCCGATTACATCGATCCGGGGCTATGTGGAACTTCTGGAGAGCGGTATGTCCCTGAACGAGGAGACTACCCAGGATTTCATGAAACGCATTAAGAAAGAGGCCATGAGAATGGCCAGCCTCGTGGATGACATCCTGATGATATCGAGGCTGGAGTCGCGGGGAGCCAAAACAGACATTATAAAGATACAGGCGGCGGAGCTTCTGGAAGAAACAATCGCCTCGCTGACCACCCAGGCGGCGGAGCGGAATGTTTTCATCCACAAGCGCCTCAATTCCTTCACCATCAGGGCGGATCTGAGACAGATGACGGAACTTTGCATGAACCTGATAGGCAACGCGGTGAAATACAACAATCCGGGCGGCGAAGTCTGGGTCGAAGTGCGCCGTGAAAATACGGATATGGTACTGATCGTAAAAGACAGCGGCGTAGGAATCCCCAGCGAAAGCCTGAACCGGATATTCGAACGTTTCTACCGTGTAGATAAAGGACGCAGCAGAAAACAGGGCGGCACCGGCCTGGGACTTGCCATTGTCAAACACGTCGTAAATTTCTACCACGGCACGGTCCGGGTGGAATCGGAAATCGGAAAAGGAAGTACATTTACCGTACGCCTTCCTATTGCGGAAGACACACGGTAAGAAGAAAAATGCCTCTGAAAAATGGCAGACAGGACTGAAAACCGCGAAAGGCTCAGTCGCTGTCCGTCATCATCAGGGGCTGTTTGTTTCTTTCGGCAAATGCCGGGGAGTGTCCAATACTATATCCCACATCAGTCTTAGACGAAGCTCACTAAGCCTCAAAAAGAGGACATTCCCGGCATCAGGGAAATGTAGTGGCCGCGACGATCCCCCTCCCATTTGAAGAAGTAGAACAAATCAGCCGCCGCAGGCCGGGCCGGAATGGTATGCGGCAACCTCGGCGTCTTCAGTCCCGGGTCATAACCTGCCTGTGGGGAAGGAGGGAGAAAAAGATTCCGGAGGGAACCTGGGAG
>NZ_URHZ01000050.1 GCF_900547735.1 uncultured Clostridium sp. | reverse complement strand
CATCCCGAACCCCGACCGTCCCGGCGGCGTTCTCATTCCTCAATTAAATCCTCATTTTCAAAAGAAGGAGCACCATATGGGAACAAGTTATGCAAATACACTTAATTCAAGGCTTATCACAATCATACAGAGAAAAACTCTGCAAGCCGCTATTTCCAGAAATTTTGCCTCTGCCGAATCTTATGCGTTGGCTCTCAGTATTGACATGAAGTATGACAGAAGCAATATTTCCCGAAGCCTTAACCAGCTCTTTCAGGATGGTATCCTTGTTAAGGTACAGGGACGCCCTACCCTGTATTTTGATAAAAAGACCCTGTGTGATTATTTTTCTCTCTCACAACTGCCTCCCTCCTTTGAGAACTCGGAGCAGCTTAAGCGTGCCCTTCTCTCCAGTCATCCCGATGATATCCGTTCCTCCGTCACTGCTTTTCATTCATTAATCGGCACCGGAACCAATGAAAGTTTATGCGGACTGGTAACTACTGTTAAAAATGTACTTATTTATCCGTCTCCCGTCCACGGATTTATTCTGTCCGGTGAACCCGGGAGCGGAAAAACTGCTTTTTTACATGCGATTTTGGATGCCGAAATCCAGATTAAGAATACGCTCAGAGAACAAATCCTCTATCTGGATTTCAGAAAAAATTCCGATGTGGATATTTCCGACCGCTTTCCTGCCGATGTGGAAACGCCTCCCTGCATTCTTGTATTCCGTTCCCCCGATACACTGGATAATAACAGCTACTCCCTGTTTTCGGACACGCTCCACCATATTTTAAGCGGACATATATCCGGTATTTCAGCCTTTATCGTCATCTGTGATACTTTACATATGCAGGAAAAATTAAAACTGGAGCTGGCCTATGCCGCTGTAAGCATCCACCTGCCTTCCTGGTCGGAAAGAACGACGAAAGAAAAAATGATGCTGATCCTCAAGGCATTCCAGGAGCAGTGTGACATTATAAAAAAGCCCATTGAACTCAGCAAAGTCTGTTTTAATAACCTGCTCTGCAGTAAATATGAGCGCAATCTCGCTTCCCTGAGAGGTGAGGTGGCATTTGTGTGCAGAAACGCCTATGCCAATTCCTATCCGGCCTCCGATACGGTCCGTATACAGCTTGACGACATTTCCAGCCGTATTTTCAGCCAGACGGAAAACCACGCCGTGATTCTTTCCAACATGAACACAGCCGGCGAGCGGGTAAATTTTTCTACCGTTTATTTTTATCCTTCCCAGGATAACTTTACCTTTGAACAGGTGAAAAAACTTCCGATTGACAAGAACGGGGATTTTCTGAAATACAGCGCAAAACCATTCTCCTCCGGAACCGGTGATACCGATATAGTGCACCAGTGTGAAAACGCGCTGCATACTTCCCGATCCGCGCGTGAAGTAATGAAAACTTCGAAAACTTACCAGATTTTAATGAGTGTCTTTCCTGCTGCCTCGTTTTCGCAGTTTCTGCCCGTGCAGAATCCTCCCGCCGTTTACCTGGGATTGTATGCGCACATGGCAACCGTGATAGAGCAATGCCTTTCTAAGGCATATGATCCGGAGTCTTTTTCCGTTCCCGGGGAACTTACTCTAAACGAAGCGGTCTTTCCCGCCACAAATGCATTTGCCGATATCATTTCAAGAGAGTTTGACTTTACACTTCCCGAATACGAAAAGACGTGGTGTAGTCTTTATCTCACTATGGCAATGACGCTGCAGACACAGACCAAAATCCAGGTCTTTATCTTGTGCCGATGGCAGCGCATCACGGAAGTCTATGAGGAATTTACCGCCTCGCTGTCTGCCGAAAACAGACCTCTTTTTTTCACCTGCGAAAATGCGGCTCCTGATACAAGTGTGCATGTTCAATACTCCCCCATTGTAGACGAACTGGCCTCCCATTATAATTCCAAAGGCGTCATCCTGATTAGCGACGGCCCTCTGGCTCCCGAGCTGGTCAACCAGATATTCCGCAAACTGGATAACAACGTATACTACATTGACCAGCTCACCAGGGCAATTGTCTCACAGGCCGTCAGTTTTTCCGATGATCCCTTTAATTCCATCGAGTATTTTGCCCGCTATTGTTCCTCCAACCTGAATAATGGCAGAAATCTTACTCCTGAGAATAAGATCTCCACCATAGTAAAAAACATTATCCACGACTCCCTGACCTTCCTGGACTCCGATAAATTATACAGCCTCCTGTCCAACACCCTGAACGACATACAGACCGGGTTAAAAATCGGGGATAATGACAATCTCACCGTCCGTTTTATCGTGCATGCCTCCTTTATGGTAGAACGCTCCATCAAGCG
This sequence comes from uncultured Clostridium sp., assembly GCF_900547735.1. Classification (GTDB taxonomy): domain Bacteria; phylum Bacillota; class Clostridia; order Lachnospirales; family Lachnospiraceae; genus Otoolea. Next base: position 38,346 of record NZ_URHZ01000050.1, on the reverse strand, counting down.
GGAGACCCTGCCCTATAAGAGAACAAAAGAATTTATCCGGGGACACGAACAGTTATTTAACACTGTCCGTAAAAATATAGAAGTCCTTGAGAAGCTGTTTAATACTAAAATTCCTGATACGGAACTGGCGTATATTTCAGAAATTTTTCTGGACTATCTGTGATGGCCCGCGCCAATACCGCCTCTCACTTGACAAAAGAGACTATCCTCCCCTCCCCATCGAATTTCAACTGTTCTGGCGCCGACAATACTTCTATTCTGGCCTCGTTTTTTATCTCCTCCAGATAGTTGTCGGATATCTCTATTTCCGATAAATGGAGGGTGTCTCTGATATGAACCATTTTTACATACTTTTTTCCTCTTTTTGGAGTACAGCACGCAGCGGCGCGTATTGCAGTCTCATCGTCTTTCAGGATAACAGGCAGTTTTGCGGCCATATAGGCGCCGGACGTCAGTATATTGGTATACATAGCGTTAAAATTTATGCTTTCCGCCACCCGGCACGTCGTCAGATCTGCGGCTCCGATTCCATTGGCGTTTCCATGGGATGGGACGGTTATGCCGAGCACCACAATGCAGTGAACCGGCACGGTCGGGAATCTCGGAAGGGGAGTGATGGCGCGCCCTGTAATATTGGGATCCATGCCGCCTCCCGAGATATCCTTTCCAAGCTGATCCACAATCAGCACATCTATCTCGTCCACCAGAAAACGGGGCATATTCCTCCTCGCCAGTTGAAGAAGCGCCGCTTCCCGCTCCAATAGCCGCCCGGGCATCATTGCCTCGATTTCCATTGTCTCATCGCAGGCATTTTCAACAATGCCCAATCCGAACAGCACCGGCGCTTTCCTGAGAAACAACCGGCCGCCCTCGGGCAGGATTTCCGCCAGGCTGGAATACCCCTGCCTGTGAAACTCCGCCGCCCCCTTATGTTTTCCGAGACCGACCACCATCATTTTGCACAGGCCGCTTTCTATGATGCCACTGATGCTGGTATGAGGCTTGATCCGGCCGCAAACCACAATTCCATCCGCTTCGGCCGCTGTTTTTCCACAATAGATGCGGCATCCGCCGTCTGTTATCCCCAAACATACCGTCTCCATGTCGGATATAATTTCCATACCGGTGCTTTCTTCCGTAATCCCAAGTTGTTTGAGAACTTCGGCCTGACCGTCTGCCGTTGCTTCACCGTGGCTGCCCATGGCCGGGACGATGAACGGCCGGGCTCCCCGTGAGCAGAGAAATCCCCCCAGAATCCTCAGAATCTCAGGAAGGTTGGCAATCCTTCTGCTCCCTGCCGTTATCGCAATTCTTTTATCTTCAATATTTTCTAAGGGGAGGCGTCTTAACGTGTCCAGTGTCTCTCTTTCCACATCCCGGATTCTCCTTCCGGAAAAGTTCTGCCGGACCCGGATCATTGGAGGCAGGCAGTCCTCCATATCTCCTTGAATCTTGAATGGTATCGGTTCAAACTTCATACTCCGCCCCCTGCTCTTAAAAATGGATTAACCGGGATAAATCAGCCGGCCTGCTGCCCGGATTCTCGCTGGACGCCCTTAACAGGGAATTCATTTTATCCAGACGCTCACCCGATTTTGGCGCACCGTTTTTGGAAATGGGCGTTTCCAGGCCAAGGGACAGATCCGCCACTATGTCTCCCACCACACCGCCGGAACGGCCTGAGGGAATCGTAAGAAGTCCTTTCTGTTGTGCAAAGCGGTACGTATCCAGCGCTTCCGTCAGTGTCCCTACCTGATTCGGTTTCAGGATGAAGCCGTCGACGGCGTTTCTCCTGCAGGCCTCCTCCAGCCGTTCTCTGTTGGTAACGATAAAATCGTCTCCAATCAGGTTTGTCCTTGTCAAAACTTTATGCGCCCTTTCAAATCCGTCCCAGTCATTCTCATCCAGCAGATCCTCTACAAAAAGAAGCGGAAATTTCTCAGTTAACATTTTCATGTACTGAATGAGTTCTTCTGATTTTACCCTGCTTCCGTTCAGCTCATACGTCCCGTTTTCTTTGTCATACATCTCACTGGATGCGCAATCCAGGCAGTACGCCATGCGCCCGGTATATCCGCATTGCTCCACTGCCTCCTGCATCAGATTCAGAATGGTTTCCGGATCTTCCGAGGGAGCCGCCCATCCGTATGAACCGCCTAAAAACGGCTCTGCGTTTTTGCAATAGTGTGGAATCACTTTTTCCAGGCGGCGGTAGACCTGCACCGCCATTGCAACCGCCTCATCTACCGATTCCGCCTTATACGGCGCCAGGATAAATTCGTTAAATGCCTGCCTGATTCCCCGGTTATTTCCGCCATTCACAACATTGAACGTCGGGAGAGGAATTGTTTTCAGTTCATGTCCGGCCAAATACCGGTAAACCGGCTGCCCAGCACAGGCTGCGGCCGCTCTCAGGCAGGCTGCGGAGACGCTGTATATTGAGTTTCCTCCCAGTTTATGTTTGTCTTTCGTACCGTCCAGCGTGATCATCCGGAGGTCAATTTTTTCCTGATCACAGACATCCATCCCCTGAAGCGCCGGGGCAATAATGTCCTCCACCATCCTCACCGCGCTATGCACTCCGAGCCCCTCATATTCGCTCTCATCCCCGTCACGGAGTATAAAGGCCTCATACATGCCCACCGAGGTCCCGGTGGGAGCAGCCGCCCTTCCCTGACATCCTCCCCGTGTAATTACATCGACCTCCAAAACCGGCCTTGCCTTACAGTCCAGAATCTGCCTTGCCCTGATCGTTTCAATTGAAGTCTTCACCTTATATTCCTTCTTTCTATCTTCGGATTATCTTTTGGGTACATAAAGTACGTTAAAATCACATACATTCGTCCCTGTATTTCCCGTATATACAATGCCCCTAGCCTTCGTCAGAGCCTCAAATCCGGAGTGTTCCCTGAATGTCCTGTAAATGTCCACTCCCTCTCCTGCCAGGGCCTCCAGGCTCTCAGAATCGGCAATTCCACCCGCCGCATCGGTACTTCCGTCCGTTCCTTCGCTATCTATGGAAAGGAAACACGCGCCTCCGACCTCAGAGGCTTTGAGAGCAAATCCCAGGGCCATCTCCTGTGACGGCCCTCCATGCCCTCTGACTCTGCTGTTATCGGTAATCGTCGTGACCGCTTCCCCGGCGGAAAATACCAGGCACGGCGGTGGAACCGGCTGGCCGTATTCCTGGATCTGCCTTGCTACGGAGGCCATCATCGCCCCCGCTTCCCTTGCCTCCTCCTCAATAAATGTGGTCAGCACAATGGCCGGAATTTTTCGTTTCTTTGCCGCTTCCATCGCATAGACGCAGGAATCAGGCAGGGTATTAATCTGATAATATGTATTTTCCGGGAACTCCTTCGGCGTTTCCTTCCCCTCTCCCGGCGTCTCCAGATATGCAACGACAGATTTGGGGAGTCTCTTTTTGAGATTGTAATCACGTATCATTCCGAGCGCGTCCTTAAGTGTTGTCTGATCCGGGCCCATAGGCGTGCCGTAAAAACCGGTCCATGGTACGGAAATATCACCTGTCGGCGGATTTCCCACCGAGTCGCTGATATTAAACCCAATCAGCTCAGCCCCCCTGTCCCTGATAAGCTCCGCCATTCTACCGCCGTTCATACCGGATATGTGGCGCCTGACCGCATTGATTTCCCTGATACCCGCTCCCGACTTAAGAAGTACATCGGTGGTCTCCATCTCCTCCTGCAGCGTGATGCCCTCCACCGGGCAACTCATCAGTGCAGAACTGCCTCCGCTCATCACGCAGATGAACAGATCCCCGGCGGAAGCCTGGTCTATCATTTTCCGTATTTCCATGCAGGCGCGGTATCCCTCCTCATTGGGAATCGGATGACCGCCCGTGTACACCCTGGTCCGTTCGAATCCGTCCTCCGGTTCCTGTATTTTTACAACGGCAATGCCGTCCGTCAAAAAATCCCCCAGTATATCCTCCACGGCCTTTGCCATCGCATTGCAGGCTTTTCCCGCGCCAATCAGGTATATATGGTCTTTTTTAGAAAGATCCCAGCTTTTATCCCCAATCTTAAGAAAAGTGCCCTCTATTCTCATAATGGATCGGATCCTGCCGTAGGCATTCAATTTTCCCAGCACTTCTTCCGTGATTTCCAGTACAATTTGTCTGGATTCCGGCACACCTGCGGCAAGTAGCTGGTGTTTATTTTTAATTTCCACGATCATATTAACCGCCCTCTCTTACTTCAGAGCTATACGGATGCCCTTAACGTAGTAATATTCCTCCAGCGAGAAACTGCTTCCGTCTTTGCCGATTCCGCTGTCTTTACAACCTCCGTGGGGATAAGGCGCTCCCGTACCCGGACCGTTTACATTGACAATTCCGGCCTCCAGGCCTTTGGTAAGCGCCGCGATTTCGTTATAATCCCGGGCCCAGATATAGGATGTCAATCCATACCGGCTGTCATTGGCCTTTCTAAGAGCCTCCTTCTGCTCATCATACGGGATAACGGCCACAATGGGGCCAAACACCTCCTCTTTTATCACTTCCATGTCATCCGTGACTTCCGTCAGGACGGTGGGCAGATAATAGTATCCTTTTTCCTTCTCCTCCGGTCTCTTTCCACCGCACTCCACTCTTGCGCCCTTTGCCAGCGCATCGGCCACAATGGCTTCCATATGCTCCACCGCATCGGCGCTGATCAATGCTCCCGTATTGGCATCCTCATCCATCATTCCGCATTTGGCCGTTTCCGCAATGTCGACACACTCCTTTAAAAATGCGTCATATACGTTCCGCTGTACATAAACACGCTGGGGAGAAACACAGGTCTGTCCGGCACACCTCATTTTATTTCCGATTGTATGTGCTGCCGCTGCTTTTAAATCGGCTGTGGCTGTAACAATAACGGGAGCATTTCCTCCCAGTTCCATAGAAAACCGTTTGACGGATGTAGTCGAATCTTTTATCATGTGCAGCCCGCCCTGGGTGGAACCTATCATCGTGATCATGGCTGGAATTTTGCTCTCACAGAGAACCTTTCCGATCTCTCCCGCATCTCCGGCGATAAAATTAAGCACTCCTTTGGGAAACCCTATCTTCTTTAAAATTTCTCCCAGATACATTGTGGACAGCGGCGTTTTGGTAGCCGGTTTTATAACCGCCGTACAGCCGGAGGCCAGAATCGGCCCAATCTTTGTTGCAACATTGTGCATTGGGAAATTCCAGGCCAGGGCCGCCGCCACCACCCCCAGCGGTTCCCTTACCGTCATATACATTCCGTGGCCGCCGCTGATATCGCGCAGGATTTCCTCCTGGCTGCATTTTGCCTGCTCCATAAAGAATCCGAGATAATTAATCAGGCTGTCCGTCTCAAACTGTGCATGACTTCTGAGCTTTCCTGATTCCAGCAGCAAGAGCGTCAGCAGATTTTCTTTTTCATCCGCAATGGCCTGCCGCAGCCTGTTAACCCAACTCTCCCTCTCCTCCAGAGAAAGAGACGACCACATTGGAAATGCTCTCTCAGCCGCCTCCAGGGCCCTGACGGCCTGTCCGCCGTCTGCCAGCTTTACATCGGCAACCCATTCCTCATTTCCGGGACAGCATACCCGCTCCGTTCTCGAACGCCCCTCTTCCAATTCCCCGTCTATATAATGGTAAAAGTGATCTGCCGGCAGTTTTATATTCATATTCTGTTATCCTCCTCCATAATTGCAATACCGTTAATTTCCGCCTCCGTCATGCCGTAATCCCGCTTCGCGCTTTCCCTGGATATATATCCTTCCTCCAGATCATAACGGATCAGCGCCTTATCCCGTTCCTGCGGATTGCCATATCCTCCCGCTCCCGGCATGCGGCATCTTAAAACTCCGTTTTCCTTAAGAGGTGTTCCTGATTTCTTGGAATCGATCACCTGCTCCTCCGGTGTATCCGGATAGAGGATAATTTTCCCCGGAAGCCCCGGTTTTCCGCCAAAAAGCCCCCATGGCGGCATCTTCTGCCTGTCCGCTTTGACTGAAAATTCGCTGTTGTGTCCCAGTACCCGTATATCCTTCATCATGGACAGGCCGCCTCTGAACCGTCCCGGGCCGCCCGAATCTGTAACCAGAGTATACTGCTCAACCATATACGGAAACTCGATTTCCATGCTTTCTATCGGAAGATTCGAGGTATTCGACATATGAACCTGCACACAGCTTAGCCCATCTTTATTGAATCTGGCTCCGGATCCGCCGCCGAAGGTTTCCATGTAGACGTAATACTGATGATCGATCGGACTCACTCCTCCGAAATAAATTCCGGTAATGGCGCTGTTTGTTCCTGCTATTACCTTTTCCGGCACCACCTGGGCCATTGCCCCGAAAACCATGTCCGCTACCCTCTGTGCCGTATCGCTGCGGCCGGCACAGGCGGCCGGTTCCGTACACCCGAGTATGCATCCCGGACGGCTGGTGATATGTATGGCGCGGTAATAACCGCCGTTTGCCGGAAGGGAGGGATCCACAATACTTTTAATTCCATAGTAAACCGAGGCATAGAGCGCCGTCACGGGAAGGTTAATCGCCCCCTTTACCTGATCGGTATTATTTGTAAAATCCAGATAAATATCTTCTCCTCTCACCTCGATTTTTACATTGAGCGGAATTGGGCCGCTTCCGACTCCGTCCGAATCCAGAACGTCGGAAAATTCATACTGTCCGTCCGGAATTTCTTTCAATGCAATTCTGATTTTGCGCTCGGAGTAGTCCAGCAGTTCTGCCATGCAATCCCTTATCAGCCTGTTGCCGTAACGCCTGCATACGTCTTCCATTCTTTGGACTCCTTTCTTATTGCAGGCAAACTGGGCATTTAAATCTCCCCGCCGTATATGGTTGACCCGGCAGTTTAACAGAATCATATCCAGGATATCCGTATTTAACGTTCCTTCCGTAAATATTTTAATCACCGGAATTCGGATCCCCTCCGCATAGATAGAATCCGAATCCGCGGCATTGGATCCGGGTACCCGGCCTCCCACATCATTGTGATGGGCGATATTGGCTACAAAAGCCACCAGCTCATTTTCGTGGAAAACAGGAGAAGCCACCGCAATATCCGGCAGATGCGTCCCTCCGCCGTTATAAGGATCATTTGCTATAAACATGTCCCCCGGCCTAATTTCTTCCGGCCTGTATTTTTTTCTGATTTCTTCCACCATGCCGAGCATGGATCCGAGATGCATCGGTATATGTTCCGCCTGTGCGATTGTATTGCCCGATGCGTCAAACAGCGCGCAGGAACAGTCTTTACGCTCTTTAATATTTGTAGAATATGCCGACTTTACCAGCACTGCGCCCATTTCCTCGGCAATAGACATGAACGTGTTTCCTATTACCTCAAGAATAATGCCGTCTATCTTTTTCATGTTTCAGCCTCCTCCTGTACAAATACTTTCACAATCAGATTTCCATACTTGTCTACTTTGAACCAAGTACCAGGAGGAATGACCGTTGTGGAATCCATCTGCTCAATGATGCACGGTCCCTCCACTCTTTCACACTTTCCAAATTTTTCACGGCCGTATACCGGGCATTCGATTCTTCCGGTCTTTTCAAAATAAACATTTCTCCTGCTTATAACCGCTTTCCCGGGATCGTTCATCTCATATTCCAGCTCGGAAAGCTCCGGTTTGGTCACAAGCCCGATCGCCTCGCTTCTGAAATTGACAAACTGTACGGGGGCATCCGGATTATAGTATCCGTAGTTCATCTCATGGGCAAGGAAAAAGTCTTTTTTCATCTTTTCAACATCGGCTTCCGTGAGCTCTGCCGCCGGAATTTCAATCTGAAGTTCATAATTCTGCCCTACGTACCGCATTTCCGCTATATTATGGAATTTCTGCCGGTCTTCCTGCACATGCTCCGAAACGAGCCATTTCTTTCCCTGTTCCATAAGCCCGTTTACCAGCTCATTTACTTTCTGCGGCGTGGCCTCCTCCCAGGCCAGCAGGGCCGTCTTCACATAACTCTTTTTGATATCCGCAGTCAAAAGGCCTAATGCACAGAGAGCTCCCGGCGCCGGCGGGATCAGCACCGTGCCGATTCCCATTTCCTGCGCCAGCTCGACGGCATGGAGCGGACCGGCTCCGCCATAGGCGGTCAGAATGAAATCCGAAGGGTTATATCCCTTTTCAACCGTGATAACCCGGATTGCCCTTGCCATATTGGAATTTACAACGCTGATGACGCCCTGGGCGGCCTGCTCCGGCGTCATATCCATAGAGTTTGCCAGTTTTTCTTCCACAGCCGCTTTAGACAGCGAAGCATTTATCTTCAGCCGTCCTCCCAGCACATAGTCCGGATTGATACGCCCAAGAACCAGATTAGCGTCCGTCACAACCGGCTGTTCATTGCCCAGTCCGTATGCTGCCGGACCGGGACTCGCTCCTGCGCTTTCCGGTCCCACTTTTAATGCCCCCGCATTGTCGATATAAGCAATACTGCCTCCGCCTGCGCCAACGGCATGTACATCGATCATGGGAACACCCGACGGCAGGCCGCACACTTTCCGCTTTGTGGTGTACTCTGCGATTCCATTGTTTACCAGGGAGACATCCGTGCTGGTTCCCCCCATATCATATGTAATAATATTTTTATATCCGGCTTTGCCCGCCACATAAATGGCTCCCATTACGCCTGCGCTCGGACCTGAAAGCGCCGTTTGAACCGGTGTTTCGATCGTGGAGCTGATTGACATAACTCCTCCGTTCGACTGTGTGATATATGGTTCCACCGATATTCCTATCTCTTTTATCCGCTTTTGGAGGTTATTAATATACATTTTCATCCTCGGCCCCAGATATGAATTGATTACGGTAGTGCTGAGGCGTTCAAATTCACGGAATTCCGGCAATATCGTAGATGAGATGGAGATATATGCCTCGGGCCATTCTTCCCTGATTATTTCCTCCACCATCTTTTCATTTTGGGGATTTAAAAATGAGAACAGGAAGCATACGGCAACCGACTCAACGTTTTGTGCCTTCAGCTCTTTTATAATTTCACGTATTTCGTCATTTCTGATATCTTTCAGTATCGTTCCGTCGGACATCACGCGCTCATCCGCTTCTTTTCTGAACGCCCGCCGTATTAATGTCTCAGGCTTATCTTCGAAAATATTATAGAGGGACGGCCGTACCTGCCGGCCGATCTCCAGTAGATCCCGGAACCCCCTGGTTGTAATTAATGCCGTCTTCGCACCTTTTCTTTCGATAATCATGTTGGTAGCGACCGTTGTTCCATGTCCGAAATACTCTATCTCCTCCACAGGCACCCCATACAGATCCAGGGTTTCCTTCGTGCCGTCGGCAATTGCAACAGACTGATCCTGCAATGTGGACGACAGCTTATAGGTATAATATTTTCCCGTATCCGCATCCAGCAGGGTTACATCTGTAAAGGTTCCGCCTACATCAATACCAATTCTGAACATAACTTACCTCCTCAATTATTTTTTAATACGTTTAACTTTGCCTTATTTACATGTATTTTATTGTCATTTTTATCATTAGTCAAAAAACTATATTCGATTTTGTTTTTTTGTATAGTGTATTTATTTGTGGAATTTATTGTAATTATTATCAGAAGTCTTTTTTATAAGTGCTTTTCTTTTTTTAGTGTGCAGATTATGCATTTTTCATTCTTCCCTGTCTGGGGGATTATGTTGAAACACTCCGCTACTGTGCTTAAACCAAATGAAATATTGGCACGAAAAAAGCCCCCTGTATCTTATTTCCGGCATAAAATGGAAAAAATATATTCCCCTCCCACCGCCTGATATCCGTTGCAAAATAGTCCTATAAATGGTATTGTTAGAGCAGAAACAGATTTGCTTTTGCTACACTGAAAAGCCCGCTAATGACACGGCCTGAAGCCGTCCCGCTTCGGGTTTGGGAGGATATGAATGGACACACGAAAAGGCCAAGCAGAAAAGACCGTCAGGGACTTTTTAGATGCTTATTTAATACACCGTAATATAGACAACGCACTCTCGTTTCTGTCGGATAATATACTGTGGATCGGCGTTGGGAACGATATGGCTCTCTGCGGGATCCGCGAAGTGGAAAAACTTCTTGAAAAAGAAATCTCCCGTGATCCCGATCCGTACATGACGGAACTGATTCAGCCGTGTGAGGCGGCAGATTCTCCCGATCACGCTGTTTTCATGACAGAGCTCAAACTGATGAGGCCCGTGCCCTCAGGACCGTCCTATACGCTCACAGCCCGTTTGAGCGCTTCCTGTGCACGTTCGGACAAGATTTGGAAAATCACCGCCCTCCATGTGTCTGATCCGCGAATCCTGCAGGATTCCTCCTCCATTACCAATGATTCTATTGGGGAAGAGCATGTAAACCACAGTATATTCTTTACCGCCGATCATGAAAAACAGGCGATTCTCCAGAATCACCGACTGTCTGCCCAGCTTGAGGCCCGCAATGAGATTCTAAAAGTAGCGCTGGAGCATACTTCTATCTGTGAATTCTATTATTATCCCGATATCCGCAACTGTGTGATTCCACAGCGTACCTGCGAATACTATCACTGTAACGGGCGGTATGATCGGATGCCCGACAGCTTTCTTGAGCAGCTCGTCCTGCCCGCATACCACGCCGTCTGCAGGCAGATGTATGATGCCATCCACCAGGGCAGCCGCACGGCAAATTCCGAGTTTCTGACCAATACCGGCGTATGGTGCCGTGTTATTATGTCAACCGTAAGCTGGGATGAAAAAGGGAAACCCGATTTTGTAGTGGGAATTATAGAAGATATAACAAAAGAAAAAGAGATGGCCTCCGCGCTGGAAAAAGCCAGATCCCGTGACAGCATGACGGGACTCTGGAATAAAGAAACCGGCACGAGGCTTGCTCAGGAATATATGCAGTCAAAGTCGGATGATGAAAACTGCGTCATCATGCTCCTGGATATGGACGATTTCTCCAGGCTCAACGATGAGGAAGGAACTACGTTTGCCAACGCAGTGCTGTTGGAAGTGGCGGACGTACTCCGGACCAGCACCGGCGAAGAGGATCTCCAGATCCGTCTCGGAGGCGATGAGTTTATGCTCTTCCTAAAAAACTGCGATAAGAAGCAGGCCACCATCATCGGCCCGCATATCGCAGAGCAGGTACAAAATCTTCTGGCCCAGACGGACAGCGGCACCCCTATTTCCGTCAGCATCGGAATGTGTTCCACCGAGGTGGTCAATGAATACAGCGGCCTCTACCGCTGCGCAGAAAGCACGCTGAAGTATGTGAAAGAGAACTGCCGGGGACGCGCCGCCTGTTATCTCGATACCTCCAACGAACTCGGCGTGATGCTGACCAACCTGTACACCGAAAAATATATCGTCAATACGATTGAGCAGGAAGACTCCGAACGCGGTGAAAACCTGATCTCCTTTGCCCTAGATCTGCTCGGCAAGGCAAATAACCTGGAGGATGCCGTATCTCTGCTGTTTGCGAGGATGGGTAAAATTTACCATCTGGACCGCGTATCACTGCTGGAAATTGATCCGGCTTTCCTGACCTGCCATTTCACCTACCAGTGGGCCAGGGATAAATCCTTCCTTCATCTTAATAAGCCCATTTACATAACGAAGGAAAGCTACGATGCGGCGGCCGGCTGCTACGGCTCGGACGGTCTGTACGGCTTATGTCCTAATAAGGAAATTTCCCCGTTCCCTTCCTGCCTTCATGCTGGAATCTGGAACCATGGCGCATTTATCGGCGCCCTGGGATTCGAAGTCGGCCAGGATAACTACACCTGGACAAAAGAACAGCGCCGCGTACTGGCGGAGATGGGTAAAATTGTCCCATCCTTTGTCATGAAAGCACGCGCCGACGCCTTCAGCCAGGCAAAGACGGACTTCCTGTCCCGTATGAGCCACGAGATAAGAACACCAATGAATGCCATCGTCGGCATGACCGCAATCGCCCGCTCCATGGCAGGCAATAAGGAGAAGGTTCTGGAATGCCTGGACAAACTGGACACCTCCAACCAATACCTTTTAAACCTGGTTAATGATATCCTGGACATGTCCCGCATTGAGAGCGGCAAGATGGAGCTGAATCCCGAAACAATCGATTTGGCGGCCCTCCTCTCTTCGCTGGAAGGAATGATGCTGCCTCAGGCCGAGGGCAAAAATCTGTCTTTCGACATTATCAATGAATATAAAAATAACCATCCTCTCCTGGCCGACAAACTGCGCTTGGAACAGGTCCTTCTGAACATCGTCGGCAACGCAGTCAAATTTACGGAGCCCGGAGGCCGCGTTATCCTGCGCGTTACGCCCGTACAGGAGGATAAGGATCACCTGACCCTCCATTTTGCCGTAAGCGATACCGGTATTGGAATTGCCCCGGAAGCCCTGCAGAATATTTTCAACGCCTTTGAACAGGCGGCCAGAGACACCTCATCCCACTACGGCGGTACCGGACTCGGCCTTGCCATCTCAAGCCGCCTCGTCCAGATGATGGGCGGGATACTGAAAGTGAAAAGTGAACCCGGCCGCGGTTCGGAATTCTTCTTCACCCTGAGCTTTCCTTACAGCGATGCACTTCCGTTTGTGAAGAAACATCTGCCGGATATGCGCTCCGACAGCTTTAAGGGAAAACGCCTCTTAATCGTGGAGGACAATGAACTGAACCGTGAAATAGCGCAGACTCTCCTGGAGATGAACGGTTTTATCGTGGAAACGGCGGAAAACGGCCAGGCCGCCCTCCAGACGTTTGCCGGTCATGACGCCTGCCATTATGATGCCATCCTGATGGATATCCATATGCCTGTTATGGACGGAATTGAAGCTACCAAACGGCTGCGTACCATGGGACGCTCCGACTCACGAACCATCCCGATTATCGCGATGACGGCTAATGCCTTTAGTGAGGACAGCCGCAAATCGTTGCAGATCGGAATGAACGGCCATCTTTCTAAACCCATACAGATTGAGGAGCTGCTGCTTACCCTCCATCAATGTCTTAATTGTTAAACCGTATTCAGCGGTTCGTCCGCATCAATGCATAAAGGATCATACGCCGTCATTAGAACAGCGTATGACCCTTTTTAACTTACTAAAATTCAAATTTTTTATCTTCCCGACTCTCTTTGTATCATATTTCCATGTCTGATTTTCCATATTAATATTTCCGATGGAAGAACGTGGTAAAATATGGAATTTTTAATTTTACAATTTTCAGGGTATTATATCACCTCATTTTCGGTAAAATAACAAATATCAAACCGAAGAGAGGAAGTAAAAAGATGGAACATGACACAAATACCCTTATGCATCAAGCCGTATCTCCGGCATCTTTAAAAGAATATGCATCCTATCTGCACGAACAGGAGCGCAGCTCTAATACGATAGAAAAATATATCCGCGATCTTCGCGCGTTTTTTCTGTTTCTCAGCGGGAAAGAAATCGATAAGGCAGCCGTGCTGGGCTGGAAGGAGAGTCTGGCCGAAAGCCACAGACCTGCCAGTATCAATTCCATGCTGGCGGCTGTCAACGGATATCTGGACTTCTGCGGTTTGGCACTCTGCAAGGTAAAACCGGTCAAAATGCAGCGCAAAATATTTTTAAAGGCTGAAAAGGTTCTGACCCGTGAGGAATACATCTGTCTTGTCCGGGCAGCCGAATCAAAAGGAAACCGGCGGCTCTCACTTTTAATGCAGAGCATCTGCGCCACCGGCATCCGCGTTTCGGAACTCAAATACCTCACCGTCAATTCACTCTATACAGGACGCGCCGAGGTAGACTGTAAAGGGAAAATCCGTGTCGTATTCCTGACAAAAGAACTTTGCCGCGCCCTTCGCTGCTACTGCAGGGAAAACAACATCACACGCGGCCCCATCTTCTGCACCCGGGACGGAAGGCCGTTGAACAGAAATAATATCTGGAGGGACATGAAATCTCTCTGCCGCAGCGCCGGTGTGGAACCGGGAAAAGTATTTCCCCACAACCTGCGTCATTTGTTCGCCCGAACCTACTATTCCATGGAAAAAGATTTATCCAGACTGGCGGATCTGCTCGGACATGCCAACATCTCAACCACCCGCATTTACACAATGGACTCCGGAGAAGAGCACGCAAAACAACTGGATCTCATGCATCTTGTCCTGAGTGTAACGTAAAAAAGCAACATAATGGTGATTATGCCATCATGCCGCTTTTCATTCGGATAAATTTACATACAAATATATTATCATAAATGGGAGAAAAATACAATCTCACAATATCCGGTCGCTGATAATGATCCGGAATTCCGCTTGATGAAAGAAAAAAGCACCAAAACAGACCGGAGTGGTTTAACCTTTTCTGTGCCGGTCCGTTTTGGTGCCTTTTTATCTGAAATAAGATGACTTTTCCGGAAAATCCATTCTCTCAGATAGCAGGGTGTGTATTAAGTTGTCCGTTCTGATGGCATAATCACCATTATGTCATCAACACAGTCAGCCTGCTATGCCCGGTTTTCCACTCGCTGCGGCCCGGTGCATCCCAAGCTCAGAAGCTTTCCAGGAAAGAAAAGGTGGAATCCATGTTACAGGAACATCAGGAGATGATAGATAACTTTGAAACTCTGCTGCGCAGATACGCCGTCCTCTTCAGCGAGATAACCATGCTGGATGATCCGGATGACATTTTTTACGTCAGTGATCCGGAAACCTATGAACTCCGTCTCATCAGCAGAGACGGCACCGTTGGCGGCGAACTTGAGGGCGGTAAAGGAAGAAAGTGTTATGAACTGCTCCAAAACCGAAATTCTCCCTGCCCATTCTGTACCAACTCCCTGCTTTCCACGGAACAGTATTATATATGGGAACACTACAATCCGGCGGCAAAAAAGAATTATCTCATCAAAGATCGTCTCTTTGACTGGAACGGCCATAAAATGCGCATCGAGGTTGCACTGAATATCACCAAACCGGAACAGGCTAAAAAAGTGCTGATTGAAAATGCAAACCAGCAGAACCTGATGATGCACTGGATGCGCTGTCTTCTGAAACAGGAACCGCCTGAGGAGGCATTTGAGCTGATTCTGGAGGATTTACAAAATTATTTTGAGGCGGATTCCGGCTTTATCCGTTCCTTTACGGCTATCGAGACGGTTCGGTTTTTCTCAAAGGGCGGCTGCGGTTCGGATATTCCCTATATCGATCAATTGGATTCCCGGCTGCTTGAACGCTGGGAACGCCTGATTGGCAATAATAAACTAATCCTGATCCGTTCCGTAGATGAGCTTGCGGACCGCGATCCCGAAAGCTACCGTTTTCTGTCCGGATACGGACTTCACAATTTATGCCTGGCTCCGATTATTTGCCGGGGACACCTGGTAGGGCTGATCTGTCTGGGCAACCTGAAACAGCGCTGGGCTTCTCTTTTCCTCCTGGAAGTGCTGGGAGACTATATTGCGGCCTCGGTGCAGAGGATAACCATTCAGGAAGAAAAAGCAAAAATCCAGTATACCGATCCTCTGACCGGACGTCTGAATTTTGAGGGGTTTAAATTAAGGGTAGAACATATTCTTAAAAACAAATCCGGACGTAAATACGCCCTTCACTACTGTGATATAAAAAGATTTAAATTTATCAATGAAGCCTATGGATATGACACCGGAGACCGCATTCTTAAATATTGGAGTGATTATCTGGCCTCTGTCTGCCGTGAGGGCGAAGTATTCTGCCGGATTTCCGGGGATACACTGACCTATCTCCTCTACTATGAGAATGAGCCATCCGAGCTGGAGAAGAATTTCAGGGAAATGTCCGTCCATATTTCAGATTACCCGGAACTTTGTCAAAAACGCCACCATATAGAACTCGCCTGCGGGGTATATCTGCTCGAAGACAACGTCTGCTGGCAAATTGGTGAAATGATGAACCGGGCCAATATGGCTCAAAAAAGTATTAAAATTTTGCCCGGAAGCCACCTTGGCTTCTATACCGATACCATGCGGCAAAAAGAGATGCGGGAAATGGAATTTGTGGCCAACATGCACGAGGCCATCCGAAAGAAAGAATTCGAGATGTTTTTCCAACCCCAGCTCAGTGTCCGCGCTGCCCCGGACCAGTCCATTCGGGCCGAAGTACTGGTCCGCTGGCAGCAAAATGGAACTATTATTGCAATGCCGGGAGAATTTGTGGATTTATTTGAACGCAATGGATTTATTGTGGATTTAGACCACTACATGTTTGAACATGTCTGCATGTACCTGAATAAGACGCTTCCACGGATTGAAAAACGTCTTATCCTCTCGGTCAACGTTTCAAGAATTACCATGCTCCAGCCGAATTTTATCGAGTACTACTGTTCTGTCAAAAACCGCTATCAAATCCCGAGCGGCCTGATCGAACTGGAATTTACGGAAAGTGTAGTCGTCGAAGATGTGTCCTACTTTGCAACAATCATTAAGAGGCTCAATGACAACGGCTTTCTCTGCGCCATGGATGATTTTGGAACCGGCCAGTCTTCGCTGAATGTGCTGCAGGCCCTTCCTTTGGATATCCTCAAACTGGATCAGATGTTTTTCCGTGACAAGACGAATCAACAGCGCAAACACATTATTGTTGCCAGCATTCTGGAAATGGCCAGGCAGCTCCGGATGGTGACTGTGGCCGAAGGGATTGAATCCGCAGAACAGGTCCGCGAACTCACCGAGATGGGCTGTGATTACATACAGGGATATTACTACTCACAGCCTGTCACAGCAGAAGAATTTGAAATGCAGTATCTGGGGGAGGCGGATTAGAAGAGGGCTAAAAATGTTGACCTGTGCCTGCCTGAAAGATAAAAAGTCCAAAAAAGCCGCAAATCCTTATTAATAAAGATTTGCGGCATTGTTTACTGGCGTTCCTGAGCGGATTCGAACCGCTGGCCTTCCGCTTAGGAGGCGGACGCTCTATCCTGCTGAGCTACAGAAACATCTTATAAATTCATGACACAGCCTGATTATAACTGCGTCCATGCCCATAAATACTCAAAGGCACAAGGTTAATTATAATTCATATTCCTACTCTAAGTCAAGTCCCTTTATAAAAAAATCAGTCTTTAAAATTTGCAATTCCCTGCATCCAGATGCGGCCTTTAAATCTGCGTCCCGGGCACGGTTCGCCCAGTAAATCAAGCTTGTTGATTGCAACATTGAAAAACAAATCATTGCATTCCAGCTTCATATCATAGATTTCCTCACCGGTTATTCTGTTCTTCTTTAAATTTACTTCACATATCTCCCCTACGACGGAGTACTGATCGCATTCGATTCCGCTTGGCATAAAACAGGTGTCCACGATGGAATAGATATCTTCCTTAATTACACGCCTGGAGGCCTGTGAATAGAGATCAATATCTTCTATCGTCAGCGATTCCATCGCGTCTTCATCCCCGTTCTTGGCGGCTTCCAACAGACTGTCCCTGTTACGTGAAGCTACCTTGGCCTTCTCAATCTGCATGGCCGTTTTCTTTATGGGGAGCAGTATCTTTCCATGAACCGACAGGGCAGAAAGTGTTGCCGACTCTATTTTGATCGGTGCGTTTGCTTTCTGAACTCTTTCCCTGTACTCCATTGGGTTAAGAAGGTAAAAAATCAGTGATATCCCGACTTTATATTCATCCAGCAGACCTGCATATGTTTCCTTTTCCGCATGGCGCTGTATTGAACATTCGGCTTTCGTTGTAACAGTATCACTCGTAATGTATGGATAGTAATATTCAATATCCAGTTCTTCTTTTTCATTCAGCTCGCCATACATGGCAAGACCGATTCCCGGTGCCACTTCTGTCTTCATCTCACACAGGCTTGTGTCCCGGTCTATCTGTATACACTTGGATCTGGCCGCTTCCTTGGAAAGGCAGCGCAGAAGAGCCTTAATATCCTTTTTTCTCTGGTACATGCTGAATCCGGCAGCGCGTAAAAACTTATGCATTTTCTCACCTTCTATCTTTTTATTTATGTTGAGTCCGATTGTATCTAATACTTTTACTACAAATCAAGGAAATTTGCAATAGTTTTCCTGTCTGTCACAGGTGTTTTCCATATTATGTCAACTTTATTCCGTTTTTTCTTCCTGCGCTCCTCTGCACTAGTGGTAACCAAGCGCCTGCTCAAGCGCTTCCTTTTCTTCACTTCCAAGAAGAACTTCCGTCTTTCCTTCCACTACATCCTTCAAATAGAGATAACATCCTTCTCTGCTGTGAACGGAATTCAGAACAAAACCGGTATTGTTATCGTCCAGGAGGGCAATTACAAAGCTCAGGTTTCCACCCATTCCTTTAAAGGCATTGTACTTTACCATTCCGGTCTTCTGATAACCGGCTTTTACCTGTTCCTCCATAGATTCGATCAAGTCCTTATTAGCCCTGTCTTCGGAGCGGAGGAATGCGGCTTCATCCATCAGATCCAGTACGGTATCTTCAAGGGTCTCCGCATCTTTTCCCCTCATAAACATATCATATCTGCGATACAGTTTCTTATACTGTGATAAGCAGATTAGCGTGGCGATAAGCGATATCAAAGTGAGTATGATTAAACCGATGATTAAAAATCCGGGATCAAATCCCAGGTTATTTAAAATACTGTTTTCCATCTTATGTCCTCATTTCAGTTCTTCTAATCTCTATGATTGATATAAAATAAAAACGATTGCATGAAAATTCAAACAAATTAATAATTAACCATTTATAGACTGGAGAAGCTCTGCTATTCTTTCCAATTCCGCAGATGAATAGTACTCTATTTCAATGCGTCCCTTGTTTTTGTCCTTTTTATTAATAATTACTTTTGTACCCATTACCGATTTCAATCTTTCTTCCAGATCCTGATAAAAAATATTGAAGTCTCTTTCTTCCGGTTTTTCTTCTTTCTTCTTAGCCGGCTTTGCTAATAACTTGACCAGTCGTTCAACTTCCCGCACACTCAGTTTGTTATTAACAATTTTAACCGCGATTTGGTATTGCTGTTCGCCGTCTTCCAGTGCAAGGAGCGCCCTTGCATGGCCTCCCGTTATCCGGTTCTGAATGAGCATTTCCTGCACTCTCTCATCCAGTTTCAGAAGACGCATGCTGTTTGTAACCGTAGCCCTGTTTTTTGCTACTCGTTCCGCTACCTCTTCCTGCTTCAGTCCAAATTCCTGGATGAGCATCTGATATGCTTTTGCCTCCTCGATCGGATTCAAATCCTCTCGCTGGACATTTTCAATCAGCGCAATCTCCATTGTCTGCTGTCTGGTATATTCTCTTATAATTACCGGAACCTGCTTAAGACCGGCCAGTTTTGCCGCTCTCCAACGCCTCTCACCGGCAATAATTTCATAATTGTCACCCTGTGTCTGTTTCTGCACGAGCAGAGGCTGAAGGACGCCGTATGACTTTATGGAATCGGCCAGTTCATTCAGTTGTTCTTCGTCAAACATCTTACGCGGCTGGCTGCCGTTTGGTTCAATCTGTGTAATGTTCAGGAATTTCTCCTTCTCCACTTCCACAATTTTTACCTTTGGAGCCGGCTTTGCTGTTTTTTTTGCGGCAGTGACACTCTTTTTCTGTGGCTTTTTAGCGACGGGAAGTATCATATCAAGTTCCTTCAGGTTAGCCTTTTTATCTGCGTGTTCCGCATGTTCCTCCTGCCCTTCCGGATTTATCTCCTCTTTGGCAGCCTCCGGAGCTCTGGGCTTTGTCTGGGAAATATCATAATCATCACCAAAAAATGCTCCTAATCCTTTTCCAAGTCCTGTCCTTTTCGACATTGTTTCCTCCAATCGTGCTGTAATACCTTCATACCAATTAATCTTATTTTACTATATGCTTTCCTGTACCGGGAAGTAACAAATGTAAGTTTATGCATAACTATTCAGAAGACCGCATTCCGCAGGTTGTTTTTATGTATCTTACAGTTCTTCTCCTCTGCTTATCACTTCTGCGGCCAGAAGCCGGTAACTCTCCGCACCTGTGGATTTGCTGTCGTAGATATTGATCGGCATTCCATGGCTCGGGGCCTCTGCAAGACGCACATTTCTTGGAATAATCGTTTTATAAATTTTCTCATTCAAGTTGCTCTTTACATTTTCCACTACTTCCAGAGAAAGATTTGTCCTGGCATCATACATCGTAAATACGACGCCCTCCATCTCCAATGATGAGTTCATTTTCCTCTTAACAATATTGATCGTGCGCAGTACCTGGCTTAAACCTTCCAGCGCATAGTATTCACACTGAATGGGAACGAGCACCGTATCGGCTGCCACCAATGCATTCAATGTCAGAAGGCTCAGGGAAGGCGGACAGTCAATGATGATAAAATCATAATCATCCTTTACTCTGTCGAGATGATTTTTCAAAACAAACTCTTTATTTTCTATATCCAGAAGTTCAATCTCAGCGCCGGATAAATTAGAATCCGAAGGGAGTACATCCAGATCTTCCTGAACATCCTGCTGAAGACAATCCTCAAAAGTACAGTCTCCCAGCATCATTTCATATACTGTATCTTCAATCTGGCCTTTCTCTAACCCAAGACCACTGGTAGCATTCCCCTGCGGATCAAAATCGATCGTCAGAACCCGCTGTCCTGCTTCGGCCAGGCAGGAAGAGAGATTAATCGCTGTCGTTGTCTTTCCGACACCGCCTTTCTGGTTTGCAATCGCAATTGTACGTCCCATGATGTTTCCTTTCTAAAACGTATTTCTCTTACGCATCATTTTATAGTATATCACAGATAAATTCTATTTCCTACTTTTTATAGAAAAAAGTCCATTTTCTTTGCTAAAATGTTTCACGTGAAACATCTGTTTTTTTGTAAATATTGCTTATATTCAATTTGGCAACCGGCTCTAAATGTTTCACGTGAAACATCTTTAATTTTACCAAAGCTGCATACACTAGTCATAACGGCCTTTTCTTTAAGAATATTGTAATGCACATATACCTATATTTGTGGTATAATTTGTGGTATAAAATACCTGTAGATTCTAACATACTCTTTATTAAAGATAAAGCCCTTACTACCATTGACTGCAATACGTTCAGAAAGAGCTTTGACGATATTTCTACGAAAAGCTTCAGCTTTTATACTGTGATATTAACAGTTTACCTACTATCTATTTTGTCAGGAGGCATCAATGAATACAAAGAATAAAGTAATGACTTTGTTAGCGTTGTCGGCAGGTGGAGCCGCCGCCACTGCTCTATTTAATAAATACATTAAATTTTCCGCTGTCTCAAAGAACTTAATGAGTGAGCCTCATCCACTCTGCTATAAATGGCGTCTCGGCAATATTCATTATACTAAGACCGGGAACGGAAAACCGCTTGTACTGGTACATGATCTCAATTTTTCATCCAGCGGCTATGAGTGGTGTCTTCTGATTGACAAGCTGAAACAAAACTACACCGTTTATACCATTGACCTGCTTGGCTGCGGCCGTTCGGAAAAACCGAATCTTACCTATACCAATTATCTCTATGTGCAGCTTATCTGTGATTTTATCAAATCAGAAATTGGACATAGAACCAATATTATAGCTACCGGAGAATCTGCCGCTTTGGCTATTATGGCATGCAACAACTCACCTGAGCTTTTTGATCAGCTTATGTTAATTAACCCGGACAGCCTGATGAACTGCAGCCAAATTCCGGGGAAAAATGCAAAGCTGTATAAACTTATCCTGGATTTACCAATCATAGGTACACTTCTCTATCACATTGCAAGCAGCCGTAATCTGATCGAAGAAGCCTTTGAAGAGAAATACTTTTATAATCCGTATTCGGCAAAGCCAATCTTTATTGACCACTATTTTGAATCGGCTCATTTAGGGGAATGTCCAAAAGCCGTATTCTCCAGTATGGAATGCAAATTTACTAAATGTAATATCATCAATGCGCTGAAGAAGATTGATAACAGTATTTTTATTGTTGGAGGAGCCGAGGTTCTCTGTATCACCGATAATATAGAGGAGTATAAACTTTACAACTCTGCAATTGAATCTTCCATTATCAGTAAAACAAAATATCTTCCGCAGTTGGAAACTCCAGGTAAATTACTGGATGTTATCTCTATGTTCTTTGCTTAATATCTGGATTAGTGAACATGTGAATTTGTGGATTTTTAACATGGTATGGATTTAATCTTTCGTTATACGATTTTTTCTTTACACAATTTTTTCTTTATACGATATCTTATTTTATACGATATCTTCCTTTATACGATATCTTCCTTTATACGATATCTTCCTTTAATTGGGAAAAAAAGAGAGGGGTAATGTTTCACGTGAAACATTACCCCTCTCTTTTTTCTTATAGATTTAACACCAAGCTTTTAGACAATTTTTATACTGCCGGTCAAGCCCGCTAATGAATCTGCTACTATCTCACATCCCAGTACAAACCGATCCGGTATTTCAGAATCATTTTTTATTCCATAGCATCCCGTTTCTTTAAATCCAAACCGTTTATAATATTCGGGATTTCCCACCAAAAAGGCGGCCTTATATCCCTTCTCCAGCGCCCGTTTAAATCCTTCATTCATTAATGCTGCACCGACGCCTTTGCTTCTGTATTCCAACTTTACAGACAACGGAGCAACAAGTAGGCCGGTAAACACAGACTCTACCCCACTCTTATCCGTAACATTCACTTTCTGCTCTGTAAACATGACATGACCGATAATTCCTGTCTCGTCCACCATCACGAGTTCCAGTTCCGGCAGATAGGCTCCTTTTCTCAGTTCAAGCACAAAATCCTGTTCCGTACCGTCACTGACTTCTGCTGTCTTAAATGCAGTCTCTACAAAATCATATATTTCACTGTAATCATTTTCTGTTACAACTCTTATTACTACATCGGCTTTTTTCTGCGACATATTATTTTCCTCTCTGCTCCGCTTTTTAACCGGCTTGTGATATTGTACTTATTGACTTAATACTGCTAAACCTGGCATTTAACTATAAAATCCATATACAAATAATACCTTACCGCTATTTTATCCAATTTTTCTAATAAATACAATCAATAAATATCGCCTCATATCTCAGCAGCTTCTTGAATGTTACTGTTCACTCCGTGCCCAGCAACACGCTTCGCGATGCACAGAAACGGCAAAAAGCACCGTTTCGCGCCGTAACCCTCGGGTTTTCTGTGACTTTCGCTTTGCTCCACTCACAAAAAACACCTCGCGGAATACTGCCTGTGAACAGCAACTCTTGAATTTCGGTTACCATAAATAAAAGGAGGCAGTTTTTCTTTTCTGCTCTCCTTTTAGTCGTCACTATTTTTATCATGAACTTTTATTATTACATTTCGATATCGCCAACTCTCTTATTTCAACGGTTCCTTCGAAGGCATTCCTGCTTTTCTGGGATACTTCTTACTCATAATTCCGGTCTTCCGAATTTTAACAAGGCAACGTTCATCGGCATTCGGCAGTGTAAAGGTAAGAATATCTTCTATCTCGCCATTCAGCTTTCTGACTGCCCCTTTTCCATTTTCCAGTTCCTCTTCCAGTTTTCCCGATTTATAAGGAGTAAAGTAGCCGCCGGTTTTTACAAACGGCATACAATACTCCGATAATGTGGCCAAATTCGCTACCGCCCTGGATACACAGAGATCATATGTTTCACGTGAAACTTTATCACGCCCCATATCTTCTGCTCTGCCGTGTACGGCAGTAATTCCCTTTAATTGCAAATTCTCTATCACTTCATTGAGAAACTTCACTCTTTTATTAAGTGAATCCAGGAGTGTTACCTCCAGCTCCGGAAAAACAATTTTTAGTGGAATTCCGGGGAAACCGGCTCCCGTCCCAACATCGATCAATTTGAGCGGTTTCTGATCGATATCCACAATTATTTTTTTCAAAGTAAGACTATCCACAAAATGTTTTGTCACTACCTCTTCCATCTGTGTAATAGCCGTCAAATTCACCATGGAATTCCAATGAATCAACAGTTCATAGTAATCATAAAACTGATCAATCTGATAATCGGTCAGCTCGATCCCTATCTGTCCGACTTCCTCTTTCAACTGGACAGCAAATTTATCTTTCATATAATATCCTCAGCTTCCTTCTTTTTACCGTTTCCCAATCTATTTATCCCGCTGGTATCTCATCTGCTCCAAGTGTACCATCAGCACCGAGATATCGGCAGGAGAAACCCCTGAAATTCTGGATGCCTGGCCTATATTTGCCGGTTTATAAAGATTCAGCTTCTGGACCGCTTCTCTTCTCAGACTCTTTACCTCTGAATAATCGAAGTTCTCATCCAGCTTTTTGCCTTCCATCTTCTTAAACTGTGTTACCTGCTGTTTCTGACGGCGGATATAACCGTCGTATTTGATATTAATATTAATTTGCTGTACCACGTCGTCCGGAAGTTCCGCCCTGTCGGGATCCAATTCAGTTAACATAACATAGTCAAGTTCCGGTCTGCGCACCAGTTCTGCAAGCGTAGTACCTGTCTTTAACAGCGTGCTTCCATTCTTTTCCAGAAAGGCCTGAACCTCTTTCGTGGCACCGATACTTTTCTTTTCAAGCCGTTTTACTTCTTCCTCAATGGCTTTCTCCTTCCAGATGACACGCTCATACTGTTCATCGTTTATAAGGCCTATTTCATGCCCAATGGCCCTCAGGCGCAGATCTGCATTATCCTGTCTCAGAAGCAGGCGGTACTCGGCCCTGGAAGTCATCATACGATAAGGCTCATGGCTCTCTTTTGTCACCAGGTCATCGATCAGGACACCGATATATGCCTGTGATCGATCAAGGACGATTGGTTCCTTTCCCTGAAGCTTTCTGGCTGCATTAACACCCGCCATGAATCCCTGAACCGCGGCCTCCTCATAACCGGAGCTGCCGTTGAACTGGCCGCCGCTGAACAATCCTTCTATCTTTTTAAATTCCAGTGAAGCCTTTAACTGCCTGGAATTGATACAATCATACTCAATTGCATAAGCATTTCGAACAATTTTGACATTTTCAAGTCCCGATACGGTCCGGTACATGGCAAACTGGACATCTTCAGGCAGGGAACTGGACATTCCTGCAAGATACATTTCATTTGTATAAAGACCTTCCGGCTCCACAAACACCTGATGCCGGTTCTTATCAGGAAATTTCACCACCTTGTCCTCGATTGACGGACAGTATCTCGGCCCTGTTCCCTCGATCGCGCCGGAGAAAAGTGGGGACCGATCAAGATTTGCCCTTATAATCTCGTGGGTGCTGTCATTTGTATAAGTAAGCCAGCAGGAAACCTGTTCTTTCTGTACGGACTCCGGATCCGTAGAGAAGGAAAAGGGCACTACTCTCTCATCCCCGAACTGCTCTTCCATTTTTGAAAAGTCGATACTTCTCTTATCTACTCTGGCCGGTGTACCTGTTTTAAACCGGTACATCTCAATTCCCAGGCTCTTCAGCGAATCCGTCAGATGGTTGGCCGCCTGAAGTCCGTTCGGCCCCGTCGGGTTGCTCACATCCCCATAAATGCATCTGGCTCTGAGATATGTACCTGTAGCCAGGATTACGGCCTTACAGTAATAGGTTGCCCCTGAAAACGTTTTAACTCCCTGAATTTTACCATCTTCGGCCAGAATCTCACATACCTCTCCCTGCCTGACGGTCAGATGATCCGTGTTTTCCAACGTATTTCTCATCTGTCTTGTATATGCCTGTTTGTCCGCCTGGGCGCGCAGGGAATGCACGGCAGGTCCCTTAGACTGGTTGAGCATCTTCGACTGGATAAACGTCTTGTCAATCGTCTTTCCCATCTCTCCGCCCATGGCGTCCAGTTCCCTGACAAGATGGCCTTTGGAACTTCCTCCTATATTCGGATTGCAGGGCATCAGGGCAATACTGTCCACACTTACGGTAAATACAATTGTCTCAAATCCAAGTCTCGCCGCGGCGAGGGCGGCCTCGCATCCCGCATGTCCGGCGCCTACTACCACAATATCATAATTTTCTGTTAAACACGGCATCTAACTTCCTCTTTTCTATAAATAACAGTCTCTTAATTCTGTCGTCCACATTTGCTTTCCCGGTCAAATCCTTTTATTTCCCCATACAGAACTTGCTGAAGATCTCATTTACCAAATCATCTTCCAGAGACTCTCCCACAATTGTTCCAAGCTGTTCATAGGCATTCATCAGATCAATGGAATAGAAATCTTCCGGCATCTGATCCTCGATACTCTGCTCCACCAGTTCGAGGCTCTTTAACGCCTCGCTCATAGCAGTTTTATGTCTCACATTCGTGATCATGAGCTCATCATTAAAATCGATCTCACCATTTAAAAACAGATCTTTTACCTTCTGTTCCAGCAGGTCGATCCCTCTCTGCTCCTTCGCCGACACGGCAATCACCTCACTGCCGGTTCTACTCTCAACCTCCTCCGGTGTAAGAACCGTTTCGAGATCCGTCTTATTTAAAAGAACGATCGATTTGCGCCCTTTAATCAGCTCCATAATCTGATAATCATTTTCATCCAGAGGACATGAACCATCTACGACATAGATAATCAGGTCTGCGTCATCCGCATTGGCCCTGGCCCTGTCCACTCCAATCTTCTCCACGACATCCTCTGTGTCACGGATTCCCGCGGTGTCCACAATATTCAGGCTGATTCCATGCAGGCGGATATTTTCCTCCAGAGTATCCCTGGTCGTTCCCGCTATATCTGTCACAATCGCCCTCTCCTCCCCTACCAGTACGTTCATCAGAGAGGATTTACCGGCGTTTGGCTTGCCGAGAATTACGGTCCTGATCCCCTCGGCCAGAACTCTGCCGCTGTCAAATGAGGAAAGCGCTTTATGAAGCTCTCCCTCCAGGTCTGTAACCGTTTTTTTCAGTTTTTCCGGATATCCCTCCAGGGAAATATGTTCCGGATCATCCAGCGCCGATTCGATAAAGGCAATCTCATAAAGAAGTTTCTCCCTGAGTTCCTTCACTTTCTTCGACATCGAGCCGCTGAGCTGGCTGACCGAGCTTTTCAGGGCATAATTATTTTTTGAATTGATGACGTCTATGACCGCTTCGGCCTGGGAAAGATCAATTCTGCCGTTTAAAAAGGCGCGTTTCGTAAACTCTCCCGGCTCTGCCATCCTGGCGCCGTATTTGATTACCGTCTCCAATATTTTTTTCATAACAAGGACACCGCCGTGACAGTCTATCTCCACCGTATCTTCAGCCGTGTAGCTGTGCGGTCCTCTCATTACAATCGCAAGAACTTCATCTATTATCTCATCACCGTCGCAGATGTGGCCATAGTGGACGGTATATGTTTTTTCCTCTTTTAATTTTTTCTTTTCATTCTTGGGGCGGAATATTTTATCTACTATATCAAATGCTTCATTTCCGCTGACTCTTATGATACCAATTCCCGAATTTGTAAGCGCCGTCGCAATGGCGGCTATTGTATCTGAAGTCATCATATTTTTCATTCCTCGATTTTTTACTGGGTTTTAGAAGCTGCCGAAATTAAATCCTTACTTTATATCCTTACTTTATATCCTTGCTTTATATCTTTACTTTGATTCTGATTATATTCTGATTTAAAAAAATGTTCAAACAGGGGCTTTTTTGTAAAAAGACATCTATTTGAACATTTTTTATATCACAGCTTATAACTTACTTTTCACTTCTGTCAGTTCTGTCTGGTCTTTCATTTCTGTCGCTTCTGTCATATCTGTCATTTCTATCTCTTCTGTTTTCTCTCTTTAAAGAAATAATAACATGTCTGAACGGCTCTTCCCCGTCGCTTCTCGTCACAACATATTTGTCGTTCTGAAGAGCGGCATGAATGATACGTCTCTCATAAGGATTCATCGGCTCCAGAGATACGGAACGTTTTGTCCTTTTCACTTTATAGGCAATATTCTTAGCAAGAGTCTCCAGCGTTTCTTTTCTTCTCTCACGGTAATTCTCCGTGTCCAGTTTTACACGGATATAGTCACCGGTGGATTTATTTACAACAAGGCTTACAAGATACTGTAAGGAATCAAGAGTCTGTCCTCTCTTACCGATCAGGATGCCCATATCCTCACCCTTCAGATTCACATTCATCTCTTTTTCCGTCTCGTTGTACTCTACGCTGATATCAACCGCCATATTCATTGCGTCAAATACCTGCTCAAGGAATTCAATCGCTTTATCCTGAAGTGTTTCCTTCTTCTTTGCACGGATAATGGCCGGTTTGGAACCGATGCCGAGGAACCCTGCACTTCCCTTTTCAACTACCTCATATGTTAACTTATCGCTGGTTGTTTCAAGTTCAATCAGTGCTTTTGTCACTGCTTCATCTACTGTTTTTGCGGTAACTGTTATCATATCCATACGGCACCCCTCCTACTTGTTGTGCTTCTCGTTATACTTCTGCACCATTTTTGCCTTGGATGCAAGGCTGCCCGGTTTCGGATCGGAGTTGTAATACTCCGTTGACTCCTTCACCAGTTTGTCGGTCTTTGACATTTTTTCCTGTCTGATTGCTTCTTCTTTTTCTGTCTGAGCCTGGATATTCTTAAGATTAACGCTGGCATTCTGGTTCACCTTTGCCGGAGGAAGTCCCTTTTTGGCGCGCTTCTTATTCATCTTCTCAACATTCTTCTGGATGAGCTCGTCCATATCCACTTTATTCATGTAAGCATTTACAGCTAACTGCTGTACAATCTGGAATGCACCCTGCACTACCCAGTAAATACCGATTGCTGCCGGGAAAGTGAAACAGAAGAATACGGATACCAGAGGCATTGTCATCATCATCGTATTCATTGTCTGTGCACCAGGCGCATCAGGATCCATCTGCTGGTTGGTGTTCATAAGTTTTGTGGAGAACCACTGTGTAAGGCCTGCCAGGATTGGGATAAGCCATGCAATTGTAATGTTGGTGAATCCCGTAAACGGCTGTGTTGCCAGGTTGATTCCCAGGAAGGAGTTCATCTGCTCAATCTTGCCTGCATTGTCGGCAATAACAGTTGAAATCTGTGGGAATAATTCTCCGAGGTGCTGCCAGTTGGCGGGTGTAAATTTATATAATAAATCTACGACCTTATCTGCATTTGTATAGTCTATTTTATCAATTGCCAAACCATAGCCGCTGGCGATTTCTGAAATCTTGTTAATAAAATCAGGCTGTTTCTGCAGCGGTTCCACTACGTTATCAAAGAATACCCTTACCGACGGAACATAGGCGGGAATATTATAGATAACACGGTATAATGCAATGATGATTGGAAACTGGATTAACATGGGAAGACAGCCCGCGGTCGGACTGGAACCATATTTCTCATAGATGGCCTGCATCTCCACCTGCTGCTTTGCCATGGATGTCTGATCTGTTTTACCCTTGTACCTCTTCTGAACCGCCTGAATTTCAGGATTCATAAGAGACATCAGTTTTGACGATTTCTGCTGCTTAATCGTCAGCGGAAATAAAAGCAATTTTGTGATAATTGTAAAAAGGATAATACAAAGACCGAGATTTAAGATACCAAAAGAACTGGTGATCCGAAACAGAAAGTCCATGATGTACCCAAACAGGCTGATAATCGGCCCCATGATGGACCCCGCCTTAGTAGCTACTATAAATTCCAATGAATTACCTCCTCATCCTCTACGGAACTGGATCATAACCGCCTTCTGCAAATGGATGACATCTCAGTATCCTTTTGCAGGCCAAAATCATACCTTTAAACGCGCCGTACTTCTGTACTGCCTCAATGGCGTATTGAGAGCAGGTAGGCGTGTACTTGCAGTGAGGTCCTGTAAGCGGGGAAATAAATTTCTGATACCCCCGAATCATCATTATAAAGATCTTTTTAATCAATATTCTCACTTCGATTCTCTAATATGTTATGAAGTCCGCACAAGTGCATATATGCACTTTCGATTTTTTTGAAATCTGATTCTTTTGCTGCAGCTCTCGCTACAACGACGATGTCTAACCCTGTCTTAACTTTGTTCTTGTTGAGCCTGTAGCTCTCTCTTACGAGTCTTGTAACATGATGGCGCACAACGCTGTTCCCGACCTTTTTACTCACGGATATTCCTATCCTTGTGTCTTCCCTCTCCGCCTTCATTACATACATGATTAAAAGCCGGTTGGCAAATGATCTCCCCGTCCTGTACACTTTCTGAAAATCGTTGTTTTTTTTAATCGAATTAAATTTCTTCATTTTTCATATTTTCATATTCAATAAACAAAAGGCCACAATCAAAATTGCGGCCCTGGTTCATTAAGCAGATAATCTTGCTCTTCCTTTTGCTCTTCTTGCAGCCAGAATCTTTCTTCCGCCTGCGCTGCTCATTCTAGCTCTGAAGCCGTGAACTTTCGCTCTCTGTCTTGTTTTAGGCTGAAATGTCATCTTCATATTGCAAACACCTCCTTGTACTCTAATATATCTTCAGAAAAATCATCTTAACATAGTTAGACTATTCTAAATTAAACATCTTCTCAATTATATAGAAGAAAAATCACTTCGTCAATAAGAAAATCAAGATTTTTCGCGTGTTTTTATAAATTCCCGGCCCTTTTTTTCCAGAATAATCCCCTCCGGACCCCTGGAAAAGGAAATAAGTCCCAAACTTCGCAGATTTTCAAGGATTTTCTTCAGTTTATAGCCGGTACATCCGTCCCCTGCAGCATTCAGTCCGGCTCCTATTTCTTTCCTGCTTTTCACTCCGCTTTCTATCAGGGACAATATTCTCATTATCATTCTTTTTTCTCTCAGGGAATATTGGTTGGACAGGATCATTTCTATATTTTCTGCTGTATTTTCAGCCGGCTTTTCTTCTATATTGGTAACTGTATTTTCTTCCTTACCGGCTTTCCCATCTGCCATACCCCTTTTTGAATCGGAGGCCCCATCATGAGCGGTCCGGCTCTCTTCCATCTCATCCCTGATATAGTCAGGGAGATCGGATATCTTAAGCGGCGCATCCGTGATGTTTACCATATATTCCATGACATTTCTCAGCTCCCGCACATTTCCCTCCCAGGCATAGCGCTCCATGAAATTCCACAGTTCGGCTTCCACCTGCCGTTTCTTATGAATTTCATTGTAAATAAAATATTCGGCCAGATAACGGATATCTTCTTTTCTTTCCCGCAGCGGCGGTATTTTAATAATGATTGAATTCAGCCTGTAATAAAGATCCAGCCGGAATTCCTTCTTATCCACCAGTTCTTTCAGGTTCTGGTTCGTCGCGGCGATAATCCGCACATCCACAGAAGTAATTTTATCTCCCCCAAGACGCATAATCTCCTTTGTTTCAATGGCGCGCAATAGTTTAGACTGTACTTCCAGGGAGGCCTCCCCTATCTCATCGAGAAACAGGGTCCCATAATTCGCCATCTCAAAAAGCCCAATTTTGCCGCCCTTTTTAGAACCGGTAAACGCACCCTCCACATAGCCAAACAGTTCACTCTCCAGCAGGGAAGACGGAATTGCCGCGCAGTTGATGCTGACAAAGGGATAATTTCTTCTGCTGGACGCCGAATGGAGTGACTGGGCCATCAGTTCCTTTCCCGTTCCGCTCTCTCCCATCACCAGCGTGGTTTTATCAATCCTGGCAATCTTCTCCGCTTTCTTAATACAGGAAATCATGACCGGACTCTCCGTCTTGATATCGGAAAACCGGTATTTGGAGGTGTATCCCTTCATGCTGAGCTGGCGTTTCAGTGAATGGCTCTTGTTCTCAATCTCCTCCGCTTCCTGAAGGATCAGCATATAAATACAGCCCTGGTTATTTCCCTTTACAATGCATTCCATATTGAAAACAAGGGAGGATTTTCCGTCCGGATAAACGATCAGTTCATTGCGGACGGCTTTTCCTTTGTCAAGATACGGCAGAAATTCGTCCGTTCCTTCCACGCTCCTGATTTTTTTCCCATACAGTTCTCCGGTAACATGAAACATATCCATAAACCGCGTGTTATATTCAATAATCTCGTGCCGGTCGCTTAGGATCACGATTCCGCTGTCGATATAATTGAGTATCATTTTTATCTGTAAATGGAAGGAGGACATATCACTGTATATCGTATTAACCAGAGTCGACGCCCCTTTATAACTGTAGCTGTACCGAAATAACTCATTTTCCAGATCCTTATTAAAGATATCCGCCTCCTGGGCAATTTTTAGCAGGGTTGAAAACGCAATCTTCCTCTTTCCCAGACTCATGACCGTCTTATCCTTCCGCACAAGATGCGGGGAATAGTCATCCATTACAACGACATCATACCCCGAAGTGGGAACCTCGCCGTTTTCCTGGGGAAAAAGCCAGATAAAGTTATTGATTCCCTGCTCATATAACAGACTGACCATTTTTCTGCATACAAACAGATCAAAGCACATCAGGGCATAGGTGCCGGCCGGGTACTTTCTCATCTGTTCAATATTCATCTCCGGGTAACTGAAATCAATCGTCACAATCTTTGTCTGCTCTTCGATCAAATAGTGGATTTTATTGATGATCTCCGCATTGCTTACCAGCACAATATCGGCATGGGCGAGCTGTTCCCTGGACGGTTCTTCCTTATTCAGGGAGCATGTGTGAATCTCCATATATTCGCCAAACAGAGTGCAGAGATCATCATAATAAATTTTCCCTATTTCCGGCCGGTATGTAAATAGTACCATTTTTTTCATATGGTTTATATCTCCTTTGCCATCATAATCAGATGGAACCCCTTTTCATAGGCATTAGGCTGAATCCCGATCACCCTGAATCCATAATCCAGCATCCACCTGTAATCGACTCTGTCACATTTGAGATCACGGATGGCATCGGCAATGTTATCAATCTTCTTTCCATGAATATTAAAACCAACGGAACTGATGCCGTTTCTGAATGTCAAATACCCCTTTCCCCTTGCATATCCTGCCGCCGTATCGATCAGCCGTCCCAGTTTATGTTCGAGCTTAAATACCCCGTTGTCGTTAAAACCGCTGCATTCCAGCTCGATTGCCCGGAGTCCCACAAGCTCCCTGCAGAGAATCCAGCCCGCGGGATGTTCTGCATCTTCCCCCATATACCATCCGATTGTTTTAATGGACTCATTGATATCACTCAGCTGCCCATAGGCGCCTTCATAATCCCACCACTCCGGTTTTATCGTGCTCATCAGCTCTGCCACTGCAGGAATGCGTTCCCGCGTCATATTAAAAATCTCCATATATAATTTTCCCCTCCCTTACTCCAAATATCGGTTTACTCTACGATAAACAGAATTATAGAAATGTACCATTTAATGACAGTATATTTCTACCTTCACTATAACATTAAGCTCAAAACATAACAATATTAACATTAAAATAGTTTTATTATAATCATATTTTCACTTCTCAATTATTATAAAACCATTTTATAATCCCCATCTTTTATTAATTTATCTATTTTCAGGTAGAACTTTAACCCATACATGATATAAAATAGCTTTATAAAAACAGCTTTTTCTTTCGGATCAGCGGAAAATTTCATCTATTTTTTAATTTTTCCCCCATTTTTTAATTTTTGGCACGGTTCATGCTTTATATAACGGTATAAAACTATTTGAGGAGGGTTCCATCATGTTAGTAATGACCAAGTATCTGTTTATTGTCCTGCTCTGCTTTGCCATTGGTGATTTTTTCGGGGTGTTCACCAAAGCAAAAATATCATCCGTATTTATTATCTTCATGATATTTCTGGGCGGGTTCATGTCGGGTATCTTTCCAAAAGATATCATCGATCAGGCGGGACTTACTGAATTCAGCCGCTGGTCGGCATGTTTCATCATTTTCAGTATCGGCTCACAAATCAACCTGGCACAGTTGAAAAAGGAATGGCGCGTCGTTATCATGTCCCTGGTAGCTATGGCCGTAGCGCTCGTCGGCGTCCTTGTGATTATCCCGTTCATCGGCAGGGAGTCTGCCCTTGTATCAATTCCGATTGTAAACGGAGGAATCAATGCAACACAGATTATGACCGAGGGAGCGCTTGAAAAGGGCCTCACCACGGCAGCGGCTCTGGGCGCATTTATCTATGCCATCCAGAAATTTGTGGGAACCATTCCTGCATCCTATTTCGGCCGTCAGGAGGGATTTCTCCTGGTTAATGAATACCGCGAAAAGAAGTCCCAGGGAATCGATCTTTTAAAAGGCCTTGAAGATGTTTCATCGGAAAGCGATGATGCAAACGGCCACAAACAGACCTTTTTCCAGAAACACAAAAAATATTATACCGATTATACCTGTCTTGCCATCACGGCCTGCGGCGGTTTCCTCTCCTATCTGGTTGCGGCGCACACCCCCGGCATCAACTACGGAATCTGGGCACTTATATTCGGATGCGGGGCTAACTGCCTCGGACTTATCCCGACCCGTATTTTAAATTACGGGAACTCTATGGGAATTGTAATGATGGCCATGTTTGCCGATATCATTCCAGCCCTTGCCAATGTAAACCTGGGAAATATCGCACAGATCGGTTTTCAGACCGTCCTGGTATTTGCCGCCGTACTTATTTTCAGCGTTTTCTGCCTGCGCGTTCTTCCATTATGGAAAATCGTGGGTTCCAAGAATAAGGCAATGGGCTGCGCTATGGCCCAGTTATTAGGTTTCCCTGCCACACAGTTAATTGTTAACGAGGTGGCCCTGGCTGTATCCGAAACCGAAGAAGAAAAAAATTATGTGATTACAAAGCTGACGCCTGCCTTTGTCGTGTCAGGGTTTGTTTCCGTCACATCCCTGTCCATCATTATTGCCGGAGTCCTGGTCAACTTCCTTTAATCCGGCTTTAACATAATAAAAAATATTTATTTTAAGGAGAATCTTATGAACTACGATGCGTTAAAAAACAGCTACCCATCCAGAAGAAGCGTGGTATATGGAAGGAAAGGAATGGTATGCACCTCTCAGCCTCTCGCCGCCCAGGCCGGACTTGATATGATAAAAAAGGGAGGAAACGCCATCGATGCAGTCATTGCAACGGCATCCTGTATGACCGTGCTGGAACCAACCTCCAATGGAATCGGAAGCGACGCCTTTGCCCTTGTATGGACAAAGGGAGAACTGCACGGCTTAAATGCCAGCGGCAAAGCCCCCATGTCCCTGGATATTGATACGGTGAAAGGTCTCGGCCATAACTCCATGCCAAGAAGAGGATGGATCCCGGTAATGGTGCCCGGAGCTCCATCGGCCTGGGCCGAATTATCGGAAAAATACGGCAGGCTCCCCTTTGAGGAAGTTCTGAAACCCGCCATCGCCTATGCAGAAGAAGGATATGGCGTCTCCCCGATTATTTCAAGGCTCTGGGACAATTCCTACCGTGAATTCTCAGCCGAATTTACCGGTGAAGAGTATGAACCGTGGTTTCAAACATTCGCACCAAAAGGCCATGCGCCGGCACCGGGTGAAGTGTGGAACTCCCCCGAACTGGCCGGTACGCTCCGGAAAATAGCCGCCACAAAATCAAAGGCCATTTATCAGGGAGAACTGGCCGACGCCATCGATGCATTTTCCCGAAAAACGGGCGGTTATATCAGAAAATCGGATTTGGAAGACTACTGGTGCAAATGGGTGGAACCAATCCACACCAACTACCGCGGTTACGATATCTGGGAAATGCCGCCCAACGGCAACGGTATTATCGCACTGATGGCTCTTAATATTTTAAAGGGATTTGAATTTACCGAGAGAGATACGGCAGAAACCATACATAAACAGTTAGAGGCCATGAAACTCGCTTTCACCGACGGTAAACATTACGTATCCGACGAAACGGCCATGAGAGTTACCACCGAAGAAATGCTGTCCGAAGAATATGCTGCCAGACGCCGCGCCCTGATCGGCCACAATGCCATCATGCCGTCGGCAGGCGATCCTAAATGCGGCGGTACCGTATATATGTGCGCTGCGGACGGCGAGGGCAATATGGTTTCTTACATCCAGAGCAACTATTGGGGATTCGGATCCGGCATTGTCATTCCGGGAACCGGAATCAGCCTCCAGAACAGAGGATACAGCTTCTCTCTCAACAAAGAAGACGCCAACTGTCTCGCACCGGGTAAAAAAGCATTCCATACCATTATTCCTGCATTTCTCACTAAAGACGGCGAGGCCGTCGGCCCGTTCGGAGTAATGGGCGGTTTTATGCAGCCTCAGGGGCATTTACAGGTAATTACCAATACGCTTGATTTCCATATGAACCCGCAGGAGGCGCTCGACGCTCCCAGATGGCAGTGGACCGGCGGAAAGGATATTGAAGTGGAACGCGGATTCCCGTACGCCCTCACCGAGGAACTGGTCAGAAGAGGCCATAATATTAAGGTACTGCCGGAATCGCTGAATTTTGGCCGCGGACAGATTATCTGGAGAGACGAAAATGGAACACTGACCGGAGCAACCGAACCCCGGACGGACGGAACAGTCGCCGCCTGGTAAAATTTTTTAAAAAATATTATCAGCTTTAAAATCAACCAACAGAAGCAACCATTACAGGAGCTGCAGAAAAATTATGAAGGAATTAATTTCAATCTTTATCTCCTTTTTCAAGATGGGAAGCGTTACATTCGGCGGTGGATACGCCATGCTCCCCATCCTGAGAAAGGAATGTGTGGAAAATAAAAAATGGATTACCGAAGAACAGGTGATGGATTACTATGCCGTCAGCCAGGGGCTTCCGGGAATCATTGCTGTGAATGTATCTGTTTTTATCGGATACCACCGCAAAAAATTCCTCGGCGGTATTGCCGCAGCCCTGGGCTGTGTGACTCCCTGTATTATCATAATCAGTATTATAGCCGCCTTCCTGTCCAATTTTCAGGATAACATATTTATAAAGCAGGCCATGACCGGTGTTTCCATCTGTGTGGTGGCTCTGATCCTGGACGCTGTCCTGGGACTCTGGAAAAAAGGCGTCAGGGATGTCTGGGGGCTTGCCATCTGTCTGCTCGTGTTTATTCTCACCGAATTCAGTCCCATCTCCCCGATCCTTGTGATCGTGGGCGCCGGTCTGACGGGAGTAATCCTTAAAAACTGGATACTGACCAAAAAAGAGGTGGTAAAATGATTTTCATCAACTTATTTTTAGAATTTTTCAAGATCGGCCTGTTCGCCATAGGCGGAGGCATGGCGACCATCCCCTTTCTCCAGCAGTTGAGCCTTAATACGGGATGGTTTCCCATGGAACTGATAACCGATATGATTGCAATTTCAGAATCTACCCCAGGCCCGATTGGAATCAATATGGCAACCTATGTCGGCTACAATATAGCCGGCATCGCCGGAGGCATAACCGCCACCCTGGGAGAAATCCTCCCGGCCATGATTATCGTCACCCTCGTGTCAAAATCACTGGAGAAATTCAGCAATAACCGGCAGATAGACAATATCTTTTACGGTCTGCGCCCCGCAGTCACGGGACTAATCGCGGCCGCTGGATTTGATGTCTTCAAAATAGCAATGCTTAAGGCATCCGCCGCCGTCCCTACACTGATAAATGTTCTTTCCATGATTTCATGGGGGAAAATTGCCTACTTTATCATTATTTTTATTCTAATCAAAAAATTAAAAAAGCATCCCATCGTGTATATTGCGTCTTCAGCAGCCGCAGGGATCGCATTGGCGCCTGTTTTCGCACTGTAATTTAGGAAAGAGAACTGCGCCGGGACGGACGGAGTTCGGAATGGTGAGAGGAGACTATGAGTCTTCAGTCCCGGATTTTAGGTTGTCGCGGGTGGAGAATCCGGGCAGAAAAAGTTCCTGCGGGAAACGCTTGCGCTCTTCGAAGTGCATAACGGTACTAACCTCGAAAAAACCTCGGTAAGTGCCGATGAACTTCAGGTTCCCTCCGGAATCTTTTTCTCCCTCCTTCCCCACGAGAAGGTTATGACCCGGGACTGAAGACGCGAAGGTTTTCGCCATCCCGAATCCCGGCCTGCGGCCACTGATTTGTTCTATTTTTTTAAACGGGAAAAGACATTCTCGCGGTCACTACGTTTCTTCGTATGCCGCGAGAATGTCTTCTTTTTCATTTTAAATTATGATCTGCTTTTTAGCTCTCTATATATCCTTGAATGTCACATCGAAATTTAATAATTCAATCATAGAATTCAATGATTAAATTTAATCATTAAAATGATCTCTGGATTTTTCACTGAATTCAGTCCTAAATACCTAAAAAATGTAAAGAGTTCGCAACTACATAGTGGCCGCGACAATACCTTCCCCCCATTTGACGAAAGAGACAATCAGCCCCTGAAGCCGGCGGACGGGGCAACAACCTTCCCTGAGTCTTCAGTCCCGTCGACAACCTGCCCGGGGGAAGGAAGGAGAAAACTTTCCGAAGGGGACCTTGGAATCCGCCGGTGCTTGA
>NZ_URHZ01000049.1 GCF_900547735.1 uncultured Clostridium sp. | reverse complement strand
CTCCCACTCCCCCGTCCGCCGTCTTACAGAGGCGTCCTCGCATCTCAACTAAATCGTTAAATCATAACTTTCCCCTATCATCCGTTTCACTTCCTCCTCCGGAATCGTTCCATCCATTATAATGGAATTCCAGTGAACCTTATTAAGGTGATAGGCCGGTATAACGGACTTATAAACACTGCGCCAGAAATCTCTCCAGT
This sequence comes from uncultured Clostridium sp., assembly GCF_900547735.1. Classification (GTDB taxonomy): domain Bacteria; phylum Bacillota; class Clostridia; order Lachnospirales; family Lachnospiraceae; genus Otoolea. Next base: position 40,488 of record NZ_URHZ01000049.1, on the reverse strand, counting down.
CAGGGCTGCATTTCACATTAATCCACATATGGCCTTCGCGCTCAAATATCCATGCAAAAATCTTTTTATTCTCTTTGTGGCGCATGACCGTCCAGTTCGGATCGTGGAACGGCTGATCTTCGTAAACATTCTTATACGTGCGGCAGTAGCGGATTATTTCCTCTTTGTTTTTCATTTATCCACCTTGTTCCTATCTCAATACATTGATTATACTCTTTGTTAAGGTCCGGTACAACGGCAATGTCCGTTTGTTCATGCACTGCCCCCACAGTGAGCGTTACTGTTTACTCGGTGGGCGGCAAATAGCGATCTCTTATCAGTTCAATGGCTATTCTCTTTGCATCTGCGCTGGAAAAGTCTTTATTGTCTGTTTCCCCCAAGTAGACGCAGAAATAGATCTTTTCTTTTCCCGTATCGGCAAAACCGGTAAACCATGCATCGGCCACGATTCCGGATGTCTTACCGAGTCCTGTTTTACCATAGATTTTAATATCAGGAATACCGGAATCTGTTACCAGCATCGCATCTTTCAGCAGCGCCAGTTCCTGCTCTTTATAGGATGAATCTTCACTAAAAATGCGTTCCAGCACTTCCACCTGCTCTTTTGGGGAAATTTTCAGTGATGACTCGATCCAGAAGCCGGTCAGGGAACGGTTGCTGTTATTGTTGTTGAGGCGTCCTTCCCAGTCTGAGATATCGCGGTTTCCATAGTTCAGTTTGTCCAGTTCTTCCTGGATCATCTCCTGTCCCAGCTCATTGGTGATTTTTCTGAAATACCAGACACAGGAGGTTTGAAAGGCGTCCTTAAAACCGATATCCCTGTTCCATTTATCGTTCCAGAATGTCTCTCCGCTCCACTTCCGGACGGAATTCTCCTCCGAGATAACACCATTCTTAATTCCAATCAGAGATGATATAATCTTGAATGTAGAGCAGGGTGATCTTCTGGTATTACAGACATTCTCATTATAGAGCTGATATTTGTTCTCATTGGGAAGATAGATTACCGCGCCTCCGTTTAAACCCTGAAAATAGGACGACCAGTCCGCTTCTTCTATCGAGGGTTCTTGCCCCATCGCTGCGGATGCATGGGATGAGGCTGAAGCATCCGGCTGTGTTGGACCGCCCGGCTGTGTCAAACTCCCCGGCTGTGTCAGACTCCCCGGCTGTGTCGGGTCATCCGGCAATATCGAGCCGGCCGGCCCGGTCATCGCCTCATGCTCCACACCGTCGGACTCTGTCGTTCCGGATTCCCCCGTCTGCTCTTCTCCTTCCGGAATAGCCGCGTCTCTCCCATCACTTACGCCGCTTTCTTCCGCAGAATTGCCGGATATTTCCTGCATATTGCTTTTACAGGCGGTTAACGCTATGGATAATGCAAATACCAGTAATAATGGTAACTTTCCTGTTTTTTTCATCTTACAATCCTCATCTTTATGTGTTAATACAGCAGCCGACAAACAGTGCACGGGCATCCTCTCCCGTGATGTTAAAAATCGCCCCATTTTATGAGAAAATGGAGCGATGATAATAACAATGATTTTTAAATCTGTTCGTTCAGTTTGCTTAACTTCGCTGCCTGGTCGGCGGCAATCAGACTGTCGATCAGCTCGTTTAATTCCCCGTTCATAACGGAATCAATCTTATAAAGTGTCAGTTTGATCCTGTGCTCCGTCACACGTCCCTGAGGGAAATTATAGGTACGGATTTTCTCGGAACGGTCACCCGTGCCAATCTGGCTGCGGCGTTCTTCCGCCTCCTGGCTCTGGCGTTTCTCCAGCTCCATGTCAAACAGCTTGGAACGGAGCAGGCGGAATGCCTTTTCTTTATTTTGAAGCTGTGATTTCTCGGTCTGGCTGTAGATCACGATTCCCGTCGGCATATGGGTCAGACGGACGGCTGAATCGGTAGTATTGACACACTGTCCGCCGTTACCGGACGCACGCATAACGTCGATACGGATATCCTTATCGTCAATCACAACGTCAAACTCCTCGGCCTCAGGCATAACGGCAACGGATGCGGTGGATGTATGGATTCTTCCACCCGACTCTGTCTCGGGTACCCGCTGTACACGGTGGACGCCACTCTCATACTTCATCTTAGAGTAAGCGCCCTGGCCTGTAACCATGAACACCACTTCCTTGAAACCGCCGATTCCATTCTCATTGACACTGACCAGCTCCGTCTTCCAGCGGTTGCTCTCTGCAAAATGCACATACATTCTGTAAAGTTCGGAGGCAAAAAGAGCCGCCTCATCGCCGCCGGCTCCGGCACGGATTTCCACCATTACGTTCTTATCGTCATTCGGATCCTTGGGAAGCAGAAGGATCTTCATCTCCTGCTCCAGTTCCTCTATTCTCTTCTTTGCTTCGGCCAGTTCTTCCTTGGCCATCTCCCGCATCTCCTCGTCGGACTCTTCCTCGAGAAGAGCCAGGCTGTCTTCCACATCCTGGTTTGCTTTCTTATATTCTTTATACGCCTCCACAATCGGCGTCAGATCCGCCTGCTCTTTCATCAGCTTACGGAACCTTTTCTGATCCAGCGCCACATCCGGGCTGTTCAGTTCTTCCATCAGCTCTTCAAAACGAATCAGCAAATCGTCCAATCTGTCAAACATGGTAACCTCCTGCGTTATTTATAACGCTTCCAATTTATAAACTATCTGTTCCAGCGCGCTTTGACCACACGGTCAAGCCCCGGTTCATCCCTGATTATCTCAATGTCGCAAAACCCGGCCGTAGCCAGGAGCTGCCCCACCGCCGCCGCCTGATCATATCCGATTTCAAAGTAAATCATGCCGCCTTTTTTCAGATAGGCGCCGCTCTGCCAGGCCAGCCTCCGGTAAAAATACAGCCCATCCTCAGAACCGTCCAGAGCCAGCCTCGGCTCATGGTCCTTTACCTCAGGTTCCAGCCCGTCTATCACTGAAGACGGGATATAGGGCGGATTTGATACAATAATATCATATTTATCGCTCTGATCCAGGCTGGAAAACAGATCGCTCTCCACAAGGAACAGCTCCCTCTTCCTGACGCCCGGCACCGCGGCAATTCCCGGTTCCCTGGCTCTCACTCCCGTTCCCTCCAAAGAAGCGGGCTGCCGCTCCCCTGCTGGGGAATCCGACCGGTAAACATACGTGCTCATCCTGAGCTTCCACGGCGTTTCCGAAAGAAGCGTAGATTCTGAGCGGACCGTTCCCTTCTGGACGAGGAAGTGATGACGCGCATTCTTCTTCGCCACCTTAAGCGCTGCCCTGGATATATCTGCGGCCATTACCTTTTCGTAAGAGCCGAGTACCGCCAGACTGACGGCGATACATCCTGAACCCGTGCACATGTCAAGGATTGCGGTATCCCGGTCCGGGTGCTCTTTCAGCACCGTTTCCACCAGTTTTTCCGTATCCTGCCTTGGTATCAGAACATTCTCATTAACCGTAAACTCAAGTCCCATAAATTCCTGGTTGCCCAGAATATGCTGGATCGGAATACGTGCCGCTCTTTTTTCAAGATATTCCTGATATACCGGACCGGACTTTGAAAGTATCTGACCGTCCACGGGCCGGTTTTTATCCATCAGAAAATGCACCCGATCAATGGGGAAAGCTGCCTCCAGGAGATACCATGCATCCAGTTCCGCATCCGCCACTCCGGCATCCAGAAGACAGTTTTTCCCTTCCTCCAGCAGCTGCTGCCAGGTGGGCTCCTTCTCTTCTCTCAGAAATGTAGTCATAGTTTCGTCTCCGGAAAATTCTCCTTTAAATATTCTTTCCAGTCAAACACGGCTTCAGTCGCCGCAATGGCCACCTCTATCATGCTGTCGTCCGGCTCTGTTGTTGTAAGTCCCTGCATCCACATTCCCGGACGGCTGACAAGATCCATAAATTTCGAGTTGCTCCTGCCCGCCTTCTGCAGTATCTCATAAGACACACCGGCAATTACGGGAATCAGGATAATCCGGCTCAGCATCCTGAGGCCGATATTATCAATCCGAATCACCATAAAGAACAGGATACTGATTATCATGACGATCAGGAGAAAACTGGTTCCGCATCTTTTATGTTCCTTGGAACTCGCCCTGACGTTCTCTACCGTAAGAGGATGTCCGTGTTCCACACAGTTAATACACTTATGTTCCGCTCCGTGGTACATGAAGGTTCTTCTGATATCCTCCATCCTCGAAACAAGCTTGATATATAAAATAAAAATTGCGATTCTGATTACGCCTTCCAGAATGGCCATCACATGTTCCGATGCAATAAATGATTTAAAAAAGTTGGCAATCACGAGGGGAAGAAGCATAAAAATTCCGATCGCCAGGATAAAAGAAAATATCATCACAATTGTCATAACCACGCTCTCCAGCTTTTCACCGAATACGCGGTCCAGAAACTTCTCAAATTTCCCCGGTTCTTCCTCCTCATCGTCCTCAAAAAAGCTGGCGGAATAAGTCAGGGTCTTCATTCCCAGGATCATAGAATCGGCAAACCTGAATACTCCCCTGATAAATGGAAGGGACAGAATCTTTGCTTTCGCCGTGATGCTCTCATAATTGTCCTTCTTGACCTCAATCTCTCCATCGGGTCTGCGGACCGCCACCGCATAATCGTTGCGGTTCATCATCATAATTCCCTCAATGACGGCCTGGCCGCCAATTCCTGAATATTTCATTCGTTATACTCCTGCCGGTAAACCGGCTTGACATCTGAAACAACAAAAAAGCACGCTCCGCGGACTTTTCATTGCCAATCAATAAAATTTTAAAATAAAAAGGTTGAGTTTAATGTCGCCACTAAAACCCAACCCTTACATTGTTCAAACTTATTTGTCTGCACTCATACCGTATTTACGGTTGAACTTATCAATACGTCCACGGGCTGAAGCAGCTTTCTGCTGACCTGTGTAGAATGAATGGCATTTAGAACAAACCTCAACGTGAATGTCCTTTCTTGTAGATCCTGTTACGAACTCGTTGCCACAGTTGCAAACAACTTTTGCCTGATAATAGGCTGGATGGATTCCTTCTTTCATGATTTTCACCTCTCTGATTTTTCTTGTGCGATTTCCGACCGCTGTTTTTGTTACTATATTAAAGCCTTGCACACCCATGTTCCGCTCTTCCATCGTCTAAGCAGATCATCAACCGTAAGGACGACTCACGCAGATGTCAAAACTACCGTCTAATTATACAGCTTATCCAGTATATCATATGAAACCGTGAATTGCAAGCGCTTTCAAAGTAAATAGACGAATGAAATAGACGGAGCAAATTAGAAGAACCGTCTCTTGCGGGTAATCTCCACAAACTCCTGGTTATTTCTCGTTTTTGCAAATAAATCGAGAATTCTCTCCACCGATTCTTCCGGTTTCTGAGTATTGGTCGCCTTGTGGATGATATCCACAGCCTCGGACTCTTCCTGCGTCAGCAGCAGATCGTCCCTTCTTGTGCCCGACTTTAAGATGTCGATGGCCGGGAAAATCCTCTTCTCCGACAGCTTGCGGTCAAGGACAATCTCCATGTTGCCGGTTCCCTTAAATTCCTCGTATATAACATCATCCATACGGCTGCCCGTATCGATCAGAGCCGTAGCCAGAATTGTCAGGCTGCCGTTCTCCCTCATATTTCTCGCCGCTCCGAAGAAACGCTTCGGCATATGGAGCGCCGCGGGATCAAGACCGCCGGAAAGCGTACGGCCGCTGGGCGGAACCACGAGGTTGTATGCCCTGGCGAGACGTGTGATGCTGTCTAACAGGATCATGACATCCCTTCCATGCTCTACCAGACGTTTCGCCCTCTCTATTACCATTTCGGACACTCTCTTATGGCGATCGGGAAGTTCGTCGAAGGTAGAGTAGATAACCTCCACATTCGGTCCCGTGATGGCCTCCTTGATATCCGTAACCTCCTCAGGACGCTCGTCGATCAGAAGGATAATCAGGTGCATCTCCGGGTGGTTTACCGTAACCGCCCTGGCCACCTGTTTTAACAGTGTCGTCTTACCTGCCTTGGGCGGCGAAACGATCATGCCTCGCTGTCCCTTTCCTATCGGTGAAAGCAAATCCATCACGCGCATGGCGGTGGAATTCTTAGAACCAGGCATCTCCAGATGGAGGCGGCTGTTCGGGAAAATAGGAGTCAGGTTTTCAAAGTTCGGCCTGCGTTCCACCACGCTGGTCGGGTATCCGTTAACCGTATTAATATAAAGTAAAGCCGCAAACTTCTCTGTGGCTGTCTTCACTCTTCTGCTTCCGCCTACGATATCGCCCGTCTTAAGATTAAACCGTCTGATCTGTGACGGAGCCACATAGACATCGTTCTCACCCGGAAGGAAATTCTCACAGCGGATAAAACCGAAACCGTCCGGCATTACTTCCAGAATTCCATCCGCCTGTATTCCGCTGTCAAGCTCCTGGAAATCCGTCTTCGGCTCATCATTCCTGCTCTGGTAATCATTCCTCGGCTGGCTCTCCGTGCGCTGCTGGTAATCGCTTCTCGACTGGCCGTCACCCCGCTGCTGATAATCGCCTCTGGACTGGCTGTCGCCCCGCTGCTGGTAATCGTTTCTCGTCTGGCCGTCACTTCGCTGCTGATAATCGTTTCTCGTCTGGCCGTCACTTCGCTGCTGGTAATCGCTCCTGGTCTGGCTGTCGCCCCGCTGCTGGTAATCGCTCCTGGTCTGGCCGTCGCCCCGCTGCTGGTAATCGCTCCTGGTCTGGCCGTCATTTCGCTGCTGGTAATCGCTTCTCGGCTGGCTGTCACTTCGCTGGTTATCGCTTCGCTGCTGGTAATCGCGTTTGCGGCCGTCATCCCTGTTGTAGCGGTTTGTCTCTCTCCTTGGAGCATCGTCTTTTCTTTCATCCCTGACGTTTCTTTTGTTACTGCGCGGTTCCTGGCCTGCGGTTTCCGTAAGCTTTACGTCCGGCTTTTTATCTTCCTCCGCCTTTTCGGCCGCCGGCTCAGGTAAAACGAACATTAAGCCGCTTTCCCCGCTCTCTGCGTCGCCCTTCTCCTGCGTATCTTTGTCCGCTGCTTTTGCGCCGGCTATTTCACACAGCCTGTCTATAATTTCTGCTTTTTTAAGGGCGGTCACGCCTTTAAGCCCCTGTGCCTTTGCCAGTTCTCGAAGCTGTGTCAAAGGAAGGGTCTGCAATTTTTCTCTCATACAACTCTCCTTGATTTGTTAAGTTTTGATTTTTTATTGGGGATTATTAAGAAATAAGAAACGTCGGAATTACTTTTCTTGTCTTCTTATTATATACCATTTTTCGAAAATTGCAAATTTTTTTATTCGGATTCCTTTAAAAAGCGAAGCCATTCCCCGATCTCTTTCTCATAGCCGTTTTCCGTCGGCCGGTAGAAGGAAGCTCCCTCCAGTCCGTCCGGCAGATACTGTTGTTTTACATAGTGATTCGGATAACTGTGGGCATACTTGTAGTCAAGTCCCCGTCCCAGCTTCTCCGCCCCCTTATAATGCCTGTCCTGGAGGTGTACCGGCACGGGAGCCGCCGCGGTATTCCGCACGGCCGCCTCCGCCTCTTCAATCGCCATGCAGGCCGCGTTGCTTTTCGGTGCGCTGGCCACATAGGTGACGGCCTGGGAAAGCACGATTCTGGCCTCCGGCATTCCAAGCCGTTCCACTGCCTGGGCCGCGTTGACGGCCACTACGAGAGCCTGTGGATCGGCATTTCCCACATCCTCGGATGCACAAATCATAATTCTTCTCGCTATGAATTTAATATCTTCGCCCGCATAGAGCATCTTTGCAAGATAATAGACGGCGGCGTCCGGATCAGATCCCCTCATACTCTTAATAAATGCAGAAATCGTGTCATAGTGATTATCTCCGCCTTTGTCATAGCGCACCGCACGTTTCTGAATGCATTCCTGGGCCACGTCCAGAGTGATGTGAATCACTCCGTCCTCTGAACGTTCGGTCGTCAGCACTCCCAGTTCCACCGCATTGAGGGCCGCCCTGGCATCGCCTCCCGCCATATCGGCCAGGAAGTTCAGGGCATCCTCGGAAATGTCCGCTTTGTAGCTTCCCATTCCCTTCTCCTTATCGTAAACCGCCCGTTTCAGCAGTTCGTAGATGTCTTCTTTTTCCAACGGCTTCAGTTCGAAAATCCTGGAACGTGAAATGAGGGCTCCGTTGACCTCAAAATAAGGATTCTCCGTCGTCGCTCCAATTAGCAGCAGCGTACCGTCCTCCACAAAGGGGAGCAGATAGTCCTGCTGGCTCTTATTAAAACGGTGAATCTCATCCACAAACAGGATGGTCTTCTGTCCATACATCCCCAGCGCATCTTTCGCTTCCTGCACGACCTGCTCCATATCTTTCTTTCCCGCCACGGTTGCGTTAAGCTGCTTGAACCTGGCGCTTGTCGTGCCTGCAATCACCTTGGCAAGCGTAGTCTTGCCGGTTCCGGGAGGACCGTAGAAAATAATGGAACCGAGCTTATCCGCCTTGATTGCCCGGTACAGCAGTTTGTCCTTCCCAATAATATGTTTCTGTCCAACCACCTCATCCAGTGTGGCAGGGCGGAGCCTGGAGGCCAGCGGCGCCTCCTTCTCCATTGTGTTGCTTCTCATATAATCAAATAAATCCATAGTATCCCTCTGTCCTTAATCTATCAGCAGTTCATCCACTGTAACAAAAGTATAGCCCTGCTTCGTCAAAGTGTCAATGGCCGCAAGCGCCGCATCCACCGATGTTCCGAACACGTCGTGAAGCAGGATTACCTCGTGTTTTCCCACATTTTTGCAGATGTGTTTCAGCACTTTCTGTGAGTTCTGGCTCTTCCAGTCCAGGGTGTCGATGTCCCAGAAAACCGGCGTCATCCTGACGCACTCCTCCAGCTCATCATTCCATATCCCGTACGGCGGCCTGATGTACTCGGGCGCTCTGCCCGTAATCGCCTTTATCATCTCATTCGTCTTGATAATGTCGGCACAGGCAGCCTCCGTGGTTCTCTTCGTCAGATCCACGTGGCTGTAACAGTGTGTTCCAATCAGATGACCGTCTTCCGCCATCTGTTTCACCAGTTCTTCATTGCCCGGTATGTTTTCTCCGACCAGAAAAAAGGAGGCTTTCACCCCTCTCTGTTTGAGTCCGTCCAGCAGTTTTTTCGTGTAAACGGAATGGGGACCGTCGTCAAACGTCAGAGCCAGCAGTTTTTCACCCTGTTGTCCCGGCTGCGCCTCTTTCTCCGCGTCTCTTTGCTTTTCCTTCTGCTTTTCTTTTTGTCTTTCCTTTCCCTGTCCTACGGAATCCGGTTCATCCGGCTCTGCCGATACCTGTACCCCTGTCCTGTTTCCGTAAGTTGAGACAAAATCTCTGACTGCCGAAAAACAAAAACAGGCCAGAAATACATCCATCACCATTGTGAGCATCAGCAAAAACACTTTTCTTTTCACATGCGTTTCCCTCTTCTGCCTTCCGCCGCCATTATTAATCAATATATGCAGCGGCCGCCTCCATCAGAATTGTAAACTCGAAAAAGAATTAAGTGCCGAGCCCGCTCTGTCCACGCACCGGGAAAGGCGCATTGCGGTAAAATGCATTTGAACACCGAAAAGTACGCTTCGCCAACTTTTCATTGCCAATCAATAAAAAACACGGATAGGCAGGAAAACGTGCCCAAGGCGCGGTTCCTTCCGTATCCGTGAATCAAATTAAGATGCCAATGCCGAGATGCCGAAATAGGATAAAACAATAAGTCCAAGTATAATCCTGTAATAACCAAAGAATTTGAAATCATGTCGTCTGATATACCCCATTAAGAATTTGATGGAATACACCGACACGGCAAAGGCAATCACCATGCCAAGAAGCAGGTAGAACACCTCATATCCCTTAAAAGCTCCGCCTTCGATAAAGAATTTCACAATCTTTAAGAGACTGGCTCCGAACATAACCGGGATTCCGAGGAAAAATGAAAACTCGGCCGCAGCGCCCCTTGAACAGCCAATGAGCATAGCCCCCAGAATGGTCGCCCCCGAGCGGGAGGTTCCGGGTATCAGCGCAAGCACCTGGAAACAGCCGATGATAGCAGCCGTCTGAAAAGAAATCTGTGTCACACGGTCAATCGGGAACCTGGCATTCTGGTTTCTTTTCTCCAGCAGGATAAAAAATACGCCGTAGATAATCAGCATAGCCGACACCACATAACCGTTCAACAGCTTGTTCATGAAATTATCAAGAGGGAGCCCCACCACCGCTGCCGGAATACAGGCCACAATAATCTTTGCCCAAAGCCGCAGCGTCCCTCTCTTCTGGGCTTCCGACTTCCGGTTTGAGAACGGATTCAGCTTGTGAAAATACAGAACAAGCACCGCCAGGATGGCTCCCAGCTGAATCACCACCATGAATACTTCACGGTATGCCTCGCTGACATCGAGATGAATAATCTCATCCACCAAAATCATATGGCCGGTGCTGCTGATAGGAAGCCATTCCGTGAATCCTTCCACAATTCCCAGCACAACGACCTTTAAAATTTCTACAAAACTCATGCTTTTTCCTTTCCACTATATATTTTCAATCTGCCAGTCAATTGGTTCCAAACCATTTTCTTTCAGATATTCATTCGTCTTGCTGAAAGGTTTGCTGCCGAAAAATCCTCTGTACGCAGACAGCGGGCTCGGGTGCGGCGCCTCCAGGATCAAGTGTTTCGGATTCGTAAGCATCGGTTTTTTCATCTGGGCCGGTCTTCCCCACAGGATGAACACCATCGGCCGGTCCTGCTCCGCCAGAATCTTTATGGCTGCATCGGTGAATTCTTCCCAGCCGATTCCCCTGTGGGAATTGGCCTGATGCGCCCGTACGGTCAGCACCGTATTGAGCAGCATAACGCCCTGCTCCGCCCATTTCTTAAGGTATCCGTTATTCGGGATATAGCAGCCCAGGTCCTCCTGAAGCTCCTGATAGATATTGACCAGTGACGGCGGTATCTCCACATCCGGCTTTACCGAAAAGCACAGGCCATGGGCCTGTCCCGGGCCGTGATAAGGGTCCTGTCCCAGAATTACCACCTTGACCTTGCCAAGGGGTGTAAAATCAAAAGCATTAAAGATATCATTGGCATCCGGATAAACGGCCCTTGTCTGATATTCCTGTTTTACTGTCTCGTATAATTTTTTATAATATGGCTTCTTGAATTCGGCCCCGAGAGGCACAAGCCAGTCATTGCTGATCGCTCCCATGTATCATGCACTCCTGTCTCATATTTTGTCGGTACTGCGATACTTCCACAGCCTTCTTAACAAATTTTATCACAGTCGTGAAGCATTCACAATCATTTATCGGCACATTTCACGATAAATTCCAATGAATCGACGGCAACCGGTACAGCTCTCTCCCTTATTTCCTCCGATACCTGGGCAAGTTTTGCATTCACGCGGTACATCTGCGCCTTCCTGTTAAAGAATACCGTTTTTTCAAACGGCCACCGTATTACGGTCGGAGTTTTAAAGCCTTCCCCCAGCTCCAGTACCAGAAGACGGCGGTTAAGCGTCCCCGCAAGCCACTCCCTGTACCGGTTCCACCCCGGCAGATAACCTTCCTCGATATAGTGTTCCGCCTCTATCGTATTGCCGATCAGAGGAGCCTTGCAGTGGGGACAGAGGCCGTCCGCAATCTCATCCTTTTCCCAGATATCCTTCGTACAGGCATCCCGGCACTGGAACCAATTCACATTGCCGCAGGGAGCCGTAATCCTCTCCGCATTCAGGGGACTCTGAAAAATCCGGCCGTCCGTCACGGTTGTCACGATAAAATAATCTTTTCCCTCCGTCAGCCTGTATAAGGCCCGGTATGCCTCTTTTACATCGGATTCCTTCGCTTTTCCCCATTCGGCTCCGATTCCAATCAGGACATATTCACAATCCTTCAAATTTTCCCGCAGATTATCCACAATTTTATCATACTCTTCCATATCCGCCCTCCTGTCATATGTGCATAGAACCTCAAAGGTTCACTGTTACTCCGTACCCGGAAACGCCAAAAGAGCCCGCAACGCATGGAAACCACACGCCACAGACTCTTTTATTGTAATGCAAATTAAGCTGGATTGCAAAATTATTTTAATGTAACTTTTGCGCCTTCTGCTTCTAATTTTGTCTTTAACTCTTCTGCTTCCTCTTTGGAAACGCCAACTTTTACAGCCTTAGGAGCGCTGTCAACTACTTCTTTAGCTTCTTTTAAGCCAAGGCCTGTAGCTTCACGAACAACTTTGATAACTTTAACTTTGTTAGCGCCAACTTCTGTTAACTCTACGTCAAATTCTGTCTTCTCTTCTACTGCTTCTGCTGCGCCTGCTGCTGCAACTACAACGCCTGCTGCTGCGGATACACCAAACTCTTCTTCACATGCTTTTACTAATTCATTTAATTCTAATACGGATAATTCTTTAATAGCTTCGATAAATTCAGCTGTTGTTAATTTTGCCATTTTAATGTTCCTCCTGTAATTTTACTATTTAATATTTATGCACAGCTTTTCTGTGCTGTCTCTGCTGCCCTAGGCAGCTTTACAATTCTTTCCGTCTTGATTTCCCGGATGGAAATTATGCCTCTTTGGACTCTGCGATCTGATTGATAACGCGAGCAAAGTTGGTAATTGGGGACTGAATGCTTCCAAGCAGTTTTCCAAGAAGAACTTCTCTGGACGGGATGGTTGCGATAACCTGCATTCCCTTTGCATCGTAGTAAGTTTCTTCAACAATACCACCTTTGATCTCCAACTTGTCTGCTTTCTTTGCGAATTCAGCTAAAATTCTTGCCGGTGCTGTTGCATCTTCTTTGGATACAGCTAAAGCTGTAGGTCCTTCCAGATTTGGCTCTAAAGCTTCGAATGCAGTTCCCTTAGCAGCAAAGCGAATCATCGTGTTCTTATATACTTTATAAGAAACGCCTGCTTCCCTTAACTGTTTACGGAGCTGTGTATCCTGCTCTACAGTCAGACCACGGTAGTCAACGACTACTGCTGTCTTAGCGCCGTTGAATAATTCAGAAATTTCAGCTACAACCGGCTGTTTTAATTCAACTTTTGCCATGAATGGTTTACCTCCTGTATTATTTAATCTAACCGCCTGGTAAACGTATTTGACGACCTGTAAAATGCTCATCGCATCCTACCGGTATCAAACAGCGAAAAGTCCGCTCCGCGGGCTCTTCATCGACAACCAATAAAAAGCCTCTTTATCCGTGAAGACAAAGAGGCGCAAACTTACACATTTAATATGGTATGTTCCCTCGGCAGGCGTTTTAACCTTATGCCTTACGGCACCTGCTGTCTTCGGCAGTTAACACTAAAATAAAATACCATATTTATTCGGGTTTGTCAAGGGGATTTTTTTTAATTGAGATGCGGGGACGCCTCTGTGAGATGACGGACGGGGGCGCGGGGTGGATAGGTGAGTCTTCAGTCCCGTTTTGTATTATGTTGTGAGGGGGAATCCGGGAGAAAAAATTCCTGCGGGGACTCGCTCCCGCTTGTGGAATGCGCAGCGGATGCTAGCTTCGTAAAAACCTCAGCAAGCACCGGCGGATTCCAAGGTCCCCTCCGGAAAGTTTTCTCCCTCCTTCCCCGGGCAGGTGGTCGGCGGGACTGAAGACCGGGCAGGGATCGGCCCCGTCCGTTATCTTCAAAGGCTGATTGTCTCTTTCGTCAAGTGCGGTGGAGGTATTGTCACAGCCACTATGCAGTTGCGGTGCTTTTACTTATGACCCGCCCGGATTCCCCACCCGCGACTGACTTCACTCCGGGACTGAAGACTCATAGGCCTCCCTCTCACTATCCCGGTTCCTGGCCGTACGGCGGCGTTCTCATACCTCAGGAAATTCTTACCGCTGTGTTTTTCCCTTAAGCCTTCTTTTATTACGGTACATATAGGCATCCGCCCTGGACAGCACATCCTTCAGCCCCACATCGCGGCCCGGTGTGTAAAAGGCATATCCGGCTGCGATGGACGCATTGAATTCTCTGGTTTGGCTGTATTCTTCCATTGACTTCTTGATCGCTCCAATTCCATCCACCGCACCCGCGGCGTCGCTTTCTTCCAGATATACGGCGAATTCGTCTCCGCCTATCCGGTAGACCCGGCCGCTTGGGAATGCCTCCTGGATTGCTTTTGCGGCCATGCAGATATATTCATCGCCCATATCGTGGCCGTATCTGTCATTGACGCATTTCAGGTCATTTAAATCACACATGACAAAGCCTATTTTCCCGGTGCCGTCAAAATCGTCACGGATGCGTTCCATCTTCTTTTCAAAGGCCAGCCTGTTTTTAACTCCCGTCAAGCCGTCCCTGTCACGCTCTACCTTGAGCGCCTTTGTCTGCAGGACCTCATCCGTCACATCTTCGACAACGCACCGAACCGTGCCGTCCACGGATCTGCGGGTGATTTTGAGCCACCGGCTGCCGTCCTGATTATTCACCTTAAAGATTTCCCCTTCACCGGAATGCTCAAGATTCTTTAAGAATTCCGCAAACTTTGTCTTATCCCTGGTGAAATTCCGTTCCTGCTCCCGGGTCAGCCCAAGAAGTCCCGGGATCTGGCTCGTCATAAATACGCCTCCCGAATGGGAACGTATCTCAAAAACTCCCAGAGGAAGCTCCGACAACTCCATCAGTTTCGCATGCCTTGTAAACCACATGCTGACAAACACTGCGATAATCAGTCCGATGGCGGCCGACATCACAAGGGCATATACCAGTATCTTTTCTATCTTGTTCGGGAAATGAAGAAGGACAGGCTCCTCCATCATACCCATCAGGTACCAGCCTTCATTTTCGAAAGGCGTATTATGGTAATACATGCCCATCTGACTGACACAGGCATATATTTCGTGATTGCTGTTGTGATTCAAAATACGGTAAATTCCGTTCTGCTCATCCAGGCATTCCAGTTTAAGCGGCCCGCCTTCGTCCAGCATCCTTTTTTGTACGGCTCCATGGGTGACGGAGAGCTCAAGTCCATCCTCCATCGAACCGGTTGCAATAGCATATCCGTAAGAACCGTTGGACTGCAGCTCTTTCGCCGGCAGAAAACGGTACATATAATTTACCGATATCTCAATGCCGAACACCGCCGCCACCTTGCCGTCATCGCCGAACAGTGGAATGGAATACGTAATAACATCCTCATCCTGCGGGTTCACCTTGAAGGGCAGACTCCAATAGCCCAGCCACCCCGAGCGTCCGTATTTCATTGCGGCCTCATACGGTTTATCAAAAAAATCCCTGTTGCCGTCAGTTAAATCCAGACGGAAACTCCAGTTTGCGGTTGTCGCAATCTCCATTGTCTCAGCCACGTTCCAGGGACCCGTCAGCATATATACGTTGGCGTTATTCTCCCCCGTCTTCTCAGGGTTATTATTCCGGAAATAGAGCGCGGCCAGTGAGTCATCCGTCTTTCCCTCGTCCGGCAGTATTAAAAATGCGCCCGTAGTTTTTGTATGGAAGAGCGCATCCAGCACCGTCGGAGCCAAATCTTCCAGAATCTCGTTTTCCCGCCCGGTTATGTCCGGATTATCCATACTATCAAAGTAACGGCTCATCCGTTCCGTATCATACTCAAAATTCGTCCAGATATTCTCCATCTCATTTTCGAGGTTATTCTTCTGTCCGTTTACCTTCTCGGAAAAAATTCTGTACTCATTCTGCTTTGCCCTTGTCAGAACACCGCTGCCAACCATGATACCGGTCAGCAGAACACTTTGGAATACGGCAAAACAGACAAATACCACTGCTAAATTAAATGCAATGTTCCTGCTCCTAATCTTTTTCCCCATCCGTTATACCAGCCATTTCTTTAATAAGAGAATCATACCACCGGCTAAAACAGTCCTCCGACAGCAGATCCGACTGCACATCTTCCTTTATTTCTCCGTTCCCGAGCCGTCTCTTCATGATGTCCTGAGCCTCGACGGTTTTATTTTCAAGTGACTCTGCAAAAAACTTATTTTTATCATAGGAACCTTCAAATGCCTTTTTAATGTAAAACGGCCTCTGTTTTCTGGCGTCCAGAAATACGCGGATACTGCTGCCAATCGCCTCCGCATTGTTCGTCCTGTCAACATGATTTAAGAGCTCCGGCACGGATTCCAGCGCTTTTTCTTCTACAGGCAGATATCCGGTAGCTACTGCAAAACGTATATTCTGTTCCGGCGCCGTGAACCACTTAAGGAATTCACAGGCCGCCTCCTCACGTATTCCATCGGAAGCAAAGACGCCCATATCGGCCCCTCTCTGTGTCATATACCCGGTTCCTCCGTCAAACGTAGGGTATGGAAAACATTCACACTCGATCGGATAGGACTTCTCTTCATTCTCTATTATTTCTCCCGGGAAAAAACCGGCTCCGGCCGATGAACCGATATAGGCCATCAGCTTCCCGCTCTTGACGCCGTCCTGATTGTATTCCCGGCTCTCATACCATCCCATCACATGAGGCACATAATAAGCTTCCCATGCTTTGCGGGCCGCCTCCCTGGAAAATTCGAACCGGCCGCTGTCGCCGTAAATCGTCTCTCCAAGCTGAGCCGCTGCCATGACCGAAAAATCATTGTAATAATTCATGCCGAGGAATGGTTTTCCCCCGGACCATCCGTAGTATAGCTCCGCCACTTCGGCCAGGCCTTCCCAACTTCCAAGCTGAGCTTTCGACACTCCGGTCTCCTCCGAAAAACGCTCCCAGTCGGTCTTATTCAGATATAAAAGCTCCGTCGATTTAGCCACAGGGAGCATCTTATGGTGCCCTTCTTCATCCCATACGCCCTCTTCCAGGAACTCCGGCTGGTACTTCTGAAACTCTTCTGCCGTAAAATAGCGTTCCAGCGGGACCAGAGGCGCTAACTTATCCAGCCTGTAGGCGCTGTCCGGATAAGATGCAAATATATCCGGAAGCGGCTCCGAACCGATCATTCGGTTAGCGGATGCGTACAATACCTCCTCCAGCTCATCGCTGGAGCCATATCCTTTGGCATCTACGATAATATCTTTCTCCAGCCCGACCGTATCATTAAACTCCTGGATCAGTTTATCAAACTGAATCTTCGCCACGGCATTATAAGAATGCCAGAGGGTAATCACCACCGGTGAATCCGACTTTGGCGCCGTCTTTTCTCTATTGTTACATCCTGCAATACCGACGAGCAGCGTAAGCGCTATCAACGATATCATAGCATACATTTTTTTCTTCGTCATATCTTTCCATCACCATTTTCGCCCTTTTATCTCAGTCTATAATATCTAAGTATACAGGATTGCATTCCTGATGTCTATTATCATTACAATTAACAAAAAGCCCGAAAAAAACCGGAACAAAAGCGCACTGCCTTCGTTCCGGTTTTTCTGATATAAATATTTCTATCGCCCCTGAATTAGTTCACAAGCTTTGCAACATTTAATTTAACACCAGGACCCATTGTGGATGTCAGCGTTACGCTCTTTAAGTAAGAGCCCTTTAATGTAGCAGGTTTTGCCTTCAGGATAGCGTCGATAAGCGTCTGGAAGTTGTCCGCTAATTTGTCTTCTGTGAAAGAAGCTTTTCCTACTGGCACGTGGATAATGTTTGTTTTATCAAGTCTGTACTCAATCTTACCAGCTTTGATATCGTTGATAGCTTTTGTTACGTCCATAGTAACCGTACCAGCCTTCGGGTTTGGCATTAAGCCCTTCGGTCCAAGTACACGTCCTAAACGTCCAACAACACCCATCATATCAGGTGTAGCAACAACTACGTCGAAATCTAACCATCCTTCATTCTGGATCTTCGGGATGAGCTCTTCTGCGCCTACGAAATCTGCGCCTGCTGCCTGAGCCTCGTCTGCCTTCGGTCCCTTAGCGAATACAAGGATTCTAACTGTCTTACCGGTTCCGTGTGGTAAAACTACGGCACCACGGATCTGCTGATCAGCATGACGTCCGTCACAGCCGGTTCTGATGTGAGCTTCAATTGTTTCATCAAATTTAGCTGCTGCTGCTTTCTTAACAATAGAAATAGCTTCTGCAGCATCATAAAGATTTGTGCGGTCTACTAATTTAGCAGCCTCTACGTATCTTTTTCCTCTTTTCATTATAAATAACCTCCTAGTGGTGTTGTCGGGGATTTCCCTCCCACGTTACAAAAAAACATCTCAATTATACTTCACGGGTATGACTAATTACTTCAGCTTATTCAGCAACAGTGATTCCCATACTTCTTGCTGTACCAGCGATCATGCTCATAGCAGCCTCAAGGCTTGCTGCATTTAAGTCTGGCATCTTTAATTCTGCAATTTTCTGAAGTTCTTCTTTAGAGATGGTAGCTACTTTTGTCTTGTTAGGTACAGCAGAGCCAGATTTAAGCTTGCATGCCTTCTTTAACAAAACTGCAGCCGGCGGAGTCTTTGTAATAAAGCTGAAACTTCTGTCAGCATATACAGTGATAACAACCGGGATAACCAGGTCGCCCTGATCTGCTGTTCTTGCGTTGAATTCTTTTGTGAACTGAACGATATTAACGCCGTGCTGACCAAGAGCTGGTCCAACTGGCGGTGCTGGTGTAGCTTTACCAGCAGGAATCTGTAATTTAATGTATCCTGTTACTTTCTTTGCCATGATTAGGCACCTCCTAAATAAATGTGGTAATTGCGGGGATTTCCCTCCCACGAGCCTCTAAACCGATTAAAGGCCGTACTTGTTACATCTTCTTTACTTCTGTAAAAGACAGTTCTACCGGTGTCTCACGGCCGAACATCTCCACATTGATAGTAAGGGTCTGCTTTCCTTCGTTGATGGACTTGATTACACCAACGGTATCTTTCCAGGCCCCTGCGGTAACAACAACCGTGTCACCTTCTTCAAAGTCGACTACTAATCCGGCTTCCCTGAATCCCAGAGAATCCATCTCGCCTTCCGTAAGCGGAACCGGCTTGGAACCCGGACCAACAAATCCTGTTACACCACGGGTGTTGCGTACTACATACCATGTGTCATCGTTCATAACCATGTTAATCAGTACATATCCGGGAAACATCTTCTTGGCAACCTGTTTCTGTGCCCCGTTCTTCAGCTCAATGACATCCTGCATAGGCACGGATACCTCTAAGATCTGATCCTGGAGCTTTCTGTTTTCAATTGTCTTTTCGATGTCAACTTTTACTTTGTTTTCATAGCCGGAATAAGTATGCACTACATACCAATTTGCTTCTGACATATTCTCACCTTTGCCCTTAAATTAGATAACGAAGTGCAGTCCTGTTACGATAATCGTATCAAGTGCTGCAATAATCAGTCCCAAAGCAACGGCAACCGCAACGACGGCGCCTGTCTGCTTAATGACAGTATCTTTGTCGGGCCAGACGATTTTCTTGTACTCGGCCTGAAGGCCTTTCCAATAGCTCTTTTTAGGAGCCTTTTTGGTATTTTCTGTTTCACCCATAATTTGTCCTCCAATGTTATCAGGCTGCCGCCTGATCCCAGGTACAATCAGTTACCTTATTTTGTTTCTTTGTGTAACGTATGTGTTTTACAGAATCTGCAATACTTCTTTGTTTCCATTCTGTCAGGATGAGTCTTCTTATCCTTAGTCATGTTGTAATTACGTTGTTTGCATTCTGTACATGCCAGTGTAATTCTTGTGCGCACGACTTCCACCTCCACTTAAATTGTTGATTTGTCACAGCCTTTATTTTACAGCGTTTTGCAGGGTTTTGGCCCTGATTTTGAGCATAAAAAAAAGACCTAAGTTCTTCCATTCGCCCGTCTACTATATCATAAATGTGGGGATTCGTCAATATATTTTTAGTTGGGCATAGAGGACCGTTTGTAAGGACGGCGGGCGGGGGGTGGGGGATCGTGATGCGTCTTCAGTCCCTGGAAGATTTTCGCGTACGGGGAATCCGGGCTGAAAGCATTCCTACGGGGACTCGCTTTCGCTTGTGGAATGCGAAGCGGAGTGCTAAATTCGTATAAAACCTCATTAAGCACCGTCGGATTCCAAGGTCCCCTTCGGAATGTTTTCACCCTCCTTCCCCTTTTTACGGATCGATGGACTGAAGACCCGGTAGGGATCGGCACCGCCCGGCATCCTTACATCAGGCTGAATGACTCTTCCCCAAGTGCAGGGCCGCACTTGTTGCAGGCGCGAATTGTTTCCGGGGATGTTTGGCTGGTTACGGTACTGATTGTTTTTGGGATGTTAGTTTTTTGTTTTATTTAAATTGATTATTCACAAAAAAACAGAGCCTTATTCCGATGTTATGACATGATGGTCACTCTATTGGGAATAAAGCTTGTATGGTTGGTTTTTCTGCGTTTTTTCGCATCTGATGATGGTTGAGGATATGAGCCGTAATGAACGGTCCAGTTCTTCCTATGAAACATGGCCATGATTTTTCACCTCACAAATCATTGTAACGGGACTGTAACGAAGTTTCCCGCATTGAAAACTATATCATATGGTTGTCTTTTTCTCATATCCAAATTCATGCAGAACCAAATCTTCGTCAATTACCTCGTCATAGATCCCATCTGCTTTTGTAAAACCATTTTTCAAATAGAGATTTATCGCGGGTTGATTGATATCTACGACAAAGAGTCTGAGATACCCGGCTCCGAGGGAACCTGCCAGGGCTGTGGCTTTTTGGATCGCCAGACTTCCGATTCCTTTTCTTTTGTAATTGACGTTTACTCCGAGACGGTCGAGATAAAATGCCCTTTCATTCTGATTTTCCCATTTTACACCGTCCGCTCCTGGATTGGAATCGCATAAGGCAAATGCCGACACGATCTCCTTCTGCTGCGTCAACACATAGAGCCGATGGTTTTCGATATCTTCCCCAAAGACTTCCCCCGGATAAATCTCATCCCAGATTTGGATGCCGTTCCTGTCCATGTCCCGGCATATCTCCTTATAGACCGCCCTAATCTGCGGCAAATCATCCATAACAGCCCTTCTCAACTCCATCATAAAATGTACCTTTCCTTTCAAAATCACTTTTACAGCATTTACATTCATAAACGTTATCAGGCATGGGATTAGCTCACCAGCACGGAAATGCATTGTTCTATAAACCCGGTTATTACATCCACGGCCTGCGAGAGCTGTTCGCTGTTTTTACTGCCGTTCCCATTGCTTATTTTTAAATCGCATATGGCCTTTTCTGTTTTCAGAATCTCGATTGCTTCATTCAATGTCATGGCGGCTCCCTTCACTCCCTTCAGACAGCCTTAAATGGACTCTCATTACATCACCCACATCGGAATCGTGACCATCGACAGCAGCGTAGACAGCACCACGCATTTCGTGGCGAATTCCGCATCGCTTCCATACCGTGCCGCAAAGATAGCCGCCGTTGCTCCTGCCGGCATGCCCGTCATGATCACGGCTACGCCGGAGGCCACCGGATCGAGGCCCAGGGCATGGCTGAGTGCCAGGGCTGCGGCCGGGAGCAGGACGAGACGGAAGATGCTGAAGCCGACCGTAGTCCTGTTAATAATGGTTCTGACGTCCACATCCGCAAGAATTGTTCCGATGATGAACATTGTAATGGCCGAATTGCAGCCGCCGATACTCTTAACCGTAGATGCCAGAACTTCCGGCACATGAATCTGGGTGAACATCAGAAACAGGCCGATGTATACGGCTACCAGGCAGGGGTGGGTCAGTATATTGTGCAGTACTTTCTTTTTGTCGGAGGTGCCCGCTACAAAATAGGAGGTGCCCGCCGACCACATGACCACGCGCATCGGTATCAGAAAGATGGAGGCATACAGCAGCCCAAGAGAGCCGTAAACGCCCTCTGCAACCGGGTTCCCGAGAAAACCGCCATTTGATACGATTGTACAGTATTGGAGCACCTTTTTCTGCTGTTCTCCAAAGCCGTTAAATAAAAACCGGTTGAGAAATAGGCAGAAAAACTGCATGACGATTCCCACCACCAGAAGAAGGCCGCAGGCCTTCATGATCGACAGGTCGAATTCAATCAGGCAGGATTTGATGATGTTGCACGGTATGATGATATTGACACAGAGATCCGTCAGACAACGTTTTCCCGGCTCGTCTATGATTCCTTTTCTTTTCAGAACAGCACCGGCCAGAATCATTAAGAATAAGCTCCCCTGAAGATTAAACAGTCTTACGATTTCCATAAACTCTTTCCTCCCGTCTCTTTCTGTTTCGGAAAAGGTTCCATGCCGGAAGCAGGTAAATGTAAAAAGCAAAAAGAATGCATCCACCCACATTGACGGCTGATATCGCCGCCATAGGCGCTGCGCAGGCAACGGACCATGGAACCAGCGGCGCCACAATAACAGCCGTATTTTCCAGATAGAGCGCCATCTCTTTTCTGTCATAGACCATATCCTTACAAAGCTGATAAGTCAGGATAATGCCAAGCGTCTGATTGCAGGCCGCCATGGATGCCAGCAGGGAGGTGACCAATTCGCCTCCGTACGGCGTAATTTTCTGTCCCAGTCTGCCTATCCTCAGTTTAATGCCCTGAAGAATCCCCGTTTTCTCAAAAATGTCCGAATAGGAGGAGGAAATACAGATAATCGCGCTTACCCTCACCATAGATAGCAGTCCTCCCCCGTTCATCATCGCCGCCAATCCCGGTTCCTCAATGCGGTAGCCCGTGAACAGGAATCCGAATAATTCCGGGAGCTTTACTCCCTGAAGAAATATGCTGATAATTCCTGCCGTCAGTATGCTGATCATCATAGTCTTTTTGACATTAACCCTGAACAGGGACAGGATGATAACAATTCCGGCAGGCAATGCGGCAAGCCAATGCAGGTTAAAACTCTCCTTCAGCAGTGTAAGGAGTCCGGCATCGGGTGACGCGCCGCTTCCGTTCATGCCGAGCACCAGATAGATGACGCACACCGCTGCAAAGGGGACAAGGGATGTTCTGATCATACTTTTTATATTATCGAAAATGTCCGTTCCGGTCAGTTCGCTGACAAGCAGGGCGCTGGTCGACATCGGAGAACACCGATCGCCAAAGTAAATACCCGACAGGATGGCCCCGCCCGCATAAACGGGATTCACCCCCGCGGCAGTGGCCATTGCCATACTGATTACACCGCTGGTGGCCGCCGTACCAAGCGAGGTTCCGGTAAGAACGGAGACGAAGCAGTTGAGAAGAAAAATGAACAGAATGAACGCGGAAGGCACAATCAGGCCGGAAGTGCAGACAACCAGAAACGGAATCGTTCCCGCCGCACGCCACAGCGCGGTCAGCATTCCTATGAGCATAAAAACAATCAGCACGTTTTTTACGGTTTTCACGCCTTTGAAAGACATCTTCAGAATTTCCGCCACCGTATTATGTTTTATCAGGGCGTATCCGGCAAAAACAAAATATCCGAAAATCAGCGCATACAGAACTGAAACACCAAACACCGCGGAGAGCAGAAGCGCCGCTACAAATATGCCAAGTACCGTTATCTCCAACATTTTCCATCCCCCTTATATCTTATATTATAAAGTATTAAATCTAATTGTCTAACTGTTCTTTTTGATATATAATACAGGAAAAATACTGTATTGTAGTTTGAACAATACATTGTCTGAACGTAACTATTCAGTACCTTCATAGTTACCGCTTCGCAATGCACAGAAACGGCCCAAAATGCCGTTTCGCGCTGACAAAACTCGGGATTTTCATGCAAAAATGCATGAAAACACCTCGCGGAATACTGCCTTCTGAACAGTTACGTCTGAACTTACTATTCGAACCTGTGTCCCGATTATGATTTAAACTTCCCGGGAGGAAATCTATGAACTTTCTAAGTATGAAATACTTCACCACCGTCGCCAGGGAGCGCAGCTTTACAAAGGCGGCCGAACAGCTTCACATCACGCAGCAGACGCTGAGCGCGCATATTGCCTCAGTTGAACAGGAGCTGGGCTGTGCGCTTCTGATTCGCCATGTGCCTCTGGAACTGACCTACGCAGGCCAGGTTTTTCTCCGCTACGCCGTCGATTTTCAGAAACGGTATTCCGCAATGGAGCAGGAATTCAGCGACATCTCCGCCGAAGAGAAAGGCATACTGCGGGTCGGCATTGCCTATACCAGGGGACGTACGATCATGCCCGAACTGATTGCGGGATATCAGAAGGTTTATCCCAAAATCGAGGTACGGCTGATTGAGGCCACCAACGATGTACTGCAGCAGAAGCTGCTGAAAGGTGAGTTTGATCTGGCCATCGCCAATTTTCCCGATAAAATCCCGGGTGTGGAGCTGAAGGACTTTTACGAGGAGGAACTGGTCCTCCTCATTTCCTCCCGGCTTTTATCCGAGCTCTACGGGGAACACGCCGCCGATGTGCTGCGTGAAACAGAAAAGCTCGGCAACCTTTCTCCCCTTGCCGATTGCCCGTTTCTCCTGAACCGGCAGGAGGATATCTTCGGCCGGATTGGCCAGCAGTTAATCACGGCCTCCGGATTTTTCCCGCAGGTCAGGGCCCAGTCCGACAACCTTGCAACTCTTCTTTCTCTCTGTGTCAGAGGGGTTGGAGCCTGCTTCTGTTCCGACCGGATGATCAGTTCCCTTCTGACGGAGAAGGAACTGGCCTCCCTCCATACGCTGCACTTTGGGGATATTGCCAGATACCAGATTAAATTTGGCTGGCTGAAACAGCCCTACTGCTGGAGCATGACATCCAATTTCATAAAAATAGCTTCCGGGCTGATTCATTGAGCCCGGAAGCTTTCTCTTCCATCATCGGGAAACTCAGTTTCCCTGTGCATTTTCTTTTCTGATTTTAAACACCGAAAATAAATATAATCCCGACATCGCCACCGCAATCAGGGAAGCCGGGGCACTCTGTGCACTCGTGAGCAGCGTATTGATTAACCCCGCCGCGTCCAGAGCCACCATAATAATACCCAGAATAAAGATGGCTTTTGTTCCGGAACCGGGTCTGCAGCTCCGAAGTCCCATAATTGCCGCGATTCCGCGGAAAACCGATTCCACTATCGCAACCATGGCAAGCATTATCGTGGCTCCAATCAGAGACTCATACTCCGTCCCGCTCAGAGCGCTGCTGCCGGCCGCCAGAATCACACCCGATATTACGGTGAGAATTGCCTGTGCCAGAATTACAATCGATGAAAATTTTAATATTGTACGGCTCACCTAAAGTTGTCCTCCAATGTCTGTCTTCTAATCAAAAAAATCGTCCCCCGGATGTTCTGCAACTCCCTCTTCGTCAATATAGATCCCGTTTATCCGCTTATCCTTAACCATGGCTCCCAGTTTGTCAACATAATAGAGGTCGCCGATCCAGCAGCTTCTCGCCAGTGAACCGTCCTTGTTGAAATAGTACCATTCTCCCATGAATTCAACCCACTCATCCGATACCATGGCGCCGGATTTATGGAAATAATACTGTACCCCGTCAATAATCATCGGCGTGTCGGCCATGTAGCCGGTATCTTTGAAATAATACCATTTACCGTCCATCTCTTTCCAGACGGAAACGGGATGGCTGCCGTCTTCTTCCTGGTACCACCAGCCAAACTTATCCTGCACCCAGTCGGCATGCACAGTGGCAGGGGGATTCAGTGCAATAAAAACGATTGTCAGAACCGGAAGCAGAATTCTCCTCACCGCTCTTCCCTTCATAAATTGGCCTTCACCTCCACGGATCCGAGCTTTACTCAGATTATCAACTGATAAAACAATGTGTCAAGCCAACGGTCGAACTTCCGTCCGACTTCTTTTGTAACTCCGCAGTATTCAAAACCGAACTTCTCATGCAGACGGATACTGGCGGTGTTGTCCGATGTAATTACAGAGACGATTGCATGCGTTCTGCCTTTCTCCCTGGCAATCCGCAAAAGCTCCGTCATCAGCGCTTCCCCGACTTTTCTGCCTCTGTATTCATGGGCCACATAAACCGAAAGTTCCATTGTAGGGGCGTAAGCATCATTGTCGCGGTACACGGACAGGCTGGCATACCCCGCCACCTTACCGTTCTCCTCCGCCACAATCAGAGGAAATTCATCCCTGTTATGCTGCTCAAACCAGGACCTTCTCTCCTCAACGGTTCTGGGCCTGATTGAGAAAGACGCCGTGCCGTTCAGCACCTCATAGTTAAAAATCTCAACCATCCCCTGTAAATCACTTTCTTCTGCCCACCGGATTATCATTCCGTTCATCCTCCTGCACCGTCATGTTTCTGTCGTTCTTCTTAATCTAATGAATCCTGTCTTAAACTTCCTGTTTCAAACTTCCCGTCCTATACTTCCCTGCCGTCGGCCTCTGCCGCGGATACCACTTCCTGTTCCGGCGCGGCCTCCGTCGCTGCTTCGGCTGCTGCCGCTGCAACGGTTTCAGGAGCTGTCTCCGTCACGATCTCAGATGTTGCCTCCGCCACGGCCTCCTCACCGGATGCCGTTTGCGCAGATTCTTCCGTTCTTACGGAGTCATCCTCCTCATTGTCGGCCTCTGCCGCCATAGCCGCCATAATATGAGCCATCTTGCCGATCTTTCCCATATTGCTGGTGTCAACCGGCTCAATCTCCTCCGCCTCTTCGTCGGAACCGGATGCGATGCCGCCTTCATAAGACGCATCCGCGCCGTTATCACCGGCTGCCTGTGTCTCTTCCGGAATCTCCTCTTTCTTCTCATACTTTTCAGGATTTTCCTTGGCGTCGGCTATCTTTTCTTCCATAAATGCCTTGAATTCGTCCATCTCTTCCTGGCTGGTGAACGCGGATTTGGCGATGAACTGCCATGTCTTGTCATTGGCCTCCAGAAGAAACAGTCTCTCAATTTCGAGTATTCCAAAAAGCTCGCTGTAACGGTATTCCTTTGTCACGTTCTCGGACGGCACTTCCATAACGAGCCCCAGATCGTTCAGTGTTAAATGGACAACCGGGAAATTGTTATTCTTCTCCAGTCTCTTCAGTCCGCTCTTCTTCCAGATCATGCGTTCCTGATTGTGATGGGAGGTGGTGTAAAACATCGCCGCTCCTACTAAAAGCGCCATACCGATGGACGGAATAAGCGCCGCCATGTTGCCTTTGGCAGAATTGAGGCTTCCGCCTACATAAATTACGACAAAGCCAACGTAAATGACCAGTGAAAAAATCTTCATCTTTTTTGATTCATTGCGGAGCACGTTCCAGTGTATCCAGTTTTTATAATCGTCTTTTACCAGTTGATACTCTAATTCACGCATCTTTATAAACTCCTTTTCATTCCATTATTGTTCGCATACATCAATGCCTTCTCCGAAAAACGCTCTGTTTTCCTGTCCTATTATCATATCCTACTTTACTGCCCCTGTCCAATACAAACAGCAAAAAAATATACGTTTTTTACTCCGGCTGCCCTCAGAACACGCGTACATGCCTCTATCGTGCTCCCGGTCGTATAAATGTCGTCGATGAGAATAACGCTTGTGATTCCGTCCGGAACCGGCCCTGCCGAAAACGCCTGTTCCAGGTTTTTAAGCCGCCCGGCAGGCCCCAGTTCCTTCTGCGGTTCGGTATTTTTATTGCGTTTCAAGATGTCCGGGCAGACCGGTATCCCCATCCGCTCCTCCAGTTTACGGGCCAGGACAAGAGCCTGGTTAAATCCTCTGCTCCGGTACCTGGATGGATGGATCGGGACCGGTATCATGCAGTCCGCCTCCATTGCCGACAGCTTCGCTCCGCAGCGTCTTATGGCTTCCTCCGCGTAATAATCCAGATATTCTCTTCTGTTTTTATACTTGACCGCGGCCATGGAACGGCCGGAAAGTTCATTGTAGTTCAGCAGCGCCAGCCCATACTCAAAGCTGCGCCGGTGGCGGCTGCAGTCAAAACAGTATTCGATGGTCTCGCTCATCACTTCCTTGCCGCATTTTTTACATACAGGGGATTTTACAAAAGAAAGTTTGTCCCGGCAGGAGGGGCAGATTAGATTCCCCACGGGCGCTGCGATATCCCCACAGACAGGGCATCGCCTTGGAAAGAGGGCGTCCAGGAAAACGGACGCCGCCTTTTTGTATCTTATTTTCAAATAATCAGCTCCTCAATGCGGGCCTTCAGGCCCGAATAGCGCTTCTGTTCCATCGCATTGTCCACCATCTGCTGGAACACCTCCGGTATTCCCACCAGGCAGACGCAGGAACGCGCCCTTGTCACAGCCGTATAAATCAAGTTTCTGGTCATCAGCATCCTGGGACCGCTGTAAACAGGAATCACAACAGCCGGATACTCGCTTCCCTGGGATTTGTGGATTGTGATGGCGTATGCCAGTTCCAGCTCCTCAAGCTGCCTGAAACTGTAATCCACCAATTTTCCCTCGTCAAACTCCACGGTGAGAAGCTCGGCAAAAGCATTGATTTCACGGATAATTCCCGTATCACCGTTGAACACGCCGGTTCCCTTGTCGATGGGAATCCCGTATTTGTTGCAGAGTTTCCACTCTAACTGGTAGTTGTTTTTTATCTGCATTACCTTGTCACCGAGGCGGAACAGGGTGCCGGCCGCTTCCTTCTCCGGTTTGTCGGACGACGCCGGGTTTAAGAAGTCCTGAAGAATCGTGTTCAGGCGGTCTACTCCCAGCGCTCCCTTGCGCATCGGCGTCATAATCTGGATATCAAAGATATTCGCCCCCACATAGGCAGGCAGCTTCTCCTTCACCAGCGTAATCATTGCATTGATAATCGCATTGGGCTCTTCCCGCTTAATAAACAGGAAATCCCTGCTTCTCTTCGCCAGATCCACTCTCTGGCCGTCATTGATTCTGTGGGCATTGACGATGATGTCACTCTGCGCCGCCTGACGGAAAATCCTCGTCAGCTTTACCACATGGAAACGCTGTGAATCAATCATATCCCTCAGCACATTGCCGGGTCCCACGCTTGGAAGCTGGTCCACATCGCCTACCAGGATTAATCTCGTTCCCACATTGACCGCCTTTAAAAGGGCGTGCATCAGATGGATATCCACCATGGACATCTCATCGATGATGATTACATCGGCATCCAGGGGATTCTCCTCATTCCGTTCAAAATGCATCCCGGAATTCTGGCTTTTCTCATTCGGCTCCGGCATTCCGCTCAGTTCCAGGAGGCGGTGGATTGTCCTGGCCTCGTAGCCGGTGGCCTCCGTCATCCTTTTGGCCGCCCTTCCCGTGGGCGCCGCCAGAAGAATATCCATTTCTCCCATCTCAAAATAACGTATGATTGTATTGATGGTCGTCGTCTTTCCCGTACCGGGTCCTCCGGTCACAATGAGAAGACCGCAGTTGACCGCTTCGATGACCGCCTGGATCTGCAGTTCATCCAGCTCTATCTTCTCCTGCTCCTGAATCCTTGCAAGGCTCCTTCGTATCTGTTCCTCCGGCTCCGAACCCGTGATATTCAAATCGTGGAGCATCCTGGCTGTATTGAGTTCCGTATAATAGTACTGGGCCGCGTAAACTCCCCTTCGGACTTCCTGAGCCTCCTCAGGAAGTTCCCGGGCTTCTCCGTAAACATCCCGCACCTCTTCGGAAAGCTCTCCAAGCTCTTCTTCCGGCCTGCGTTCCATTCCCATCCGGGCCTTAAAAGCGGCAGAAGACGGACGGACGGCGCTTTCCACATTTTTCACGACAAGGCGCTTATCCATCTGCATATCCATCAGGTGTTTCCCTATCGCTTCTGGATCCACTTTCAGAAGCTCGGCGGCCTGCGTCTTCAGTTCTTCCTCCGGCAGATATGTATGTCCATTGGCCGAGGCCTGAAGGAGTGTATACAGGATTCCGCTCTTAATACGAAAGTCAGAATCCGTGAAGATTCCGACTTTGGATGCAATTTCGTCGGCCATCTTGAAGCCGACCCCCGGAATGTCGTCCGCCAGCTTATACGGATTGTTCTTAATCACATTATACATGGCCGGACCGTATTCCTGATAGATTTTCACCGAGAGATTCATGGAAATGCCGTAGTTCTGCAAAAACATCATGGCCTGCCGCATATCCTTCTTCTCACTGATCTGCTCCGCGATGGCCATCGCCATCTTTTCGCTGATCCCCTTGATCTCGGACAGCCGTTCCGGTTCCTCCTCCATAATGCGGAAGGTATCTGCCTTGAACTTTTTCACTATCCTTGAAGCCAAAGCAGCCCCGATGCCTTTCACGGCACCGGAGCCTAAATATCGTTCCATGGAAACAGTATCCTCCGGCGCTTTGAGCTCATAGCTCTCCACCGCCAACTGTTCCCCGTAAATCGGATGTTCCGTCATGCGGCCCGTCGCCTCAACCAGTTCTCCCTCCGAAATATAGGAGAAATTGCCGACCAGAATGTACTCTTCCCCATCCTCGCTCCCGGTGACGCTCATAACCGTATAGCCGTTATCCTCATTACGGTATTTGATTTTCTCAACATATCCTTTTACTGCTGCCATAAATTTATTCCCGTACCATTCACGGAACCGCCGCTCTGCCGGGGACGTGAACCGCAAGATTATTAGTCGTAATTCTTAGGTGTAAGTTCTCCGTGGGCAAATTCGATAAATTTGCCGGTACCGATAGCCACTGCCGTCAGAGGATCCTCGGCGATCATCGTAGTGATGCCCGTCTTCTCCTCAATCAGTGCGTCGAGTCCGCTTAAAAGGGAACCGCCTCCGGTCAGTACGATACCGCGGTCAAAGATATCGGCCGCCAGCTCCGGTGGTGTTCTCTCCAGCACGTTGTGAACGGCGTCCACAATCTGCAGGGCCGGTTCGCGCAGCGCCTCCAGCGTCTCGTCCGATGTAACCACAATCGTCTTCGGAAGACCTGTTACCAGGTTACGTCCGCGGACTTCCATCGTGATTACTTCCGGCCTTCTGTAGGCTGCTCCTATATTAATCTTGATCTCCTCGGCCGTTCTTTCACCGATCAGAAGATTATGTTTTTTACGCATGTAGCGTACCAGAGCCTCATCGAAATCGTCTCCGGCTACTTTGATAGATGTACTTACTACCGTACCACCCAGGGAAATTACCGCGATATCGGCCGTACCTCCTCCGATATCTACGATCATGTTACCGCAGGCCTTGGCGATATCAATGCCCGCGCCGATAGCTGCGGCAACCGGCTCCTCGATAATGGAAACCTCTCTTGCCCCTGCCTGCAGTGTGGCGTCCTCAACGGCCTTTCTCTCCACTTCGGTGGCGCCGCTCGGAATGCAGACGCTGATTCTCGGTTTTCTGAGCGTCTTCTTGCCGACTGCTTTATTAATGAAATATTTGAGCATCTTCTCTGTTACTGTATAATCAGAAATAACACCCTGGCGCAGCGGACGTACCGCAACGATATTACCCGGGGTTCTTCCGATCATCAGGCGTGCTTCCTCTCCAATGGCCATAATCTTGTTTGTATCACGGTCAATGGCTACTACTGACGGTTCTTTTAAGACAACGCCTTTCCCTTTAATATATACAAGGATACTGGCCGTGCCAAGATCGATACCAATGTCATTGGACATCATCATACTTGTTTTTCCTCCTGCTTTGTATTCTATCCTCTTTTATCGTTCATGAAACTAAAATAGCGCCATATATCATTCAGGCAGACTATACCGATTACTATTATATACAATTTCCTTCTGTTTTCAAAGGGTTTTTTATTTTTTTATTATGTTTATGGTTTTTTTATGGGTGGTACATACTTTGGTCACAAATCTCTTTTATAATACAAATATGTTATCCGAAAGGATGACAGGCCTTTGTTTCAAGTATTGCTTGAAATAATAAAGCTTTTTCATACTCATACCGGACGACGAGAGTCGTCCGGCCCCCCTAAATAATTTTACCGCTCAGGCAATTGCTGAGGCGGTTTTTTTGTTGTATAAATTGAACCTTTTGAAGTGACTTGAGAGGAACAAATAGCAACGAAAAGCACGCTCCGCGAACTTTTCATTGCCAATCAATAAAAGTCCCTATAAGCCTATAGCCCATAGGGACGCACAACTTTATAATCACAGGTGGTACGGCGATGCCGGAACAGGATTAATGATGGAAAAACGACGCATATTTAACCGCCACAAAAATTGCCTCCTTCATACTGACCGCACTTGCCTCTCCTGTTCCCGCAATGTCAAAAGCAGTTCCGTGATCAACGGAGGTTCTCAAAAAAGGCATTCCGTTTGTAACTGCTACTGTCCTTTCAAAATCCAGGGTTTTTGTCGCAATATGGCCCTGATCATGATACAGGGATAACACACTGTTATACTTTCCCAGGGCCGCCTGATGAAATACAGAGTCTGCGCCAATGGGGCCTTCCACTTTATATCCTTCCTGTTTCAATTCTTCGACTGCCGGTATAATCTCTTCCATTTCCTCCGTGCCGAAAAGGCCGTGTTCACCTGAATGCGGATTTAGTCCGGCAATTGCCATGATCCCATCGTCCACCCCCAGACGCTCGAGGGCCTTTTTACACCGCCTGACATAATCCTTGATTCTGTCTTTTTTTATCATGTCCAACATCGTCCGCAGTGAAACATGGCGTGTCAAAAAGAATACTCTCAGGCCCTTTGTCTCAAACATGGTCAGGGGATCCTTCGTTCCCGACAATGCACCAAAGATTTCGGTATGCCCGATATAGAGAATATTTCCCAGCCTCAAAGATTCTTTATTAATCGGTGGTGTAACAACGGCGTCAGCCCTTCTTTCCAAAGCCAGCCGTACACTTTCCTCAATGTAGCCGTAAGCCGCCCTGCCGCACATGCCGTTAACCTTCCCATACTCAAAATAATTCATGTCAATATTCTGTAGGTCAATCAGATTTAAAATTTCTCTGCTGAAATTCCCTTCCGACTGTGAGGTAAGAACATTCACTTTTACAGGACTATTTGTAAGCTCTATGGCTTTTTCAATGATTCCTCTGTCACCTATAACAATGCTTTCCGCCCTTTTCCAAACAGTTGGATCCGCAATTGCTTTAACAACAATCTCAGGACCCACACCGGCGGGATCTCCCATGGGGATGACTATCCTTTGCTTTTTCATATCATTCTCCTTCTGCCGCGCATGTATCATATTTCGATAAAGTTAATGCACGCTTCGAACTGAAACGTGCATTAACCCTTCTCTATTCCGACAGTTTTTCCACCGCTTCCCTAAGGCTGTTTTTATTACCGGTGTTACCGGGAAAAATAATATAGGGCATTCCCGGAAATGTGCTCTCTTCGCCCAACTGCCACACGGGAACACTTGGCAGTATCTGCCCCAAAACAACGGCCCGCTTTACCTTCAGCGCCTTTGTCCCTATATCGCTGGAGGTAATTCCCCCTTTTGCAATGACAAAAGCTGGGCGTACCCTCAAAAGTCCTACCAGTCTCTGAACACCTTCGCTGATCTGTACACTGCGCTGCAAAGCCGCCTCTTCTGTATCCCCGGGAAGACATAGAAGCTTTCTCTTTGTAAAACACACGACGGTTTTTCCGTTTCGGATATTTTCCTCCTCCAGCCTTACACAGCGTTCTACTTCCGAATAAAAATCTTTGTCTCCGGCAAGCACTTTGTCGGAATCGAATTCGATAGGAATTACATTTTCTAATTTCAACAGCTCCTTCAGCTGCTGCGTCGTTTTTTCCGTATGGCTCCCCACAATTACAAGACCGCCGTTTGTCGGCAGGTCCGGTGACATCTCCTTCCGGGTAAGCAGTGGTTTGTCTGAAATGTTTGCCACCGCTTTCACAAACCCGGCGGCTGTTCTGAACAGATAATGTTTTCCCTTTGCAAGAGAGCGGTACAATGCCACCGCAAACACCTTCACATCATCATAAGATACGGCGTTCACACAAATTTTGTTAAAATCACATACCCGGTTTAACTTATCTTCAATTCCTTCAAGATCCATGTTCCTCAGGGATTCCAGACTGATACAGGTAACAGAGTCTGCCGGATAGGCACCTCCTGTCTTCTCCTCAATATATCCGGGTATGGAGGAATGACGGTATCCGAAGGTTTGATCCCTGGCAAATTCCGTCTCTGCGGCTGGAACCAGTTCGTTCTCCTGCTTCACATAATGGATGTTATTAAAGGTAAAGCGGCCTCCCTCCTGAAAAAACGGACACAGTATTTCACCGTCTGTCTGTATACCGTTTTTTGCAAGTTCCTCCCTTAAAATTTCCGTTTCCAGCGGATAATGCCCCCGCAGCGTTGAATCGCTGCGGCTCATAAGTATGAACTTTTTTCCTGTTTCTCCGGCAATCCGGGCAATCGAACCGGCTATTTCTTTATGGCACTCTGCTGTTTCCTTTTTTGTCATGCCTCTTGAGTTAGTCAGTATATAAAATAGTTTGTTCTTCTCTGCAAACCCCTGACGGATACTTGTCTCATCCCATTGTGTATAAACAGAAATGTCGTGGACTGTCTGAACTCCCGTCGGATCATCATCCAACACGACGATTTTACTCTGATCCTTCTCCACCGCCTCCCGAAGCAGGACATCCGCCTTCGCAGAATCAGCTTCAGGAAAAGAAGAAAGTATTGAACTGTCATAATGTTTATCCATATAGCACCTCCCGCGGCGTGATTATACCTTTAAATCAGATTTGACTTCCACTTGGGCTAATTGCTCAAAATACTTAACAATCCCCGCATGATCGTCATTCAAATGACCGCCGGCTTTTAATGCCTGCATAATCTCCAGTAATTGAGAAGTCAGAGGAAGAGGAACATCCAAAGTGTAGGCCGTATCCATTACGTTTTTTATATCCTTATGGTTAATGGAAATCTTTCCTCCCGGAACAAAATTACGGCTGCACATCATGGGTGTCTTGGCATCTAAAACATTACTTCCGGCAAGGCCTCCGCGAATGGCATAATAAACCTTCATCGGGTCGGCGCCGCCTTTTGCGGCCAGCACCATCGCCTCCGAGACCGCAGCTATCCCCAGATTCACTATAATCTGATTCGCCAGTTTTGTCATACTGCCGCTTCCGCTTTTTCCGATCAGAACGGCGCTGCTTCCCAGGATATCAAAGTACGGTTTCATCGCCTGAAAATCCTTCTCATCTCCCCCGCACATGATTGCCAGAGTAGCGGCAACCGCCCCAGGCTCTCCGCCTGATACGGGGGCGTCTAAAAAACCCACTCCGATTTTTTTCAGCTTCCCGTAACAGGTTTTACTTTCATCCGGCGTCACGCTGGACATGTCGCATACTATCTTGCCGGCAGTCAGCGCCCCTGATACACCGCTGGGCTGAAACAAAACATTTTGTACTATCCTTCCGTTAGGAAGAACTGTAATGATAACATCGCAGTTTTTTCCAATTTCTGAATATGTACCGGAAATTGCTCCCGCTTTAACCGCTTCTTCCACTGCGGAGGCATTCAAATCACTGACTATGAGCTCGCATCCCGCTTTCAGCATATTCAGAGCCATAGGTTTTCCCATAATTCCAAGTCCAATGAAACCTATCTTTTTCATAATTATCAATCCTTTTAAGCTTATTTTCTGCGATATATAATTTTTCCTCCCAGAATGGTCAAATCTGCTTTAATGTTTTTAATCTCCTCCGGTGAGACAGTGAAAATATCTTCATTTAATACGGCTAGATCCGCATAATAACCTTTTTTGATGCGTCCCTTCACATCCTCCTCAAAGCTCGCATACGCACTTCCAATCGTGTATCCGTCCACCGCATCATAGATATCCAGACATTCCTCCGGATAATATCCCTCTTTGGGCATACCGGCTAAATCCTTGCGTGTTACCGCACAATAAATACATTCAAACGGGTTAATATCCTCGGTAGGGGCATCCGTACCCAGCCCTACATGAACGCCAAGGTTCAGCATGGTTTTAAATGCATATGATGTTTTTGCAAGATCTTTGCCAACACGTTTTTCCACAATGCTCCAGTCACTGTTTAAAAATACAGGCTGAACAAGCGCTAAAGTGTCCGTATCTTTAAACCGCTTCAACATGGAGTAATCGGTAATCTGGCAATGTAAAACGGCATGTCTGTATGGATTTTTCCCCGGTTCGTTTACTCCGGCATAAGCTTCGAGAGCCGTTTCGATCGCATCGTCTCCAATGGCATGTACCAGTATCTGGCATTTATGCTTATGCGCAATCTCAACCATCTTAAAGAAATCATCCTTTGATACGGCGCTCATTCCCCGCTCACCCGGAGCATCTGCGTAATCCCGCTTCATGAGGGCTGTTCTTCCGCCTAGGGAGCCATCCAAAAATGTTTTAAGCGAACCCTGTTTATACATGTTGTCATTCTTAAGATTCTTATAAAAATCGCTTTCCAGATATGCCTCAAAAATCTGGGGATCGGTAAAATAATTCTGTTCGTACATCCGGATTGGGAGCCTGCCCTCCTCACGAAGTTTTAATATAACGGCAAAGATGTCATCCTGTTCCCTGTTTTCCCTTACATTCATAGATTGAACCGATGTCATTCCATAAGAAATCATGTGTTCGGCACCGAGCAAAATGTATTGTTCTATGGTCTCTCTTGTGGGCAGCGGAATGATTTTCTTTAATTCCCTGTCTCCCAGCTCTTTAAAAATGCCATTGGGCTTCCCATCTTCTCCGATTTCAAAGCTTCCCCCCACGGGCTGCGGCGTTTCCGCCGTAATTCCTGCAATTTCTAAAGCTTTTGTGTTACAGCTTATGACATGTCCGCAGGTCCTGTCGAAAATAATCGGAATTTCCGTGGAAATCTTATCAAGATCATGTCTGTCCAGAAATCTTTTTTCTTCCGCAGGAAACTGTTCCTGATTCCAGCCCTGCCCGGTTAAAACCTGTCCCGGCAAAATTGTATGTGTTTTTAAAAATTCTTTGCTCCGCGCGATTACTTCTTCAATCGACTGAACGCCAAGCAACTGAATGGAGTTTAGATATTTACCTAAAAATAATACATGGGCGTGGCTGTCATTTAAGCCCGGTATCAGGGTTCTCCCCTCTAAATCAATCATTTCCGTGTCTTCTGTTCTCTGTTTTAAAATCTCCTCATCCGTTCCCACGTCTGCAATCAAATCATCTTCTATCAAAACTGCCTGTGTAAATTTTTCCCGCTCCAGATAAACCTTGCCGTTAAATAGTATTTTTTTCATTAATACCTTCCTCCTTATTCTTCTGCCTGTCAAAATAGAAATAGAATGCCACACCTATGCCAGCCGCAATCACACCTGTCATAGCGGTGACCGGATCTTCAATAAAATTATTAATTGCCAGCAGGGCAAATAAAATTGCTACTATCCAAACGGTCACAATTCCGCCGCGCACTTTATAAGGGCGTTTTAAATCCGGGAATTTCTTTCGGTATCTTATTACTCCTAAAATTGTCAGCATGTTGAATACCATCCCTAAGAAAACCACCATAGAAGTTAACTGGCTTAAGCTTCTCATCATAACAAGGACAATTGAAATTACCGCCTGCCAGAACAGTGCTGCTACAGGAGTTCCATATTTCGGATGAAGAACTCCCTGTGATTTAAAAAAGTGTCCCTCAACACTCATCGCGTAGTAAGTTCTGGGGAAAGAAAGCACCATTCCGTTCAAGCTTCCAAACATGGCCAAAACCATTGCAATTGTAACAAAGGTCCCGCCAAATTCTCCCATAAGCTTTTTCGCCACTGCTGTCCCCAGGTACAGGTCATTGGCATTTATCCTTGAAACAATTTCATCATAGGGAATCATGCGGTAGATGGCAAAATTAAACAGTGCATACAATAAGGTAATTCCGCCGATTCCTAAAATAATTGCCCGTGGAAGGTTCTTTTGCGGATTTTTTATCTCCTCAGCCACCAGATTCAAATTAATCCATCCTTCATAGGCCCACAAGGTCGCCACCACTGCAAAGCCTACCATTCCCAGGATTCCGCCTATGCTCATTGATTCTGTAGCAGTGGACACTAAACTGAGATCCGGTGTCTGCTTTCCAAAAATCATTGCTCCAACTAATATAATAATAAGGGGAAGCACTTTTGCGATCATGAAAACATTCTGCAGCGTTGAACCAAACTTTACTTCAAAACAGTTAAAAAATGTAAGCCCCACAATCAGGATAATTGCAAAAATTTTAATCTGCATATCCGACATATGAAAATAGGGCAGCAGAGCCGTCGGCAGCGCCACAGCCACGGCCGCTATGGAACCTGGATTGCTCAGCAGCCAGGGACAAAAGCCTCCGACAAACCCCAATATCGGATGATAAGCCGTCGTCAGATAAACAGTCAGACCTCCGGTCCTGGGATCGGAAGCGCCCAGCTCAGCAAAACAAATTCCGCCAAGCAGAGAAATAACACCTCCGATAATCCAGCAGAGCAGCGCCCACCCCAGGCTCATATGAGTTCTTTGCAGAACGATGGAACCGATATAAAAAATGCCGGATCCTATCATAATTCCCCCAATAATACTCACTCCGCCGAAAACCCCAATTTCTCTTTTAAACCCGGTGTCTTCTCCCCCGCCCCCAGGTTTAGTACTTAATGATTCTTTACCCATACACTCCTCCTTGTAATATGCATTGTCCTTAAAAGATTACTGCTGCTACTGTTTGATTTTCCTCCTTCCTATTTGTGCATTATTTGTTACTTGTATGTTGTCCTACATCTCATTATAACAGGGTTGAATTTGTTTTCAATGCACAAAATCAACAAACTACGTATATTTTTTTTGTGCTATTTCAACATTTAAACATACTATTTTATAATTTATAATTTTTTTATCTTGACTTTTACGGAGTGATACGGCACCGGGGCAATTGACAAATTTCATAAAAACTAGTACTATAAACAAAATAGCAGGTGGTAAAATATGGACTCTCAAATTATAAGGATAGAAAAAAAGAATTATGTCACGGAAGTATATGAGCAAATCAAGCACCTCATCTTTACTGATGTCTGGAAAGAAGGGGAAAAATTGCCGACCGAGCATCAGCTGGCATCCCGTTTTAATGTCAGCCGTGTTGTAGTGCGTGAAGCTCTGCAAAAATTGCGCACGGAAAATCTGATTGTAACAAAACAGGGAACCGGTTCTTTCGTCTCAAATCCCCAGAACTCTATGCTGATTTCCAATTCATTTAAGTTAAATGCCGATCGCACATTGACTGAAAATGAGTTTATGGATCTGATCGACGTGAGAAAATCCATAGAGTTCCGTTCTATTGAATTAGCCGCCGAACGCGCCTCGGATTCTGATTTACTCTTAATAAAACGGGCGTTGGATGATATGGAAAATTATATAGACGACCTGGAGTTATTTACAGAAGCCGATTATAATTTCCACTATTCTATTGTGTGTGCATCCCATAATAAAATGTTTTGTCAAATTCTGAATAGCTGCAGAGAATTAATTTTCTACTGTCTTCATGAGATGAACCGGCTGAACAGCAGCCGTAAATGGATCGTGGAACTGCATAGAAATGTCTACGATTGCCTGGTGAAAGGCGATGCCAAAAGCGCTATTAAAGTATTAAAACAAAATGATGAATATAATTACGTCAGACTGCATTCATTATTTAATATGGAAGAAAAAAACAGCTCCGACCAATAATTTTTTGTACAAAAAAGCTCCCTGGATGTTTAATATTTTCATCCATAGAGCTTTTTAATTATTACACAAATAATTTATTTTTATATAATGACTTTAATTAATCCTTTAGGGATTATCCATACTTTAATCACAAATCTCCGATATAATAAGTTCATAGCAATAAAGAAACAAAAACTTTTTCATACTCATACCGGTTAAGGTGCAAACCTTAACCGGCCCCCCTAAAATATATTACCGCGAGGCAGCCGCCAAGCGGTTTTTTGTTGTACTCCTCAATATTTTCAGCGCATCCCCTGCGACACAACCGGCCGGAGTCGTTTCGATACCATGACGGCCACGATACAGAGAATATAATCCGGCAGCATCGTCGGCAGGCAGTAAACGGCAAAAATGGCTCCCCATCCTACCGTATGCGGGGTCACAACTACAAAATGAGTAATAAAATAAAAATAGAGAATTCCCATTCCATAATAAATTATATACCCAACCGTCGCCGCAAAAAGACAGGCCGCTGTTTTGTACGAATGTATCCACTCACATACTTTTCCCATAGCATACGCCGCCAGGGCAAATCCCAGAAGGAAACCAAAGGTAGGACGGATCAGATAC
Organism: uncultured Clostridium sp.; assembly: GCF_900547735.1. Classification (GTDB taxonomy): domain Bacteria; phylum Bacillota; class Clostridia; order Lachnospirales; family Lachnospiraceae; genus Otoolea. The sequence goes on along the minus strand of NZ_URHZ01000049.1, from coordinate 404 downwards.
CCCAGGCCTCCTCCCCGTGCAAAAACAGGAATTCCCGAAAGGCCGACCAACAGATAGATTGCCACACTCCAAAACGCTTTTCTGGATCCCAGAAGAAGGCCTGCCAGCAGTACGAAAAACCACTGCAATGTAAAATTCATGGTATCCGCTCCCACCGGAATGACAATCTTAATAAAAGCACCGACCGCAATCAGGGAGGCAAGCAGTGCACAGACGGTCAAATCTCTAGCAGCTCCACGGCTCTGCGCCATTGCTTTATGTTTCTGATTCATTCACTCTTCACCTTCTTTCCATGTATCACTATGTGAAACATTGTACTACAATTATGGTGTTTGTACAAACCTGAATTAATAGGGATTTAATTGAGGAATGAGAACGCCGCCGGGACGGTCGGGGTTCGGGAT
>NZ_URHZ01000048.1 GCF_900547735.1 uncultured Clostridium sp. | reverse complement strand
CCCACTCCCCCGTCCGCCGTCTTACAGAGGCGTCCTCGCATCTCAACTAAATCCTAAACCCTCTTGTAAATTCCCCCTCCAGGATGTATGTTATTCTTATGAACAATAAGGAGGGTTACAGAATGGAATTTACGTTAAAAATTACAATGGCCGATCCGGCCGGGAACCGGACAGCGTTTGCTGAGGGTGATGTTCCACCCGAATTATATGCAGCGGTGGGCGCTGCTATTTTGAAGGAAGAGGATTTAAATGCAGAACAGGCAGGATTCATCCTTCCGCCGCTCAGAGGAGCCGCCGGACGTATGGAGATGATGGGTGGAGAATTCTGCGGCAATGCATCCAGGAGCTTTGGCCTGCTGCTGGGAAGACGTAGCGGTATGAAGGCGGGCGAGCGTATTCCTGTCGAGGTTTCGGGCAGCCGGGACATTCTGGAGGTGCTTTTAGAGGATGACGGTTCCTGGGTATCCATGCCGCTTCCGCAGGCTATCACGGAACTGACGCTTCCGGAAGAAGCCGGCAGGGACAGCGGGATTGCATCCACTGACGGAAGCGGCCTTCTGCGTTTTCCGGCGGTTGTCCTGGAGGGAATTACCCACGTGATCCTTGAAAATGTGGAGCCATCCGAGTCACTGGCCCACGCCGTCCTCGATAAAATGGCAAAGGAAACCGACGTGGATGCGGCCGGAGCCATCTTTATAAACGGCGGCGGGATGACGCCCGTCGTATGGGTGAGGGCAACCGACAGTTTTATCTGGGAAAGCAGCTGCGGCAGCGGAACCCTGGCCTCCACGGTATGGCTTGGACGCGATGTAAAGGACGGGGATTTCCGTCTCGAACTGAAGCAGCCGGGCGGTATTTTAAAAGCCGAGTTTACGGCCAAAGAAGGCCGAATCACCGATGCCAGAATCGGCGGCCCCGTATTTTTTGAGGAACCCGTTATCAGGACAATTACAATATAGCGTCAATGGGGCGATTATGAAAAATACATTCACAATTTCAGAGATAGCGGATTTCTTCAATATCTCCACGCAGACGCTGCGTTATTATGACAAGATTGGCCTTATGAAACCCGTGAAGACGGACGAATCTTCGGGGTACCGTCTTTATAGTGGCGAGCAGTTCGACAAGCTCTATCTGATACGCGATCTGAAGCAGCTCGGACTCTCCCTGGACCAGATTAAGTCTTATTGTGAAACAAAGGATATACGCGAGCTGGGCCGGATCCTCGATGAGACAAGTTCCTCACTGGAACGCCAGTTAAACGAGCTTCAGTCTCTCAAAAAACATGTGGATGATTATCTGAGGAGCATCCGTCTTCTGGAGAACGCCCACGGGCGCAGCATCTGTGAATTCCGGCCGATCCGTGAGCGGTATGCTTATACCGTAGACATTAATTTTCAGGCAGAGCATCTCCTGCACTACATAGATATCCTTCAGGAATCCTATGCCCGCTCTTCACTTCAGAATGTCGAGCCGGGGCATATCCTTTTGGGCATTCACAGTAAAGCACTGGGGAAGAATAACCTGGATGGGTATAATTTTATCGGCAATATGCTGAAACAGCCTGTCCGGGATAAAAACGTGAGGACATTTCCGGAAGGATTGTATGCGGTGGCCTGCCATCTTGGCAGTTATGACACAATATTCGACACTTACCGGAAGCTTCTGCGTTATATCCGTCAGCACCACTATACCATATCGGGCGATTCCCTGGAGATTTCCATCACCGATATTGCATTCACCGATAACCCGGAGGAATTTGTCACCGAAATTCAGATTCCGGTGGAAGAACCGGAGGCGCAGAATGTATCGGGAACGGAATCAGGAATAAAGCCTGATCCGGAACCAGCGTCACCGCCAAAACCGGAACCGGAATATTCCTAATTTTAAAAGTGAAGACATAACCGTCAATTTAAAAAGCCGTTTCTTTCGGATTGCTCATAAAACCGTATTGCGAGTCTGGGGTTTTTAGTCCCGGGTTTCAAGTCCGGCGTTCCGAAAAAGCGGCTTTTGTTGTCGTCCGCTCCGTTCTGCTCCGGCATGATACTTTGACCTTATAACGGCTCTATCCTGTTTTTCTCAGCCTCCGTCCCGGGGGATTCTCACCGCCTGTATCGCTCATCTTCTCTTTTAAAAAAGGACAGGGAAAGGCGGCAGAGTGGGATGTATCTTGCCTATACATCTCTCTGCCGCCTTTGACGTGTTGTTTAAGGGGTTATTTTAAGTAGTAACTATATTCAGTTTTTAGTTGCCTTACAGTACCTGTGCTGCCAGGATAGCAGCGATCATTAACGGAATGTTGAAGTGTAAGAATGTAGGTACACAAGTATCCCAAATGTGATCATGCTGTCCATCTGCGTTCAGACCACATGTAGGCCCAAGCGTAGTATCGGAAGCCGGTGAACCAGCGTCACCAAGTGCTGCTGCTGCAGACATCAGGACGATAGTAGCTGCCGGAGAGAATCCGATCTTAGAGCATAACGGAACGTATAATACTGCAAGAACAGGAACTGTACCGAAAGAGGTACCAATGCCCATTGTTACAAGAAGACCAATCAGTGTGATAACGGTTGCTGCAATCAGCTTGCTTCCGCCCATCAGTTTAATAGAACTGTCTACCAGTTCATTAACAGCGCCGGTATCTTTCAGAACCTGTGCAAATCCGCCTGCTACAAGCATAACGAATGCGATAAAGCCCATTAATTTGATACCTTCGTTGAACTGATCGTCAATGTCTTTTCTCTTAACTGCGCCTGTGAGGAACATAACGAGAAGTCCGCCCAGAGCAGCAAATGGAAGAGAACCAAATTTAATCTGAAGAATTACCACAACAACGATAGCTGCAATTGTGCACCAATGCTGTGGAGTTAATTTCAAGCTTGATAATTCATGTGTCTCTGCAATCACGATATCTTTGTATTCACGCGGTTTTCTGTATGAAACAAAAAGTGCGATTAAAAGACCAATCAACATGGCAACTGCCAGGATCCAGTTAACAGAAGCGATTTCGCCTACGGTTACAGGCATTCCGTTCTGTGTCATATTGTCTCTGATGATACCCATGAAAATAAGACCAAAGCCCATCGGAATAGCGATATAAGGAGCCTTGTGGCCGAAAGCGATTGCGCAGGCAACGCCGCGGCGGTCGATTTTCAATCTGTTCATGATTACCAGTAACGGCGGAATCAGAATCGGAATATAAGCAATATGTACAGGAACGATATTCTGGGATGCAACTGCGATTAATGTAAGGATGAGAATCAGGATGTATTTGTTCTCACCTACCACAGCGGCAACCTTCTTGGAAAGAATCGTTGTAATTCCCGTGTAAGCCATACAAGCGGCAAATGTTCCCAAAAGAACATATGCAAGCGCTGTCTCGCCATTTCCGCCAAGTCCTCCAAGCATGGAAGACAGTGTACCAGCCACTCCCAGTCCACCGGCGATACCGCCGATGAACAGGGAAATAAGCATGGATAATAATACGTTTACTTTAAATAAGCAAAGAATACATAATGATATAACTGCCAATACTACAGGGTTAGTTAACATAAAAGCCCTCCTTCTTCATACATACTTTGCTACTTTTCCACTCCCCAGAAAAAAAGTAAACAACACACACCCCTTAAATTAAATCTCAATAGAACCGCCGATTGCTTCCTCTACGGCCTTAACTAAGGAACCGTCAGCGATAATATTCTCACAGTAATTGATATCGTCATATAACGGACGATCTTCCTCGAGACGGGCAACTTCCTTACGAACTAAATCATAAGCGGCCTGTGTACCTTTACCAAGACCCTTGTTGCCTCTCATATCGATACCCTGGCATGCTACCATAAGGTCCATAGCCAGAACACGTCTTACGTTGCGGCCGATCTCCCCAGCCTGTCTTGCAGCGATTGTACCCATACTTACGTGGTCTTCCTGACCTGCGGAGGATGGAATGCTGTCTACGCTGGCCGGATGTGCCAGAACTTTATTCTCAGATACTAAAGCGGCTGCGGAATACTGAACAATCATGAATCCGGAGTTAACGCCGCCGTTTGGTGTAAGGAATGCCGGAAGTCCGCTGTAAGCCGGGTTAACAAGACGCTCGATACGTCTCTCTGCAACGTTGGCTAACTCAGATTCTGCAATCTTTAAGAAGTCAAAGCTCAGCGCCATTGGCTGTCCGTGGAAGTTTCCGCCGGAAATTCCTGCTCTGTCGTCTTTGAAGATGATTGGGTTATCTGTTACGGAGTTAATCTCGATATTTACATGCTCTTTCACATAGTTAACAGCATCTTTGCTTGCGCCGTGAATCTGTGGGCAGCAGCGTAAGGAATAAGCATCCTGTACACGGATTTCGCCCTGGCGTGTTGTATTCTTGCTGCCTTCCAGAAGTTTTAACAGGTTTCTTGCTGTTGCAAGCTGTCCTGAATGTGGACGTACATCATGTACTCTGTGGTCAAGTGCATCTACAACGCCGTTCTGAGCCTCAAAGTCCAGAGCTGCCGTGATATCTGCTACTTTCAGAAGGTTCAGGGCATCATAAAGAGCAAGGGAACCTGCAGATGTCATAGCCTGTGTACCGTTGTTCAGTGCAAGACCTTCTTTAGCGGATAACTCGATAACCGGGATACCTGCTTTTGCCATAGCTTCGGCACCTGGAAGAACTTCTCCCTCGTACTCTGCAAGGCCAAGTCCGATCATCGGAAGTACCATATGAGATAATGGAGCAAGGTCACCGGAAGCTCCTAATGAACCTTTCTCAGGAATGATTGGTGTAACGCCCTTGTTCAGCATGTCAACCATGGTCTGAAGTGTCTCAAGACGGATTCCGGAGAAACCTTTTGCCAGGTTGTTGATACGAAGAAGCATAATTCCTCTTGCGATATCTTTTGTGAAAGGATTGCCTGCGCCAACCGCATGTGTGATGATCAGGTTTTTCTGTAAGTCTTTACACTGATCCTGGGAAATAACAACATCGCTGAATTTTCCGAATCCTGTTGTGATTCCGTAAACTACCTTCTCTTCTGCTATTAAATCATCTACAATCTGTCTGGATTCCAGAACGCTCTTTTTGGTCTCCTCCGACAGTTCAAGTGTTACGCACTCACGGCAAACTGCTACGATCTGTTCTACTGTTAAATCCTGTCCTGTAATTACTACTTTGTTCATCTTATCTTCTCCTTTACTGCTGTTTTTTCATACTGTTACTCACCCTTGACGCTCTCATTTCGTCAGGGCAATTGATGGGATTATTATATTACATGAAGCGTCAAAAAAGCGTCAAAACTTGTAATATTACTGACAAAATTTATTTTTTTTATATGTTTTCATACTTCTCCACTTTACTTTGATAGCATGACAGACTTCTTAGCTTTACCATGGTAATGCACCAGTTTTTTCACTTTAATGTGTTATCAAAATGAGGTATTTTTCATGGAAGACGCGCCGGATAAGGCTGAAAAAGGCCGCGGAAAGCTCTTTTTTGATGAACTTCCCGCGGCCATACCGTCGAATTTTCTATTCCAGTTCCTTCCTGACCGTCTCAAGAAGCAGTTCTGTCGTCGGATTTCCTATCTTGGCAGACAATTCCACGCCCTTCCTGTAATGCTCCTCCGCCTCTTCGCGGCGGTCTGTCTTCAGGCAGGTCATGGCAAGGTAAGTCTCCGCCCTCTCAAGGCCCCATCTGTATCCGTTCTTTTCCAGACATTCCCTTGCGCGCTCAAGGTAATTGGACGCTTCCTCGTATCTGCCCTGGCTGTACATGACCTGGCCGATGTTGCAGTACACCTGGCCCAGCCCGTTTGTCTCCACAGGTCCTTTTCCCACGGTAATTCCCTTTGTGTAGAATTCCAGCGCCTCGTCAAACCGGTCCTGGATCCTGTAGATATCGCCGATATAATTATAACAGGCAGCAATACTGGCCGTATACTTTCCTTCTCCGTCTTCCAGCTCCCGGAATACCATCAGCGCCTTCTGAAGGACTTCCTCGGCCATCCTGTACTCCTGCCTCTGCACATGGTACCAGCCCTTGAGACGCAGGAAGGTGGCGTATTCGTCTTTCTCTTCCTTTTTAATACATCCCAGTCCCAGGTTCACATATTTATCCACCTTCTCCAGATCTTCCCTCTGGATTCCATGGAATATCTGCTGTTTGTAGCAGGCCAGCAGGTTCTTGTTGGCGTTCAGCTTCTGGGCGAGGAAGATACTCCTCTCAATATTGGCGATTCCGCTGTCATATTCCCCCATGGCGATATCATATCTGCCCTTGATATAGTGCATCTCCATCTTCATACGGCGTATCTCCCTGGAATCATCTTTCAGATTGATAACGTCCTCCGCCAGCTCAAGCATCTTCTCCGCCTCGGCCATAACGCCGAAATCATCTCCGAAGTCGGAGGCCTCCGTGTGAAGCACAGGGAAATTCTCATTGATGACCGTATAAAATTCTTTCAGATACCGGATCTGGTACTGGTAAGCCTTAACCTGGTCATGACACTTGTCGTAATGATAAACCACCAGCGGCAGCACCATGAAATCCTGCTCTGCCTGGGCCTCATAATATTCCGCCAGCATCTTATGGTACAACTGGCGTTTTCCGTTGCTCTGTTTTTCGTAAATATATTCCTGGAAGATGCGGTGGACAAATTTGTAATAAACATTCCATCCAACCAGTACCTCTTTAATAAGGAAACCTTCCTGTAACCGTTCCAGGATTTTGAGAAGAGTCAGGCGGTCCATTCCCTTCATCAAAAGCTCTATTTCCTCAATGCTTATCTTCTCCGGGAAGACCGACATGCAGTCCAGCACTTCCTTCTCATCCTGGGATATGCCCGAAAGTCTCGCCTTGATGACAAAGTTTGTTTTCGGTGACTTCTCAAGCGTATATCCTTTCTCCCTGATAATGTTAATCATCTCCGTCAGGAAGAAGGCGTTGCCGTCCGTCAGCTCATAGAGTTTCTGACGTTTGTCCGGCTCCGAATCGAGTTCCGGAAGCGTCTTATGAAGAATCTCATCGGTTTCCTCCCCCGTAAACGGCTGAAGCGACAAAAGCTTGACAAAATCCCTGCGCACCAGAGGTTCCAGAGACTCCATCACCTCCACCTCACTGCTCCTGTTGTAGGTGCAGATCGTAAGCAGGGCATCGGGTTCCAGCATAAACTGCAGCCGGCACATCAACTGAAAGCTCATCTGGTCCATCCACTGGATATCGTCAAAAGCCAGAACCAGGCGGTACTTCTTTGAAATCTCCATAAAGAGGCTGATGACCGTCTTCTCGATCATCTGGTAGGTCATCCTTCCGCTCTCCCTGTCGTCACCCATACCTCTGTTCAGGATCTGGGCCAGCTTCTCCTCCTGTCCGGTGGAAAGCGCATCCTTGATCATCCCATTCTCGATACACTGCTGAATCTCCTGGAAAATATCGTTCCACGGGTTTAAAAAGAAATCGGCTCCCTGCCTGTAACACACCGCATAAAGTGTAATCATCTGCTTGCCGGCGGCAAGCTTCAGGCCGCATTCCAAAAATGACGTTTTTCCGACGCCCTCCTCGCCCTCGATGGCCAGGCATCCCACCTTCTCCCCTGCCGTACGCTCCAGGAACCCGCTGATTTCATAAAGTTCCCTCCTGCGCCCGATAAAGGGAAGATCAACGGAGACACCCTCCGTCTTCACATGTTCCTTGACGTTAAAAACCTGATGGAACAAATCTTTGACCTTTTGGGACGGTTCCATATCGAGTTCATCCTGGAACAGCTTCAGGAGATCGTAATACAGGCGGATTGCCATCGTATAATTCCCGTTCTCCGCATATACGTTCATGATCTCATAATATAATTCCTCATTGTATGGATCATTTTTAATAAGGATATTACTATATTTCTGAATCAGGGAAACGTCCTTTTTCTCGCGGGCCTCGTCCAGGTATTCCCTGGCGCTCTTCGAGATGTCCTGGCGCTGTTCTTCCCTGACTCCTCCCACCCATTCCTCAAATTCATAACAGTTCTTTATATAAAAATGGTCCAGAAATACGCCGGCCTGTCCGGCATCCGAACCCGTATGATAGTCCAAATCGATCTTCACCGGATAATCGGGATTCAGTGCAATCCCCGTATGACCCGTCGTTATTAAAATATCTTTGTCCAGAAAACGTCTAACCTGATAAACCGCATCCCGCAGCTTCTTCTTACCGGTGGTCTCGTCCTCGTCCCCCCACAAAAGACAGATGACCTCCTCCCTGGTGACCGTTTTCTTTACACAGAGATAATATAAAAATCCCTCTACTTTTTTATAAGGGAAATTAACCTTCTCCCCATCTGCAAAAATCGTCGGATTTCCACACAGGTTAATTTCAACTTTCTTCATGGCGCCTCCCCTGACATATATACTTTACTGCAAAACTCTCGCTGTCCGTCAAAAAGACCCTGCCGCAAAACGCGGGTTCCTTCTATAAGATCTATTATATTTCAGTATACAAAACCTGACGGGTACTGTCAACTCTGACGTCCAAAGAAGGTTGACAGGATTATTTTTAAAAAGATTAAAATTATCAATTAATATTGACGTTTTTTGGACTCCGCATTGTTATAATAAGCTCAGAAAGTTAAAAAAAACACATAACAGAAAGGACGAGATAGCAATGAACAATAGTGAAATCGGAAAAGCTATGACAATCAAACTTGACCCGGTACTCCCGGAGTATCCCGTTTTTAAAGAAGGCATCCGCCGCGCTCCAATGAGAGAGCTTACCTTATCAGATCATGAGAAAAAACTGGCTGTAAAGAATGCCCTTCGTTACATCCCTGAAGAGCTTCACGAGCAGTTAGCTCCTGAATTCATGGAGGAACTTCTCACACATGGACGTATTTACGGATACCGTTTCATGCCGAAGGGAGAAATCCACGGAAAACCAATCGACGAATACAAAGGCAACTGTATTCAGGGTAAAGCAATGCAGGTTATGATCGACAACAACTTAAGCCATGAGATTGCTCTTTATCCTTACGAACTGGTTACCTACGGCGAGACAGGCCAGGTTTGCCAGAACTGGATGCAGTATCAGATGCTTAAAAAATACCTTGAGGTTCTGACAGACGAGCAGACACTTGTTGTTATGTCCGGTCATCCTCTTGGACTGTTCCATTCCCACAAACAGGCTCCGCGTGTTATCATCACAAACGGCCTGATGGTAGGTGAAGGCGACAACCCTGAGAAATGGGCAAAAGCAACCGCTATGGGATGCTCTTCCTATGGACAGATGACAGCCGGCGGCTGGATGTACATCGGACCGCAGGGTATCGTTCACGGAACATTCAACACAATCTTAAATGCAGGACGTAAATTCCTTGGCGTTCCGGCAGACGGAGATCTTGCAGGCCACTTATTCGTAACAAGCGGACTTGGCGGCATGAGCGGCGCTCAGCCAAAAGCTATCGAGATCGCAGGCGGCGTTGGTATCGTTGCCGAGGTTGACTACTCCAGAATTGAGACAAGACACAGCCAGGGCTGGGTAAGCAAAATTGCCGAGACACCGGAAGAGGCGTTCAAACTGGCTCATGAATACATGGAGAAGAAAGAAGCTATGTCCATTGGTTTCCATGGCAATATCGTAGACCTTCTTGAGTATGCGGTTAATGAGAATATCCACATCGAACTTCTCTCCGACCAGACATCCTGCCACGTACCTTACGACGGCGGATACTGCCCACAGGGTCTTACCTTTGAGCAGAGAACCGAGATGCTTGACCATGACAAGGCTACCTTCTGCAAACTGGTAGATGAGACCCTGACAAAGCATTTCCACTTAATCCAGACTCTGGTTTCCAGAGGTTCTTACTTCTTCGATTACGGCAACGCATTCATGAAGGCCGTATACGATGCAGGCAATAAAGATATCTCCAAGAACGGCGTAGATACAAGCGAAGGCTTTATCTTCCCATCCTACGTAGAAGATATCTTAGGACCGGAGTTATTTGACTATGGTTACGGCCCGTTCAGATGGTGCTGCTTATCCGGCAAACACGAGGATCTGGTTAAAACAGACCACGCTGCTATGGATATCATCGATCCGAACAGAAGATTCCAGGATCGCGACAACTGGGTATGGATCCGCGACGCTGAGAAGAATAAACTTGTTGTTGGTACACAGTGCCGTATCCTTTACCAGGATGCACTTGGAAGACGCGACATCGCCCTCAGATTCAACGAGATGGTTAGAAACGGAGAAATCGGACCGGTTATGCTTGGCCGTGACCACCATGATACAGGCGGTACAGATTCTCCATACCGTGAGACAAGTAACATCTACGACGGTTCCAACTTTACTGCTGATATGGCTACTCAGTGTTACGCCGGCAACGCAGCAAGGGGCATGAGCTTAATCGCTCTCCACAACGGCGGCGGTACAGGTATCGGTAAAGCAATCAACGGCGGTTTCGGCCTCGTTCTGGACGGTTCCGAACTGACAGACCAGATTATCCGCGAGTCTATTCCGTGGGATACCATGGTTGGTGTTTCCAGAAGAAACTGGGCAAGAAACGAGCACTCTATCGAGACTGTAGCTGAGTACAACAAACAGTTTGCAGACACAGATACAATCACAATGCCTTACATTGCCGATGACGCTCTGATTGAGAGAGTTTTCAAAGAGGCAACATCCAAATAATGTTACTATTATCTTACAGAGGCTGTTGTTTTTATGGCAACAGCCTCTGTAAAGTATATAAGAGAGGTAAAATATGACGAAAAGATATATCCGACACGCTTCCGAACTCGTAACCTGCAAGGGCCAGGCTCCTAAACGCGGCAAAGAGATGTCCGACATCGGCCTCATCGAGGACGGCGGCGTCCTGATCCACGATGATAAAATCTTCGCGGTTGGCACTACAGAAGAACTGGATAAGATGATTAATCCGGATGAATACGAAATAATCGATGCAACGGGAAAAACCGTACTGCCGGGCTTCGTTGACTCACATACCCACTTTGTGTTCGGCGGTTACCGCGCCGATGAATTTACCTGGCGTTTAAAAGGCGACAGCTACATGTCCATCATGGAGCGCGGCGGCGGCATCAATGCCACCATCAACCCGACCAAGAGCGCAACACAGGAAGAACTGGTTGAGGTTGGCCGTGAACGCCTGAACCGTATGCTGGAATTCGGCGTTACCACCGTGGAAGGCAAGAGCGGCTACGGAATGGACTGCGAGACAGAGTTAAAGCAGCTCCGCGCCATGAAAGAACTGGACAAAATCCATCCGGTCGACATTGTCACCACCTTCCTTGGGCCGCACAGCGTGCTTCCTGAGTACAAGGGCAAAGAGCGTGAATTCATCGACATGATGATCAAAGAAGTAATGCCGAAGGTAAAAGCAGAGAATCTGGCCGAGTTTGCCGATATCTTCTGCGAGAAGGGCGTTTTCAATATTGAAGATTCCGAGTACTACCTGAATACGGCAAAAGAGATGGGCTTTAAGCTGAAAATCCATGCCGATGAGATGTTCTCCCTCGGCGGAGCCGAACTGGCATCCAGAACCGGCTGTTTCTCGGCAGACCACCTTTTAAAAGCATCCGACGAAGGAATCAAACAGATGGCTGCATCCAGTGTCATCAGCACACTTCTTCCCGCTACGGCATTCTGTCTTAAGGAAGAGTACGCTCCTGCCAGAAAGATGATTGACAGCGGCTGTGCGGTAGCCATCGCTTCCGATTTAAACCCGGGAAGCTGCTTTACCAACAATATTCCTCTGCTTGTAGCTTTAGGCTGCATTTACATGAATATGTCCATCGAGGAAGTAATCACCGCTCTGACCATCAACGGCGCCGCCGCTGTCGACAGGGCCGATCAGATTGGAAGTATTGAGGAGGGTAAAAAGGCAGATATCATCTTCCTGAAATATCCTTCCATCAACTATATGCCATATCACACAACCATCAACCTGGTGGAGACTGTAATCAAGAATGGCGAAACCGTATATCACAAAGAGTGGTAAATTAATTATTGCCAACTGTCATCTACCATAAGAGGCGCCCGGGATTCATTCCCGGACGCCTCTCCTCATTGATCTTATGATCAATCCTATGCTCTTAATCTTCTGTCTTCAGCGCCCTCATTGCATTTAAGATGGCAATGACGGAAACGCCCACATCGGCAAATACCGCTTCCCACATGTTGGCCATTCCCGCCGCTCCCAATATCAGGACCAGCGCCTTGACGGCGAGGGCAAATACAATATTCTGCTTTACTATTTTCAGTGTCTTTCTGGCAATTTTGACAACGGATGCAATCTTCGCCGGGTTATCGTCCATCAGAACGACGTCCGCAGCCTCAATCGCCGCATCCGAACCCATGCTGCCCATTGCAATTCCAATATCCGCTCTCGTCAGCACCGGGGCGTCGTTGATTCCGTCGCCTACGAACGCCAGTTTCCGTCCCTCGTTCATGGATTTTAAGAGTGTTTCCACCTTCTCTACTTTGTCGGCCGGAAGCAGTTCCGTGTAGACGCCGTCAAGCCCGATTTCCCTGGCCACGGCCTCTCCCACTTCTTTCCTGTCGCCGGTCAGCATAATGGTCCTGCGGACGCCTACCGATTTCAGGGAGCGTATTGCCTCAAAGGTTTCTTTCTTAATTGTATCGGATATCAGCACACTTCCGGCAAATTTACCGTCTTTTGCCACATAGATAACCGTGCCTGCGTCCATACATTTTTCATATTCGATTCCGGCCTGTTCCATCAGCTTTCCGTTGCCGGCAAGTACGGAGCTGCCGTCGATCACCGTCTTTACACCGTGGCCCGAGATTTCCTCGGTCTCTCCCAGACGGTTTACGTCGATTTCCTTTGCATATGCCTCTTTGAGGGATGCCGCGATCGGATGGTTGGAATAATTTTCCGCCAGAGCGGCAAGCTCCAGAAGCTCCTCATCACTCATTCCAACCGGATGCAGCTTCGTCACCTTGAATTCGCCTTTTGTCAGCGTTCCCGTCTTGTCGAATACAATCGTATCCATCTCAGCCAGCGCTTCCAGGAAATTGCTTCCCTTTACCAGGACGCCCTTCTTAGACGCCGCACCGATACCGCCGAAAAAGCTTAACGGAACGGAAATCACAAGAGCGCAGGGACAGGAAATAACAAGGAAAATACAGGCTCTCTCAATCCAGCTTCCGAATCCCTGGCCCAGCACTAACGGCGGAATAACGGCCAGAAGAACTGCTGCAATCACCACTACCGGTGTGTAATATCTCGCAAAACGGGTGATAAAGTTTTCCACCTTCGCCTTTTTGCTGCTGGCGTTCTCCACCAGTTCCAGGATCCGGGCAACCGTGGAATCCTCAAACTCTTTCGTCACTTCCACCTTCAGAAGTCCGCCTCCGTTGACGCAGCCGCTGATAACTTCCGTGCCTTCCCGCGCTGCCCTGGGAACCGATTCTCCGGTCAGAGCGGAAGTGTCGATCAGAGACTCGCCGCTTATTACCACACCGTCCAGGGGGATTCTCTCTCCCGCCTTGATTACTATAATATCGCCAACCGCCACATCATCGGGATCAACCTGCTTAAGCTGGCCGTCCTCCTCAATATTAGCGTATTCCGGACAGATATCCATCATGGCGCTGATCGACTGCCTGGAGCGGTTGACTGCATAATTCTGAAACAGTTCTCCCACCTGGTAGAATAACATTACGGCAACGGCCTCTGAGTACTCCCTGACTCCAAACGCGCCGAATGTGGCAATCGTCATCAGAAAGTTTTCATCAAATACCTGGCCGTTGATAATTCCTCTCGCCGCCTTATATATGATATCCCATCCGATAATCAGATAAGGCACCAGGAAAATAAGGAGTTTGGGCCACATTCCCGGGAAACGTTCCAGTACGCCGGAATGTTCACCGGCTATGGCAAGAATGTAAATGATAAATGCCACAATAATTCTGCCGAGCATTGTTTTCTGCTTTTTATTCATGTCGCCTCCCGCTGCAAATTCTGCCGTTATTACATGTTAATAATGCAATCCGGCTCCACTTTTTTGCAGACCGCAACTACTTCTTTCATAATTTCATCGAAACGGCTCTCTTCGGCGTCGATAGTCATCTTCTGTGTCATAAAGCTGACATTGGCATCCGCCACACCCTCAATTTTTTTGATGGCGTCCTCCATCTTTGCCGCACAGTTTGCACAGTCCAGATCTGTTAATTTGAATTTCTTTTTCATCTTACTATTCCTCCATCGATTTTTAGTTTATTTTGTTTTATGATGATTTAATTAAATATTTGATTTAATTTTTTTCATTATTCTTTTATATGCTCATAACCCTGGTTGATAATACTTCTCACATGGCCATCCGCCAGAGAATAAAATACGGCTTTGCCTTCTCTTCTGTTCTTCACCAGCTTAGACTGCTTCAGAATCCGCAATTGATGGGAAATGGCTGATTGGGTCATGTTCAGGAGCTGGGCAATATCGCATACACACATCTCCGCCTCAAACAGCACATACAGTATTCTGATTCTGGTTGAATCTCCAAACACTTTAAATATCTCTGCCAGATCGTATAAATCATCGTCATCGGGCATCTTCTCTTTTACTGCTTTCACCACATCCTCATGAATCTGATAGAAATCACAGCATTCTACGTCATGTACCGCCAAATGTCAGAACCTCCTTTCCTCATTCCTCCCGAAACCCGGGAGCCCTTAAAGCCGCATACCGTATTGCTGATTCACCGCAATATCATACTGGCTGTTTTGTCGTTCAAACGATTGAACGATTGTTCATATGATTATAATATTCCGTTTTCTCCTTAATGTCAAGCAATAAAAATAAATTCTCAAAAGAGCCTGCGGCGATGTGTAATACTGTTGCTCACACATCGCCGCAGGCGCCCTTATCCATGTATTTTATTTGCAGCCATCCCGTGCATTCCTTTAAACCAAACACGGAATCCGTTTTATACAGGCCCATATAGGCCCTATCCAATCCCTGTGATATCTATAAATCTTTTTTCCGAAACGATGATACGGAAATACAGACCGAGGCCACCATAAACAAAGCGGCTATGAACGGCATAATTTTGAGTACCATGATAATCTGCCATCCCTCGATTTTCGGCAGCCTGTCTTTGAACAGCATCACCAGAACCCATGGCAGCATCCAGATTACCATATTTATATATCGGGCCTTCTCGATGCCCATGATATAAACCATCGGCATCAGGATTGCCTGCATGAAAACAGTCACGACCAGTACGGCGCCAACCCCTGCAAATATTTCAATAACAGGATCTTTTGAAATGAAGGCATATCCGGCCGTAAAAATCAGTGATACGATGGATAAAATCAGGTCAAGCCCCAGCATAAAAATGTATTTGGACCACACCATCTCTTTCCTGCTCACCGGCATGGCCGCCAGATATTCATTGCAGTGGAATTGTTTATCGTAGCTGAATGAATTGAAGCATGCCATAAGCCCGAGCATTGACGTCATCATCAAAATCATGGAAACATTCCGAAATATCACGCCATATGCCGCAAATATCACCAGCACCATCGCCCAGCTCTTAAGCTGAGGCTTGAACATACAGATTTCCTTATATAATAATCCTTTCACGATTCTTCCTCCCTTCCGTTCTCCTCCGCATCCCCCGCTATTTTTCGGACTTTACCAGAAAAAGCATAATCTCTTCCAGAGAAGCGGACTCCATTGCCATCCCGTCTTTTACCCGGAATGTTCTGTTTAACTTTACAAGCGCTTCGGCGCCAAAACTGTTTTCACGGATTCCGGAAACGGTAACATATCCTTCGCCCACCATCTCCATGATATTGCTGCGGCTGCCCTTTAAAATCCTGTATTCCTCCAGCAGGCGGTCTTTCTCCTCACAGAGCATGAGCCGCCCGGCATGGATAAATGCGGCATAGTCCGCCGTCTTCTCAATATCACTGATAATATGGGAGGAAATCAGCACGGAATGTTCTTCATCCATAACAAATTCCCTCAGAATGTCGAGCACTTCCTCCCTCACAACCGGATCCAGGCCGCTGGTAGGCTCATCGAGAATCAGCAGTTTCGCACCGTGGGAAAGAGCAATCGTAAGAGCCAGCTTCATCTTCATTCCCTTGGAATATTCTTTAATCTTCTTCTTTTTATTTATGTCGAACTGATCCAGATAACGGAAAAAGCATTCACTGTCCCAGTTTTTGTAAATTCCTCTCATCATCCGGTCAATCTCTGCCGCTTTAAATACGTCGGGCAGGCTGAGGCCCTCCATGACAATCCCTAAATCCTCCCTGAGCCTTGAATTTCCCTCATGCAGCTCTTCTCCGAAGAGACGGATCGTTCCGCCGTCCCTGTGGATCAGGTTCAAGACCGCCTTGATCGTCGTACTCTTGCCCGCCCCATTTTCTCCCATCAGGCCCATGATACAGCCGTACGGCAGTTCCAGATTAATGTCCCGGAGGGTAAAGTCACTGTAGTGTTTCGTCAGGCCCTCTATTTCCAGAATGTTATTTGTCTTTTCATCCATATTCATCACCTCTTAAATCCCTCCTGTTACGCCCTGGCCTGCTGCCGGCCGGGGCTGCGCCTCAGGCTGCCTCAGGTTCTGTCCCAGTCTTCATAGAGGGCGGCCAGCACATCCTTCAGCTCCTCATATGGAATGTGGGCAACCCGCGCCATATCCACGGCATCCTGAAGACATTCTTCAATCTTCTTAAACTGCTCTTCCTTCATTAACTCTTTGTTTTTTCCGGTGACAAAGCTCCCTTTTCCCTGGAGCGATTCAATGAATCCTTCTTTCTCCAGTTCCTCATATGCGCGCTTTGTGGAAATGAGGCTGACCCTCAGTTCCCTGGCCAGATACCGGAGCGACGGAAGCGGGGCCCCTGCTTCCAGTTCTCCTGAAATGATCGCATTCTTAATCTGGCTTACAATCTGCTCGTAAATCGGCCTGTCACTCGAATTACTGATGATTATATTCATATTTCATTTCTCCTGCAGTGCGTGATGCTTTTCTTTGTCTTACTGCTTCAACAAAAACATCTGTATATATACTGTATATCAATATCATACACAGTATATATACAGATGTCAATATGTTCTCCCGATAAATTGCTTACGATTTTATAACGTATTTATTTTCAGCTTCTTTTAGGCAAAGTAAGCAGACACGAATCGAAAATGCCTCCGCAATAACACGGCAACAGGGGAAAACAGCCGCAGCATTGAATATCAGCACTGCTGCTTTATGGAGGAGAAGAAAGAAGTATCGTAGAGATTTGTATTGAGACTCTGCATTCTTATATGGCGGATTTGTTATGTCTGACGGGATTTTGATGCCTGACGGATTTGTCAGACTCTCCCGAAAAGAGTATAATGGATTGAGAATGGTAACAGATCTGTCTATCAATGAATAAAAGGAGGAATCAAATGAAAGTACTGCTAATAAACGGAAGTCCACATAAAGACGGATGTACATACACAGCTCTTCACGAGGTCGAATGTCAACTTCAAAAACACGGAATTGAAACGGAAATCCTTCATGTCGGCCGTCAGAGCCTGCAACCCTGTATTGACTGCAAGAACTGCTGGGGAAAGGGCCGCTGCGTCTTTGATGATATCGTTAATCCGGCGATTGAAAAAATTATCGCTGCCGATGGAATTGTTATCGGCTCGCCCGTCTATTTCGGAGGTATTACCGGAGGACTGAAAACATTCCTCGACCGGGCTTTTTATGACGCCAAACGGCTCTATTCCGGTAAACCGGCTGCTGCCGTTGTGAGCTGCAGGAGGGGCGGCGCCAGCACTGCATTTGATCAGATTAATAAGTATTTTCTCATTTCATCGATGCCGGTTATCTCCTCCCAGTATTGGAACAGCGTGCACGGCGATTATCCGGATGAGGTAAAAGAAGACCTGGAAGGTTTGCAGACCATGCGGGTTGTAGCCGACAATATGGCTTGGATATTAAAGTCGATCGAAGCAGGAAGAAACGCCGGAATCCAGCCGCCGGTGCGGGAAAACCGTATGAAGACAAGCTTTTATAAGCCTCATAATTGATGGCGGAAAGACCAAATGCAGGAGATTCACTGCCTTCATGAATCTCCTGTATTTTTCCTGCCATATGCACTTTTTACAGGACTTCGTTTATTATCGCCCTTTTCTTTCATTCAAAAAATCCAGAAATGCCTCACATCCCTCTCTGATATCCTCATACGCCGTGTCAAAATCACCGGTGTACCAGGGATCCGAAATGTTGCGGGGGCGGTCTGAAAAATCGAGAAGCCGAAATACCTTACCGTCCGGATCTCCGCCCAGAATCCGTTTCATATTAATAATGTTGCGCTCTTCCATTCCTAAAAGATAATCATATTTGTCGTAATCGCTCTTTTTAAGCTGAACAGCCCTCTTACCCTCACAGGAAATCCCGTGTTCCTGAAGTTTCCGCCGGGCCGGCGGGTAAACCGGGTTGCCAATCTCCTCCGTGCTTGTGGCAGCGGATGCAATGTAAAAATCTGTGCCGCGGCCCTGCTTGGTTACCATGTCGCGGAAGATGTATTCCGCGAGGGGAGAGCGGCAAATGTTTCCGAGGCAAATAAATAGTATTTTTATCATAAATTTCTCCTTTTTCAAAATGCCAAAATCTCCCCCCATTTTGCAAGGTTTTATCGAGTTTTTAGCACTCATATCAGTTATTACACAATCAGCATGTTACTACAAAAATGAATCATTTTTTCCGCGGAATACATCTCCAATTATTTTTTTATACTTTCATTTACAGCCTGCTTGACGTCTTGTATAATTAATACAGGCAGTTCCTACTGCTGGGTGGCTTCCATCTCCGAAAGGGGGTGGTCTGTGATGTCTACATATGAGGAATTTATGATGATCATAAATGTGGCAATGCTAATTGTCGCAATCCTGGTATACATAGATAAGCACAATGGTAGAAAAAAATAGTCACCCGCCTGCAAGCTTAGTGACTATTTTTTATTGAGTTATTAACTTGGAAGCCACTCTGTTGGAGTGAACTGCCTTTTTCTACCCTTATTATAATTGTTTTTTCTGGCAAATGTCAACTATATTTAATCATTTCTCAATCCTTCTGCTGTTTACATCTATTTGGCCATTTAGTATAATTTTGACAGGCACTTCCTACTGCTGGGTAGCTTCCATCTCCGAAAGGGGGATGGTATAACATGAGTACATATGAGACACTTTCTTTAATGATTGCGTTTGGAGTACTTGTTGTTATGATTATAGGTACAAAAAAATAGTCACCCGCCTACCAGAGCAATAGTGACTATTTTTATAGAAACATAAGATTCTGGAAGCCACTCGCTGGAGTGAACTGCCTTTTTGTACCTTTATTATAAATCAATTTTGATTTATCTGTCAATCACGATTTTTCAGTGCTTTTCTTTCCTCTCATTTCCACTTTTCCTTGCCATATCAAGACTCTAATCCGAATTAAACTGGTGTAGTAAGCGCCCCTCCGATTCGGAAAACTATTAATTTCACTAGATTTTCCGGGACTTTTCAGGGTGTAGCCGTAATCAACAAAAAGAATATTAATTCTATCTCCATTGTACTTCATCATCGTTTCTGTCTCCATTTGTTTTAATGATTAAAGTCTGCTGTAAATTCACATAATGATCGAGTGCTGATTTTTATTTACGTATTTATTATTTATGTACTTTTTAATCATTTACTTCTTATTTGTCTGCCGTTTACAACCGAATAACCGTTTAGTATAATGATCCCAATCAGGTTCCTGCCGCCGGGTGACTTCTACTCCCATGTCTGTCAAATTTTCCAGCATTTCCCCTATCATTACCATTGTTCCTGCCCACACTTCTACATATTTTAAAATATTCCCGATTGTACTGAAACCTTTTCCGACGGACTGCGTACTGTTAGGTGAGATACTTAAAAAGGAGGATGCCATGAATGATTACGAAATCATCCAGAAAATGAAACGCAGAGAGGAAGAAGGTCTGCGTCTTCTGATGAAGCAGTATACAAACTATGTGACCGCCATCGTCTGCAACATTTCCCAGGGCATTTTGCTGGTGGAGGATGTGGAGGAGCTGTCTGCCGACGTATTTCTGTCCGTCTGGAGCCATGCGGACGGTTTGAAAGAGGACAGGCCGCTGCGCCCTTATTTGGCCCAGGCCGCGCGCAATGCGGCAATCAGCAGACTGCGGAAGATAAAGGATGTTCCCCTCCCCTTTGACGAGGACATCATAACACTGCATGCCGGAGAAAATCCGGATGAGCTGGCTATCCAGCGTGAACAGACCCGGATTATCGACTCGGCGGTGGAGGATTTTGGCGAGCCGGACCGGGAAATATTCATCCGATTCTATTTCCTGGGAGAACGTATTGAGGCCATCGGAAGACGGTTAACCCTGAATCAGGCAACGATCCGGACCAAGCTGCACCGATGCCGTAAACGGTTAAAAGGGATCTTTGAAGAAAGGGGATACCAGTATGAGTAAAAAGATAAAAATCAGCGATTTATGTTCCCGGCTGGATCAGCAGTACATTGAAGATTTGGATGTGGAAAATATGACAGAATTGAAACCTTCCGAGCAGCGGATTGAAGATATCGTATTCCAAAAACTCCGCACGGAACAGGAAACGGCCGCACCGGCCGGGAAAAGAGGTACAATGAGAAAGAAATCATGGAAAATATTATTAATCGCAGCCGTCCTGTGTCTGTTTTCGACGACCGCATTTGCCATGGCCGGAGGTTTTGACTACTTCCGCTCCATCTTCGGGGATACCGTGGACAATGCAAAACAGGATATTTTGACACCCCAGATTACCGTATCCGACAACACCCGCCAGATGTCCCTGGAAAGTATGCTGACAGACGGTTATAAACTCAACCTGATCGTATCACTGAAAACCATGTCCGGCAAAGCGGACGGCGATGTTGAAAAAAAAGAGCCCATCGACCTGTTTGATGTGACCCTGCAGCCCCCTGCTTCCGATTCCGGCCGCCAGGAAAATGCCATGTCGTTTACGTGTAATGAACTGACGGAGTTTTCAACTAATGGCCGGCATTTATATCATATCCAGATGGATTCTCTGACCGACTGCACGGGCTGGAACATGAAAGTCTCCCTGGCCGACGATCTGGGAGGATTGTCCCTGGAATCAGATATAAAGGGTTCGGCGGCGGCTACCGAGCTCACTATCAATCAGGTTATCGACAACAGCCTGACCATTGAAACACTCCAGATTTCTCCTCTGGGCGTTCTGGTTATTGGAAATGAAGGCAATGCCTCCGGCGGACTTCCCACTCCCTCTATCAGCCTCACCTTTAAGGATGGGACTCAGGAAGAACTAATCAACCCAAGTTCCTTTGACTCCGGGGACGGAGAAACCGTAACCGGTGGCGGCGGCGTTGTTGTCGGAGAAGACCCAATGACAGGGCCGCTTGTGGTCGCAACGTACGGACAGAGAAATCCAAGCGGAAAACTTGCTATTGCAGGAGAATTCGGACGGATCATCCAGATAAAAGAGGTACAGTCCATTACCGTAAATGGAACCGCATATCCGGTTAATTAATAAGACCGTTCTTCATTGAATTTTAAAAAAAGGCAAAAGCAAAAGTAAATTAAAAAACAGGGAAGGACTCCAAAATCATGGAATTCTTCCCTGCTTATTCATTCTTTAAATGCTCCCTAAGGTCCTGATATTCTAAGATCCTGATGTCTTGATGTTCTGATACCCTATTTCCCTATACTCCAAAGAATTCTTTTGCAAGCTCTGAAAATTCCTCCACATTTGTCAGCATAGCCGGATGCCCTCCGTTAGGAAAGAGGTGCAGCTTTGCATCAGGTATTTTATCCGCCATATCCCTGAATGTTCTTTCTATGTCCATTCTCTCTGCAAACTCATCATCTTCCATGCTTGCCGTCAGAAGAACCGGTACGTTTAGCTGCGCCAGATCTTTGTGGAAGAAACTTTTTACGGACTTCTCATGCCTGATGATAACGTCCGTGTCATTGTCAACGACACTTTCCCAGTCGCCGCCATGGCAGTATTCCCAAAGCAGACGCATCTGTTCAAGGCTCTTTGTCCGTCCACGTTCTTCCCGGACGGTATCAGCCCAGGAGCTGAGGACGCTTTCCCCCTCAAAACTGTCTGCAATTACTTTGTCAACCAGATCCTCACGTTCCAATGCCACATTCAGGGCGGCCAGCGCCCCTCCGCTTGTCCCGATCAGGTTCACCTTTTCATACCCCTTAAGCAGTATCAGTTCAATAATCTGCATCGCCTCATCATACCAGAAATCCACCGGGAATTCTTTGAGCCGGCCGGAGTTTCCATGCCCCAGGAAATCCACCAGAATCACGTTAAAGTCATTCTGGTACAGGTCAGCTGCCCCGCCGAACATCTTTGACGAAACACTGTTGCCGTGCAGCAAAAACAGCGGCTGCCCGGAACCGGTTTCTTCATAATAAACGTTTTTACCCGCATATTTAAAAAATGCCATCTCCGCCACCTCCATAAAATCAATTCATGGTTCTATTGTACCAGAGCAGGCATGGCGGTTAAACTTCCTGTTTGTTTATCAAATGATTCTGTTCCGCGGTTCAGGCGTCCTATGAAAATTTATATTCTGTTCTTTCTCTTTTTTAAGTATCCGCCGGATGCTCTTTTCGGCCAGATAGTATTTTTCCGACAGCATCACGGTACTCATCCCACTTTGGTAATCCCGATAAATCCGGTTGTTGCGGGCTGCCAGTACCTGTCTTGTATCCGTATTTTCTCCCCAGCACTTTTTATTGGATTCTTTTTTGGGGATGTAGATTGCCTGGCCGTCTATGTAATCCTGTATCTGCGCCACAATCTCTTCCGGCAGTAAATCGTATACATTTCGATAGCTCACTCTGCGCCTCCTAATTTATGATTTTAGGATTGCAAAGGCTATTATCCACGATTATATTAATTTTTTAATTTTAGTGTGTCATAGCCTTTGCTATGCACAGCCACTTACTCCACAACCCATTCAGGCGCCTCCTTTACTCATTACATCCGTACTTTAAATCTTATTGCTGAAATTGCAAAGCTGCATGGACACTCCGTCTTCCATTACTTCAAAACCGAACTGCTTGTAAAAAGCGGCGTTTTTGCTCTCCTCCGGCATGATTTCAATGTAGAGATAGTCCCTGTATTTTTCCTTGACCATCCGGACCATCGTTCCTGCAATACCATGCCCCTGATAGTCCGGACTGACCAGTACATAATGCAGATAGGCAAGCAGTTCGCCGTCGTCCAACAGCCTGACCAGACCGGCCAGCCTGTCTCCGTCCCATGCCGTGATTACGGTAGAGGAATTCATCAGAGCCTTATATAACCGGCTCGGATACTGACCTGATATCCAGCCCACGGACAGAAATAATTCCTGTACCTGTTCCTGGGTAAATTTCTTTTCTTCCGTATAAATAATCTCCATAAGCATTGTCCCCCCGACGGATTTAAATTTATGTTTGTGTTTATTATATCACCGAAAACACGTCTGCACCAGAACCATATACAAAACCGTTCCTCCGCCGATGCTCAAAAGCGTATTCTTTTTCCACTTATGAAGGATGTAAATAAAAAGGACGGCTATCCCCTCGGGCGCTCCGTGATACGGCGTATAAAAAGCGTCTTTCAAACTGTAAACCACCAGCAGGCCAATCACGGCATAGGGCAGCACCGTTCCAAGGTAGGCAATATAGGGCGGAGGCGTCTTTCCCTCCGGAAAAATCAGGAATGGAAGAAATCTTGTGAGCATCGTCCCCAGTACGACGACGAGAATCGTAATTACACTTTGAATGGTAGTCATTGTGCCGCCTCCTTATTTACTTTCTTTCTGTCCAGTGTAAAGCACAGGATAATCAGCGCCATAGCCGGTATGATGAAGCTCCGGCTTCCGAAAGCCAACAGGCAGAGCAGAGAACACGCGAGTCCCGTGAGGGCGGAACGGTGATCTTTTGTCTCCTCCCACTGGTTGATAAACATCACGACAAACAGGGCAACCATCACAAATTCAATGCCCGTTGTATCAATATGTATGACGTATCCCAGCAGCGCTCCCAGGGTTGCCCCGGCAACCCAGTAGATTTGATTGAGCATGGTTACAAAAAACATAAACCATCCTCTGTCTACCCCCGGCAGCATTGTTGCAGTACAGTTAATCATAAACGCTTCATCGCACATCCCAAAAATCAGATACGGCTTTTTCCAGCCCAGATTCTTGTATTTATCCAGCATGGAAATCCCATAAAACAGATGCCGGGCATTGACCATCAGTGTCAGGCAGAACGCGTAAAACGGGTTAAATGCCGACAGCAGCAGATTCACGGTGACGAACTCCATTGAGCCCGCATAGATAAAAAAACTCATAAGCATCGGATAGACAAAAGAAAATCCTTTGCTTCTCATCAGGAACCCATAAGACATTCCGATAAATAGGAAACCCACGCAGATTGGTACTGTGTAAGGCAAGGCGGCTCTGAATGCTTTCATTTTCATAACTTCATTTCTCCCTGTTTTTCTTGATCTTTTATCAAAGTTTTTTTATACTGTTCTATATAATCATAAAATATTGAACACTCGTTTGATTCAGTGAACAAATCGTTTTATATATCATACAATCGTTCGCTATATCTGTCAAGCCGAGAGAGGGGTATTACATGGATCTTGGAAAAATTATTGCACTCAACTTAAAGCTGCTCCGCACCGAACGCAACCTGACGCTGGGACAATTATCAAAAATATCGGGTATCAGCAAGGCCATGCTTTCAGATATTGAAAAAGGAGGCAGCAATCCCACCATCAATACCATCTGGAAAGTTGCCAACGGCCTGAATGTGCCATACACCAGATTAATGGAAGAAATAGAGAAAAAGGCGACCGTTATCCGGAAATCCGACTCCATGATGCAGACCGATGAGACGAAACATTACCGGGTATACTGTTATTTTACAAGCACACCGGTCCGCAATTTCGAGTTATTCTATGTGGAACTGGACGCCGAATCCTCCAATGCCTCGATCGGGCATTCCGTAAAGGCAGAGGAGTATATTTATGTTATCCAGGGGGAGCTGGTGCTTCACACGGAAACAGAAGATTATACGCTGAACGAGGGGGACTCTCTTGTGTTTGATTCTTCCATTGCACACACCTATATCAACAGCAGGAATACGCTCCTTACCTTTATGGTGGTAAATTTCTATCCAGGCTAGAGCGTGTTTGAAAATTGCTTTCCGTCGGCTGTGCGTCACACTTTGTGGGAGATTTGGGTCCAATGAAGAAGGCGTAGTGGGCTACGCTGACTGAATTGGGCCCAAATATGCCGCGAAGTGGGGCGTGCAGATGGCGGGAATGAATTTTCAAACACGCTCTAGGAAGGAGTGGAGTATAACCATCGCTGATAAAAAACACCGGTATCGGAATTCGGATGTCGAAACACCCCTGTACGGATCATTTAATCCATACAGGGGTGTTTCAGTTTCAGCAGCTTCAACTCTTTTTACAGCTTCAGCCCTTTTTACAGCTTCAGCCCTTTACTCACATTCACAACAAAATCCTGCACATTGGTTACAATTCCCTTTGCCGACAGGCTGCCTCGATCGCCCAGCTTATTCACCGCGAACTCCGAGATATCTACGGTATAGAAATAGACCTGCCGAATTGTTCCGTCCGGCATCACGCGGAAGGACGGCGTCATGTTGCCCGTTGCAACGGAATGAAGCGTTGTCGCCATACAGATGACCGTTGTTGCCTTGCTGATGCATTTTCTCATCGCATCCTGGCCCTCGTAAACGTTGGCGTGAACCTCGGGTAGAGGCCCGTCGTCACGGATGGATCCAACCAGCACAAAAGGTACATCCTTCTTTACACAGCTGTAAATAATGCCGTTGTCGATTCCCTCTTTCTCAATAAAGGCCGGAATGGAACCGTGGTATTTCACCTTATTGATCGTATCAATATGATTGTAATGGCCTCCCTGGTAGCTCTGCTGCGTATAAATATCCTGCCCGAGAGCCGTTTTCAAATAAGCGCCCTCCAAATCATGAGTCGCCAGAGCATTTCCGGCCAACAGCGCGTCTACATAGCCGTTCATCACCAGTTTTGAGAACGCTGCCCTGGAATCGGCGTCAAACGCACAGGCCGGGCCGAGTACCCAGGCCACATAACCGTGTTCCTTCTCATATTCCAGCAGCTCGTAGATATTGTCATAGTCCCTGGAAAAAGCGGTCTCCCTGGAACGGCTCTGGCGGAAGGCAAACGATTCCTGGCTGTCTGCCCCGTCTGCATCGCTCCCGGAGAACTCGCTGAAACCGTCCGGGTACACATAGATCCCGTCTTCTCCGTTTTCCGTCCTGCCCGTGAATACCATATCGCCCTGTTTCAGGTTCCTGAATTCACGGACGAAAATTTTCTCATTCTCATAGACTGCGACACAGTCCATACGGCTCTCTTCAGCCAGCAGCCAGCGGCCGCCCACCTTAAAATATTCCGGGAAAATTGTGGTTGCATGATATCCGTCCGGAGCGACTCTGTCAAACGGAGCAGGCTCAAACTTTGCTTCCGGCGCCTCCGTAAACCGGGGCAGGGTAAAATCCGGGGCCTGATACGTTTTTAATTGAAATGACATGATAAATTCCTCCCTGTAGTTCTGTATTGGTTTTCGGTTACACACCGCAGCCATTCTTCTATAACTAATTTATCATATTTCGATACTTCCAACAACCACCTGAAAACAATTATGGGAGGGATCCGGTTTAGAGGCATGATTCCTGTCTTCCGCTGTGCCCGCCTGCCCGGGATTCTTGCGCTGCCGCGCGGTTGCTTCAGCAACTATTTGCCTCTGCGCGGCATGTGCATCCTCGCGGAGCGATTTTGATTCATCGGATGTAATTTCCTGTGAATTAAAAAACCTGCCGGTTTTCTCTTTAAAGGGGAGTGAAATCCGGCAGTGTATTTACACCCTGTAGCATTTGGGATGTAAGCAGTCTTTATCTTTATACTTGTTATTTTTTAAATCAGCCCCAGTTCTTTTGCCTGGAAGGTAAGTTCTTCTCTGAATTTCGGGTGCGAAACCCGGATCAGTTCCCTGGCCCGTTCCGCGACGGTCTTTCCGGCCAGAACGGCCGCGCCGTACTCAGTGACCACATATTCCACCATGGTACGCGTCAGGGACACCGGAGTTCCCGGGGTAAAAAACGGAACGATCTTGGAATACTTACCGTTTTTCGTAATGGACTCCACCACGACGATGGATTTCCCGTCCGGGCAAAGCGCTGCGCCCGTTGAAAAGTCGGCAATTCCGCCCATACCGGAATACTGCTTTCCTTTCAGATATTCCGAGTTAGCCTGTCCCAGAAGATCGACCTGCACGGCATTGTTAATTGCCGTCATTCTCCTGTTCTGCGCAATCAGGCCCGGATTTAAAACATTCTGGCAGCTGTTCATGTTAATTCCCGGATTGTGTCCGGCAAAATCAAACAGCTCCCTGGAACCTACGAGCTGGGCGCAGACGGAGACTCCCGGATGGAGCGTCTTCTTTCTGTTGGTGATAATTCCCTTTTTCGTCAGTTCCATCAGCAGATCCCCGTAGATTTCCGTGTGGACTCCCAGATCTTTTTTTGGCTCCATATACATCATGGCGGAAGAATTCAGGCGTCCCAGTCCCACTTCTATCGTGGCCTCATCCTCCACAAGTTCCGAAAGGGCGTTACCGATTGCCCGGTAAATTTCGCGGCTTTCCTCGGCATCGTCAATCTCCCTGAGATTGAGGGGATACCCGTCTCCCTCCACAATATAATCAAATTCGGAAATATGTTTTACATTCGCCCCGAGCACAAACGGAAGTTCCGGGTTGATTTCGGCGATAACAAGCTCCGCCTGGGTGGCAATTACCGGCATACCGTCCGCTGCATTTCCCATGGAAACATAGCCGTTTTCGTCGGGCTTTGAAACACAGGGCATCGCTATCCTGCATTTTAGTGCGTTCATTGCCAGTTTGCCGTATCCCGAAAAACCGCAGGGGATAAATTCCGCAAAGCCGTTCTCAATATACTCCCGGTTCATGCCGTCCATGAAACTGAGGAAAACCCTCACCTCATCTCCCAGCCCCTCCAGTTCTCCCAGAAAGTTGGTCTGGGAACAGAAATACGTCACATTCTTTAAGTCTTTTCTCTTTCCCAGTTCCCTGAGGATTGTCTTCGGCTCCCTTGTCACAGCGCAAAAGCTGTCCCCGCTCCTCACCATGGCCGCCGCCTGAGCCGCTGTTATCAGTTTTTCATTATATTGGTCTTTCCATGTCTGACACATTTTCGTTCTCCATTGTCCTTTTTATGAGCGGTTATTTTTCCATTCCAGCGCCGCTTTAAGTCCCTGGCTGTTCACAATCTCGTTGAATTCTTTCTGCGTCTGGGCCTGGTTGATGCGGCACAGGCTGAAAATCTCTGCTGCAAAATCCATGGCATTGACCATGCCCTGAATCTCATACGTCTTGTTGACCTGGTATTTTAACATGGTCATCGTATCGGCAGGCATTCCGGCAAGTCGCTCGGCAACCTTCATTGTCTCCTCTTCCAGCTTCTCAAACGGTACCACCTTATTTACAACGCCGCATTCACGGAGGTCTTCCGCGGTCAGATATTCACCAAGATATAAAAGCTGTCTCGCCTTATTCATCGGGAGTTTCCACGGCTCAATCAGGATGTCTGGAACATAGGAAAATGCCACTTCCGGCTCTCCGAACCTGGCGTCCTCGGATGCAATCACCAGGTCGCACATGAATGCAAGGTGAAGTCCGCCGCCGATACAGAATCCCTGTACGGATGCAATCACGGGTTTTTTGCATTTCCAGACTTCCCGCCATGTATTTAATTCCATTGCCGTATTCTCTCTTCTTGGAATCACGTCTACAATCGGCTCGCCAATACTTTCCTTAATGTCAAAACCCGCGCTGAATGCCTTATCCCCCACCGCACTGATAACAATTACGTTGGTCTCCGGATCCTGATCCGCCATTTTAATAAATTCTCCCAGGTTCTCCACCAGTTCCTGGTTGAATGCATTTCTCGCTTTCGGACGGTTGATAATAACTCTTCCGATTTTTCCCTGTTTTTCATATAAAAGTACGTCTGTCTGGCTCATAATATCTGTTTCCTCCCACTGTTTTTCAGCTTTTATTTTTCTATTTCTGCATTTCAGTTTTTTCTTTCTGCTTCTATCTTTCTGCTCCTGTCTTTCCGCTCCTGTCTTTCTGCTCCTGTCTTTCCGCTTCTGTCTTTCCGCTCCTGTCTTTCCGCTTCTGTCTTTTACGCTTCTGTCTTTCTGCTCCTATCCTTCCGCCCCTGTCTCTCAGTTTATGTCCTTCTCACAGTTCCACCGCCCCAGATGGACGCGGCTCTCATCCCATCTGTCTTTTGCCGTCTTCTTAAATTCCGGATAGCCAAAGGACATCAGGCAGAGAATCTCTATCCCATCCGGGATGCCGAATTCCGGCCTTATGGTTTTTATCCTCTCCTCATTTGGATAAACGCCCAGCCACACGGCTCCCACGCCCAGGTGTTCCGCCTCCAGAAGCATGTTTTCGGCGGCTGCCGAACAGTCCTGGATCCAGAAGTCGAACCTGTATTTCTGCAGTGACGGGTCCGCGCACAGTATCACCGCAAATGCGGCTTCCGGAAGCATGGCGGCATGAGGATGAAGCTCCGAGAGCCTGATTAAATCCTCCCTGTCCTCCACTACCAGAAAGTGCCACGGCTGCTCATTACCGGCCGAAGGCGCACACATCCCGGCGCGCAGAATTTTTTCTATCTTCTCTCGTTCCACCGGTTTGTCCTGATATTTTCTTGTGCTTCTCCGCTCAAATATTTCTTTCATGCATATTCCTCCCTAACTTGGGCCGCACTGTGCAAACAGTGAGGCAAATCCGCCGGTATGGATATATATTACAGGCAGACCGCTCTCCCCTTTTCCAGATTCCGTGACAGCGCCCACCACCGTTTTGCTGCAATAAATATTTTCAATATAGATACCGGTCAGATGAGGAAAACGTTTTACCATCCGGCTGCTTTCCTCCGTATTGCTGCCCCAGCCGTTCCCGGCGTAGAGGTCTGTAACCTCACAAAGCGATTCCAGCTCACACCCGATCGGGCCGACATACTGTTCCGTTTCCGCAATCAGCTTCTTTATCCGGTTCTCTAATATCTCTTTACTGTGCTCCACACTGATTACCGTGATCTCAAACGGCATATTTTCGAGATAATTACCGCATATCAGGCCTGCCGCTATCCCTCCGTTGCCTCCCGGCACAAAGATGCGGCCCAGTTTTTTCCGGCCGTCCGCTCCCGCCGTTTCTGTCACTGTTTCAGTCGTAGGTCCGGCCGTCGTTTCAGCCGCCTCTCCCGCCGTTTTATCCGCCGTACCATCCTCTTTTTCCAGCCCCTCTTTTATCTCACGGAGCATATCGATATAACCGAGGACTCCCAGCCCGGTGGAAGCGCCGTTTTCTATCAGGAAGGGATTTTTTCCCTCCGCTCTGTATCCGTCACAGAGCAGAGCCGCTTTTTCATTCCGTTCCATTCCGCTGCAGGATCCCAGGAAGACCTCACGCACATCCAATATTTTATTCAATACCATGTTTCCTCTTCTGTCCTCCGGCCGAAAGGAATTATAGACGAGGGCGCAGTCCAGGGACAGAGCCGCGCAGGCTGCCGCCACGGTTGTACACAGGTTTGATTCATAGGGCCCCGAGGCGACGACGGTATCGCATCCTTCCGATACGGCTTCCTCCAGCAGATACTCCATACACCGTACCTTATTGCCTCCGGGCCCCAATCCGCTTAAGTCTTCCCTTTTAATGTAAAACGGCACGGGCAGCGAAAATTCTTTTTCTATTCTTTTCATCCTCTGGAGAGGGGTGGGATAACACCCCAGCTCCAGTTTCTTATGGTATAATTTCATTTTTCCTCCGCTCAATTGATTGGAAGCATTAATGGGAAGCTTCCTTCGGCTGTGTCATAAGGCTCACTGCCACATAAGCAATCAGAGACGGCAGAATCGGGAAAATGGATGATACCGGAAGATGCACGCCGCAGTATTTGTACAGGACTACAAAAAACATTCCCGTTATCGAACTGGCGATTGCTCCCGCCTTGGTTGCCTTCTTCCAGAAGATTCCTCCGATAAACATGACCAGTGTTCCGGCGCACATGAAGGTGTAGGCCGCGGACAGCATGGAAATGATCGTTTTTGCCCCGAGAGCCAGATATAGCACGATAAGGCCGATTAAGAATGTGGCGACGTGGGCGATCTGGTTCAACTTCTTCTCACTTGCATTTTTATCAAAATATGCCTTGTATATATCGTTTGTAAAGGAGCCGGTCACGTAAATAAGCTGTGAGTCAACCGTTGACATAACTGCCGCCATTAAAGCTGCAATCATAAGGGCCGCCACAATCGGTGGGAATGCTTCAATCAGCACATGGAACAGAATTGTTCCCGGCGCTGCGTCCGGATATAAAGCGATTCCGTACATACCGATCAGGACCGGAAGCACTACATACGGAAGCAGGATCATCGCTCCCCAGAATGCAGAATGGAATGCCGTTTTTTCATTTTTACAGGACATATTTCTCTGGAAAGACGCACTGGAAATCAGTCCGTACAGCATGGACGGGAACAGCATCATCACCCAGGTGTCGAGTTCGAAAGGAATCAGTTCGTAGAAAGAGCTTGGAAGAACCTCTTTCATCAGTCCCAGTCCGCCCTGTGACAACATGCAGCCGAATACAATTAAGGTACATAAGAAAATTACGCCTACCTGAATCATATCCGTCATCAGGACTCCCCACTGGCCCGACATAGTGGAATAGATAAATACGATAAGGCAAACCGCAGCGGCGCCCAGAGTTGCGTTCATGCCAAAATAGGAAAACAGGTTTCTTCCTGCAATAATCTGACCTGCCATGATGCTCATGGCCGCCAGCGCATTGACTACCGCAAAGATAGTACCGGTAATCCTGGCCCCATACCGTTTATTCAGGATATCCGACATTGTGAGCTGTTCCGTGCGGTAAAGCCTCTTTGACAGAACAAAGGCAAAGAGAACGTATCCCAGGGCGGAACCTACGCCGTACCAGATACCTCCGATTCCGTATATGGCGCCGTACTCCGCGCCGCCCACCACGATACCGTTTCCGATATGGGAACCGATATAGGAACCGCAGACCATCAGGAATGTTCCCTGTTTTGCCGCCGTCAGGTAATCCTCAAATGAGTTGGCATATTTTTTACCGTAAAATCCGACCGCCAGCATTCCCCCAAGATACAAGACCATAACGACAACAATAAGCTGTAAAATATTCATACCCTTCCTCCTGTTCTTTCTCGATAAACGTTACTGTTTACTCCATACCCAGTAACCGAAAACCTTCTCTTCAGTAAAAACTTCTTGTTTCATTTATTATTTTCCGGCCGGAAAAATAATTTAATTTAAAATGCTGTATTTTTTCACAAGCTCCTCATCGATTTCAATTCCAAATCCCGGTTTCTGCGGAAGCGGGATGCAGCCGTCCTCCTCCACGAAATAGTTTTCCTTCAGGATTCCCTGGAACGCCCCCGGCGTCAGGGTCGGAGGATCATAGGGATACTCAAGCCATGTGAAGTTGGGAATCGAGGCGACCATATGCATACTCTGTAAAACGCCGGTTCCCGGTATGTATGCGTGCGGATTCACCGTCTTTCCGTAGGAATCGGCAATCGCAGCAATCTTTCTGATATAACTGATCCCCGTGCTCATTGTGCAGTTGGGCTGCAGTATCTCATAGCACCCCTTATCCAGCATTATTTTGAAGTCCGGAATTCCGATATTGATTTCCCCTCCCGCAATCGGAATGTCCACTTCTTCATTCAGCCTGGCAAGGCCGTCGAAATTGTACCGCCACAGCGGCTCTTCCAGCCAGGCGCAGCCGAGTTTCTCCATCTCCCTCGCCGTGTCCCTGGCCCTTTCATAGCTCCACACATAGGGGTATCCGTTATTGTTGCGCTCACAGGCGGTGCCCTGGTTGGCGTCCACCATGATTTCCAGCTTATCGCCGACTGCCTCCCGTACCGCTTCCACTATTGCAATATCTTCTCTGACCGTCTTATGGGTGAAACGGACCTTGACGGCCTTAAAACCTTCCTCCACAAGGCGTTTTGCATCCTCTTTTCTCTGCTCATTAGAACGGATCTCTCCCCAGGCCGCATAGACCGGAACTCTGTCCCGGCAGGCTCCAAAGAGCTTATATACCGGCAGTCCCGCAGCTTTTCCGATAATATCCCAGCAGGCGTTTTCAATCGCCCACGGCCTGGTGGCCACTCTGGCCACATTGCGGAGCTTGAACATAATCTTTTCAATATCAAACGGCGAGTCACCGACTACCATTTCTTTGGCATAATCCATCATATCGCATACCAGTTTCAGTATGCCGTGGGGCGCCTCCATGCAGGCACAGCCGGTAATCCCCTCATCCGTGTGGACACGAACCACAAAAATCACCTGGCCGCTCTCCGTTTTTCCCGGATACCATGTTGGATGGAATTCCTCGGGAAAAGGTACGTTTACGCAGTCATAGGTAATGTCCGTTATCTTCATCTCTTCCTCCTGTCATAGCAATTGTCTCATTGCCGCTGTTTTGTTTTTATCGCTTCATCATCTTTTTTCTTTCTTTTTTATATTTCACCCGGGTTTTAATTGTTTATTATTTATTTTTATCTTTATTTACAGTTTCTTTACTTGACTTCATTTTAGCAGAAACATATTTGCGTGAAAAACAGTATTTTCTTTACACAGTTACAACTTTCTGTTGTATAATATAGAGAAATCGCGGGATGACAAAGCAGCCGTTTGACAGAAGGGAATGATGGCATGAATATAAGACAGTTAGAGTATTTTGTAAAAGTTTATGAATGCGGCAGTTTCTTTAAGGCGGCGGAATCTCTTTTCATCTCCCAGCAGGCCCTCAGCCGGGCGCTGGCCACTCTGGAACAGGAGCTGAATGCCCAGCTTTTTTACAGAAACCACAAAGGCGTCACCCCCACTCCCCTCGGACGTGAACTGTATGTTTCCTGTCAGGCGGCCCTCAGGGAGATGCAGGCGCTGGAAAAACATATGAATGAATTTATCCGCCAGAATTACGGCTATCTGAAGATTGGGCTGGGCGCCGGCTGCCGGTATTTTATTTCAAAAACCATGTGGAAGGATTTCTTCAAGGACTATCCCCATGTCTCCTATGACGTTGAGGAGTATACTTACAAGCACAGTATTGAACTTTTAAATAATAAGGAGCTGGATATTCTGATTATCTCGGACTATACGCCGGGAAAAGAGTATTACCAGAATGAACTTAAGACGCAGGACCGCGTTCTCCTGCTGCCGAAGGAGCATCCTGCTTTTGAGAATGAGTACGTGAAACTGGAAGAACTGCGCGATGAATCGTTCGTACTTTCCATCAACGATCTGGCTTACCAGAGTTTTCTGGAATTCTGCACCGGGCATGACTGCCTTCCAAAAGAAGTCCTGAGGGTCAGCGATACCCTGTATATGTATGAGACCTGCAGCCGGGACCGCTGTGCCGGAATCACGATCAAAGGATATTTTACAGATGTCTTTCTTCCAAAATTTCCGGATCTCGATATCATTCCATTCAAACGTAATCTTTTCCCTTATACCATCACCCTGATGGCGCGGAAAAATCACCCGAACCTGGCGCTGATTATGTCGCTGGCCTCCTACCTGAAAGAATATCTGAGCGATAAATCATAAAAAACGTTCCGCGGAAAAAACCGGTAAGCAGTCATTTTTTTCTCTTCAGGTTCTTATCATGATAAAATTTTAACGTTATAAGTCTTGCATTTCCGGCTCAAATATACTACACTTCTTTTGAATCGTAATGATACGGAACTTATAAAAAAATTATCAGTTTAAAGTCAGCAAGGAGGATGCAAATGATGAACGCAGTTCAGGTTAAAGAAGGCATATACTGGGTGGGGGCGCTGGACTGGCACCTGCGCAATTTTCACGGATACACGACGAACCGGGGCGCAACCTACAATGCCTATTTGATTATTGACGAGAAGGTTGCATTGATCGATGCGGTAAAGGCGCCGTTTTCCAAAGAACTGCTGGAGCGGATCAGCAGTATCATCGACCCTTCTAAAATTGATTACATAATCTCAAACCATGTGGAGATGGATCATTCCGGCGCTCTTCCCGCCATGGCGGAGGCCTGCCCGAACGCCACAATCGTCACCAGCGCTCCCAGCGGAGTGAAGGGACTGACCGCCCATTACGGACAGCTCAATTACATGCCCGTGAAGAGCGGCAGCACCTTAAGTCTCGGAAAACGCTCTCTCTCCTTTGTCGCTACCCCAATGCTCCACTGGCCGGACAATATGGTCACCTGGTGCCCGGAGGAAAAACTGCTTTTCTCCAACGACGCATTCGGACAGCATTACTGCACCAACACCCGCTTTGACGATGATTCCGACTTCTGTGAGACTATGCAGGAGGCAAAGAAATATTATGCCAATATTATTATGTGCTACGGAAAACAGGCCGCCGGGGCCTGGAAGACCGTCAAGGAACTGGCTCCCGAAATGATCGCCCCAAGCCATGGCGTCATCTGGAGAAGCCATGTGGATGATATTCTGGATGCCTATGAAAAATGGAGCACCCACGAACCGGAGACCGGGGCGCTTGTGGTCTTCGACAGCATGTGGCATTCCACGGAGACTATGGCACAGACGATTGCCGAGGCATTTACAGAGCAGGGCGTTCCGGTGAAGCTTTACGATTTAAAGCAGTCCCACCTCTCGGACATCATCGTAAATCTTCTGGACTGCAAATATGTAGCCGTCGGTTCACCGACCCTCAACAACAATATGCTTCCGACCGTGGCGGCTTTCCTCTGCTACATGAAGGGCCTCTCCCCAAAGAACCGCAGGGCGTTCTCCTTCGGCTCCTACGGCTGGGGCGGACAGGCTAACGCACAGATTGATGAGGAACTCAAAAAATGCGGATTTGACCTCTGCCTTGACACTCTGAAGATTCAGTATATTCCTTCTGAGGAACAGTTAAAAGAAATCGGTGAGAAGATAAAAGGCCTGAACTAAGCAGAACAGTCTCCTTTTATATAATTCGTATTTGTCCAAAAATATTGTTAACTTCAGACAAAGAAAAACACGCTTCGCGAATTTTTCTTTGCCACTCCATAAGAAAGCGCCGCCCGCCTGTGAAACTTATGTGGTTTCACAGGCGGGCGGCGCTTTACGGTTGGACGGCGGTGACCGGCCCTTTTTACACACCGGCCGACACCATCGGCGTAATATTTAAAACACCCTATTTATTATTGACATTCTTACTGAAAATCGGTTTATGACGCCTGCTTACGCTGTTCCATCTCTTCCGCCGTTCTCAGACGCACGTCCGGCTCACTCGGAATCTTAAATCCCGGGAAGAACCGGTCCAGACTGGTGATGGTGAGAATCAGCATGGATGCAACGGATATCATACTCAGATAATTGGCGGAAATAATTTTCATCGGGGTAAATGCATACAGTGGATAAACCGCTGTAGCAAGACCCGTAAAGAAAATCATGTAGCCGTGCCACGGTATAAGCTGGGAA
Source organism: uncultured Clostridium sp. (assembly GCF_900547735.1). GTDB lineage: Bacteria > Bacillota > Clostridia > Lachnospirales > Lachnospiraceae > Otoolea. Next base: position 5,384 of record NZ_URHZ01000048.1, on the reverse strand, counting down.
CCGATGGTTCCGAAGGCATCGGAGTAGGTGGAGTTGCGCAGGCGCAGTTTGTACATCTGCTCCGGCGTTGCCTCGACCGCATTGTCCGTCATATTTTTAATAATCGGCCCCATCGTTACAATCTGGCCCGTACAGTCGCCCAGCACCGCATTGCAGAGCAGGGAAAGCAGGGCATTGCACATCATGAGCTGGCGCACGCTGTGGGCAATTTTTAAAACTCCCCTGATAATCGGATCAAATGCATTCATGCCTCCCATGATTCCGCCGAATGCCGCAGTCCATAAAGTCATGCTGACCGACCAGGAACCGGCGTCTGAAAAACCGGTATAAACGAGATTAGCAAAGGATGAAAGAGTGAGCGTATTGGCAAACAGGCCGCATACAAGGGCCAGGCCGATACCGGAACCGAGGCAGATGACCGTGCCGATGCCTTTAACGGCCATAACAATAACGGCCACAAGGGGAAGCAGCAGGTAAAGAGGCACTCCGCTGCGCACCTGTTCCAGCAGGGTTACCGCGGAGGGACGCTCCACCATCAGTGTCTCCCATACTTCCTTCGGGATTGCGTCAATCGCTTCGTTTGCATTGCCTACCGCGCCGCCCAGCCCCATGGCCTGGGAAACGATAAAGAATACCACAACGCTGACCACCAGACAGGAGATGGACCATGCTCCCTGGTGGCGCACACGGTCGGTTACTTCAACCTCATGCACACCGGAAGAAAGCACGGTTGTATCCGAGATCAGGCCGATATTATCGCCAAAACAGCAGCCTCCCGCGATAGCGGCAACCGTCAGAAGAGGGGAACCGCCTACAATATGGGATAACCACAGGAATACCGGCACACAGGCCGCAAATGTTCCCCAGGAAGTTCCCGTTGCAATTGAAAGCAGGGAGGTGACGATCAGGGATGCGCTTGCAACCGTGACGCCGGTCAGTCCGACCTTCATCGCAACAATAATAATGGACGCGCCAACGCCGCTGGCCATAAACACCTCGGCCATGGCAAAGGAAATCATAAGGATAAAAAGAATATCAATCAGATTCTTTGCATTTTCAATCGCAGATTTATAAATTTGCTTATATGACTGTTTATCCAGAACAAATGCCAGAATCCCCGCCAGTACCGTTGCGGTGGGGGCTGCCAGAAGAATATCCACGCCATTCAGCAAAAGACCGGCCAGTACCACAACCGGAAACAGTTTTATTATCGCTTTCATAAGAACTCATCCTTTCTTTAACAGTGTCGATTTTCACGTTTAGAACTGGGCAAACAGAGAACCCAGCCCGCCTGTATGCAGATAACATACCGGGCCGGAGACTTTCCCCTGTTCTATGTAATCCTGCATTCCAACTAAAACCTTACTGTTATATACATTCTCAATTAAGATACCTTCCATTTTGGGAAAATCCAGGACAGCCTGACCGCTCTGCGGGGTATTCTTTCCCCAGCCGCCTCCCCGGTAGCTGTCGTCGATGATACAGGCCTCCTCCAGGCTATATCCGAACGGAAGTCCCAGAATTTCCTCCAATTCCGAAATAATTTTGTTGATATGGGCGCTCAATCTCTCCTTCCCATCCTCCACACTGATAATAACGATGTTAAATGGAAATCCGCAGAGGGCATTGCCGTAAATCAGGCCGGATGCAACTCCCCCATTCCCGCCGGGAGCAAATATCGTGCCCTTTTGAAGGGATTTTTCCCGGAACTGGCGCTCCATCTCAATGATGGCGTTCGTATATCCCAGCGCCCCCGTCCCCGTGGTAGCGCCGTTGCGGATGATAAACGGGCTGTACTCCGGTGAAATCCTCTCGGCAAGCTCCTCCACAAATGCGGTCCGCTCCTCCTCAGAGGCATCCCCTATAAAATGGGATTCGGCCCCCAGCAGGCGGTTGAGCAGAAGATTTCCCGTAAGATGTTCCGGCTCGGCTCCATTGTGCACCACAATGCATTTCAGCCCCAGCTTCGCACAGGCCGCCGCCGTCAACGTGCACAGATTGGATTGAACCGGACCGGATGCAATCAATGTATCCTTGCCTTCGGCCATTGCCTTTCCCGCTATAAATTCCAGACTCCGAAGTTTATTTCCCCCCGGTCCCAGGCCGGTTAAATCGTCACGTTTAATAAAAATGCCGGAATAGTCCATCCGCCGTTCCAGATTTTTAAGTGGTTCCAGGGGAGTCGGCAGGGTGGCAAAGCGTGCGCGTTCGACCCTGCTGAGTTCTGATTCTAAAATGTTCATTTTCCCTCTCCTCTCTTTTTTTGTTTGGACATGTCGAAACTAGTCTATTATACAGCAAGAATCGTGCCAATTTTTGTACTTTTGTAATTGACAAAAGACGTCTTCCGTTCCAAGCGGACTGTTTCTCCACTTCACACGGGTGGAATAAAGCAGATTTATTGCCTCGTCCCCCGCATTATCAAAGAAAAAACCGTCTGTTCCCTTCCGGAGAGAATCCCTCCATAAAGCAAAATTGTCCCGGGTATAAATTTAAAATAATCTTATGGCCTGTTTTTAATGATGGTGTGAATAATGGTACAAAAAGAAAGTGGTTGATAAATTGGTTTTTCAAAGACCAGTTTTTCAGCCACTTTCTCACAATTATCTTTCATAACTATTTTTCTTAACAATTCAATTGAAGTAAATCCCGTAGCCTGTCATTTGCCTGCTGCCCCAAAACAGTAAGCTCCGTCCCGCTTCTCCCTGTATGAATCCGTACTAGCCCATACGACTGCAGCGTCTGCAGATACATCCGCACTTCCTGTTCACTGAGGGAAGTCCCCTTTGCCTCCAGGCTGCGGCTGATTCCCTGCCTTCCCTGTTTTACCCCGGCCTGCTTATTGTAATATAAAAGTGACAGAATAGAGGCATGACGTTCAAGACGCGGCCGCTCCTGGATAAGAAAATGTTCCAGCAGAGGATCCTCCTTCGCCCCCTCCGCCTCCTCCGGCCGGCTGTCCAGTTGGGATCTGGCATCTCCCAGGGTAATAACCTCTTTTCCCAGATAGGAAAGCCGTTCGACAAAATTCCCCAGCTCCCGCACATTTCCATGCCACGGATATACGGTCAGGTATTCAAGCGCATCTGGTGAAAGAGTAAATTCCGCTCCCATCCGGGACCGGAAATCCTCTATCAGCAGCGCAATATCCTCTCTCCTCTCCCGCAGCGGCGGTATTTCAACAGAGAGGACATTCAGCCGGTAATACAAATCCTCCCGGAACTTATTCTGCCTTACCAGATCCAGCAGGCGTTTGTTGCTGGCGGATATGATCCGGACATCAATGCTGATGACGTTGTCTCCCCCGACCCGGATCACCTCCTTTTCCTGCAGGACACGCAGAATCCGCGCCTGAAGCGCCAGATCCATCTCACCAATCTCATCCAGGAACAGCGTCCCCTTATGGGCAAGCTCAAAATATCCGGCCTTGCCGCCTTTTTTAGCCCCGGTAAACGCTCCTTCACTATAGCCGAAAAGCTCGCTTTCCAGCAGACTCTCCGGGATGGAGGCGCAGTTGATGGCAATAAAAGGATAATCCTTCCGCGAGGACGCATTGTGGATCGACTGGGCAAAAAGCTCTTTTCCGGTTCCGCTCTGTCCATAAATCACAATCGAGGAGGAAGACCGGGCCATCCGCCCCACCGTTTCCTTGATCTTCTGCATCTTCGGGTTCTGTGTCCTGATATCGGTAAAATCATGCTTTGCCACGTGTCCCTTGGAAATTAGCTGGCGGCGCACCTTATACTGGTTAAGTTCCACGTCCTTCAGGGTTTTTATCATCAGAATATATTCCCCCGCCGCCGAGGAACCGGTCAGCGGATAAATGGAAACATCCATAAGCTGATCCCGGACCGTCACCACCTGGTCCCGGATCGGTTCGGAAAGCTGCGTGATTTTGAGCTCGCTCAGTTCCGGAAGAAGCGTCTCCACCTGCTGCCCAATGGCCGCCAGCGATTTTTTCCCCAGAAGATGCTCCGCAGAAGCGTTGACAAAAGAGACCGTGCCGCTGCCCGTCAGCGTGATGATCCCCCCGTCAAACACCTGCATGACGAGATCCAGTTTTCTCTCCTGCTCATGTACCTGATCCAGCAGCTGCTCAATCCCCAGATCCCCCTGGGCCAGGCTGCTGAAATACGCTTTCGCGCAGTCGCTCTGCAGCATGGCCGTAAGGTTCAGCTTCGCCGCCAGGTTCGCTATGGTGCGCATGGACAAAACCCTGTCATGCAGATCCACAATATTTGTAACCCGGGGTGGAACCAATGCCTTTTCCCCGGGTGTGATTGCCATTGTAAGAGGCGGTATCACCTCGATTCCCGGATAAACGGGCAGGAGTTCGATATGATTAATTCCCGAGTTGTAAATCATATTGATTGTCTCGATTGCCATCTCCATCGTAGTGTTGACAAGCATCGCCTTCGTCCCCTCGGGAATAGAAAGCAGCCTGTTAATTGCGCTCTTTCTCAGCGTGATATCCGCAATAATAACGTGTCGGCAGTCACGCAGCCTCGACTCAATCAACGTATAAATGGCATGTGTGGAAATCAGGACCACATCGGCGGAAATATTCCTGGGAAGATTCTCCTCCAGGGCATAAAGCTCCACGCTGATCGAACCGTCAAACAGGGCCAGAATCTGCTCCGCATAGATATTGGCCGTCCGCATTCCATGAGAAATAATCACTACGGTTTTCACTGTATATTTCCTCCCGCTCTCCGCTTTTGTAATACTGATGCTGCCGTAAAAGTTCCGAATTGTTTTTGACTGATGTTTATTTTAGCAGTTATTGGGGGGTATTGCAATGAGGCGGGGGATTTAATTGAGACGCTTTAATTGAGACGGAGAACGCTGCCGGGACGGGCGGGGTGGAATGGCGAAAGGGAGGTTGTGAGTCTTCAGTCCCGGGCGCCAGGTTTTAGCAGGTGGGGAATCCGGGCAGAAAAAGTTCCTGCGGGAAACGCTCGCGCTCTTTGGAGTACATAACGGACACTAACCTCGAAAAAACCTCGGTAAGTGCCGATGAACTCCAGGTTCCCTCCGAAATCTTTTTCTCCCTCCTCCCCCACAGGAAGGTTATAGCCGGGACTGAAGACGCCGAGGTAATCGCCATTCCTGCTCCGGCCTGCGGCCGCTGATTTGTTCTGCTTCTTCAAGTGGGTGAGGTATTGTCGCAACCACTACGTTTGCTCGGATAACGGTAAATTGTCTTCTGTTTGAACTTAGTTGGATTGTAAAAGTTCCACAGCAGCGTCGTGGCTGCGATAACACCATCTCCTCACTTGACGAAAGAGACAATCAGCCTCTGAAGATGACGGACGGGGCAACACCTTCGCTGAGTCTTCAGTCCCGTCGACAACCTGCCCGGGGAAGGAAGGAGAAAACTTTCC
>NZ_URHZ01000047.1 GCF_900547735.1 uncultured Clostridium sp. | reverse complement strand
AAGCGGGAGCGGGTCCCCGCAGGAATTTTTTCTCCCGGATTCCCCACCCGCGACACCCTGTAAACCGGGACTGAAGACTCATAACCTCCCCTCCCCATTCCGCCCCCAGGCCGTCCCGGCTGCGTTCTCATTTCTCAATGAAATCCCCGTCTTTGCCTTTACCTGAGTCTCTAATTCTGATATAATCTTATATTGGATAAAAATGAGCGAACAGGCCACCGTTCCAGGAGAAGGGGAGTTAAATGAAAGATGAAATCCTGAAAGAAATAAGGGATTTGACAAAAGAGATACTGCATAAATATTTTTGTGAATCTGATATGGAATTTCTGATATCTAAATTTGCGCCGGACATTGTGTGGATCGGGGCAGGCGAGAAGATGAAGGCGGAGGGACGTGAAGCAGTGGCGGAGGCCTTCCGTGCCGGAAAAGGCGATATGATTCCATGTGAGATGTATGATGAGACATTTATCGTGCGGGAATTGGCTGAGAACTGTTATTTCTGTGAAAGCGCGGGATGGGTGGAGTCGGTGGAGGGAACCAGGATGTATATGAAGCTCCACCAGAGAGCGACTTTCATCTACCGCAGGGAGAATGGAAAACTCTGGCTTGTGCACCTTCACCACTCGGCTTCCTATGGCGATGTGAAGGACGATGAGCTCTTTCCGGTGGCGGCTGCAAAGGAGTCCTACGAGCAGCTTCAGGAGATATTAAACCAGAGGGATCGCCAGATAGAACTGATGCTTGAACAGCTTCCCGGAGGAATGCAGGTTTGTTTGAACGACGACAGGTTCTCCACTCGTTGGGTAAGCCCAAGCCTCTGCCAGATGCTGGGCTACGGCAGTCAGACGGAATATGCCGATGCAACGGACAACTGCTGTAAGAACTTTATTCTGCCCGAAGATTTTGCCGCAGTAAGAACGGAAATCGGCGAAGATCTTAACCGGGGAGACTCTTATTACACGGAATACCGTATTATCAGAAAAGACGGGAGCGTCATCTGGGTTGCCGATCTCGGGAAAAAGGTATTTGACCAGGGCGATGATGTCCTCTACAGTTTTATCACCGATATAACGGAAAAGAAGCAGAATGAGCTGAAAATCGAGAAGGCGTCCAGAGAGGTTGAGCGGACGGCGAGATTTCTCACCCAGCTTTACAATACGGTTCCCTGCGGAATTCTTCAGTTTACGACGGACCCCTCTCACCGGCTTGTCAGCGTAAACAGGACGGCTTGGGAATTTTACGGCTATGCCTCGGAGGAGGAGTACAGAAACCATATTGAAACACCGTTCCAGATGGTGCTGGGCAAAGATATGGACTGGGTCATGAAGACGGCGGAGTCCCTGACCCTGTGGGGGGATGTGGCGGCTTACACGAGAGAGAGCCGAAAACAGAATGGGGAACAGGTCTGGGTCAATGTCACGATGGGCCGGATTGTCAATGCGGACGGCGAGGAGGTAATCCAGGCGGTATTTACCGATATCACCGAGACTAAACGGATTGAACTGGAAGCGGAAAAGCAGAGGCTGATCGAGAACCAGTCGCTGCGCGCCGCTATCTGTACGGCATATCCGTTGATTATGAGGGTAAACCTGACCAGAGATTACTATGACTGCTTTGTGGAAGAACAGAATGCATACACGATCAACCGGTGCGGCAGCTATGATGAGATGCTTTTGGAGAGCAGCAGCCGGACTTATCCCGCATACAGGGAAGACTATCTAAGGACGTTTTCCAGGGAAAATATGATTCAGAAGTTTTCGGACGGCGAGAAGGAGGTATACCTGGAGTATCGCCAGATGGGCTCCGACGAACAGTATCACTGGATTTCTTCGCATCTGATTTTCGTGGAAAATTCCGTGAGCGGGGATATGATTGCCATCAGGATGATTAAACTGCTGGATGCCCAGAGGGCGGAGACGGCGAAACAGGAACAGCTTTTGAGGGACGCCCTGGCGGCGGCAAAGGCGGCCAATAATGCCAAGTCCGACTTCCTGTCCAGAATGAGCCATGATATCAGGACGCCGATGAATGCGATCATTGGAATGAGCACTATCGGCAAACTGAAAATTGAGGATCCGATCCGAGTGAAGGACTGCTTTGATAAGATTGACACCTCATCCAGATACCTCTTGTCGCTGCTCAACGATATTCTCGATATGTCCAAGATCGAGACGGGGAAGATGACGCTGTCCAGTGAAACCTTTGATTTCATTGAAATGATAGCCGAGATCAACTCTATCATTTTCCCGCAGTCCCTGGAGCGCGGAATTGACTATGAGATTCACCACAAGGATCCGCTGGAACGCTACTATATCGGCGATTCCCTGCGGCTTAAACAGATCTTGATGAATCTGCTGTCCAATGCAGTGAAATTTACAATGGCCGGCGGGAAAATCCGGATAGAGATAGAAGAAGAAAAACGCGTCAATGGTTTTGCCATACTCAAAATCTCCGTCAGCGATACGGGAATCGGCATGTCTGCGGAGTTTCTGGAGAAGCTTTACCAGCCTTTTGAACAGGAAACGGCGGACAGTGCGAGAAACAAGATTGGCAGCGGTCTTGGCCTGTCGATCGTGTATAACCTTGTCAACCTGATGGGCGGAGACATTAAGGCAGAGAGCAGGAAGAATGAGGGAAGCCGTTTTACGGTCAGACTTCCCTTCGGCCTTCTTCATGATGATGAGGAAAGGGAAAAAGAACGCAAGACAAGGGAACTGTTAAAGGAAATGAAGGTCCTGATTGCGGATGACGACGAATACATAGGCGAGCAGGCGGCAGCGATTCTGGATGGAATCGGCGCGGGTACCGTGTTTGTAAATTCCGGGATCAAAGCGGTGGAGGAAGTGGAAAAAGCCCTGGTGGCAGGGTGGATGTTTGACGTGGCGATGATCGACTGGAGAATGCCGGAGATGGACGGCATTGAGACGGTCAGCCGCATCAGGGAACTTACGGGGCCGAACACGATGATCATTATCATTTCCGCCTATGACTGGAGCAGCATTGAGGCGGAAGCCAGGGCGGCGGGAGCGGATTACTTTATCTCTAAACCGCTGTTTCGGGCATCGGTGTACGAAACATTTACAAAGTTTCGGGCGGGCCGCAGTGCCGGCCTGAGCAAACAGGCCGTGGAGAGTGAATTCCTTGGAAAGAAGATTCTCCTGGTGGAAGATAATGAACTGAACCTGGAGATTGCAAAATCGCTTCTGGAAATGCACGGTCTCTGCATCGTGACGGCGGCAGACGGACAAAACGCGGTGGAGACATTTAAGGCGTCGCCGGAAAACAGCTTTTTCGCGGTGCTGATGGATATTAGAATGCCTGTAATGAACGGGTTAGAGGCTACGAGAGCCATCCGTTCCATGGATAGAAGAGATGCGGCGACCGTTCCGATTCTGGCTATGACGGCCAACGCGTTCGAGGAAGACAGGTGCCAGGCCATGGAAGCGGGAATGAACGGATATCTTGTGAAACCGCTCGATCTCTCGGTGCTCCTTGCGGCGCTTAAATCCCTGGAGAATTAAGGCAGGGTAAACACGGCATTATACCGCGGCATGATAACTCGGTACAATAACGCGGCACTATAATGCGGTATAATAACGAGGTGTGATGGCGAAAGACAGCGGAGGCGGAAGATGAAACTGATGAATGAAATACCGGACCGGTTTTGGGGCCTATTCCGCTCCGTCAACCGGCCCATCTACATAGAGGCATTGCTGAAAATAAGCGAAGAATACGAATACAGCAACTATTTTCTGAGCAGGGAGGCCTGCATACGGATTCTGGGTGAACACTTTGCCCGCAAAAAGTATGTGATTTGGCAGGATGAGATGGAGGACGATCTGGATACGCTGGAACCGCCGGCGACCAGAGTCCTTAACTGGCTGCTCCGTGCAGGCTGGCTCAGGAAAGTAGACGATTATGCGTCCATGACGGCCAATATTGTAATCCCCGATTACGCGGCCGTCATGCTGGATGCATTCGGAAAGCTTTTGAACGATGAGGAAGACGAAACTCAGATCTATATTCAGAATATCTATGCAATTCTGTTTTCCCTTAAGAATGATAAGAGAGCGGGCTTAAGCCTGTTAAATACTGCGCTTATCAACACGAAAAGGCTCAATAAGACGCTTCAGGACATGCTGCATAACATGGATAAATTTTTTGCAGGCCTCCTGGAGCAGAAGACCTATGGAAACCTGTTAAAAGATCACCTGGAGGGCTATGTGGAGGAGATCGTCAGGAAGAAATACCACATTCTTAAGACATCGGACAACTTTTATCTGTATAAAAACGACATCAAGTTCTGGATTGCAGAGATGAGGGAGGACGGCCGCTGGCTTGAAAACCTTGTGCGAAAGGGCGGAGGGGCGGTATCGGACGACGGCGCAGTGGATGAAGAAAAGCTCACCGAAATCCAGGAGATACTGAGCCAGATTGAGAGAGGTTTCGATGACATCGAGCGCAGGATTTCCAATATGGATAAGGAGCATTCCAGATATGTGAGAGCCACCGTGACGAGGTTAAACTACCTATTGAACCAGGAGGACAATACAAAGGGCCTGATTATCCGCCTGCTCAACCATCTGTCGGACGACGGCGGACAGGAAGAAAAACTGGTTCAAATCGGCAGCAGGATGAATCTGTCCCAGATGAATATCCTGTCGGAGGGCTCGCTCTATAAACGGAGAAGGGTGAAGGCGGATTTTGCAAAGAACCTGGAGCCGGACGAGGAAGAAAAAGAGCTGACGACGGAGGAAATACTCAACTTGAACCGTGTAAAGAGCCGTTACAGCCGCGCCGAGATAGAGAACTTTATCACACAGCGCGCCGTCTCGGGAAAGATGGAAGTGGGAGAGAAGACGGTTACAAATGATGAAGAATTTGAGAAACTGATCCTGGCCTATGATTACTCCACCAGACAGAAAAGTCTGTACCATGTGGAGGAGGAAGAGGCCGAACTGATAGACAACGGCAGATACCGCTATCCGAAGCTGGTATTTGTAAGGAGGGACAAATGACAGAAATTCCGTATTTTGACGGTCTGATGGGGGAAGAGCAGAAGGAGGTCACGGACTCCATCCGTCTTCTGCTCCGCCAGACCTTTATCCTGGAACGCAAATACGACAGGCGGACGGGACGGTTCCAGTATAACCGTGATTTCAGGCTCTGCAACAAGCATCTGGAATTCATACGGCTCTATTTTTCAATCAGCGGCATCTCTGTCTGTGAAAACAGCCAGCTCGGCGTGATCTATATCCAGGGAGAAACGCTGGTGGGAGATAAGCTGCCGAGGCTTGCCACCCTGTACCTGCTGATTCTGAAACTGATTTACGACGAACAGATGGAGAGCGTGTCCACCAGCGTAAATGTCTACACGACGCTGGGAGAGATGCATGAGAAACTGGGGAGCTACCGCCTTTTTAAAAAGCAGCCTTCCCCAACCGATATTAAAAGAGCCGTAACCCTGCTTAAAAAATACCAGATTATAGAGCCTCTCGAGCTTTTAGATGATTTAAAGGGAAGCAGCAGGCTGATCGTTTACCCCTGCATCAATGTGGTGCTGATGGGGGACGATGTCAGGGAACTTCTGGAATCATTTATGGAAGAGGAACCGGGCTCAGAACCGAGCTCAGAACCAGAATCGGAAATAGAGGCGGAAACGGTATCGTGGACGGAGGAGTCCGGTTCGGAACCGGGATGGACAGACAGTACGCAAGAGGAGGAGCAGGATGACACAGCAGACGAGGAATGACGCGGACCGTTTTGTGGCGCTTTCCCGCATTTGCCTGAATAACTGGCATTATATCAGCAGGAAAACCCTCTCTTTCAGCGAGGAGATCAATTTTTTTACCGGTCATTCCGGGAGCGGTAAATCCACCGTAATCGATGCAATGCAGATTGTGCTGTACGCCAATACGGACGGAAGGGGATTTTTCAACAAGGCCGCCGCGGATGATTCGGACCGGAGCCTGATTGAATACCTCAGAGGCATGGTGAATATCGGAGAAAATAATGAGTTTGCCTATTTAAGAAACCGGAATTTCTCTACGACCATAGTCCTGGAACTGAAGAGGACGGACACACAGGACTGCCAGTGTGTTGGTATCGTATTTGACGTGGAGACATCCACGAATGAGATTTCAAGAAAATTTTTCTGGCATAAGGGGCCGCTGTGGGAAGACGGTTACCGGACGGGCGAACGGGCCATGACCATCGCCGAGGTGGAGGAGAGACTTAACAGTTCCTACGGCAAAGAAGAGTGCTTTTATACCTCCCACAACGAGAGGTTCCGCCGGATACTCTATGATGTGTATCTGGGAGGCCTCGACCAGGAAAAATTCCCCCTGCTTTTCAAACGGGCGATTCCCTTCAGGATGAATATCAAGCTGGAGGATTTTGTAAAGGAATATATCTGCATGGAGCAGGATATCCACATTGAGGATATGCAGGAGAGCGTCATGCAGTACGGCAGAATGAGAAAAAAGATAGAGGATACCTGCCGGGAAATTGAGGAGCTGAAGGCCCTTTCTGAGAAATACAGGGCGGTGGAGGCACAGGAAGAACTGATCCGGAAAAACACCTATTACATGGATAAGATGGAGATTCTGGATCTGCGCATCCAGGTGGCCGGACTGTCGGACCGGATGGAACAGACTGCATTTGATCTGCGAAAACAGGAGGAGACGGGGCAGCAGGTAAAAAGCCAGATTGCGGCGCTTAAGGCAAAGAGCGATGAACTCCTCCGCCAGATTTCTTCCACCGGTTATGATGAACTGAAGGAGAAGCTTAAGGGGATGAACGAACTCCTGGAGCGTCTTATGAAAAGTGAGGACAGGTGGCAGAGGACGGCCGCCGGGTTAAAGGCCTGGGTGGATGAGGATGTCACATCCAACCAGACCATCTGGGATATAGAGGAATTCGAGGCCCGCTCCATTGACAGGGCCGTTCTTGAACGGCTGAAAAGTTCTGTGGAAGAGACGAGGGAAGACGTTGCCAGGCAGAAGCAGGAGGCCGGATCCGCTATCCGCGAACTGGTAAAGAGGGAAAAACAGGCCGGGGAAGAGCTGGAGAAGCTCCGGGCCGGAGGAAAAGCATACCCCAAATACCTGGAAAATGCCCGTTCCTACATTAAAAAGAGGTTATTTGAGGAACGGAAAAAACAGGTGGAAGTTTATGTCCTTTCCGATCTTCTGGACGTTAAAAGCGACGAGTGGAGAAATGCCGTGGAGGGCTATCTGGCCGGAAACAAGCTGTCTCTTGTCGTGCCGCCCGCCTATGCGAAAACGGCAATGGAAATATACGGGGAACTGGACCGAAAAGAATACTGGAACGTAGCGGTCCTCGATACGGAGAAAGCGGCGGAAATCACACCTCATGTCTTTGAAAACGCCCTGTCGGAGGAAGTTCTCGTCAGGGAGGATTATTTAAGGCCATACATCGACATGCTTCTCGGAAAGGTTATTAAATGCCGCACCATAGAGGAACTGCGTAAAAACAGGACTGGAATCACGCCCGACTGCATGCTTTACCACAATTTACGCCTGCAGTTTGTAAATCCAGACCACTATACAAAATTCGCCTATATTGGAAAAGCCAGCGTGAAAAAGAGAATCAGGCTGCTGGAGGAGGAGATCACGCTCTGCCGCACGGAGAGAACGCCGCAGGAAGAACTGCAGAAGGAATGCAGCCGCATCCTGGAGCTTGAAAAGATGGAGAGCAGTGCGGACACTTACCTGGAATGGCTTGAAGACATCAGGCAGCTAAAGATAAAGACAAGAGAGCAAAACCAGCTTAAAGAAAAGCTCCGGAAAATGAAGGAGCAGAACATTGACGAGTGGGAGAAGGAAAGAGAGGCTGTTGAGGCCCTGAGATCCGGTAAGGAAGAAGAATTGCGTGAGATCGACCGGCAGACGAACCGGAGCCAGGAGGAATTGACACGGTTAAAGAAAGAGGCCGTCTGGAAACAGGGAGAACTTTCCGACAGGGAGCGCAATTTCAAAGAAGAAAAGACACTGGAAGAGCAGCTTCGCGAGCTCCTCTCCAAACGTGACAACCCGAATTACGACAAGCTAAGGGATTATTTCAAGGGACAGGCCGGTTCGGCAGCGGAAGCCAGGGATCAGGCGTTTGATATTCTGCTGTCTGAGCGTCTCGCTTACCTGAAACGGTATCCAAACAGGAATTTTTCACCCAGCGTGAGAAATAATGAGGCGTATGAAAAGCTGCTTGTCACACTCGGCTGTGACAATCTGGAACATTACAGGGAGGCGGCCGCGGAGCAGGCAAAGACGGCGGTGGAGCGTTTCAAAGACGATTTTATGTATAAAATCCGCAGCGCCATCGGCGAGGCCATCGGCCGCAAGGACGAACTCAACCGGATTATCAGCAGCCTGAACTTTGGAAAGGACAAATATCAGTTTGTCATTGGGAAAAACAAGGGGGCGGACGGCCGTTTCTACGATATGTTTATGGATGAAGCTCTGGAGATCAATCCCTCGAAGCTCAGCCAGTCCTTTGAAAACCAGCTCAACTTCTTTACAATGGAGCATGAAAACCAGTATGGAGAACAGATTAACGAACTGATAAGCATCTTCATCCCGCCGGAAAACGCGTCGGCCGAGGAGATGGAGGAAGCCAGAAGAAACATGGATAAATATGCGGATTACCGCACCTACCTCTCCTTTGATATGCAGCAGATCATCAGAAACGACGACGGCGTCATGAAGCTGCAGCTCAGTAAGATGATACGGAAAAACTCGGGCGGAGAGGGGCAGAACCCGCTGTATGTAGCGCTCCTTGCAAGCTTTGCCCAGGCCTACCGCATCGGCATTTCTCCGAAACTCAGAAGAAATCCGACGATCCGTCTCGTGGTGCTGGACGAGGCATTTTCAAAAATGGATGCGGAAAAAGTGGCCAGCTGTATCCAGTTAATCCGTGACCTGGGCTTTCAGGCCATCATAAGCGCCACCAATGATAAGATACAGAATTACGTGGAGAATGTGAATAAGACATTTGTGTTTGCCAATCCGAATAAAAAGGCGATTTCCATCCAGGAGTTTGAGAGGGAGGAGATGCCGAAACTGTTTGGGATGGTGGAAAAGTGAGGGGGTTAGTCTTCAGTCCCGAGGGTAGTAGTCGCGGGTGGGAATCCGGAGAAAAAAATTCCTACGGGGACTCGCTTTCGCTTGTGGAGCGCACAACGGATGCTAAGCTCGAAGGGACCTCGCTAAGCACCGACGGGCTCCAAGGTCCCCTGCGGAAAGTTTTTCTCCGTATTCCCCGGGAAGTTTACCGGCGGGACTGAAGACGCGGAGGGGCCCATAACCCCGGACCCCGGCTGGGGCGGATATGTGGGAGACAATGGCAGGCTGGCAATGAAGATGCGTTAATAAGAAAATGCTGAGGAGCCGCTGGGTTTTAAGTTATATTATTTGATATATTAGGGGAGGAGCCGCTGTGTCTGGATATCAGGTGACACTTCTCGGAGTGCCGGGGGTTTTTTATGAGGGGGATGCCGTTCATTTTCCTTATCGTAAAGCAGAAGGAATTTTCTATTATCTCTGTGTGGAGAAAAAGGTCAACCGTGATGAATTGATCTCTGTTTTCTGGGGAGCCGGTGACGAAGCTTCCGGGCGGAAGAATTTGAGGCAGGCTCTTTTTCAAATAAGGCGCTGTCTTGGCAGTGAGGTCATTGTTCAGCAGGGGAAAAATACCCTGGAGCTGAATCCCAAAGCCGGAATCCGGACGGAATGGGATGCATCCGATGCGGAGTTTGCTTTTTATCAGGAGAAGTTTTTGGATTTCTTCTATCTGAAAGACTGCCCGGAGTTTGAAAACTGGGTAGAGAATAAGAGGCATCTTCAGCTTTCCAGGTGTCTTGACTATATAAAGACACAGCTTAAAGAATCTTCGCTCTGCCGTGAGGTACCGCGTCTGTGCCGCCTGATTGACACATGGAAGTATTGGAAACCATGGGATGAGGAAATGGTTCTGACCGGAATGAAATGTTATATGCAGGCGGAGAAATATGATTTGGGAATCCAACTGTATCATGAATATGCAAAGTGTCTTCGGAAGGATTTGGAGGAAGAACCTTCGCATGAGGTGGAATTACTGTTCAGGACGCTGTTCCACCGCAAAGAAGTATCACTGAAACGGAAGCCGGATCACAGGGAGTATTTTTTCGGTCGGCTGAAGGAACTTCAGTATATTGACGAACGGATTTTCTGGTTTCTGAACCATGAACCAACCGCGTCGGTTGTGATTGAAGGCGAGGTGGGAGTCGGAAAGACCGCGCTGATGCAGCAGATTTATGAGATGAACCGCGAGGCGGGGATCTTGGAGCTTGTATCACATTGTTACAGCGCGGAAGCTGATTTTCCTCTGAAATCATGGAGGGATCTTTTTAAACAGCTTGAAAACCTTCACAACGAAGGGAAAATTCATTTGTCCGGGAACAGCGCCAGGCTGATTCATCCCGTACTGGCAGGTATGGCGGCGGAGAATCCCGAGGCGGTCCGCGTCGGAGAACGGGAGTATTTGAGTTATACAGCGCTGGAGAACGAGGTCCTTAATCTGTTAAAGGAACTGGCCGAACAGTGGAAAATTATTCTATACTTTGACAGTCTTCAGTGGATGGACGCAGCCAGTCAGCGGCTTCTTCAGCGAATCATGATAGAACTGGGCAACCGCCAGGTATACATGATAGCAACTTACCGTATCGATGGAGAGCAGGATATCCGTGGGCTTCTCGTGGCGCTGAGTGAGCGGGATATCATTACAGCCCTCCCCCTTTCGTGCTTCACGGAGGAGGAAACGGAGGAAATTATGAAGGGGTCGTTGCAGGGATGCAGAGAGGCCGGAATCAGTGCCCATGAGATTTTCCTGCGTACGGAAGGAAACCCTCTGGTGCTGATGGATACACTGAATCTGATCCGTCAGGAGGGATGGAAGGATGACAGACCGCTGCCAAGGATAGACAGGCTGATTCAGCTATGGCTTGATGAACTTACAAAGCAGCAGAGAAAGGTATTGGATGCCCTGTCCATCTATGTGGAGTACGCGGAGCTGGAAGAACTGGAATTATTGGTGGAAATAGAGCGGATGGAGCTGATCGAAGTGCTGGAACAGCTTTTAATGACACGCTTTGTAATGGAAAAGACGAAAGATGGCTATATCGTTTACAAATTCAGGCACCGGTTTTATAGAGACTATGTATATCAGCACCTTTCTTTGGGAAAAAGACGACTATGGCATCATGCCGTTGCCGAATCCTATGAAAGTCAAAGGGATGGGGAAAGATGGCCGGAGCTGCTTCCGTTTACAATACGCCATTATGAATGTAGCGGGGATGTAAAACGGGCGGATATGCTGCGGAACTCTCAGGATAATAAACAGGGATAACAGGGAAGACTTATAGGTTACAGATTTTTTCGGAAATCTGTAGCCTTTTTTGTGATGTTTTTCAAAATGCCGTTTCTATTAACGCTTTTTTAACGGCACAAAATTATAATGGAAGCTAAGTCACTGAAATGCGGTGGCTGAGGAACAATATCACAATTAATAAATGGAGGGCAGGGTAAAAATGAATCTTGAAGAAAAACAAATGCTGGAGGCCATCGACCGCAACAGAGAAAGGATTCACCGTATCGGCAAGAAAATATGGGAATTTAAAGAGGTAGGCTGGGAAGAGTTTCATTCTTCCGCTCTGTTGATGGATGAACTGGAAAAGGAAGGGTTTGAGGTGCAAAGAGGGCTGTTGGGGAGACATCCCAAGTTTGACCGGGAAATCGAGATGCCGACCGCATTTAAAGCCATATTGAAAGGAAAAGAAGGCGGCCCGACGATTGGGATCATACTGGAATATGACGCTTTGCCAAATGGGCATGCCTGCGGCCACAATCTGATTGCTTCCGCAGGATTTGCCGCGGCATTGGGGTTAAAAGAGGTATTTCAGTCAACGGGAACGGTTGTCGTATATGGAACTCCTGCGGAAGAGCTGGAAGGCTCCAAGCATTATATTCTGGAGGGCGGGTATATGGATGAGGTGGATATTATGCTTGCCAGCCATTATGGCTCGGATTGGGGATCTGAGGTGACGGGAAAAGCCATTGTATGGCCTACTCATGATAACTGGCTCACCTTTAAAGGCCGGTCCTCCCACGCCTCTTCATCGCCGGAAAAGGGAAGAAGCGCCTTAGATGCGGTGATTCTTACAACCGTGGGGCTGGAGTTCTTAAGGGAACATATGCCGGAAACAAACAGAATCCATTATATTATATCCAAAGGCGGGACTGCCGCTAATTCTGTTCCGGATCTTGCGACCCTGAATGTGGAACTCAGGACGAATGATTCCGCAGAGCTGAATGCACTTATGAAAAGAGTTGATAACGTTATCAAGGGCGCCGAACTGATGACGGATACGACCGCGGTTTATCAGTGGGATGCGCCGTGGTACTGTGCCACGCCGGTTCCCTTTTTATACCGGCTGGCGGCACAATATGCTCCGGACCTTGGAATTGATGAATCCAGATTCTCATTCGGCGCTTTGCCGAAAGCGTCATCCGACTTAGGGTGCGTGGCTTATAAGATACCAAGCGTGGAAATTACATTCCCCATCGTGAAAGAGGATGAGCCGGCGCCCGTTGGCCATGCAGACGAAACAGCCGCGATAACGGGAAATGACTTTCCTGTCGACCAGAGTATCCTGGCAGGCAAGCTTATGGCGCTTACCGGATTCCGAATCGGAACAAATCCGGTGGAACTGAATAAAATCAAAGCCGAGTTCAAGAAAAATTATAAAGAATAAAAAAATCGGAATTTCGCATATCCAGTTCTCTGGTGCGTTTAAGGAAAGGAGTAAGTCATGTCGGAAAAATTGACATCCACGAAAGATTTGAAACGGGTTTTAGGTTTTTGGGATTTAATGGCAATCGCTACCGGCTCCATCATAGGTTCAGGCATCATGTCCCTGACGGGAATCGGCATAGCCCGCACAGGCCGTTCTATATTTGTCGCTTTTATTATAGGCGGTTTCATCACGTTATTAGCAAGGTCACCCCAGATCTTTCTTAATTCAGTTGCAAGGTTCAGAGGCGGCGATTATTCAATGGTCGGGACATTGCTCGGGGCAAGATGGACGGGAACCTATTCCATGATTTCCCTGCTTACCAGTGTCACACTGTCCATGTATGCCCTTTCATTTGCCGATTATGCAATGCCGTTTCTCCCCTGGTTCACAAGAAAAGCCATAGCGCTCGGCATATTGACCCTGCTGTTTGTAATCAATGTCTTTGGCGTCAACGCCTTTGCAAAATTTCAAACCCTGGCGGTAGCACTGTTAATCATATCTCTGACGATATTTACGGTAATCGGGCTTACCCGCCTGGAGCCGGATTACTTTGAGAAAAGCAGCTGGATGACGGGAGGAGTCCGCGGACTGTGGAGAGCGGCTATTCTGATGAGTTACACATGCGACGGCGCTCAAGGGGTAACCTCAATGAGCGCGGAAGCCAAAAACCCGACAAAGGATATTCCAAGGGTCATGCTGCTGTCAACATTAGGCATTGCTGTTTTTTACGGCTTACTGGGTGTTGTGGCTGCAGGTGTCCTTCCGGTCGAACAGGTTGCAAACCAGCCGCTCACACTCGTGGCAGGAACGATCCTGTCCAGACCCCTTTACTATCTCTTTGTCATCGGAGGTGCATGGATGGCGCTGATCACGACATTAAACAGCTCTATCGCAGCCTGTACCAAACCGTTAATGCAGGCATGCAACGACGGCTGGTACCCGTTATCACTTGCAAGACTGCACCCTAAATTTAGAACGCCCATCATTTTATTAGGTATCTACTATATTATCGGATTTGTGCCGATTGTATTGGATTTTGACATCGGAGTGATCAGCGATATAACCATTACGGTCGGTTCCATTACAAAATTTATGATTGTACTGAGCCTGTTGAGATTACCCAAAGTAATGCCCGAAGCCTGGAAAAAGTCGGATTTTTACGTCAGTGATGCAGCCTTAAAAGCAATCGGCCTCCTAGATTTGGCCGTAATCATCTTCTCCGGGTTCATGTCGTCGATCGAGCTGCCGTTACCGTTGCTGCTGGCGAATCTGGCGGTGGTGGCGTTTGCATTTATCTTTGGCAAGGTAAGGTATGGCAGCGGCAAGGTAAACGTAGAAGTCAGCTATGAGCTGCCGGACCCTGAAAAATAGGAGAGATATACAAGACAGTCCCCTTTTCCCCCTTTTTTATTAAATTTCTCTGAAAAAAACTACATATCCGTTGCGGTAACCCTGAAAAAAAGTTATACTAATGTCCGATGCAAGAATTACACACCTGTATTACCGGTGTTTTTACATGGCCGGAATGCGGACAATACCGCATCAATACACGAACGGAGGACAATATGCATAACGACTTGCTTACAATCGGCGGCGTCACGATACACGGATACGGCCTCATGATAGGGCTGGGCTTTGTGGCTGCTTATTTTATGACGGAACACAGGGCGCAGAAACAGGGGCTTGACAGTGAAAAGATTATTTCCCTGGCTCTGTGGGTAATTGTGTCCGGGCTTATCAGTGCAAAGCTGCTGTATTACATCACAATATTTGACGATATCGTTAAAAACCCAAAGCTGCTTCTGGATTTTGGGGATGGTTTTGTGGTTTACGGAGGAATTATCGGAGGAATTTTTGGAGGCTTCCTGTTTTCACGCGTTTACAAGATTTCATTTTTCCGGTATTTTGACCTGGTTATGCCGGCGGTTGCACTGGCGCAGGGACTGGGAAGAATTGGATGTTATCTTGCCGGATGCTGCTATGGTATCCAGGTGGACAGCCCGATTTCCATCGTGTTTACGAATTCGGCCTTTGCACCCAACGGGGTGCCGCTTCTGCCGACCCAGTTGATTTCCAGCGGACTTAATTTCGTACACTGCATTATCCTGCTTCTGTTTGCAAAGCGGGCGAAAGCGCCGGGGCAGGTATCGGCTCTGTATCTGATTTGCTACAGCGCGGGACGTTTTGTTCTCGAATATTTCAGGGGAGACCTGATACGCGGTTCGGTGGGCACGTTCTCCACCTCCCAGTTTATCTCCATTTTCATCTTTGCGGCAGGCGTGATTCTGTTTATCGCCAGCCCGAAGTTCAAAAAGGAGAGCACAGCCGGGGCTGCGGCGGGAAACAGCAAAGAGCAGCAGTAAGCGGCCGGGAAGTTTTTAACAGGGCGGAAGTTTCGTCACGGCGTCGTCACGGCAGAGTTCCTCTGCGGTAACGGAGCAGAAGGCAATGAATTCACGCGCCACTTCCGGCAGATATTTGTTTTTATGGTAAAGAATTGAAAAGATGCGTTCCAGATTGATGTTTTTGAGGCCGACCTCTTTGAGGGCGCCGCTTAATAAATCTTTCTGGACGACAAGCCTGGGGAGGATTGTGATCCCCAGGTTTTTTTTGAGGGCTTCAATGATGGCCTCGTTACTGGCGCTCTCCCAGGCGGGAGTAATCTTCAGGCCGTGGAGAGAGCAGAGGCTTTTGACAATTTCGCTGGTTGCGCTGCCCGTCTCACGCATCAGAAAATCATAGGGCAGAAGTTCATCCGGCAGGACGCAGTTTTTTTTTGCAAGTGGGTGTGAAGGGCCGCAGAGGAGACAGAGACGGTCTTTCATAAATGGGATGTCGACGAACTGCGGGGCGGAGGGGGAACCTTCCACCAGCGCAAAGTCGATCTGATTGGACAGAAGCGCCTCCTCGACGGCCGAATAATTTTTTATAAGAGCCTTCACCCTGAAATCGGGATGCTGTTCCCTGAAACGTACCAGAAGCTCCGGAAGCAGACGGGAGCCGATGGTAATACCTGCGCCGACTCTCAGAGTACCGGTGGATCCCGACTTCTTCATTCCCTTTTCCATCTCGTCGAAAAGGGAGGAGATGTGAAGGGCATAGCTGTAGAACTGGCGGCCGGCCTCCGTTATATAGATACGCCTTGCCATACGGTCAAAAAGGCGGAGTCCGTAATATTCTTCCAGCTCACTGATGGCGAGACTCACGGAAGGCTGTGCCAAATGCAGTTTCGCGGCGGCTTTTGTGATGCTTTCGCATTGATATACGGTGACGAAAATTCGGATGTGGCGGAGCGTCATACTGTCTTCCTTTCTATCGGGGGGGGCGGCATATCGTTTTAAATACATAATGAATTAATTATCTATATTATATAATAATAGTATTTTACAAATAAATCAAGAACGGGTATAATTCGAGTAAATAAGCCGCACAGGCATAGCTTCCGGGTACAGCGTGAACGGTAAACGGATGTAAAACAAGGGAGGAAAGGGAAATGGAAAAGAAGAAAGTAATCTGGAAACTGTTTATTTCCACGCTCTATCTGAGCGCTTTTACTTTCGGAGGAGGGTATGTCATCATCACACTGATGAAGAAGAAATTTGTAGATGAATATCACTGGATCGACGAGGAGGAGATGCTGGATCTGGTAGCCATCGCCCAGTCTGCTCCGGGACCGATTGCAGTCAATGGGGCAATAGTCGTAGGATATAAGCTGGCCGGTGTCCCCGGGCTTTTAATGTCCATACTGGGAACCGTGACCCCGCCTTTTGTCATCCTGTCGGTGGTATCGATGTTTTATACGGCGTTTCGCGATAACCTCTATATCGCCCTGATGCTCCAGGGCATGCAGGCCGGAGTCGGAGCGGTAATCGCTTCCGTTGTTTACGATATGGGCGAGGGTATTGTGAGGGGGAAAAGTTATATTTCCATCCTGATAATGGTTCTGTCGTTCATTGCCGTGTATTTTCTTAATATCAGCGCGGTTTACATTATATTGGCCTGCGGCATTTTCGGCGCCGTGAGGACGGTAGTCTCACAGAAGGGAGGAAAGGCATCATGATTTATTTACAGCTTTTTCTCAGTTTCCTTCAGATTGGCGCGTTCAGTTTCGGCGGCGGATATGCTGCGATGCCCCTAATCCAGGCACAGGTCGTGGATTTGCACCGGTGGCTCAGCCTGGGGGAATTTACCGATTTAGTCACGATATCCCAGATGACGCCCGGTCCCATCGCCATCAACTCGGCAACCTTTGTCGGCCTTAAGATAGCGGGTTTTAAGGGCGCTCTCTGCGCAACCTTCGGCTGTATCCTGCCCTCCTGCATTATCGTGTCGGCCATCGCATGGATTTATATGAAATACAGGAAAATGACGCTTCTTCAGGGAATCCTGAATTCCCTTCGCCCTGCCGTGGTATCCCTGATCGGGGCGGCCGGACTCTCTATCATGATTACCGCTTTCTTCGGGGAGCAGGGAGCGATTGTTCTCTCAAACCTGAAGGTTCAGGCGGTGGTGATTTTCTGTATAGCGGTATTTTTGCTCAGGTGGAAACACATGAATCCGGTAACAGTGATGGTGTTGGCGGGAGTGATTCAGATTGGCTTTTATTTTGGAGGGCGTGTGATATTTAGTTGAAAATTTTTTACTTGACTTCACCCCACAAAAAATGATATGATACTCGCGACATGGGAAATGATGATTTTTTTGGATGAGTCATCCATGCAAATATTCTTGACCACCCGCCGAAGACGGGTAGAGGCCATACGGACAGCCGGGTCAAATGCCGAGCGGCAACTTTCGTTGCCTTATTGATTGAGTTAGAAGCTCAAATTTTATAAGTTGGTTACTTTACAACCGGTGCGATGATGCACATCAACTTGTGAAACGGTCAATAAGAGTGGTAAAAGTAAAATATTTGCTATATAGACTCTGAAAATCTAAGTTTTCCTGAATCGTGACAACGCCCGGGAAGGGTGTATTAAAAATTATGATACGGCGGGAGTATACCCGGCGGACCCAGGAAAATCGAACAAAGACTGAGATTATGCGCAAGTGATGGTGACACATTACTTGCGCTTTTTTAATCATAGAAAAGTGTTCCTATGATATAAAAAAACCTCCGGGCAGGATGCGCACCCGCGCGAGGATGCACATGCCGCACAGAGGTAAATAGTTGCTGAAGCAACCGCGCGGCAGCGCAGGAATCCCGCTGGCGGGATTCTTTGATCGATTACCCTGGAACGGGGAAACGGGTTTAAGGTTACTGTGTACGGAGTGAACAGTAACGAAACAGGAGGAGAGAAGATGGATCAGAAGCTAAAATTATACGGTTTTAATAACCTGACAAAAGCCCTCAGTTTTAATATTTATGATGTCTGTTACGCCAAAACGCCCAGGGAGCAGAAGGATTACATAGCCTATATCGACGAACAGTATAATTCCGACCGTCTGACCGGAATCCTGACGACGCTGACGGATATGATTGGAGCGACCGTGTTAAACATTTCCCAGCAGGACTATGAGCCGCAGGGGGCGTCCGTGACGCTTCTGATAGCCGAGGGCTCCATGGTCCCGGTGGGGAGAGAGACACAGGTGGCCCATCTCGACAAAAGCCATGTGACGGTCCACACCTATCCGGAATACCATCCGGAAACGTGCCTGGCTACCTTCCGCGTGGATATCGACGTGGCCACCTGCGGGGAGATTACGCCGCTGTCCACGCTCGATTACCTGATCGGTTCCTTTGATTCGGATATCATCACAATGGATTATCGTGTCCGCGGATTCACGAGGGATATGGACGGCAGAAAGCTGTTTATGGATCACCGCGTCAAGTCCATCCAGGATTATATTGCGGAGGAGACGCTGCGCAGATACGATGTGGTGGATATCAATGTCTACGAGGCCAATCTTTTCCACACAAAGATGATGGTGAAAGACATAGACTTGCAGAATTATCTGTTTAAAACGGATGTTTATGAGCTTCCGCCGAGAACCAGACTTGCCATCATGGACAGCCTGCGACGGGAAATGATTGAGATTTTCAGCGGACGCAATATTTATTAACAAAAAGACGGAACCAGGGAGGAAATGGAAAATGACGGAGCTTTCCCAGGAGAGGGCGCCCATCTATGAGGCGCTGGAAAAATTTCAAAAAATGAGAGTTGTGCCCTTCGACGTGCCGGGACACAAGAGGGGAAGGGGGAACCCGGAACTGACGGCCCTGCTCGGGGAGACGTGTATGCAGATGGACGTCAATTCGATGAAACCCCTCGACAATCTGTGCCACCCCGTATCCGTCATCGCCGACGCGGAGCGGCTGGCCGCGGAGGCGTTTGGCGCCGCCCATGCATTCCTGATGGTGGGAGGCACAACATCGGCGGTCCAGAGTATGGTGCTGGCCTCCGTAAAGAGGGGGGAGAAGATCATCCTTCCCAGGAATGCCCACCGCAGTGTGATGGGAGCGCTTGTACTGTGCGGAGCCGTGCCGGTCTATGTGAACCCGGCCGGGGACAAGAGACTGGGAATTCCGCTGGGAATGCGTCTTTCGGACGTCAGGAAGGCCATTGAAGAAAATCCGGATGCAAAGGCCGTGTTTGTCAATAACCCGACCTACTACGGAATCTGTTCCGATCTGCGTTCCATTGCCCGGCTGGCGCATGAACATGGGATGCTCTGTCTGGCAGACGAAGCCCACGGAACCCACTTCTATTTTGGGGAAGGACTGCCGGTGCCGGCCATGGCGGCTGGCGCGGATATGGCGGCTATCTCCATGCACAAGTCCGGCGGGAGCCTGACCCAGAGCTCCCTGCTCTTAACAGGCCCTGCGATGCCGGCCGGTTATGTGAGGCAGATTATCAATCTGACCCAGACGACAAGCGGTTCCTACCTTCTGCTGTCAAGCCTCGATATTTCCAGGAGGAACCTGGCACTGAGAGGCAGGGAGGCATTTGGGAAGGTAATCGAAATGGCCGGATATGCCAGGGATGAGATAAACAGGATTGGCGGCTATTATGCCTACAGCAGGGAGCTTGTTAATGGGGACAGTATTTACGACTTTGATGTGACGAAGCTTTCCGTACACACCAGGGATATCGGCCTGGCGGGCATCGAGGTCTACGACCTGCTGAGGGATGAGTATGATATCCAGATCGAATTCGGCGATCTCGGCAACATCCTGGCTTACCTTTCCATCGGAGACCGGCAGAGGGAGGTGGAGCGCCTCGTGAGCGCGCTTTCGGAGATACGGCGCCGGTTCAGCCGTGACAAGGCAAGTCTGATGGATTACGACTATATCGATCCCGTGGTGATTCTGTCACCGCAGGAGGCATTCTACGCAGATAAGGAATCCCTGCCGCTCGGAGACACGGCCGGGAGGATATGCAGTGAATTTGTCATGTGCTATCCGCCGGGAATTCCGATTCTGACGCCGGGAGAGCAGATTACGGGTGAGATAATCGATTACATACAGTATGCAAAGGATAAGGGCTGTTCGATGACCGGACCGGAGGATGCCCGGATCGAGAGACTGAACGTGCTGAGAGGGGTATAAAGAGGAATTTTAAATCGAAAGGGGAATAAAATGAATTTTTGGTTTTCTGAAAAACATACGCCGAACGTGAAACTGTCGATCCGGGTGGACCGGCAGCTCTACAGCGGCAAGAGTGAATTCCAGCGTATCGATGTTTTCGATTCACCGGAGTTCGGCCGTTTTCTCACGCTGGACGGATATATGATGCTGACGGAAAAAGATGAATTTATCTACCACGAGATGATTACCCATGTGCCGATGGCCGTCCATCCGTCGGTAAAACAGGCGCTTGTGATCGGAGCCGGGGACGGCGGCGTGATCCGGGAACTGACCAGGTATCACGAGATCGAGCATATCGATATGGTGGAGATCGATCCCCTTGTGGTGGAGGTATGCAGGAAATATCTTCCGAAAACGGCCTGCCGCCTGGATGACGAAAGACTTGCCATCCACTATGAAGACGGGCTGAAATTCATCCGGGGCTGTGAGAACAGATACGATCTGATTATCGTGGATTCCACGGACCCCTTTGGTCCGGGAGAAGGACTTTTTACAAGGGAATTTTACGGAAACTGTTATAAGGCCCTAAAAGAGGACGGCATCATGGTGAACCAGCATGAGAGCCCCTTCTATGATGACGATGCGGAGGCGTGCAAACGGGCGCATAAACGGATTGTGGAATCATTTCCCATCAGCCGCGTTTACCAGGCCCACATCCCGACCTATCCGTCGGGCCACTGGCTGTTCGGCTTTGCGTCTAAAAAATACCATCCGCTTAAGGATTTAAATGAGACGAAATGGAATATGCGGGGCTTACAGTGCCGCTACTATACCACCACACTTCATAAGGGCGCGTTTTATCTGCCCGCGTACGTAGAGGAGATGTTAGAAGATGTTGAAGGCAAATATTGAGAATTTTCTGGCCTGCGATGCAGCCTATGAGGAGGCCGGGATCGTGCTTTACGGCGCTCCCTTTGATTCCACCACCTCCTACCGGCCCGGCGCCCGCTTCGGGTCCAGGGCGGTGAGGTCGGAATCATACGGCCTGGAGAGTTATTCTCCTTATCAGGACCGGGATCTTTTAGACTGTTCCGTGTTTGACAGCGGGGATTTGGAACTCAGTTTCGGTAATACAGGGGCCGCCCTTGCGGATTTGGAACAAAGGGCGGACGGGATACTTCAGGATGGAAAACTGCCGTTTCTAATCGGCGGCGAACATCTGGTAACTCTGGCAGCCGTCAGGGCGGCAAAGAAAAGATATCCGGATCTCTGTATCATTCATTTCGATGCACACGCTGATCTGAGGGACGAGTATCTGGGGGCAGAGCTTTCCCACGCCTGCGTTATCAGGCGGTGCCACGAACTGGTGGGGGACGGCCGTATTTTCCAGTTTGGAATCCGTTCCGGAGACAGGGAAGAGTGGAACTGGGGACGCGGACACGTAAAAACGGTTCCCTTTACACTCAGGGAAGAAGACATCGGAGAGACTTTAAAAGAGCTGGAAGGAAGTCCCGTATACTTTACCGTGGATCTCGATGTAATGGATCCGTCGGTATTTCCCGGAACGGGAACGCCGGAGCCGGGAGGCGTGAGCTTTGACGAGCTCCGCAGGGCCGTAACTCTGGTCTGCGGGAACGCCAGGGTGGTCGGCTGTGATGTCAATGAACTGGCTCCAATGCTCGATGCATCCGGAGCGTCAACCGCAGCCGCATGTAAAATCGTCAGGGAAATGCTGATTGCCCTGTCGGGACGGCGTTAGACCCGGGATAAAACAGACAACAGCAAGAAATGGCAATAGCAAGAAATGGCAATAGCAAGAACAGGCAACAGCAAGAAATGGCAATAGCAAGAACAGGCAACAGCAAGAACAGGTAATAACAAGAACAGGCAATAACAAGAACAGGACAATAAACAGAACAGACAATAATCAGAAAAGGGAGGATTTATCATGGGAAGAGCGTTAATTATCGGCTGCGGCGGCGTAGCATCTGTGGCCATCCAGAAATGCTGCCAGAACAGCGAAGTATTTGAATCAATCTGCATTGCGAGCCGTACAAAGTCAAAATGCGATGCGTTAAAAGAGAAGCTGGCGGGAAAAACAAAGACGGAAATCGAGACCGCGCAGGTGGACGCGGCAAACGTGGAGGAACTGGTTGCCCTCATTGAATCATACAAACCGGACATGGTGCTGAACCTGGCTCTGCCATATCAGGATCTGGCGATTATGGACGCCTGCCTGGAAACGAAAACCCACTATATTGATACGGCCAACTACGAACCCGAGGATACGGCCAAATTTGAGTACAAATGGCAGTGGGAATACAGGGAGAAGTTTGAAAAAGCGGGCATCACCGCTCTGCTTGGAAGCGGCTTCGATCCCGGAGTAACGGGTGTATTTTCCGCATATGCGCTGAAACATGAATTTGATGAGATTAATTATATCGATATCCTGGACTGCAACGGCGGCGACCACGGTTATCCGTTTGCCACCAACTTTAACCCGGAAATCAACATCCGCGAGGTATCGGCCAAAGGTTCCTACTGGGAGGACGGACACTGGGTGGAGACAGAGCCGATGGAGATTAAGAGAGTTTATGACTTCGAAGGCGTCGGTGAAAAGGATATGTATCTGCTGCATCATGAGGAGATCGAGTCCCTGGCGTTAAATATGCCCGGCATCAAACGGATCCGTTTCTTTATGACCTTCGGACAGAGCTATCTGACCCACTTGAAATGCCTTGAAAACGTAGGAATGACTTCCATTGAACCGATTATGTATGAGGGCAGGGAAATTGTTCCCCTTCAGTTCTTAAAAGCGGTTCTTCCGGATCCGGCCTCCCTTGGCCCGCGCACGGTGGGAAAAACCAACATCGGCTGCATTTTCCAGGGAAAGAAGAACGGAATAGAGAAGAAATATTACCTTTACAATATCTGCGATCACCAGGAATGTTACAAAGAGGTTGGTTCCCAGGCAATTTCCTACACGACCGGCGTACCGGCCATGATAGGCGCGATGCTGGTCATGAACGGAACATGGCAGAAACCGGGAGTTTACAATATTGAGGAATTTGATCCGGATCCCTTTATGGAGGCGCTGAACAAATGGGGACTGCCCTGGAAAGAATCTCATGAGCCTGTACTGGTAGACTGAGAACGCAGCATCAATGAAGGAGAGACGGCAGATGGAAAACCGGATTCAAAAATTGAAAACCCCCTATTATCTGGTGGATGAGGCGCTGTTAACGGAAAACCTGAAGATTTTAAAGGACGTTTCAGAGCGTTCCGGCTGTAAAATCCTGCTGGCGCAGAAGGCGTTTTCCATGTTTTACGCCTACCCGCTTCTGAAAAAATACCTGTCCGGTTCGGCTGCCAGCGGCCTCTTTGAGGCCAGACTGGGGCACGAGGAATTTGGCGGCGAAACCCATGTATTTTCCGCGGCATACAGGGAAGATGAGTTTGAGGAAATCCTCCGGTACGCGGATCATGTTGTATTCAATTCACCGTCCCAGGTAAAAAAATATGGGGACAGGGTGAAACGGGCGGGAAAATCCGCAGGACTCCGCTTAAATCCGGAGTGTTCAACCCAGGAGGGACATGCGATCTACGATCCCTGTTCCCCGGGTTCCAGACTGGGTACCGTAAAGAAGAATCTAGGCAGCGCCGGAGACTTTGAGAACGGGATACTGCCCCTTCTGGACGGCTTCCATTTTCACACTCTCTGTGAACAGAATTCAGATGCGTTGGAGATAACGCTGGCGGCGGTAGAAGAAAAGTTCGGTCCATACCTGTCCGGTCTTAAATGGCTGAACCTGGGCGGCGGCCATCACATCACGAGACAGGACTATGACAGGGAAAAGCTGATAAGCCTGATTAAAAGGCTGAGGGAAAAATACGGCCTGGAGGTATATCTGGAGCCAGGGGAGGCCGTTGTATTGAACGCCGGTTTTCTCGTTTCCACGGTTCTGGAACGGATGGAAAACGGAGTGGAGATTGCGATTCTCGACACGTCGGCCGCCTGCCATATGCCGGATGTGCTGGAGATGCCCTACCGCCCGCCGGTACGGGGCGGCGGTGAACCCGGGGAAAAGAAGTATACATACCGCCTCGGCGGCCCAACCTGCCTGGCCGGAGATGTCATAGGGGACTATTCCTTTGACACTCCGCTTGATGAGGGCGGGCAGGTGATTTTCTGCGACATGGCGCTTTATACAATGGTGAAAAATAATACATTTAACGGAATGCCGCTGCCGTCCATCGTCTTCAGGGATGCCGGAGGGAATTTGAGGCTGGTAAAAGAGTTTGGCTATGAAGATTTTAAAAACCGTCTTTCATAAAGCGGAGCCCGCCGTGACAAAATAAGCGGAGCCTGCTGTGGCGCGATAAGCAGAGCGGGTTGTTACGTGAGGCGCTGTTTAACTGTATCAAAAGGATAAAAATTCCTTACTATGCCCATACTATCCGAAAAGCGAAAAGCGTAACAGGCTGTCGTCCTCCCAATGCAAACTTACAGTAATGCGGAGACGGCGGCAGGAGTATGAGTAGGAGAGTGAGAGCAAAATGAAAAACCAGGAGAAAAAATCAGAGGCAAAGATAAGCGCGGCCGGAGAAAGCCTGGCCGGAAGAAACTTGACCGGGGGGAGCCTGGCCGGGGAAAGCTTGATTGGGGAAACCATATCGGATAAGCGCGAGGAGGGGCTGAAGGAAATACTGGGATATTACAGCAGCATGACATCCCCTTCCTCCCAGGAGAACATTGTTTCCATGCTGCAGGAGATACAGGAGCTTTACGGCTGCATTACCCCCGAACACAGCGCGATGGCGGCGGAAGCGGCAGGGGTGAAGGAGACGGTAATCGACTGCATTATGAAGCTGTACAAAAGCCTGAAACCGGCTCTCTACCGGCACCGCCTCACCGTCTGCACGGGAAAAAACTGTCACCGGGAAGACAAAGATTTTCTGGACACGATAAAGAAGGAGCTTGGGATCAAGGGGAAAATTCCTTCCTCCGGTGCATTGTCCTCGGATAAGAAAATCCTCCTGGAAACAAGAGACTGCCTGAAACAGTGCAGGACCGCTCCCAATTTTCTTCTGGACGGCAGGCTTTATGCCGGGAGTGGGAACGGTGACGTGAAAAAGCTGATTAAAACGCTGAAAGCGGAGCAGTAAGAAAACGCTCGAAGACGCTTTGGCAGGAACAAGAATACAAAGAACCAGACCGTGAGGGTGCCTTACTCGGCGCCCTCTATTTTTTTTGCCGTTTCCGTCAGTTCCGCTATAATTTCCTCTTTATTTTTCTCTAGCCAGTAAATCATTCCTGTCACGCTGCAGGTTCCGTAGAAACTGTTTTTCCAGAATAACGGCACAGCCAGACTTGCGGCGCCCATCTGATGTTCCTGATTTTCAAAAGAGTACCCCTGCTCCCGGATCAATTCCAGTTCTTTTAGCAAATCGGATTTTTTAACAATGGTGTACTCTGTCATTGCCTTTAATTTTGTTTGAGTAAAATAGCGCCGCGTCTCGGCTTCGCTTTGATATGCCAGCAGCACTTTTCCCGAAGCGGTGCAGTATAACGGCATCCGATCGTTGAAATTGACCGAAATATAATAGCCTTCCGCCGGAACCGCCTGATAAGCCAGATACAGCTTTTCATTTTCATAAAAAAAACCGGTCGATGTGGCGGAAAAACGTCTACAGACTCTGTCGAGACATGGTTTTATGAGTTCCTTAAGATGGGATATGCTGTTATCACGGGCGAGGACCACCTTATCCAGAAAAATTTGCCCCAGTTTATACTTTCCGTTACTTTTCTGCTGAAGATACCGGTTTTGATAGAGCGTACTGATCAGCCCGTGGGCCGTGCTTTTGTTCAAATCCAGCCGTGCACTGATTTCACCCAGGGAAAATTCGCTGTGCTCTTCATCAAACAGACCTAATATATCCAGGGCCCTCTGAACCGACTGTATTGTTCTGCCGCCATATTCCTGACTCATTTTTTGATCCTCCTTTTCCTTCCTGCTTTTCTATAGTTTATCCCTTTTTCGGCCGTTACACAAGAGAATATTCGACATTATCGAAAATTAGTTTTATTATGTCGAATTTAATTGACTTATAAAGGGCTTGTCTATATTATGAGGTTAAACAGTCTGTTGCAATTTCCGAATCTATGCATGGAGAGCTATGAGAGCTGAAAGGCCGCGGTGCCTTTCCTGACCTTGAGTATGATTGGAGGTATAACATTGACAACTGAAAAACAAAACCCGGAGGAAAAATACACGCTCAGGAAAAAACTTGCCGCCGTCGGGCCGGGCGCTGTGATTGTCGGGTCGTTTATCGGCCCCGGCACTGTAGTGACGGCAACGCGGGCCGGGGCGGGTTATGGCTACACCCTGCTATGGACCATTGTCTTTTCGTTTATTGCGGTTATGCTGCTGCAGGGGATGTCGGCGAAACTTGGAATTATTACGCAAAAAGGGCTGGCCGAAAATATCGTGGATACTTTTGCCCCGCGCCCCGTGCTGCAGAAAATTGTAGTATGGATTATTGCCATTGCTTTGACGCTGGGTGGTTTTGCTTATGCCGGAGGTGATTTGACCGGAACTTCCATCGGTCTTTCCGCCTTGATTGGCATTCCTTCCAATTACATTGCGCCCGTCTGGGGAATCATCATTCTGGTAATTGTAACGCTGCGTGATATCAAGTGGCTCGAAAAGCTGCTGTGTGTCTGCGTTGGTTTTATGGCGCTTGTCTTCATTCTGACCATGTTTGTGGTAAAGCCGGATTTTGCCGGTGTTGCATCGGGATTAATCCCCAGGGTTCCGGAGGGGAGCCTGATTTACTGCCTGTCCCTCATCGGCACTACGATTGGTCCGCAGAATATTTTCATTCACTCCGTCAGCGCGAAGCGCACCTGGAATAAACCGGAACAGCTTCAGCTTTCACGGTTTGACATCGGCCTTACAATGGGAATCGGAGCTTTGATTACAATTGCCGTGCTGGTCACTTCCGCCACCACCATGCTGGGATTTACGGTGCAGTCGGCGGCGGATATTGCCATTCAGCTTGAACCGCTGCTGGGCGGTTTTGCAAAGACCTTTCTCTGTCTTGGACTGGTGGCTGCGGGATTTTCATCCGCCATTATCACGCCTCTCGGTGTTTCCTATGTACTTGGAGGATTCTTCGGATGGAAGATGGATCGCAGTGATAAACGTTTCTTCTGGACCAATATCCTGGTTATTGCATTTGGTATTTTCATCGCCGCCACCGGATATAACCCACTATCAATTATCATTGCGGCACAGGCCTTTAATGGTGCGGTTTTACCGCTGGTGGTCATAACACTTGTCTATATCACCAGCCGGAAATCGGTTCTGGGCTGCTACGCCAACAAGACCTGGACCAGGTTTGCAGGAGCGCTGATTGGCCTGATTACGATTATATTAGGGGTGACAAGTATCATTTCATTATTCTAAATTTCAAATCATGAAGGAGGAAAATATGGATAGAGATTGGGAATATGACGTACAACTGATGTCCCGGCGGCTGGCCACGCTTTACTACCATATGGTAAATGCGATGCTCGAGGAACTTCCCGAGGAACAGACGGAGCGTATTGTTAATAAGGCGGTGGAGGGCTACGGCCATTACTGGGGAGAGTACTGTAAAGAAAAAGTGCTTGCGTCCAACCTGCCGTTGACGCCGAACCACTATGATTTGGGCGGAGATCTGC
This sequence comes from uncultured Clostridium sp., assembly GCF_900547735.1. Lineage (GTDB taxonomy): Bacteria > Bacillota > Clostridia > Lachnospirales > Lachnospiraceae > Otoolea. Next base: position 14,040 of record NZ_URHZ01000047.1, on the reverse strand, counting down.
CGAGCCGGGGACTTTCGGTAGGATGCGACTTAATCAGCAATGACTGTGAGCTGCGGCAGGAATACAGGGAATGCCTGTTTGCCCGCGTGTGGAAGGAACTTGGCTTTGAACGCTGGGGGCGGCTGTACTGCTACGTGGATTACGCTAAATTTGCCGCTTACAATCCTGATCTGTCGGTAGAACACGAAAAAAACGAACTGGATGGAGATAACTGCTGTATCCTTCATGTTACGGCGCCCAAACACTGACCTTTATTATTATTTATCCTGGTTATTTTGTAATATATTTTGTAATATAAAACGACATTTCCATTGCACCTCCTGTTAAAAAGCAATATAATAGTTCAAGTGGATGAGAATGGGAAAAAGAAGGACTGAGCGGACTTCGGCTTTGCCCGGCGCCCGGTTTCCCGTCTGAAAATATACAAGATGAAAAGGATGGTATACGAGATGATACAGGATATTGCCCCTCATAAATATGACAATGCCTTCAGTGACCGGAAACCGGAACTGGATGATTACGTCTTAACGATACATAATAACAGCGCACTTCTGATTAACAGGGATGCGAAAGCGCAGGACGGAAGCGGAAACATGGAAAATCAGAAAGATCACTTTGATCAGAAGGTCATTTTTGAAATACCAATGTTCTGCGAATTGGCCGCAACCGTACCCGACGCACGTGAACGGGCGGTTTATTTATTTTCAATCGATGAAAAACCATATTTTCTTCTGGAGAAAAAAGAGGAGGAAGAAATAGAGGCAAACGGCTGTCTGGAGTGGAAGGGAACGCAGTATTTCAGAATGATGGAACCGATGTTCCAGGCGTTTGCCGCAATCACGGCAACACAGGTCTGGCGGTGGCGCGAGAGCAGAAAGTTCTGCGGCCACTGTGGTACAAGGACGACGGACAGTAAGACGGAACGGGCCCTTGTTTGTCCGGCATGCGGACAGATTGAATATCCGAAGATTTCCCCGGCCGTCATTGTGGCGGTTACAAACGGAGATAAGTTACTGATGTCAAAATACCGCGGCCGTACATACAGAGGCTATGCCCTGATTGCCGGTTTCGTAGAGATTGGAGAGACATTCGAGGAGACGGTTCACAGGGAAGTCATGGAGGAAGTCGGCCTGAAGGTCAAAAATATCCGCTATTTCAAGAGCCAGCCCTGGGCATTTACCGATACGGAGATGATCGGATTTTACGCCGAGCTGGACGGAGACGACTCCATCCGCCTGCAGGAGGATGAACTTGCCGAGGCAGGCTGGTATACGAGGGAAGAGATTCCGGATGACGAGGTCCTGATCAGCGTCGGCAGCGAGATGAAAATGGCCTTTAAATATGGCGACGACTGGATGGAGAAACTCGGAGCGGTAAAAGGAGCAGGGGATACAGCGGAAACCAGGCAAAGCGCAAGGGCCTGATACGTAAGGAAACGGGATAAGAAATACAGTGATATAAAATAAGGTAATTTAAGAATGATAAACATACAAACAGGCCGCCGGCGATAATCTGCCGCGGCCTGTTTGTGTGTTTATGAGAGATACTGCGTTTCCTATAATTTCATGATTCCGATACCCAAAAGTCCCGGTCCGGTATGTACGGCAAGGGATGCGGTAATCTGTTTGGTAAGAAGAAGCTCACCATTCGGTATTTCCTTTGAAAGGCGTGGCTGCATCTCGGCGGATGCGGCAGCGGCGTCGCCGTTCAACAGGGAGAACCACACCGGAGAATCTCCGGCAAATTCCTTCGCCTCGGAGAGCAGTTTCGTCAGCCCCTGTCTGGAACCCCGGATTTTGGCGACCGTATAATAGACACCCTCCTCATTGCAGGAGATAATCGGTTTCAGATTTAAGATACTGCCTACGATGGAGGTGACGAGTCCAATCCGTCCCCCCTTCTGCAGATAAGTCAGGGTATCCATATAATAGAAGATCTTCGAATCTTTCACCTTGTCGGGAAGGATGCGGACCAGTTCGTCATAGGACATGCCTTCCTCCAGTTTCTTCGCGGCCCATACTGCAAGAACACCCGAGCCAAAGGAAACATTGCGCGTGTCAAGAACAAAGGAGGTTAATTCCGTCTCCTCATTCAAAACGCCGCAAATCGTATTATAGGTACCGCTCAGTCCGCTTGAGATGGCAAAAGACAGCACGTGGGTATAGCCTTCCCGCTTAATCTCATCTACCATATCCTTCACTTCCTGCGGCCCGGGAGTGGAAGTGTGCGGGATTTCCCCCGGAAAACGGCTGTACACCAACTGCGGTGTAATATCCAAATCATCGGAGTAATCCCTCTCCGGATAGATGACATGCAGCCGCAGGAGCTTCATATGATACTGCCTGACCAGCTCGTCCGTAACATCACAACCCGAGTCAATCAGGATAGCAACCTTCTCCCGGGTATCTTTATTCTCATTCGTATTACAATCTACATTCATAATTAAAAACCTCCAGATGTGGTTATGAAAACTACTTATTAAAGTATGACATAATGGGAGGATCCTGTCAACTAAAAAGTAGTTATAATGTTGAAGAGAGAGGAGAAAGAAAAAATCTTCGAAGGGGACGTTGGAATCCGCCGATGCCTTCTGAGGTTTCTCACGAAGCTGGCAGACGCTGCGCATTCCATCAGCGGAAGCGGTCCCAGCAGAAGATTTCTTTCTTCCGTATCCCCCCCACACTATACCATCCCACGGGACTGAAGACTCACAATCCACCCATCCGCGTCCCCAAACGATAAATAAGATATATCTGAAAGTAATACGACCCATTCCTTTTAATTAGTTGACAAAGAAAGATTTGATTGTTAATATTAAATGTAATACATAGCGAGGTGGGGATTGCAGATGAGCAGAATTGTTTTATCATTATTAGTAGATAACACCGCCGGTGTTCTGAGCCGCGTGGCAGGCTTATTCAGCCGCCGCGGATATAACATTGAGAGCCTTACCGTAGGCGTGACAGCCGATCCGAGGTATTCCAGGATGACGGTAGTGTCTCTGGGAGATCAGCAGGTGCTTGAACAGATACAGAAGCAGCTGGGAAAACTCGAAGATGTCCATGATATTAAGGAACTCCGGGAAGGTCATTCCGTTTACCGTGAGCTTATGATGGTAAAGGTGAGAGCCAATGCCAGTGAGCGTATGGCAATTAATTCGATTGCCGAGATTTTCCGCGCGTCGATTGTAGACGTCGGCAAGGAATCCGTCACGGTTATGCTGACAGGAGATCAGTCCAAACTGGATGCGATGATTAATCTTCTGGAAGATTATGAGATACTGGAACTTGCAAGGACCGGACTTACCGGACTTTCCAGAGGAGCAGACGACGTCCGCTTCCTTCCGTAACCAAGTTACAAAGTGTCGCCAAAGGCGCACAGAGAGGCGTCGGCGGCATTCTTTATAAAATTATCAACTTTATACATATCCCAAGGAGGAGTACACAAACATGGCAAAGATTTATTATCAGGAAGATTGTAATTTATCATTATTAGAAGGAAAGACAATTGCCGTTATCGGTTACGGCAGCCAGGGACATGCCCATGCACTTAATGCAAAAGAGTCGGGCTGTCATGTAATTATCGGTTTATATGAAGGCAGCAGATCCTGGGCTAAGGCAGAGGAAGCGGGATTTGAAGTTTATACAGCAGCAGAAGCAGCTAAGAAGGCCGACATTATCATGGTTCTTATCAACGATGAGAAACAGGCTCAGATGTATAAAGAGTCCGTTGAGCCAAACCTGGAAGAGGGCAACATGCTGATGTTTGCACACGGCTTTGCCATCCATTTCGGCCAGATCGTTCCTCCGAAGAACATCGACGTAACGATGATTGCGCCTAAGGGACCTGGACATACGGTAAGAAGCGAGTACCAGAGAGGCAGAGGAGTTCCCTGTCTGATCGCAGTTCAGCAGGATTTCACAGGAAAAGCCCATGATAAGGCACTGGCTTATGCACTGGCTATCGGCGGAGCAAGAGCAGGCGTTTTACAGACCACATTCCGCGAGGAGACCGAGACCGATCTGTTCGGTGAGCAGGCTGTTCTCTGCGGCGGCGTTACAGCCCTGATGAAAGCTGGTTTTGAAACTCTGGTAGAAGCAGGATATGAGCCTGAGAGTGCATATTTTGAGTGTATCCATGAGATGAAGCTGATCGTAGACTTAATCTATGAGAGCGGATTTGCAGGAATGAGATATTCCATTTCCAATACGGCTGAGTTCGGCGATTATATCACAGGACCAAAGATCGTAACAGACGAAACAAAGAAAGCAATGAAGCAGATCCTTACCGACATCCAGGACGGTACGTTTGCAAAGAACTGGCTGCTTGAGAATCAGGTTAACTGCCCGCACTTCAACGCAAAGAGAAAGAAAGAAGCGGCTCATCAGCTTGAAGCTACCGGAAAAGAGCTGCGTAAGCTCTATAGCTGGAACAATACAAACAAATTAATCGATAACTAATATCCGGCATCCGGCCAATGAAGCAGGCGGCTCCGAGCAGCAGCCTGATCGGGAACCGTGTCACAGAGATGTTGGTACATATACGGCATAGTCTAAACAGACTATGCCGTTTGTTCATCATAGGAAAGCGGAATGCCCGTTAAACTGAGTCCACCACAGAAATTCGGGCGCTAAGTTCCGCCGTTGACCCGTATTCGCAAAGGGGCCAAAATACAGGTTAGAAAGCAAAGAAGCAGGAGGGGGAGACTATGAAAACAGAACGGAAGAAATTCAGAATACTGCTTCTCACCGCTTTTGTGCTGGCGGGGATTTTTAAGAGTTCAGGATATTTCAAATCCCAGGTATATGCCAAAAACGCGGATTATATCGTTAGAGTCGCCTTCCGGGGACTGGAAAATATGTTTCATGCCCCATATGAATATGATGCGGTCTGCCTGGGCCGTCCGCGCAAAGTGACGGAGCGCATGGTGAAAGAGCGGTTCGGCGAAGAGATAGAAAAGCGCAGCATCTATGGGGATGAAGACACATCCTACTGGTTCGTGGAGCTTGAGTATGCGGAGGATGGAGAGTATTATTTCAATAATGACAAATCTTATTTAGAGACGTCCTTTGGCGGACATTACCGTCTGTTTTACAGCAATTGGACCTCGAGAAGCGGGGAGCCGGACGGCGTGGATTTAAAAATCATGTTGCAGGCGGCGGAGTATTTATATGACGAAGACTTGTCTCACTGGGAGTCAAAACAGGGAGATACGCTGGGACTTATAAGTTTTATGCTCATCAGAAATGGAGATACCCGTTTGATAGAAAATAATAAGGCTCTGCTGGAGGCCTCCTCCGGCGGCGATATGAAAAAAGTGATGGATGTGCCGCCGGGAGGGCAGTTCGATTATTATTTTTTCGCGGAGTAAATTTATATCAGTGAAACGGAAACGCTCCCTGCGGTCAGCCGGCGTAATCTTTAAAATAATCCACATCCTCCTGATGATCCAGCCACAATTCAAACCATCCGAGAAAATCCTGGCGTTCGCAGCAGGGCTGGACGCCGACATCTGTAAAATTCCAGACCTCACCCCGGCATTTGCCGCTCACAATCAGGTGATAACTCATAGCGTCACCGAGATCAATCAGTTCAATTGCTCCATTATAAGCCATCAGTTCAATTGCCTCTGTCAGTGCATTTCCTTCGGAAAAGTCCGTATCATCTTCCCAGATCCATTCTTTTTCCAGCATAAACGGCCTCGATAAGTCTTCCCAGTCCATTTCATCCATCCCCATTAACCGAAAGCCGTCAATCATGACGCAGCCATTGCCGATTTGTTTTAAAAACATGCGGTATGCCTCCGGAAGCCGGATATTACAATGCGTTTCAAAACGCAGAATCTCTTCTTCCGTAAGGGGGTTCCCCATATCAATTTCCAGAGCCGCTATTTTTTCTTTTATCCGAACGATGACTTGTCCGTATTGTTCCTTTTTATATACAGGCATTCGTGTTTCCTCCTGTTTCATCCAATTTTCCAAAGTATACCACAAATATGAGTAAAAAAGTAGAGTATAATAATTTATGTCCCGCGCTGCGCTTTTTGCCTTTTCCATGCATCGCGAATTGTGTTATTGTCTGCAGCACAGCTGCTTTTTAGCTGGGGTGTGAACAGTAACGGGGACAGGGTGTTTGGGCTCCGCTTTGCCGTCCGATCTATCTTTTTTTCATTACAAAAAGCTGTATGAGTTTTTTTCCTTTTGGCAAAAATAATATTAGTAAAATTAGAAAATATTTGAAAAAAGTGTTGACAGGAAGAACTGTATCTGTTATTGTAACAGTATGAACTGTAACTAAAAAAAATACAGATAGAAAAGAAGATAAATAAGGAGGAGCAACATGGAGATCAGGAATAATAATTATGACGCGGTTATCATCGGTTTTGGCAAGGGAGGTAAAACTCTCGCGGCGGCAATGGGAAAGGCCGGAAAGCGCACGGCGCTGATTGAACAGTCTTCCGGTATGTACGGCGGAACCTGCATCAACGTGGGGTGTATTCCGACCAAGTTTCTGGTACATAAAGCGCAGGAAGCAAAGATGTCCGCAGGAAGCTTTGAGGAGCGGGCGGCAATGTATGAGACGGCAGTCGAAGGAAAGTCGGGCCTTACCGGAAAACTTCGCGAAAAGAATTATCAGAAGGTTGCGCAGGCTCCTAATGTGACGGTTATCACAGGCAGGGCAAAACTGCTTTCCCCGCACACGGTTGAGGTGACGACGGAGCAGGGAAGAGAAGAACTCGAAGGCGCACAGATTTTCTTAAATACAGGTTCCGTAGCTTTTGTACCTCCGATTGAGGGGCTGAAAGGAAATCCATATGCAGTCACAAGCGAAGGACTTCTGGAACTTAAAAAACTGCCGGAGGAGCTGGTAATTATCGGCGGCGGTTATATCGGAGTAGAGTTTGCCTCCATTTATGCGGACTTTGGCAGCAGTGTTACGATTCTCCAGAACGAAGAGCGCTTCCTTCCGAGAGAGGATGAGGAGATAGCAAATGCCGTAAGGGAGAATCTTGAGAGCCGCGGCGCAACCGTGATTACAAGCGCCGGGATCCAGTCGGTGCTGGAAGATAACGGCAGGGCCTCCGTTACGGTATCGGTTGGCGGCAAGGTGACAAAATTAAGCGCGGATGCGGTTCTTGTAGCAACGGGAAGAAGACCGAATACCGCACAGCTGGGCCTGGAAGCGGCCGGTGTGGAGCTGAATGCCCGCGGCGGTGTAGCGGTAAATGAGCATATGCAGACTTCCGTACCTCACATTTATGCAATGGGGGATGTGGCGGGCGGACTTCAGTTTACCTATATTTCACTGGATGATTTCCGCATAGTCAAATCGGCGGTTCTCGGAGACGGCAGCTATACGCTCAATGAGCGGGGAGCCGTACCGTACAGTGTTTTCTTAAATCCTCCGTTCTCCAGAGTGGGAATGAGCGAGCAGGAGGCAGTGGAAAAAGGATACCAGGTCAAGGTAGCCAGACTGATGGCGGGCGCAATCCCGAAGGCACAGGTTTTAGAGCAGCCTTCCGGTCTTTTAAAAGCCGTTATCGATGAGAAGACGGGACTGATTCTGGGAGCGCATCTCTTCTGCGAAGAGTCCCATGAGATGGTCAACCTGGTGAAGCTTGCAATGGATGCACAGATTCCTTATACAAAGCTGCGCGATATGATTTACACTCACCCGACGATGAGCGAGGCATTTAACGACTTATTTAACATTGACTAAATAATGAACAGCGGCAGTAGAGGCCGGATAAAGAGACGATAAAATGACGGAACGAAATAATGGAAGGAACGGAAAAAATATGACAAGGAGCAGAAAGAGGGCAGGGAGGCGCCGGAAGTATCCGACGCTCATCATCGGAGCGGCAGGGGCTGCGGCGGTGATTCTTGCAATCACCCTGCCCCTGATACAGAAAAAGCAGGCGGCAGCTCTGGGAAACATGGAGACGCAGGTACAGGAGAGTATCATTGATAAAGAGAGCGGTTCCACTGAAGAAACATCGGGGAAAACGGCCGCGGTAACTGTGGAAGATACCGTCATCACCGGACTTTCAGGAGAGGAAGCACAGGAGACATTAAGAAAAAAATATTCCGGTCCCGTAACGGTTCAGGGGCCGGATGGAACGGAGGAGCTCGTAAACCCGGTTGATAACGAGATAGGGCGCCTGATTCAGAGTATCCCGTCCCGTTCGGAGGAGGAGCTTAAGCTGTCATTCGACTACGGCAAAATGGAGGAGGATGTGCGCGGTCAGGTTTTGTCCCTTGCCGGGAAATGGGACAGAACCCCCTCCGATTCCAAGGTGGTATCCTTTGATAAAAAAACAGGCGTCTATGAATATTCCAAAGAAACAAACGGACGGACGCTGAATCAGGACCGTCTGGTGGAAGATATCATGAAAATGGTAAAAGAGAAGAACTATTCCGCACCGGCGGAGGCCGGTTTTACCGTGACGGCGCCGGCACGCACCCAGGCGCAGGCCAAAGCACAGTACAAGGTGATTGGTACGTTTAAAACGAAACTGACCAGCAATAAAAACAGAAACCAGAATGTGACCCTGGCGGCAGAGGCCATTGACGGACTCATCCTGCAGCCGGGTGAAGAATTTTCATTTAACAACACGACCGGAAACAGGACGAAAGAGAAAGGATATCAGCCCGCGGGAGCTTATAGAAACGGTGTGCTGATTGAGGAGCCGGGCGGCGGAGTATGCCAGGTATCCACCACGCTTTACCACTCCATTATAGAAGCCGGGTTTAAGACCACGGAGCGCAACGCCCACAGCTTTGCCCCCTCTTATGTAGAAAAGGGGCAGGATGCCATGGTCAGCTTCGACGGTTACGCAGGCCCGGACCTGAAATTTGTCAATACAAGCGCCGCACCCGTCGTGCTGCGGGCTTCTGTCGACGGACTGGAATTAAAATTGTCCATCGTCGGCATACCCGTTTTGGAAGACGGGGTAAAAGTAAGCATCAAATCGGAAAAAGTCAAGGATACGGATCCCGCGGCGCCGTCCTATGAAGAGAATGTACAGCTTCCTTTTGGAACGGAGCAGATAGTGGATCAGGGACAGAGCGGTTCCGTGTGGAAAAGCTTCCGTGTCGTGACCAAAGACGGAAAAGTAATTAAAGAAGAACCTCTGCACAACAGCTACTATAAGAGTAAAGCAGGAAAAATTGAACGAAACACAACGGTGCCCCAAACGTCATTGCCGGCAGAATCAGGAAGCGCCCAGGAGGGCGTTCCGGAAGCAGGACAGCCGGGTACGGACCAGTCCGGTTTACCGGGCGCAGGAGAGGTGACCGGCCCTGCCGAAGCAGGACAACCCGCTGAACCGGCACAGCCCGCCGAACCGTCTGACCCCGCCGGGGCGGCAGAATCTTCCGGGCCGGCCGGACCCGGAGGACCGGGACAGAGCTAAAACAGTAAAAAGTAGTAATGATACAAAAGACAAAGGAAAATATTTACAGTAGGATTTTTCAGACGAGAGGGTTAAAATATGAAGAAAAGCACATGGATCGGATTAGGGATAGGAGTTCTGCTCGTGATGGGGCTGGCAGGATGTGCAGGAGCAAAGGCCGGGACAACGGCACAGGCACAGACGGAAACCGGCATGACGGCAGGTATGGAGACAGAGATGGAGGAACCGATGGGAGAACAGGAAAACACACAGATGGAACCGCAGCCGGAAGAGACGGCCTATCATAAAATCCCGGCGGCGGAAGCAAAGGAAATGATGGATCAGTCGGAAGTTACCATTGTTGACGTGAGGACCCTCCAGGAGTATCAGGAAGGCCATGTTCCAGGTGCGGTAAATATTCCCAATGAGGAGATTCTGGATACGGAGCCGGAGCTTTTGAATGATAAGGATGCAACGCTTCTGGTATACTGCCGCTCCGGAAGACGCAGCAAAGACGCCTCCGATAAGCTGGTCAAGATGGGATATAAAAATGTCTATGATTTCGGCGGTATTATCGACTGGAATTACGATACGGAAAAATAGGGACGGAACAGGTTCCGGAGCGTAACGGTGGAACAGCAGTATGGAGCAGTAGAACGAAATGACGAAAAGCACGCACTGCATACTTTTCGTCATTGGTACCGGTGACCTGGGTGAGGAGCGCGCAGCAATGAAGATTCTCATCGAAAGAAGTGAATGGCCGCAGCGTCTGCCTGCCGGTTCAGCGCCTGTGTTCCGCCAGAGATTTTATAATCGCAAGGACATGTCCCAGGACTTCACTGCTCAGATTTTGGCATTCCTCCGAAATTTCCTTTATCTTTTGCGGATCCTTTTTGTCGGATGCGAAAAAGTCGGAAGGCGATATTGCCAGATATTCGCAGATATAGAAGAAAACTTCCATAGAGGGCATGGATTTCCCATTTTCCACTTTATTGATGTAACCGGGGTTCTGTCCGAGAGAAAGACTCATGTCCCGGGCAGATACCCCTTTTTTTTCGCGCAGTTCCGATAATCTTCTGCCAAAGTCAAATTCGCTATACATATCACACCGCCTTTATATGTATAGTTTATGCCATAAACTGGCAAAAATATCGCATTATATGCGCAGTAACGATTGACATGAAGCATTCGATGCCATAAAATAGATAATATGTAGTGTTCAACGTGATATGACAGAAATTATAACTTCAATTTGTATTGGCGAGGTAATCGGAATGGATAAGAACAAGGGGATTTTGGATGAATTGAAACGAATCGTGGGGTGTCTGTATATATCGGATCTCCATGATTCCTGCCGCTTTGATGAGATAAAGGGGGCGTTGAAAGAGATTGAATCCGGCCGCTACGATGACAGAGAGTGGCGGGAAGCCTTTGAATATGTATCGGGGAAAAAGCTCCTGAAAGAGACGGAAGAACAGGTACGCAGCTTGTTTGAAGACTTATAAAAGCGAACACAAAAAAATAGAGGATATTGTTTTGACACTCCATGGCGGGTGGTGAAACAATATCCTTTTTCATATCACGGGAAAATGTTCCTGTGATATGAAAATGCCTCCGCTCGGGATGCGCACATGTGCAAAAAGGTAATATGCCGTTATCCCCGGCTGGTAGAGCAGAAATGTATAAAATTATTCATCGTCTTTGTGGCATAAGCCGGGTTATAGGCAAAACCAATGGTCCTATTTCTGATAGGGGAACTTAACGGAATCTCGATCAGTGAACCGTCGGCCAGCTCATTGCGGACAAACTCCCGGATGACGCAGCCGATGCCGAGGCCGGTTTTGGCAAACTCAATCAGGAGATCCATGGTGGTGGCCTCTAAAACCTGCTTTACTTCTATATTATGCTCGGAAAAATAGGCGTCGATATGGGTTCTGGTCATATTATTTCTGTCCAACAGAAGGATTGTGCCCGCGGAGAAAATGTTGACGTCCTCCCCCTCGCGTATTTTCAAGTTGTCCAGATAAGATTTTGTACAGACAAAGGTATCTTCGATTCTCATAATCGGCATAAAAGAAAGGGATCTTCTGGTCCTGGGTTCCGCGATCAGGCCGATGTCCAGTTTCTGCTGTTCCAGCATGGAGATGGTTCTGGCGGTATCCTGGCTGTCAATCATGATTTTGACATGGGGATATTCCTCCACAAATCCTTTCAGGTAGGGAAGAAGGATATATTTGCAGAGCGTATTGCTGACTCCAATCTTGATCTGTCCTATGTTGAAATTTTTAATGCGCTTCAGCTCGTTCTCGCCCCGGCCCAGTGTGTCGAAGGCATTGCTGACATGGCTGAACAGAACCTGTCCCTCCACCGTGAGCTGGACGCCTCTGGAATTTCTGGTAAACAGGGGGATGCCCAGGCTTTCCTCCAGCTTGCTGATCGATTTACTGATGGCCGGCTGGCTGATGAACAGCTCCTTGGCCGCTTTTGAAATATTGCCCGCTTTGGCCACGGCGTAAAAAATTTTGTACTGGGATAAATGTTGTTCCATACCGTTTCCCCTTATCTGAATGAGTGTTTCAGTCACGGCGGCAGCGCTCCTGAACCGCCGTGTTACGGTTCGCATCATGCCGCTTTTTGACGGGCTGTGAACGGTAACTATAACTGAGGTTTATATCATATATTCGTATTATATATTTGTATTATAGCAGGGCTGATGCTATAATGTAAATACATAATTTTTAGGAGGAGATCAAATCATGGGAATGACAATGACTCAGAAAATTCTGGCTGCACACGCGGGCCTTCCGGAAGTAAAAGCGGGCCAGTTGATAGAGGCGGAGCTGGATCTGGTGCTGGGCAATGATATCACCACACCGGTTGCAATTAATGAGATGCAGAAACTGGATACACAGTCCGTTTTTAATAAAGATAAAATAGCCCTGGTTATGGACCATTTTATTCCGAACAAGGATATCAAATCGGCACAGAACTGCAAGTGCTGCCGCGAATTTGCCTGTCGGCACGATATTACCAATTATTTTGACGTGGGAGAGATGGGAATCGAACATGCCCTGCTTCCGGAAAAAGGTCTGGTAGTAGCCGGTGATGCAGTGATCGGAGCCGATTCCCATACTTGTACATACGGCGCCCTGGGCGCTTTCTCCACCGGAGTCGGAAGTACGGATATGGCAGCAGGCATGGTAACGGGTAAGGCCTGGTTTAAAGTGCCTTCCGCCATCAAATTTGAACTTACGGGAAAACCCTCCAAATGGGTCAGCGGTAAAGATGTGATTTTACATATTATCGGTATGATCGGCGTGGACGGAGCCCTCTATAAATCCATGGAATTTACCGGGGACGGAATTAAGAACCTGACAATGGACGACCGTTTTACGATCTGCAACATGGCGATTGAAGCAGGCGGCAAGAACGGAATCTTCCCGGTGGATGAACTGACGAGAGAGTATATAAAAGATCATTCAAAACGGGATTATACCGTATATGAGGCAGACGAGGACGCCGAGTACGATGCCGTCTATACAATCGACCTGTCGGAGCTTAAACCAACCATCGCATTTCCTCACCTTCCGGAGAATACAAAGACGATTGACGAAGTCGGCGAGGTGAAGATCGACCAGTCCGTAATTGGTTCCTGCACCAACGGAAGAATCGACGACATGAGAATTGCCGCCGAAATCCTCAAAGGGCGCAAAGTGGCAAAGGGAGTGCGCTGTATCGTGATTCCGGCCACACAGTCCATTTATCTTCAGTGTATCAGAGAAGGCCTGATGGAAATATTCGTGGAAGCGGGCGCTGTTGTGAGCACGCCGACCTGCGGACCGTGCCTTGGCGGATATATGGGAATCCTGGCGGAGGGTGAGAGATGTATCTCCACAACAAACCGCAACTTTGTAGGCCGTATGGGCCACGTGGATTCGGAAGTGTACCTGGCAAGTCCCGCCATAGCGGCAGCCAGCGCGATAACCGGCAAAATCAGCTGTCCCTGTGAGCTGGGATTATAATGCTTTTTGAATGAGGAGGAAGTAAGATGAAGGCATGTGGACATGTGTTTAAATATGGTGACAATGTAGACACGGATGTTATTATTCCGGCCAGGTACCTGAATGCGACGGATGGAAAAGAGCTGGCAAAGCACTGCATGGAAGATATTGACAAAGAATTTATCGGCAAAGTAAAAGACGGTGACATTATTGTCGCCAACAAGAACTTCGGCTGCGGTTCATCCCGCGAACATGCGCCTCTGGCCATCAAGTGCGCCGGGGTAAGCTGTGTCATTGCAGAGACATTTGCAAGAATTTTTTACCGCAACGCGATCAATATCGGACTGCCGATTATCGAATGCCCGGAAGCTGCGGTGGCGATTGAAAACGGTGATGAAGTGGAAGTGGATTTTGACAGCGGCATGATCATCAACAAGACGAAAAACATGAGCTACCAGGGACAGGCGTTCCCTGAATTCATGCAGAAGATCATAACGGCCGGAGGCCTGGTTAACTATATCAATCAGAAATAAGGGAAATTTGGGTGACAGCCGCTGTTCGGTGAATGGACAGCGGCTGTTGTTTAAGTTTAAGGATTTAATTGAGATGCGAGGACGCCTCTGTAAGACGGCGGACGGGGGAGTG
>NZ_URHZ01000046.1 GCF_900547735.1 uncultured Clostridium sp. | reverse complement strand
CCGGGAGAAAAAGATTCCGAAGGGAACCTGGGAGTTCATCGGCACTTACCGAGGTCTTTTCGAGGTTAGTGTCCGTTATGTACTCCAAAGAGCGCGAGCGTTTCCCGTAGGAACTTTTTCTGCCCGGATTCCCCACCCGCGACAACCTACAGCACGGGACTGAAGACTCATAACCCTCCCTCTCACCATCCCGAACCCCGGCCGTCCCGGCGGCGTTCTCATTCCTCAATTAACCCCGCTTTTTATAATCCCGCCATCTTTTCCATCGGCTTTTTCAAGAAGTGATTAAACAACGCAATAAACCGCCCCACCCCGACCATGGCCAGCAGGGTACCGACCCCAATTGCCGCAATCTCTCCGGCGGCCAGATAGCCGAGGAGGGAGGACAGAATGACACAGACTCCGTCGAGCACGTTCTTGCCGAAACCGACGCCGCGGTGCAGGGCATAGCCGGTTGCCTGGGCCATTCCGTCGCCCGGGTTGGGAACCAGCTTCATATTAACGGTCATAACGACACCCAGGGCGGTAATGACAATGGCCGCCAGAAGCAGAATGAGATTCTGCCACAGGGTGGGATAAGTGATGTTCAGGATATCACTGAACAGATCCAGAAGCATACTGAACAGGAAACTGACCGGAATCTGCAGTAAATCCAGCCATGTTCTGGTGCTGCCCTTAAGTAAAAATTGAAGACCCACGAAGACGGAGTAAACCGCAAAGGTCATCATTCCAAAATTCAGGTTCCATATGTAGGAGATGGTAAATGGGATGGAGATGATCGGGGATACTCCCAGACCGGTTTTGGTATTCAGCGTGATGCCGGCGGCCAATACCACCATTCCTATGACGTAGATAAGGATACGGAAACACCACGCATGTTTCTGATTTGTGTTCATAATAGTTCGTTCTCTTTTCCTGTTATTCTTTTGTATGAAGTGCGGGCCGGGAGGCTTTTTCATTAGAATTTTGTCCCGGGCAGCGCTCTTTTCCCCTTATTCTAGTATCTTCCGCATGATATTTCAAGACGTTAATCACGTGGTTTTAAGAAAACCGGCCGGTTCAGGTTGCTGTTCACACCGCATCGCGCACTTTTCGTTGCATCGCGCCGCAAAACTCGGGATTTTCACAAAAAGCACGTGAAAACACCTCGCGGAATACATCCCGAGTGAACAGTAACCCGTTCAGGGCCATGCGGCATCTTTTTTCTTTTTTTCCACTTTTCCCACTAAAAATGAGTTGAAAAATTTTACATAAGGTTCTTGTATAAAATGCACAGAAAAATCCTCTTGACTTTTAATTCTATGTGTAATATTATGTGATTATCAATTATTGATTAAATCAACAATTGATACAATCAATAAAATGAAAAACAGGAGGAGACATGAAACCGATAATCGGAATAACGGTCAATTATGTCAAGAATGACCGTGCGGGGACGGAAACGCATATTGGGGGGAAGGGCCAGCGGTGGCAGATGCTCGCCCAGGATTATATCACGTCCGTTCAGGCCGCAGGCGGTGTGCCGGTGATGCTGCCGGTTCTGGACGATGGGGATGACTGGACGGAATATTCCCGCTTTTTGGATGGGATTATATTTTCGGGCGGTTGTGATATGAATCCGCTGAGTTATGGGGAGGCGATGGACGGAGCCGTCGGCACGGTGGTCCGGGAGAGGGACCGTCAGGAACTGGAACTGATGAAAACGCTCCTTGCAGACGGTAATATACCGGTTCTGGGAATCTGCCGCGGCTGCCAACTGCTGAATGTAGCCTGTGGAGGGACGCTGGTGCAGGATATGGAGATTGGGAAAACAGGGAATCATTTTTTCCCGGAGCAGGAGATGCAGGTGCCGACCCATACGATTGTGACGGAGGAAGGAACACGGATCCGTTCACTTGTGGGTGACAGCGCTCCGGTAAATTCGTATCATCACCAGTGTGTCGGAAAATGTGCCACGACGCTCCGGGTTACCGCGACAGACGGGCGGGGTGTCCCGGAATGTCTGGAGATGCCGGGGAGGGCCGGTTTTACTCTGGGTGTTCAGTGGCATCCCGAAGGAATGGTTCTTACGGATCCGGCACAGAGGAGACTGATGGAGGCATTTGTAAAAGCCGCAGAGGGCAGGAAGTCCCAAGGAACGAAATAAGAATAGGAGCGGGGATGAGCTGGGAATTGAAATGAGAGGAAGGATGAGGGTGGAATGAAAGAAGAAAAGATGGAAAAGACAATGGAAAGGATGACGGAAGTAACAACGGGAGGGATGATGGAAGACGCGATGGAAGGGATGGCGGAAGGCCGGGCGGCGGACAAGACCGGGCCAGTGACCATCGGTGAGATTGCCGCGATTTGTCGGGAGGTTGAGGAAATTTACAAATATCTTCACCGGCATCCGGAGCTGGGATTTGAGGAGTACAACACTTCAAAATTTATTCTGGACAAACTGGCTGAATACCGTATCGAGGCGCGCCAGACGGGCGGAACCGGAGTGATTGCCACGATTTACGGCAGCCGGCCGGGAAAAACGGTAGCCATCCGGGCCGATATGGATGCACTCCCTCTGACCGAGGAGGCGGATGTGCCCTACAAATCCTGCCGTAACGGAGTGATGCATGCCTGCGGCCATGACGCGCATGTGGCAATGCTCCTTGGAGCTGCCGGGTATCTCTCCGGGCAGAGAGAGAAGCTCTGCGGCAACGTAAGGCTCATTTTTCAGCCGGCGGAGGAGGGAATGCAGCCGGAACGCCTGGCAGAAATTGTGGCAGACGGAGGCAGTGAGCGGGGCGGCGCCGCCACGATGATTGCGAAAGGCGCTCTTGAAGGAGCGGACTGCTGTTATGCTATCCATGTATTCCCCGACCTGCCGACCGGGACGCTGGCGGTGCACAGGGAACGGGCCATGGCATCCAGCGATATCTTCAAAATGGACATCTGCGGAAAAGGAGGGCACGGTTCATCTCCGGAGACGGCGGTTGACCCAGTTGGGGCTTTGGCCGCGGTTTTGGCGGCATTTAATGCGTTTCCATCCAGGGAACTTTCGGCTCTCGACTCCTGTTCCCTGTCGGTAGGGACAATTAACACGGATTCCGTGTGGAATGCGATTCCGGACAAAATCCATGTGGAAGGAGGCGTCAGGCTGTATGACAACAAAATCAGGGAGTATACGTTCAAACGCCTGCCGCAGATAGCAGAGGGAATCTGCAGCGCGCACCGCTGCCATGTGAAGTTTGAAAGGCAGCAGGGATATGATCCGACGGTCAATGCGCCGGAAATTTCGGAACGTATGGCGGCAGTTGCGTCGAGAGTGTTCGGGGAAGGACGGGGAACGCTGATGGAGCGGCCTGCAATGGGTTCAGAGGATGCGGGCTATTATTTCCAGGAGGTGCCGGGAGCTATCGGATGGCTGGGCTGCCATGCGGAAGGGACCAGGGAGTCGGTGCCTCACAATCCCGGATTTTACATAGATTTAAATGCGCTGGGATATGGGGTGCTGTTTCATATTAACATGGTGTTTGATATACTGGGAGAAGAATAGGGAGGAACGTTCATATGGGAATTCTTGAGGTACTGAACGGCAAATTGTTATATACACTGGTGGCGGCAGGCATTTTATGTGTTTTCTGTATCTGTATTTTCTTTTATGTGAGAGCGAAAAGGCGGGCGTTTGAACTTGGGATTTCAAAATCGGAATTCACCTCGGCAATGCGCGGGGCGGCGGTATTTTCCATTGTACCCTCGGTGGCGGTCATTATCGGCCTTTTTTCACTGGCTCCCGTTCTGGGAGTGCCCTGGCCCTGGTTCCGTCTTTCCGTAGTCGGTTCCCTCAGCTATGAGCTGATGGCTGCGGACATGGCGGCGGCCGGAGCGGGCTATGAGTCGCTGACCGCTTTTGGCAGTTCCGGAGACGTCAACACACTGGGTACAATCATGTTTGTTATGAGCATCAGCATTATGGCCGGCATGGTCTGTAATATCTTTTTTACAAAAAAGATCCAGATGCAGACGGCCAGCTACAGTAATAAAAACGGCGCCTGGGGAGCGCTGTCGATCAGTTGTTTTACAATCGCCATGATGTCCACATTTTTGCCGCTTCAGATGACGGCAGGCATCATACCGTTCCTCACGGCGCTTGTCAGCGGAGGTCTTACCATCCTCCTGACCTGGGCGGCAGTTAAGTACAAAGTCCGCTGGCTGGCCGATTTCATTATGTCTTTTGCACTGATAGCAGGTATGGTAGCGGCAGTATGTTTTACGAATATGGGAATATAGAGGAGGGCATTATGGAAAAGACCGCAGCAAAAAACAGATCCTACATTGAAGGAACCCATCTATACGGGCGTATCGCAACGATTCTGGCAATGCTTATCATGCTGGCGATACCGACCGTGATTTGCATGACATATCATGTGAAACTCAATATAAACGAAATTCTGGCCACGGCAGGCCCTCTGCTGGCCCTGTTTATCCCGACGGCCCTTTCGGAGGTCATCAGCTTTACCCCTATAACGGGTTCGGCCGGTTACATTGCTTCTATTATGGGAAATGTTTCAAATATTAAGTTCCCATGCGCCCTGAACGCAATGGAGACAACGAATTCCGTATCCGGAACGGAGAGGGGCGATGTGATGGCTATGGCCGCCATGTGTGTGTCGGGAATGGTTACAACCGTTATTGTCGCCCTGGGCGTTATTCTGCTGGTACCGCTTCAGCCCGTCCTTACAACACCGGCCGTTATGACGGCAACAAAATACATCATGCCGGCTCTGTTCGGAAGTATGGCGGTATCCGTATTTATCAACAAGAATGCCGGAGACTATAAGGTGGAAGGAAAAATGAAAATTGCAGCCGTGCCGTTTTGCCTGGTTCTGGCTGCCAGCTATCTGATAAAGGGCCTCGCGAAGAATTCGGGGTATGTTATGCTGGTCATGATCCCGGTGACGATTCTCACCGCCCGTATTATGTACAAAAAAGGAATGATAAAAGTGACGGAAAGGACATCTGCAAATTAAATACAGGAATGCAGCGCTTCAGCCGTATGAACTTGGTGTTTCATTTGAGCCGGGATTGTGGTATATATAGTGGTAGAATAAAAGAAAACCAAAAGGCGGCAGCTCGGCCGTTTGTACTTCCACAGGACTTTTATAATGTGACTTTATAGAAATTCCGTGGGAGGCGCTGAGCCGCCGCAACTAAATACAGGCTGGGAGTTTTAGATATGAAAATAGACGCGGAACAAAATCCTGCAGTATGCGGCAAGTACATCTCTTCGATTTATCGGAAATCGGGGGAACATCTGGCACAGGAATTAAAGAAAATAGGTCTTACAACCGTCAAATCGATTCTTCTTGTCGGTCTTTACCGGAATGAAGGGACGAACCAGTGTGCGCTGGCGGCAAAGCTTTCCCTCGACACGGCGGCGGCTTCACGCGGCCTTCGGACACTGGAGCTGGAAGGAATGATCCGGAAAGAGGTCGACGAGGCAAACCGCAGGAATTTTAAGGTATTCCTTACGGAGGCGGGACGGCTGAAGGCGGAGGAGAGCCTCACGGCTCAGGAACGCTATTGGAAGACGGTTCTCAAACCCCTGGGAGAGAACGGAACGGAACTCTTTAATGATCTCCTGCGGCAGCTTCAGGACAGTATCAGCGCTTTTTCAGCAGATGATGAAAGGAACGATGCAGATTGATGTTCTGATCAAATGGATCATGGCCGTATCTTTGGCCGTGGGAGCAGTAGATTTGATTCTGGGCGGCAGATTCGGACTCGGGAAAGAGTTTGAAAACGGCATTATGACCGCCGGCCGCCTGATACTTTTTATGGCCGGATTCATGGCGCTGGCTCCTGTGCTGGCCGGAATCCTGACGCCGGTATTCGGCCCTCTGTTTCAGCGGATAGGAGTGGATCCGTCCATGGTGGCGGGAATTTTGCTTGCAAATGATGCGGGGGCTGCGCCCCTGGCCATGGAAATGGCGCTGGATCCCACGGCGGGCCGTTTCAGCGGCTGGATTGTGGGGGCGATGATGGGAACGACCGTGATGTTTGTGTTTCCCATGGCCGTCGGAGTGGCAAAGGAAGGACAGAAGCCCGCGGTTCTTTACGGACTGCTTGTAGGCATTGCAACGGCGCCGATCGGATGCCTCTGCGGCGGGCTGGCCGCCGGATTTCCGGTCCGGCTGGTGCTTCGCAACCTGATTCCGGTCCTGTTTGTCTCGGGGAGCCTGCTGGCCGGGCTTTTATGCCTTGGACAGAAACTCATCCCCGCCTTTATCTGGTTCGGCAGGGCGGTGACGGCGCTCTCCTGTACGGGACTGGTTATCGGTGCGGTCGGACTGCTGACCGGTTTTTGTCCGATACCGGGCATGGGCAGTATGGAAGAGGCATTTGTGGTAATTGGCAATATCGCGGTTTTTCTGGCGGGCGCCTTTCCGCTAATTGCGCTGCTCCGGCGTGTTCTGGGCCGTTTTTTTGCGGCATTGGGAGATGCCTGCGGCGTCAATGAGGCGGCGGTATCGGGGCTTTTTATGACGCTTGCCAACGGCATTCCGACGTTTGGCCTGTTGGATGAAATGAATGACAGGGGAATTATAATGAATCTGGCGTTTATGGTCTGCGCGTCCTGTGCCATCGGTGACCATCTGGCCTACACGGCCGGTACGGCGCCGGAGCTGACAATGCCTGTACTCGCAGGGAAACTTGCGGGCGGCGCAGCAGCGCTTCTGGCGGCAATGGCTCTGGAACCGAAGCTGATGGGCCGGACGCCTCATTTTTCCGGTAAGGATAGCAAACCGCCGGTGATGCAGCAGTAACAGGTTTGGTTTTTAAAAATTGAGAATTGGACAGAGGATTGAAGATATAAAAGCGTTGCTCCACAGTTGCAGAACTGCCGGGAACAGCGCTTTTTTTATACCAAAGAATATGCTTTTGCGGGGCACGTATTTTGCCGCTGGTCCGCCCCCTGACCGGCAAACGGCCTGCGGTGACCGGCGGTGCGTTTCACAGGAAATAAATAATGCTTAGTTCGGTATTGCCTGTGAAACGTAACCGGATTGCTCCTGATTGCTGCCGTAAAATAAAGAAAAGCTTGACATTGTCATACCGTATTGTTATCATTAAAACATAAAATAATACAATTAAAATACAAAAAAGAGCGGAGCTGAGACAATGGAGACGACCAGTAAGAAAAAAGGGCCTTTATATTATACGGTGAAGGAAGGGATAAAGGAGCAGATCCGTAAGGGGGAGCTGAAAAAGGGGGAAGTGATCCCAACCGAAAAAATGCTCTGTGAAGAATATCATGCAAGCCGGGTTACCATCCGCAGAGCGATAGAAGAGCTGATAGAGGAGGAGGTCCTGGAGCGGGGGTTTGGCAAGACGGCGACGGTGAAGTTTGATAAGGTGCCGAGGAAAGTGAACAATCTCACCAGCCTTCAGGAGGAGATGGAAAAGATCGGGGTAAAATGCACCTCCTTTATCCTGAATTCCGAGATAATGGAGGCTCCGCCGGAGGTGGCGGAGGAGATGAAGCTGCCGGAAGGCGAAAAAGTGATAAAGATTGAACGGCTCAGATATGCCAATGAAAAGCCGCTCTGTTATCAGGTACTTTATCTTTCGGAGCGCCTGTGCGGCGCGCTGGAACCGGCCAGGCTCGTATCCCAGTCACTGTACAGGATTCTTGAGCAGGAGATGGGGATACGGATTAAGAGGGCGGATCAGGTTATCCAGGCCGTGATGTCAACATACCGCATTACCGCGCTTTTAGAGCTGCCGGCACAGACAAGCATGCTGTTTGTCAAAAGAATCGCCTATACGGAAGCTGAGGAATGCCTGGAGTATTCGGAGAGCTTTTATGTAGGTGACAGATATAATCTGACGATGTCGCTTTTCAGGGAGATATAACCCGGGAGGTTTGGAGATGAGGACGATACTGGTTGTAGATATCGGAACAAGCTCGGTGAGGACGGTACTGACGGGAGAGGATCTGGAAATCCGGTCCATGGTGCAGCGGAAGCGCACTGCAGGAATCTGTATGGATGCCGAGGTGGAATGGGAATTCATCCGCAGCATGATAAAACAGCTTTCGGAAGAAAACAGGGAGATGCTGGCAGTGAATCCGATATCTGCCGTTGCTGTATCCGCCCTGGTGGGCTGGGTTGGGGTGGACAGCAACGGAGGGGCGCTGACGCCCTGCTATACATACATGCACCGGGAGCAGAGAATGTTCGAGGAGATGACGCCTCTGATAGATGGGGATGAGGCATTCCGGATCTGCGGCAGAGCCCCTGCGCCGGAATGGCTGGCCTATAAGCTGCGCCGCCTGAGGCGGGAGCAGCCTGCGCTCTACGGAATGATAGCATCGGTAACCTCGCTTAAGGATTTTATTAATATGAAGCTATGCGGGCGGACGGCTCTCGATCATACATCGGCCGGTTATACATTTCTGTACGATATCAGGAAAGGCGGCTGGAGCGAAAAACTTCTGGAAATCTTTCAGGCCGATACGGATAAACTACCGGGACTGAGAAGACCGTGGGAGCGGCTGGGAACATTGAAGCGGGAACTGGCGGAGCAGTTTGCATTTTCCGGTGAAATTCCCGTAGTCACGGGAAGCTGCGACGGCTCCACGGCCGTTCTGGGAGCCGGAGGAGTGCGGGAGAAAACTGCGGTGAGCGTGATGGGCACGACAGATGTATTATTTCTTGTGGCAAAACAGTGGAGTTCGAAGGAAAGCAGGGGACTGATAGTCAATCCCCATGTAATTCCGGGATACTGGCTGATTGGCGGGCCTATGGGAATGTATGGAGGCACGGTTGACTGGTACATGAACCATATTATCGGGGAGCGGTTAAGCCTGGAAGAGATGACGCTGCTTGCGGAGCATCTGGAGCCTGGATGCTCCGGACTGACCGTGCTGCCGAACCTGGCCGGCGAGCGGGCGCCCTATTGGCATCCGGAGAGCGTCGGAACTATTGTGGGACTTACCAGGGAACACAGGGCGGAACATATTTTCCGCGGAATTATGGAGGCAAACGGATACGACTGCCGGGAAATCCTTGAACGGGCAAAGGAGATGGGAGCGGAATGCACGGAGATAGCCGCCATCGGCGGAGGCGCCTTAAATCCCCTGTGGCTTACGATAAAGTCGGAAATCACCGGACTTCCCGTACGGAGATCCGGGGTGACGGAAGCAACGGTGGCGGGAAGTGCAATGCTGGCGCTGTATATGCTGGACGGAAAGCTGCCCGAAGGAAGGCCGCACAAAAAGGAGCGGTTTGAGGGTACCGGAAAGCAGAGGGAACAATACCGTGCGGAGTATTTAAAGTTTAGGGAAAGACGGGAATTGGTGGAAAAATTATATAGTATATAGATCAAGAAAGACTGGCAAAAACGCCGGAATGCATCTAAAAGCTCCTGTATGAAAAGATACAGAGAGCTTTTTTAATTCATAGGAAATTACGTCCTATGAATCGAAAAACGCTCCGCCAGGATGCGTGCTCACGCGAAGGTGTAATATGCTGCTATGCGCCCGCGCTGTTTGAAGGCGGCAGCTTGTTCGCGGAGCCGGAGGCTATTGCTTTCCGGGCCATTGGAAAACGAAACACTTGTTGTGATAATATAAATACAATATAGATACAAGCTCACTGCTTGCAAGGTTGGGTTAAAAATTATATGAATACAAAAAGAAAACAAAATTGGCGATATTGCACAAAAACAAAAAATATATATATTAATATTGTATATTTACACGGAGCACAAAAGAGGATATTATATACAATATAAATACATTTTCAAGGGAGGAATCGAATGGAAACAAATAATGTATGGAGGGATATTACAGATCCAAGACTTGCAGAGACAACGGATGATTTGGAAGAAGGGCTGAAAGAACCCAAATTCGAAAATATCACAATTCCAGAACATTTTGGTCCGGTACAGGAGATAATCGACGACCATAAGATAAAACGGTATGCATTTGAACTGGATGATTATCTTTCCTGGTCAATGGAAGAAAAAGAGAATCCGTTCGGAAAAGAGAGGATTGCACAGGCGGGCCTTCTCACGAACGATATTGTCCAGCTTTTTACACTGGCATACCGCGGGAGCAAGGTAATCGGGCTCCATACCGAGGCCCAGCTCTGGTTTAAGAACCCGGCGAAACTCAACGAGGTGGTAACGCTGGAAGGCGCTTATACGGATGCCTATGAACGACGGGGACAGGGGTATGTGGTTCTGGAGGCAGGCGTAAAGGGGGAAGACGCCCGGGAGATCGTACGTTACCGGGGAGTTGAGATTTTCCAGACGACTCCGGGCAATATTGCCGGCAGGGCATCGGCGTCACCGGATAAGAAAGTGAGTGGTGAGGTGCCGGAGAACGCCAGATATGTAGCGGAGGTTCCGGAAGATTTGAAGTGCGGCGACGCGCTGGAGCCGTTAAAAAAGACAATAACCGCAGAACAGGCGGCGGTATTTTCCAGAGTGGGGGAATTTGTCATCAATATTCATAACAATCTGGAGACGGCGAGAGTCGGCAACCTGAGAATCCCGATTGTGCAGGGAGCGCAGTTCTTCTGCACGCTGACGGAACTAATGACACGCGCCTTTGGCGCAGACTTTTTTACGGACGGCTGGCTGAGAGCCAAGTTTATCGCACCGATCAAGGTGTTTGAACCGTTTGAGGCGGCGGGAATTGTGACGGGAGTCTATCCGGAGGAGGATGGAAGGAAAAAGGTGGAACTGGAAGTCTGGGTAAGAAGAAGTTCCGACAACCGGCTCGCAGCAATAGGATGGGCCAGTTGTATAATCTGACGGAAGATGAGAAAGGGGCAGAATATGGGAGAACTGTTACGCGGAGGAGAACTGGTTGTTAAGGTTCTGGAGGAGTTTGGAGCTAGAGTGGTGTTCGGAGTGCCGGGTGGACAGACGTTGTTTGTGACCGATCCGCTTATGGACACGCCGATCCGCTTTGTACACACAAGACACGAAAATGGGGCGGCCTGTGCGGCCGACGGCTGGGGAAGGATGACCGGGGAGCCGGGAATCTGCCTGGCCACCACGGGACCGGGAGCCACGAACCTGATTACGGGAATCGGGGGAGCGCTCAGGGATTCCAGCCCGGTGATAGCGCTGATATTTCAGAACCGCCTGCCGGATGCGGGCAAGGGAGATGCGCAGGAATGCGATCACGAACTGGTCTTTACCGGGATTTGCAAAAAATACATTCCGGTGCGTGACGTCACATCGATCCAGTGGGCAATGCGCGAGGCATACAGGGTGGCAAAAAGCGGAAGACCGGGGCCGGTTGTAGTTGATCTATACAGAGATGTAATCGAGAGCCAGAGGGCGGAGTACGTTCCCGAACGGCCGGAGCAGTATTGTATCAAAGCGGACCCGGTGGCAAACGAGGAGACAATCCGGCGTGCGGCGGACGAGATGAAAGCGCATAAAAGGATTTGCATCTGGGTGGGGAACGGCGTAAAACTTGCCGGCGCATCAAGGGAAGTCATGGAATTATCGAGGCGGCTCTGCGCCCCGGTGGTCTGTACCTATAATGGAATCGGCGCGGTCGACAGCGGATTTGAAAACTTTGCAGGCCCCAGATCCAGGCATGGAAGCAGGGTGGCCAGGACGGCAATTGAATCGGCGGACTGCGTGATTGTGGCCGGTTCCTCCCTGACTGCAATCAGCACAAACCGCTGGGAGATTTCTGCAAAACATGTAATCCAGTTTGACATTATACCGGAGAGCATCGGCAGGCATTATCCGGTGGAAGTCGGGGTGCTGGGAGATGCCGCGCGCTCCATCAAAAAAATCCTGGATTGCCTGGAGAAAGAGGGATACCATGGGGATCCGTCTTTCCTGAATGAGATCCTGGCAAGGAAGGAGGCATGGACGAAAGAGGTATACAGCGGCAGCATTACAGATACCGCCGCGACGCCCGTACCGCCCATCGCCCTACACATGGAACTGGAAAAGGTTCTCAGCGAGGGTGGCGTGTTTGTCGTGGACGCCGGCAATCCGGGAGCCTGGACGCATCTGACCAGATTTCCCAAAAACACCACATACATGAAACCTGTCAATTACGGCAATATGGGATTTGCCCTGGGGGCTGCCCTCGGATGTAAGGAGGCGTGTCCGGAGAAAGAGGTGATTGCCCTTCTGGGTGACGGTTCCCTGGGAATGACATTGGGGGATTTAGAGACAATCGGAAGGGAAAACCTGCCGATTATCATTCTTCTGGTCAACGATTCGGCATATGGAAATATCCGCCAGGAGGAGCTTTATAAAATGGGGGAGAACCGTTATACAGGGGTGGATTTCCCGGATATCGATTATCTGGAAGTGGCGAAAGTCCTTGGGGTGGACGGATGCATCGTCAGAAAGGCGGAGGAAATCCCGGATGCCTTTAAGGCGGCCAGGGAGTCGGGGAAACCATATATGGTCGAAGTAAAACTGGACGGTTCCTACTCGGTGTGGCCGGAGGCGTTTTAAATAAGTAACACTGAAAAGAAGATAAGATAGAGAGGAGAAGGTACATGATGAAAAAAAGAATGGCGGCAGCGGTTATGGCGGCAGCACTGGCGGCAGCGGCGCTCGCCGGATGTGGGGCGAAGGGGTACCCGTCCAAAAATGTTACGGTAATATGTCCGTATTCGGCGGGAGGAACAACGGATTTGACCATACGCGGAATGTTGGATGCAATTCCGGAAAAGACGCTCCCTTCCAACGTGAACATGGTAGTTTCCAACGTGGCCGGAGGCAGCGGGATCGTGGGGACGAGCCAGCTTTTATCAAAGGAATCCGACGGATACACAATCGGCGTGGTAAACTGTGACCTGATTTTAAACAATGTACTGGGAAATACGGATATTACCTATGAGGACTTTACGCTTTTAGGCTGTATCATGGATGACATCAACATCCTGATTGTACGTGCGGATGCCCCGTATCAGACGTTCGAAGAATTTGTAGCTTACGCCAAGGAAAACCCCGGCGTGGCGATTGGAGACAGCGGCGCGGGAACGATTCCAAACCTTGCGACAAAGGCCCTGAACCGGCATCTGGGAACGGAATTTAAGTCGGTCTCCTATGACAGTGCGGCTCCCAGTGTAATTGCGGTGGTGAGCGGGGAAATCCCGGCGGCTATCTGTGCGACACCGGCAGCCATGGGACAGCTCCAGGCCGGAGAGATCAAGGCCATTGCCGTGACGAGTACGGAGCGCAGCGGCTACATGCCCGATGTTCCTGCATGGAATGAAGGTTTTCCGGAGCTGGATGGAATCAAGGTACCGGTGTGGGTGTTTATGGCTGCCAAGAAGGATATTCCGGATGAGGCCAAAAGCTTCCTGTCGGATGCCATTGCAAAGGCGATCACCTCCGACAAGTTTGCCGGGACCAGAAAGAATTTCTATATGGAGGCCTCTGATTTTGGCAGTGAGCAGGAGATGCTTGATTTTGTAAAGGAACAGTACGAGCTGTACAAATCACTGGCGGAAGACTGACAGGCAGGATAACCTGTTCCTGCGGAGTGCCGGATAGGACGGGGCTGGATTTCCAGCCCCGAAACTGAAAATGCGGGGTGACTGAATGAAGAAATATAACTTGATTGCCGCGGCTGTTTTTGCACTGGTTGGCGTGGGGATGATCGTGTCAATCAGAGGATTTGAATATAATGGCCTGTCTGAAATCGGAGCCGGATTCTGGCCGCGGGTTCTGGGGGTGCTGATGATACTGCTTTCGGCGGCTTACGCGGTGGAAACGCTGTGCGGTAAGGAGGAACCGGTTTCCATTGATTTTAAATCGGAGGGGCTGCGGCGCGTCTATGGCATGTGCGGAATTCTGCTGGTTTTTGCCATTCTTATCAAGGTCCTGGGATTTTTCTGCGGGGCTGCATTTTTTATACCGTCGTGTATGTGGGTGTTTGGGGAGAGGAATAAAAAGAAGATTTTCGTAATCACGGCAGGGGTAGTCCTGTTTGTGTATGTGGTCTTTGTCGCGCTGCTGCAGATCGGACTGCCGCGCGGTTTTCTGATGTAGAGGAGGGATAGAATGGAGTTTTTTATTTCAGCGCTGGGGGAAGCGGTTCAGCCTTTGAACCTGCTTGTCATGCTGGCGGGAACCTTTGTCGGAATCGCGGCAGGAGCCATGCCGGGACTTTCATCGGTTATGGCCCTGACAATCATGACGCCTTTTACGTTTTCCCTGGGCGGAAATTCGGGGTTTTTGATGCTGCTCGGCATCTTTTGCGGCAGTATTTATGGAGGTTCAATCACCGCAATTCTGATTAATACACCTGGAACTGCCAATTCTGCCGCCACCTGTCTGGACGGTTATCCGATGGCGAATAAACTGGGGCAGCCGGGAAGAGCTCTTGGAATCTCCACTATGGCATCCACCTTTGGGGGGCTGTTCAGTGCGGCGGCCCTGTTTTTTACCGCGCCTCTCCTGGCCAAAGTGGCGCTTCAGTTCGGTTCTCCCGAGTATTTTTCCATTGCAGTGTTTGGAATCAGTATTGTGACGGGAATATCATCCAAGTCGGTGATTAAGGGGCTGATCGGAGCGGTAATCGGGCTGGCCCTGGGAACCGTGGGAATCGACGCCATCACGGGTACGCCGCGTTTTACATTCGGCAGCGCGTATCTGACGGGCGGAATCAGTTTTGTGCCTCTTCTGATAGCGCTGTATGCCTTTTCCCAGGGACTTAAAAATATGCAGTCCGGGGAGGACAGCGTTTCGGTGGGGAGAAAGGTGAAGCTCGATCACGTCCTTCCAAACAAAAGTGATATTAAGAGGACGTTTCCTACGATCCTCGGGTGCAGTGTGATCGGCACCATCATTGGGGCAATACCGGGAACGGGCGGCGACATTGCCTCCTGGTTTGGATATACACAGGCAAAACGTTTCTGCAAACACAGGGCGGAATTCGGCAAGGGGGCTCCGGAGGGGATAGCGGCGCCGGAATCCGCCAACAACGCGGTTTCGGGTGGCGCGCTGATTCCGCTCCTCACTCTGGGAATACCGGGGGACGCAGGAACTGCGGTCATGCTGGGCGCGCTGATGATGCAGGGAATTATTCCCGGTCCGCTGCTTTTTAAAGAGCAGACGGAGAAGGTCTACATCATCATTATCGGCCTGATTTTTGCCAATATTATGATGTGCCTCCTGGGATACGGAGGACTGAAGCTTTTTGCGAAAATATCCTCCATCCCGTCGGTGATTCTGACTCCGGTTGTGTTTATTTTCTGTTTTGTCGGCACCTATGCGCTCAATAACAATATCAACGATATTTATTTTATGATCATTGCGGGGATAGCCGGATTTATCCTTCTGAAGCTGGATTTTGCCATGCCGCCGGTAATATTGGGGCTGATACTGGGAACCAAGATTGAGACAAATCTGTCAAAATCGCTGGCAATCTCGGACGGAAGCTTCGCAATCTTTTTTACCAGGCCGATTTCCTGTGTTCTTCTGATTGTGGCGGCCATTTCTCTGCTTTCGCCGCTTCTGGTGCCGCTTATCAGACGGGTGGCGGGGAAGACGGAAGTTGAGAAGGCGGGATAACTGAGAGCGAAAACAGGGGCTTAGATGACAGAGGTTGAGATAATAGAGGCTTAGGTAACAGAGGCTTGGAATACAGAGGCATAGAGAACAGAGGTTTAGATACTAGAGGTTTAGATAACAGCAGTTGGAATAATGATGGTTAAAATGGCAACGTGGAATGTAATAACAGGAGAGATAATAACAGGGAGGAAGTACTTATGAAAGGTGCATTGGACGGCATACGCGTGATTGACCTGTCGAGAGTGATTGCAGGACCGCATTGTTCCATGATCCTGGGTGACTTTGGCGCGGATGTCATCAAGATAGAGAAAAAGGGCGAGGGGGATATGGCCAGGGGCTATGCACCATATTTCAACGGTGAGAGCACGTATTTTATGACCCACAACAGAAATAAACGGAGCGTCACCCTGGATTTCAGGAAACCGGAGGCACATGGAATTCTCATCGGACTTCTGGAAGGCGCCGATGTGCTGGTGGAAAACTTCCGCGCGGGAACGCTGGAAAAGATGGGACTGGCTCCGGAGGAACTGCTGAAAATAAATCCCCGGCTGATTATCACGAGACTCTCCGGATTCGGTCAGGACGGCCCTTATAAAAACCGTGTCTGCTTTGATGCTGTGGGCCAGTCAATCAGCGGCCTGATGGATATCACAGGAGAACCGGATGGGAAGCCAACGATGGTAGGGACTTATATCTGTGATTTTACCTCGGGGCTGTATGGGGCGATCGGGACTCTGGCCGCCCTTCAGGCAAGGCAGCGGACCGGAAGAGGGCAGGTGGTGGATGTATCCCTGCTTGATGCGGCCAGCTCACTGACGCATTCCGCGGTGATCAACTATTATGAACTGGGGGAAGTGATGAAACGCAACGGAAACCAGGACAGGGCTTCCTATCCCGCCAATTTTTATGGGACAAAGGACGGCAGGATGGCATTTATTCATGCGGGTCAGGATGGGGCCTTTGCCGGTTTGTGCAAGATGATTGGCAGGGAAGAAGTCCTTGCGGACCCGGAATACCGCCTGCTTGCAGGACGGTGCCGTCACATCAGGGAATGCGATGAGATGGTGGAGGCGTGGGCAAAAACAAAGGAAATGGATGAGATCCTCCGATGCTGTGAATTGTATGGGATACCGGCGGCGAGGGTGAATACAATCGAGGAGATGGTCCGGGACGAGCAGCTCCTTTACAGGAAAGCAATACGCCGGGTGGAACATCCCGCTTACGGTACGATCACGATGAACGGGCCTGTGGTAAAAATGTCTGAGACAGAGCCGGATATATACAGGGTGCCCCCGGCGCTGGGGCAGCATAACCGCGAGGTTTACCGGGAACTGCTGGGACTTACGGGGGAAGAGATTGAAAGGCTTGAGGAGGATGGGGTTATCTGAGGCGCGGTATTTCCCGGAAATCACGGCCGTGGCCGGCCGCTTATCAGAATGGCAAATGCGGTACGGTTTGGGATTTTATCCGGTAACCGGAATTGGAGAACTTTTTCTCAGTTCTCTTGCAAAAAAATCCGTAATTTCTGAAGCGTTTTTCTCCTTGTAAACCAGGCACAGGGTGCGGTACACATTCAGATTAAATGAAAGACCGGCACGGGTAAGTTTTCCCGAAGCCAGTTCATCCTCCAGGGAAAGTTCCGGCATAAAACATGCGCCCCCTTTTTGAAGGATCATGGATTTGCAGGCCTGCATACTGTCAACGGAAAAGGTTACGTTGAGAGGAAGATTGTTAGCACGAAACAATGCCTGGATATTTTTCCAGAAGTCAGAGGAGGGATCATAGCAAATCAGGGGCTCGGCGGCGATATCCTCCATTGTGACCCGAAAACGCGGAGAAAGAAAACGGTGGTTTGAACCTACGATGAGAGAAACGGGATCGAGATAGACCGGAACTGCAGTCAAACCCTCCGGAAGAACAGAAAACGTCCTTGTAATAGCAAAAGCGCAGGTATCATTTGATACGCAGGAGAGGAGCGTGTCGCTGAAATTGGTGACAACATTGACGGAAAGCTGCTTATTTCTGCTGTGCAGGGTGCCGACAATTTGCGGTAGGAGGGAAGATGCGGCGGACATGATGGAACCGACGGTCAGCAGTGACGGAACGGCACTGAAAGCCGCTTTGGCCTTATTATAGTTCTCGATAATGTTAAGGGCGTAGGGAAGTAGTGTATTCCCGTCCTCTGTGAGGGTTGCCCCATTTTTATTCCGCACAAAAAGAGTACAGTTCAGTTCTCTTTCCAGAGCCTTAATCCGCGATGTTATG
This sequence comes from uncultured Clostridium sp., assembly GCF_900547735.1. Lineage (GTDB taxonomy): Bacteria > Bacillota > Clostridia > Lachnospirales > Lachnospiraceae > Otoolea. The sequence goes on along the minus strand of NZ_URHZ01000046.1, from coordinate 25,079 downwards.
GTAGGCTGAGTAATGTAAAGTTCTGCGGCGGCCTTTTGCAGGCTCCCGCACTGATAGACGTAAATAAAAGATAGAATGTTCTCAATGTTCATTTTTTCTCCTGATAAATTCAATGTAAAAAGCACTGTTATAAAGAATTTTATCCTATTATATAGAAAAAATTTATATAAAGCAATCAAATCGAATAAAATTCCCGTTTCTCTGTAAAAATCATCGATTTGACGAAAAGAATACTCTGTAATATGCTTTAGATACAAAAATCCTATTCCGGAAAATGGAGAAAATAATAAATAACAGGGAGAACAAATCATGGAAGAGAAGTTAATATATGACTTAGAAGCAGAAATGGCAAAAAGGGGAGAAAAGGTTTATGGATTTCTTCCCATTACGCAGAAAGCAGATTGCAGTTGGGTGAAGATACCGGTTATCATAGTAAACGGAGAAAAAGACGGACCAGTATGCGTGGTGGATTCCTGTACGCATGGGGATGAGTACGAGGGAGCAGAGGCTATTTCAAAATTTGCTGAAGAAGTGAAAACTTCCGAACTCCGTGGAACATGGATCGGAATTCCCGGTCTGAATCTGGAGGCATTCAGCTATGGGAAAAGAGAAAATCATATGGATTACTCTTATGGTAATATGAACCGGATTTTTCCGGGGAATGAGGATGCCTACATTACGCAGCGGATTGCAAAGTTTTATCTGGATCATGTGCTGAGTAAAGCTGATTTTTTAATTTCTTTCCACGGAGGTGGTAATGTACTGTATGTTACGCCTCAGGTCGGTTATCAGGATCCATCAAACGCAACGGGGGAAATATCCCACCGGATGGCAAAGGCAATTGGTTTTAAATGTCTCTACGGCGGGAAAAACTCAGCTTTTGCAGGAACAATGCGGAGCGAATCCTATAAGCTGGGCCTTCCTTCCATCACGGTGGAAATTGGCAGCCAGAGCTGCCGCCACAGTGAGCGGTTTATCAATATAAACAGGGCAGCAGAGGGAATTTGCTCCGTTCTTAGGGAAATGGATATGATGGAGGGCTCTCCGAGGTGTTTAGATGAATATATTGATTCGGAATATTCTTTAACCTATATTTATGCAAAATTCGGAGGCTTCCATATTCCGGTGAAGCAGCCGGAGGAAAAGGTAAAAAAGGGAGAAGTGCTGGCCATTGTTAAGGATTTGTTCGGCAATCAGGTGGAACAGGTGAAAGCACCGTTTGACGGTGTAGTTTATGGCTATTGCGATTATCCGATTGTGCAGCCCGGTAACTGGTCTTATTTATTCGCCAGATATGACTTTTAGCGAAAGGGGGACCGGTTGGTATGAGCAGTGTAAAAAAACTGAAAATGCCGGGAGTGTTTGCCATTATTATGGTACTGGCGGTAATTGTTGCACTTCTGACCTATTTGATTCCGGCGGGGCAGTATGAATTTATAACGGAGGGAACCAGACAGGTTGTAGATCCGGATTCATTTCATTTTGTAGAACAGAGTCCGGTCGGCCTTGTGGACTTTTTCCTTTCATTTCACAAAGGCTTTACGTCCCAGGCGGCTATTATTTTTATGATGTTTCTCGTTGGAGGCAATATCAAAGTAGTTACGGATACGGGAGCCTTTGACGCATTGTTTTCTGTGATATTTAACCGGCTTCAGGACAGGGCTATTTTGATTATTCCTGTTATGATGCTTCTGTTCACAATTCTGGGAGCAACGGGACTGATAGTAGCGGCTGTGGTCGTCTTTATGCCGTTGGGGCTGATGGTCGCCAAGAAACTGAAGATGGATCCCATGGTCGGTGTGGCTATTGTTTTTCTGGGAGATTATATCGGATTCTGTGCCGCACCTTTGGCACCGACCTCAACGGGATTGGCCCAGTCCCTGGCGGGGATTAAAATGTTTTCGGGACTGGGTTTCAGGACGTCGGTAGTGGCGGTTCTGTTTGTGATCAGTGTAGCATATACGATGAGATACGCGTTGAGGGTGCAGAAGGATAAAAAGTGCAGCATTCTTGATAATACCGATTTCCCGAAAGAGGTGGAAGAAATAGATATCCCCTTTACAGGGAGGCATTTTGCAGTGCTTATGACAATGACGGCAGGCCTTATCGTGTTTATTGTGGGTTCTTTAAATTATGGTTGGACTACGGCTCATCTGGCGGCGGTCATGCTGGCGGTTGGAATTATATCCGGGTATATTGGAGGTATGGATAACGAGGCAATTTCGGACAGCTTTATCAGTGGAGTACAGAATGTTTCTTTCGCCTGTATGATTGTAGGATTTGCAACAACAATTTCGGTGATTATGACAAATGGAAATATCATTCATACGATCATTTATTTTATGAGCGAGCCGCTGAAGTGCATGCCTCCGTCCATTTCTGCTATTGGAATGTATGTTGTAAACCTGATGTTTAACTTTTTTGTCAATTCAGCATCCGGCCAGGCGGCAATAGTCATCCCGCTTATGGCTCCGATGGCCGACATAGCGGGTCTTACCAGGCAGGTGGCGGTACTGGCGTTTCAGTATGGAGATGGATTTACCAATATTATTTTCCCGACATCCAGCCTTTTAATGTCATGTATTGTTGTGGCTAAGGTGCCTTACAGCAAATGGCTGAAATGGATCCTTCCGCTTTTTATGGTATGGTTTTTAGTCGGAGCTGCCGCCATTTTTATCGCGGTTCAGATTGGCCTTGCGTAACTCCTGCGGAATCAGGGACTGGCAGCAGAGGTGAATAAAGAACCGGGAGGAAACAGAAAGCGGAGCCCCAAAAGGTGTGAACAAAATACACACGAGACAGGAGGAGCGTATGAAAGCAGCAATAGAAGAATTTAAAGTAAGACCGGCGATCTGCAAATACAGGACCGCAAAGGAATTTGCCGCCGGTCTGGAACTTGGAAAAGGCGATCTGATCCTCACAAATGAACCGGTCTACCGCCCTTATTTTGAAAAACTGAAGCTGAACTGCGACGTATTATATCAGGAACGGTACGGCGCGGGAGAGCCGTCGGATGAGATGGTGGAGGCCATGGCCCGCGACCGGAAAGGCGAGTATAAACGTATTATTGGAATCGGCGGGGGAACCGTAATCGATATTGCAAAACTGTTTGCCCTGAAAACGCTGACTCCTGTTTCGGAGCTTTACGATGGCGTAATCCGGCCCGAAAAGGCAAGGGAACTGATACTTGTTCCTACAACCTGCGGTACGGGGAGCGAGATGACCAATATCTCCATTCTTGCTTTAATCTCGAAAGGAACGAAAAAGGGACTGGCAAATGATGCAATGTATGCGGATCGGGCAGTGCTGGTGCCGGAACTGTTGGAAAAGCTGCCGCCTTATGTATTTGCAACCAGCTCAATCGACGCCTTGATCCATGCGGTGGAGTCGACTCTGTCCCCGAAGGGGAATGAGTTTACCCGGCTTTTCGGATATAGGGCAATGGAAATGATTCTGAAGGGATATAAAAAAATTCTCGCGGAAGGAGAGGGAGCCAGGACAGAGCTGACGGACGATTTCCTGACAGCAAGCTGCTTTGCCGGAATTGCATTCGGAAATGCAGGCTGCGCCGCGGTCCATGCGCTGAGCTATCCTCTGGGAGCCGCTTTTCACGTTGCACATGGGGAGTCCAACTACGCTGTTTTCACAGGGGTCATGAATCACTATATGGAACGAAGGACGGAGGGGGAGATTGCAGTGCTGAACCGTTTTCTGGCCGATATTTTGGAATGCCGGGAAGGGGAGGTATATGAGGAACTGGAAAAACTGCTGGGATTTCTTCTGCCTAAAAAGGCCCTGCATGAATACGGCGTACGGCGTGAAAAACTGGTGGAATTTGCCGACTCCGTTATGGAAAACCAGGGCAGGCTGATGGCCAATAATTTTGTGGAGATAAACCGGGAGCAGGTTCTGGAGATTTACAACAGACTGTATTAGGGAGAGAAATGCTTTATTCCCAGAATCCTTTACCCCCAGAATCCTTTATCCTTAGAAACCTTTACCCTTAGAACCCATTACCCCTTGCATAAGAGAAGGGAATCCTGCTATGATTTAGACAGAGGATTCCGACAACAAAGGTTGATGAAAACAACCTGAACGATCTGTAAAAAAGCGGATGTCTGAACATGGGCACCCGCTTTTTATTGAGTGGCAATGAAAAGTTCGCGAAGCGTACTTTTCGTTGTTGATTATTACAAGATTACTACAATATTACTGGCAGCAGGAGGTAATGGCTTATGGAGCCGATAGAACGAATTATAAAACTCTCAGATGAACTGGAAAACAACACAATCTCCATCCGGCGCAGGATTCACCGGAACCCCGAGACGGCCTTTGAGGAGTACGAAACGAGCGCACTGGTGGCAAAAGAGCTTAAACGCATGGGAATACCCTATGAGAAAAGCCCGGTGGAACCCGGTATTGTGGCGTGTATCGACAGCGGCAGGCCGGGAAAACTTCTGATGCTGCGGGCGGATATGGATGCGCTGCCCATCGGTGAGGAGACAGAACTGTCTTTTAAATCGGAAAAGGAAGGAATCATGCACGCCTGCGGGCATGATGTGCATACGGCCAACCTTCTGGCCGTGGGAGAGATTCTCAACAGAATGAAGGACTTCTGGTCTGGCCGGGTAAAACTCGTATTTCAGCCGGGGGAAGAACGGGGCGGAGGCGGCCGCAGAATGATAGAACAGGGACTGATGGACGAACTGCCGGATGCCTGCTTCGGACTGCATGTTAATCCGACCGAAGCAGGACAGTTTCTGGTTGGCACCGGGTATCTGACCTCCTACTCGGACGGCTGCCATATCACGGTCCACGGAAAAGCGGCTCACTCCTCCGCGCCCCAGGACGGAGTCGACGCAATCCAGATTGCCGCTAATATTGTGATGGCGCTGAATACCATTGTGTCGAGAAACATAAGCCCCATGCAGCAGTCGACCCTGAACGTGGGCCGGATTTCCGGCGGCAGGGCAGGCAATATCGTGGCCGACCGTGCCGAACTCTTCTGCATGATGCGGAACGCAAGAGAAGAGACAAGGGAAGTCATGTTCCGCCAGATACGGGAGATTTGTGCGGGGATAGCGGCGGCCACCGGCGGAACATGCGACGTGGACATCAATCCCGGCTATCCGGCCATATACAACGACGGCCCCCTGACAGAATTCGTCACGTCGCTGATGGATAAGTATACTACCGAACTCTACGGCGGAATCATGGAGCAGATTCCAGAGCCCGCTGTGCTGACGGGAAACCGCCAGGCGCTGACAGCCGAAGATTTCGGCTTTTATTCCCGAAAAGCGCCCTCCTGCTATCTGCAGCTTGGTACGGGGAACTTCGCTCCGGCCCACAGCGGACAATTCATGGTGGATGAAACATATATCAAACTGGCAACCAGGGCAATGGCACTGGCGGCGTTTGAGTTTTTAAGTTAAGAAGAGAGGATACCTCTGAAAGACGGCGTTCTCATTCCTCCCGTAACAGTTCAGACAGCATGAACTGTTACGGCATTCGGCTAATGAAATCGCTGCGCGATGAGCCGAATGCTTGCTGCCACTACCTTTTTGTACGGTCAGCGCAGTAAATGCGCAGACCTATCTGAACTGTTACTTCCTCCCTCCACCCACACAAAGTAGTTGTGATAACCGCTTGTCTATTCCCTCCATTAACGTTAAACTGGTAATAAGAATTGTTATGGGAGGTGTCATATGGCATACACAATCTATGCAAGGATGAAAAGGGCGGGAAAACAGAAAAAAGAAGATCTGCGTCCGGTCCCTTTTGAACTGGGAAGAAAGCCGGACACGGTGCGGGAACTTCTCACGGAGCTGGTGAGTCTTTCCGTAAGGCAGTATAACGAGCGGAAGGATGAGGGGCAGGTACTTTCTTACCTGACAAAGGAGGAAATCAGCGGACAGGCCGCGGCGGGGAAGGTTTCCTTCGGCCTCCGGGGAGGCAGTGACGCGGATCCTGAAAAGGCGGTGGATAATGCGGTACAGTGCTTTGAAGACGGAATATACCGCGTGTTTGCCGGTGAGGAGGAACTGACCGGCCTGGAGCAGGCGGTTCCCTGGGGAGCAGGCGGAGAAGGGGAACCCGTATTCACATTCATAAGACTTACAATGCTGTCGGGCTGGTAAGGAAGAGGGAGGATTAGATGGCAGATTATACATATCAGACAAGACGCAAAATGACGGAAAACTGGATCGACGGGGCTAAGGCGAAGGCGCACGCCCTTTCCGACAGGGAGAAACAACTGCTTCCCGGAATGGCATATTATTCCGTGCCCCAGGAACCGCAGAGATGGATGAGGGAACAACTGCAGAGCGGCAGATACGAAACCCTCAGCGGGCTTTATAAAAGTGAACTTCGGGGACTGGTGGCGGTCTGCGTGCCGGAACATCTGACCGAAGAATTTTATTATGCCCTGGATCAGATGAACCAGTTCCAGATGACGGCCGGATGGTACAGGCGCAGCGTGCGTTCAAAGAGCTACCTGCCGTTTGTATTCCAGAGCATCCAGCTCCTCTGGGCCTATTCGAGGCTGGATTTTTATGGGGCATCGCTTGCCGGGGTTCTGACCGGGCAGGTGGATCCGGAGATTTACGACCATGCCAGATCGGAGCGTTTCAGTTACGCGGGAATACTGGCGGCCGGAATTGACCGGGGAGATGCGGAAATAATCCGTGCCGTGGAAGATATTCTGATGGGCGAAGGAAACACTCTGATGATCAGCCATGAACTGATCCGCGGAATCGTCATGAGTAAAAGCAGCGGACTTTATGAGGCGCTCGGTAAATTTCTTTTGGCGGCGCGGCTTCAGGAGGGAGCGAGGCAGGCGGTTTGTGAAACCATGGATGCCGGCCGTCCCGAGGCATTCCTGCACCTGTTTGCGGTAATTGAGGAAAATGATCTGGTCCGCTATTCTTCCATCAAGCGGGCTGTCAGCGCCTGGATCGGCATTTTCGATGAAAAAAGCATTGATCGCATTACGGAGAAACTGGTGCGTCTGATGGGGAGCTGTCTGAGAGATGAGGCGGCTTGCAGGGAACAGCTCGAAAGCAACGATTCCGTGGCGATTAGCTGCGGTCTGTGGGCGCTCGGATTCTACGACGCGGACCGGGCGGTCGAAGCGATGCAGAAACTGATCCGGGAAGGAACGAAGAACCAGAAGATGACGGCCTCCTATTTTAACCGCTCCCTGCAGTATGCACATCTGAAGAGAAAAGCGGCAAAAGAGGCCATTTTAAGCTGGCCGGAGGATTTGGAACTGGTGGCCTGTTTCCTGCCCGGCTTTATGGACAATACATACGGCGATTTTCGGGCGCTGATCGAGGAGAAGGACGAAAGATCCTATTTCCAGCTCCGCGACGGCAAAGTCAGAAAACCGGACGTGAAGCCGGTAACCGATCTGTTTGAGAATGAGGAGGAGGCCAGAAAGATTTACGGCCTGTTCCGGGATATTCTTGGGCGGCTCCCAAAAAAGGGGCTGGATTTAAACCCGTGTATTTTTCCCTGGTACCGTGTAACCATGACACAGTCAGACATTGCGGTCAGGATGTGCCTGATTGCCTGGATGCTGCAGGATGAGGCGTACCTGGACGAGGCGGCGGGCCTGATCCCGACGGTCGGCCAGGGCAGTTCGTCCGGCGCTTCCCGCGCTGCGGCCGCCCGCGTGCTGTTGTACCGGCCGAAGTCCCAGGTAAGGCGTGACGTCCTCTTTGAACTGCTCCACAACCCGGAGGAGTACACGATGCAGTCGGCGTTTCTTCTGGTGGAGGATATGAAACTGACGGCGGAGGATTACCTGAAGATCGAACAAAACCTGAAATATAAGAAGGGGAGGGCCGGAGTGCTGAAACTTCTCAGAAAGCAGGAACCGGCCGCGCTGCAGGCCTCCGTCGGCAGGCTGATTAAGACCGGGTCCGAAGAATGCCGCATGGGAGCTCTCGACCTCGCTCTTCAAATAAAGAAAGAACAGCCCGCGGAGTTTCCCGCCGTCAAACCGCTTTTGCAGGAGCTCACGGAGCCTACGGGGCGCGAGCAGGTGCTGCTCGGCGAACTGCTGGGGGAGAAAAGTGAAGCTCAGGATATCTTAAACACGCCTGGATACGGGCTCTACGATACGGACAAAGAATGGATTCTGCCGCCCGTGGACGTAGATGAAAAACAGGCCTCAAAGCTGTTTGCAAATGGAGAAGGCGCCTGCATCCGTATTCTGAACCGGTTAAATGCTCTGATCGAGGAAAAGAAAGAGCTGGAATACACAACGGCCTGGGGCGTGGAGATGCTTCTGGGCACAAAGCTGGAAAACTGCCGGTGGATCCACGGGGATCCCGATGCAAAACCCCTGGATGCCCTGCCGTTCCGGGAAATGTGGGAAGAATTTTACAGAAATGAAATTAAAACCCCGGAAATGCTGCTGGAGCTTTACCTTTATCAGAAGTGCCGCGCCCAGAGAGGACCTTATGAGAGGAACATTGAGATCTATAAGAAGGTTTTCGGCAGCGGCCTGATAAAGAAACCGCCGTTTAAGGACCTGATTCAGGGACTGAGATGCGGCGCGCAGGCCAGGACGGTAATTGACACACTATATTCCCAGTTTGTGCCGGACGGACTCAAAGCCCGCTTTGGCCTTATCGGGACGGCGAAGTTCCTTTCTGTCCTGGATAAATCCAATGCCCTGTACGAGTGCGAGGAAAAAGCGTGGAACGGCACGAAAGAAAAGTATACGAAACGGGCCGCGGATCTCCCTGTGTTTGAGGAAATGCGCTGGTGGCTGTCCCTGGTGGATGAAAAGGACTGGGGAAGCGCCTTCACGCTCCGTTTTAAGCTTCAGGAATTCTACAGAAAGATTAAAGACAGTGAAAAGTTCCGCCGCTACGACAGGGGGAGGACCGGCTATCTGGGCCTGTCCGACTATGTACAGTGCTATGTTAAGGGGATTTGGGACAAGGACCTTTTCTATAAATCCGTATTCAGTTTCCTGGACATGAAGAGCCTGCTGGGACCGGTCAGCACGGTGGAGCAAAAAGGAGCCGTTTCGTCGAGGGATGCCCGTGTGGGAGAACTGAACGCATTCTTCGGGCAGGGTGTAATAAAGCCGGTGGACGGAAAATATCACTTCGACCAGATTGGGGATGAAATCCCGGCAATGAAGCTGGCGCACGAGATTTACCATGAGACGGTTCCTCTGGTTCTTAAGGTGGAGTTAAAACGCGGGGAGCAGGAGACGCCGTTTTCCGGATACGTCTCTTCGATTCGTGCGATTTACGGCATTGATTTGATGATTCAGATTCTGACGGCGCTGGGCAAAGAGACATTACAGAGAGCCGGAGGATATTATTCCAATATCGGCGACCGGAAGATGGTTTTAAGCCACCTGCTGAAAGTGTGCCGTCCGAAACCCGAAGAGACGGCGAAGGATCTGAAAAAGGCGCTGAAGGGAACGGATATCACGAAAAAACGTCTGGTGGAACTGGCGATGTATGCCCAGCAGTGGATACCGCTTTTGGAGGAGTACCTGGGACTTCCGGGATTCCAGAGCGGATGTTATTACTTTATGGCCCACACCGGCGAACGTCTGGATGAATTTACCACATCCATGATTGCCAAATACACTCCCCTGACTCCGGAGGAACTGAGGGACGGGGCCTTTGACATTCACTGGTTTTTTGAGGCCTATGATAAACTGGGTGACAAAGAATTTAAACTTTTGTACGATGCGGCAAAGTATTCCTCCACGGGAGCGGCCCATGCCCGCGCCAGGAAGTATGCCGACGCTGCGCTCGGAAAAGTGGATAAAGAGACGCTGAAAGCGGAAATTACGGATAAGAGAAATAAAGATCTGCTGATGAGCATCGGCCTCCTGCCACTGGCTGGAAATGAAAAGAGTGCCAGGGGGAAAACCTCAGAACGCGATAAAAAGAAACGGGAAGAAGATCTCCTGGACCGCTACCAGTTTATCCAGAAATTCCATAAGGAGAGCAGGAAATTCGGCGCGCAGCGCCGGGCCAGTGAGGGACGCGCCGTGGCTCTGGCACTTCAGAACCTCAGTGTAAATGCGGGATTCACGGATGTGACACGCCTGACGCTCAGGATGGAAAACCGCCTGGTAGAGACGATGGACCGTTATTTTGACTGGAACCGCCTTGATGATGTGGAACTGAGGATCCTGGTGGATGAAAACGGCAAGAGCAGTCTACAGTGCGGTAAAGGCGGGAAACTGCTCAAATCGCTCCCCGCAAAATATAAGAAAAATGAGATGGTTCTGGAATATCAGGAGGTCAACAAGAAGTTAAAGGAGCAGTACAGCCGCACCAGACAGATGATGGAACAGGCCATGGAGGACAGGACGTCCTTCGAGGTGTGGGAGTTTTTGGAGCTGGCTAAGAATCCGGTGGTAAGGCCGATAGTAACGCCTCTTGTGATGATGGCCGCAGAGGATGCCGCCGCAGGAGACGGAGGAAATCCGGATGCGGGAATCCGGCTGGGCTTTCTGAAAGAGGAGGGGCTGGAGGACTGGTCCGGCGCCATAACGCCTTTGAAACCGGATGAGAAGATTCTGATTGCCCACCCGTCCGATCTCTACAGGGAGGGGCACTGGCACGAATACCAGAAGATGCTGTTCGACAGGCAGATAAAGCAGCCGTTTAAGCAGGTGTTCCGCGAGCTGTATGTGAAACTCACGGAGGAACTCGATAAGGATGATTCCAGGATGTTCTCGGGCAATCAGATTCAGCCGCAGAAGACGGTAGGCGCGCTGCGGAGCCGCCGCTGGGTTGCCGATTATGAGGATGGGCTGCAGAAGATTTACTATAAAGAGAATATCGTAGCCAGAATTTATGCGATGGCCGACTGGTTTTCACCGAGTGACGTGGAGGCTCCTACCCTTGAGTGGGTGGTGTTCTCCGACAGGAAAACGTTCAGGCCCCTCAAAATCAGGGAAATTCCCGATGTGCTTTACAGTGAGGTTATGAGGGATGTGGATCTGGCGGTCAGCGTTGCCCATGCCGGAGGCGTGGATCCGGAGACCAGCCACTCTACCGTTGAGATGAGAAAAGCCATTGTGGAATGCAATCTGGAGCTGTTTAAGATTAAAAATGTGCGCCTGGAAGGCAGCCACGCCTTTATCGACGGAAAACTGGGCCAGTACACGGTACACCTGGGAAGCGGCGTCGTCCACCAGATGGGCAATGCCATGCTCTTTGTCGTACCGGTCCATTCACAGCAGAGAGGACGTATCTTCCTTCCGTTTATTGACGATGACCCGAAAACGGCGGAGATTTTGTCAAAGATACTGCTGTTTGCGGAAGATACGAAGATTAAAGACCCAAGTATTCTGGAACAAATCCGGTAGCGGCTGACGCCTTATTCCAGCCACGGTCTCAGAACAGGGCCGGCCAGTACGATCAGGGGAAACAGGATTCCGATTATGTGTAAATAAACAATAAACAGAGTCGGAGGATTCTCATAGCCCGGAACATAGATGTAAGACGGCAGATCCGGTGTAAAAAAGAGATCAACATGGTCTCCGGCCTTCAGAGGACTTTTTGAGAAAGAGGAGGGCGAGGTCACCTTAAATACGGAACCCTCGGCAAAGAACTCATATACGGGAGCATAGGAAACGTGACCATCGCTGCTCGCCTTTCTCTCAATGGAAACCACCTCTGCGGAGGCCGGGGCCGTTGCAAGCCGCCGTCTTTTGTCAAAACTGTATTTCATGGCGGCGCCTATGGCGAGGAACACAGGCGGAACAAGAACGGCTGAGATGTCCGCATAATACCGGTTGGGTATCCCACGTCCGGCCTGCCACAGGATGATGGCTCCGATGACGCAGTAGAAGACAAGCCAGAACAGAATCATAGGGCCGGGCCGCACTTTCAGACGGGGATCCGTCCATCCCGCCCTGCGGATGATTCCGCTGTTCATTTTTCGCTCACGCTCCCTTTTACGCCTGAAAACAAAGGCTAAAATAAAAGCGGAACCCGCAAAACAAAAGATTGTGACAACTGCAATAAAGATAATAAGCGTTGTTTGATTCATAAAACCCCTCCGGTGTACAGGTTCTCCTGGAATTGATGCAGATGAGAACGTCCTGTTCATAATCAGGAGAACCGTCTGTTAAATACTATCTTAACACACCGGGTAGGGGGTATAAACGGGATTTTTCTTTCCCAGCCTAAAATGTTCTCCTGATTTCATTCCCGTCCGCCGGGATCGGAAGATACCGCACGCGGGTCCCCTCCACCATATCCCCATAAAAAGCTACATAATAAGGCCGGTAAACGGAATGTATGGACTCTGCTTCCATGCAGACGTTTCTGCCGGACTGCCTGCGCACCATGCGCCTGGCCAGGTATTTGCCTTCTTCAATCAGTTTCTGTTCCGGAAAGGCCGTATTTTGAAGCTGGTCTTCCTCATCAACTTGTACCTTGACCGTATTTAACGGCTCGTCCAGAAAGGCAGGAGTGCACCGGGTGCCTTCGACCATCATACGGATTTTCTGTGCCTGGGGCCCGCCTGATGAAAGACGCGATTTTTTCATCAGAGGCAGGGACTGATAGGTCATATTGTAAATGATTTCTTTGCTTTCAAGGTACATCAGTTTCAATGTAATCCTCTTTTCCTTCAGCAGCAGCCTGCCGAGAAAATTTCCCCGCTTTTCTGCGATTTCCATTGCTGCTTCCTCTGTCATAAGTTTCGGCAAAGCCATAATTTCCATTCTGTCATCCTCCTGTATCGTCCGGACCGGGCCGCGGTAAATCAGCCCCGGAAGGTAATCTGCATGTTTCCATAATTTTTTCTATTTCCCGTTCTTCTTTGCCCCTTTGGTAAAATGGAACACCTCAAAACAGTAGCGGACAAAGATAGCGGCGGTAATGCCGAACGCGATGCCCGGGGCAATCACTCCGACTATGATATCTACGCGGCAGAGAATGCCGTAAGTGTACATGGCGGCAAGGACGAGGTACAGCAGGATCAGGCATCCGTCGGCGCCGAACCATTCCACGCGGATATCTTCATTTACTTCGGGGGTTTTCTTTCCGTCGTCTTCCGCATTGGGAGCCGCGGGGGTGGTTTTATTGTATTTTTCCATAATTTCCTCCATTGTCAATGTAAAGTACCTTGCCGAACCGGTTTCCGATCAGATATCCGATAAAGGAAATGGGAAGGGCGATCAGCAGGGCGTCGACGGTTCCTCCCAGCAGTTCGCAGGATACCGGGAATGTGGTGAAATAGATCCAGGACAGCGTGCCGGTGAGCATACTCAGGATGCCGGCCGTGGTTGTCTTTTTGCCGTTGTACATGATCGCGGCGAGGACGGGGACGAAGAGGCCGCACATGCTGAGGCTGTTGATAAACAGGAATGCGTCGTAAACCAGCGGAAACTTAAATGCCGTAAACAGACCGATGACGCCGAATACGATACAGCAGACTCTGGTAATCCCGATACTCTGCTTGTCGGTCAGGGGCTCTTTCCTGAACGCTCCGATAATGTCGCGGGAGAAAATCTCACCGCCGATCAGAAAGTAGGAGTCAATGGTCGAGATGATGGCTCCCATCAGGCCGAAGATGAAGAGTCCGCGGACGGCTGCCGGAAGGTAGGAGAGGATTAACTGCACATAGGCGACCTCCGGCTGAGCAGTTGAGAACGGATCCATAGCCCGCAGGATAATACCTGTAAAAATCAGCACCACATCAAAGGAAATCCAGATGGAAAGGCAGGTCAGCATGGCGCGCTTTCCCGTCTTTATCGAGTTGGAGGCGGTAAAACGCTGATAGAATGCTGGATCCTTATATACATTGATGCAAAGTACAATCAGACAGATGGCCCTGCCGATGGGAGTGCCTCCGAGCGGAGTCAGCACCTCGGGCGCGACGGAATGTAACGACGCTTCGATGCCCGCAAAACCGCCCACGCTGAAGAAGATCTTTGGAAATACGGACGTTACACAGGCTATCATCAGGAAGAAAAAGATCATGTCCGTGACGGCAACGCCCATCAGCCCTCCGAGGCAGGTGATGACGGTGGCTATCAGAACCACGCCGAAGGCGACGACAAATTTATTGATGTTCCACGCAGCCACGCCGACGTAACCGGTGGCGGCGATCTCGGCAATGGAAAGACAGGATACCACGAGGACGATGGCTCCGATGAAAGAGGCGGCTCTGCCGTAGTAGCGGTTTAAAAGCTCCGTCATCGTTGTGTTGACCTTGATGGAAATCCTGGGAGCGACCCAGAGGGCCAGCGGGAACCGCGTCATGTGGACGCACAGGGACCAGATGAAAAATGCGGAAATACCCATTGTGGTGGAATAGCCGATCGTTCCGATGACGCCCGCCCCGCCGTACCAGGATGCAACCAGGGTGCCGACGGCCAGGGACCAGGGCAGGGATTTATTCGCCTGGTAGAAGCTGTCCATATTCTGCGAGGTTTTTGAAAAGTACTTGCCGATCAGCAGGACGCCTGCGACACATGCCAGTAATACAATGTTATCAATTGCGGTAAGCATATTGAGTTCCTCCTTAATGTAATCATATTATTAAAACAGCAGCGTCCCCGTCACTTTCTCCACGGCGTCGATATATCCGCGCCCTATAATCTGTGAGGAGACCGATTCCATGAACGGTTCCAGCGCCGAGTCGTTTTCCATTACCGGGACAACGCTCCGCAGCAGGCTGTAAACGGCTTTTGTTGCGGGGGCGGGTTCCAGGCCGTCGTAGCAGTCGAGGGCCTGCGCTCCGCAGATTAATTCAATGGCACAGATATATTTTGCCAGATGTACGCCGTCGTATGCCTTTTTTGCCGCATTATAACCCATATTGACGTAATCTTCCTGGTTGGCGCAGGTCACCAGGTTGTCGACGACCGCCGGGTGCGACAGGATCCTCAGTTCGCCCAGAAGACCGGCCGCGGCGTATTGTATCATCATAAGGCCGTTATTATATTCGGAATTCCTGTTTAAAAAGGCGGGGAGCTCGCTGACCAGCCGGTTCAGCATCCGGTCAATGCGGCTGGCGGCCATTTTGCACATGTCGGTGATGCCGATCAGCAGGATATCCGAGGTGATTCCCGGGTAAGTGCCGTCTGCATTGCAGGCCATCAGCGCGATGGGAGTTCCGTCCTCCTGCTCAAACAGGAGCGGGTTATCCACCGAGGAATTCAGCTCAATGTTCAGGACATCGATTCCGTCCTTGATGTATTTTTTGACGGCCCCGTGAAGCTGTGGGACGCAGCGGACGGAAAGCGCGTCCTGGAGCCTGTGCCCTCTGTACGCCTCCAAAATGGGACTGTCCTTCAGGATTGTTCTGATATTGGCGGCGGTGTATCCCTGATCGGGGTGGGGCCGCGCCTCCATGATGCGGGGATCCATGGCCATCAGATTTCCCTTCAGGACTTCCAGGGTCAGGGCCGCCGCGATGTCCCCGGTTTGGGTCAGGGTTACGGCGTCATAGAGGGCCAGGGCCGCAAGGGCGGTGACCGAGGTGGTTCCGGAGATAATGGTCAGCCCCTCCTTGGAAGACAGGACCGTCGGCCTCAGGCCGGCTTCGGCCAGGGCGGTTCCGCCGTCCAGGAGCTTCCCCCGGTACCAGGCTTTGCCTTCTCCGATCATGACCATGCCGATATGTCCCTCCAGGGAGACGTAGCCGACGGAGCCATGGCCCGGCACCCTTGGTATTACATTATAATTTAGCATATCCTTCAGCAGATTTAAAGTTTCAAGACGGATTCCCGTATGGCCGCTGCCGAAGTGGGCCAGCATGACAAACATGATGGCTCTGGCGCATTCCTCGTTGACTGGTTCGCCGACGGAACATGTGTGGGCCAGAATGTTATTCCTCTGGATGGCAATGCGGTCCTCCTCCGGAATAAATTTCCGCCAGTTGTCCCCCAGCCCGGTTGTCAGACCGTAAATAGCCTGCCCCTCCCTGCTGAATTTGTCTACAAAACCGCGGCATTTCTCAACGCGGCTGCAGTATTCCTCCGAAAATTCCACCGGGAAATGATGGCGGGCAGCATTTACCACGTCCTCAATCGTTATCTTTTCCCCCATTACAATCGGTTTCATTGATTTCTCCTCTCTGTTTGTTAATTACGTTTATGCTTTTTATATAAGCAATTACTGTGCCAACTTCAGAAAGGCCGTATTTCAAGGGAAATTCTGATATGAACAAAATATTCTAACACAAAAACTGTTAATATTTTTTGCGTACTGTTAAAAAATTTTGCATCTGCTCTGTCGCGGAACCTGAAAATGTGGTAGACTGGCACTATATCGGATGATAAATCGTGGACTTCGGTGAAAGATAAAGTGTGTTGAGAGGAGGGGCGGCCATGGGAATATACGATTTTGCATTTGTAACCGGACCGGACGGGGAGGTCGTGGAGGTACTCTGGAATAATCCCGTGCTCCGGGAACGGTATGGGTATGAGTGGAAAACGGGCGGGAAGGACAGCTTCAGGAAGATATGGCCGGAATCCGGCGCGGACGGGCGGGAGGATACGGAGATCGACGGCGAGACTTACGCCTGTCAGAAGCTTGCGCTCTCGGGCGGTGAGACGGTATGGCTTTTTTCCAGGAGAGACAGGCGGCAGGCGCTGTTTGAAAAAGCGTTTGAAGAGGTTGACGAGGGAATCCAGATCTATGACCAGGAGGGGTATCTTCTATACTGTAATGAGAACAGCCGGAAAATTTCTACCATACCGGATTCGATGGACATTATCGGAAAACACATGCTGGATATATGGAAGGTGGAGGAAGAAAAAAGCGCCGTTCTGTCGTGCCTGAAGGTAAAGGCGCCCGTAAAGAACCGGGTGGACACCTTTGCCTCCGTATCGGCCGGCGATGTCACGACGGTCAACTCGGCCTATCCGTTGGCCTGCGGAGGGAAGATAGAGGGGGCGGTCCTCTTTGAGAGGGATGCCGTGACGGTTGAAAAGAGAAAAAAGGAGTTCCAGGCAATGACGGATGCCCTGGATGAGTACGTCAGAAAAAATCCTTCGGCCCATCTTTCCGGCTATACATTTGAGCAGATTATCGGAGAGAGCGGGAACTTTCGCAATGCGGTGGAGCTGGCTGAAAAGTTCGCGCCGCTGGACTGCAATATTCTTCTGATTGGAGAGACCGGGACGGGGAAGGAGATGTTTGCCCAGAGCATTCACCGGAAGAGTCTGCGCAGCCGGGAAAATTTTGTGGCGGTGAACTGTGCGGCCCTGCCGGAGACACTGATAGAAAGCATGCTTTTCGGGACGACGAAGGGAGCGTTCACGGGCAGCGAGAACCGCGCCGGACTGTTTGAGGAGGCTCATGGCGGAACGCTCTTCCTGGATGAGTTAAATTCCATGAGCCTGATGATGCAGTCCAAGATACTCAGGGTGATACAGGAGGGAGCGTTCCGCAGAATCGGCGGCAGCAGGATAATCAATGCGGATGTGCGGATCATCTCCTCCTGCAATGAAGATCCCTTCGCTGCGATTGAGGAAGGGAAAATGCGGAGAGACTTATTCTACCGCCTGTCGTCCGTCCAGATTATCATACCGCCGCTCAGGGAGAGAATCAGCGATTTGGAACTTTTGATTGAACATTATATCAGCCTGAAGCGCCGTCATTTTGCCAAGACCATCGCCCATGTCTCGGATGAGGTCATGGAGCTGTTCCGGGGATATGACTGGCCGGGAAATGTGAGGGAACTGTATCATGTGCTGGACTATGCCATGAATGTGATGGAGGGCGGGGAAATTCATTTATCATGTATCCCCGTCTATCTGACGCAGAAGGCGGCCGCCGGGACCGAGGCGGTCAGGATAAGCCCGGGAACCGATATTTACCATACGAAACTGGAGTATCTGATTGGAGACTATGAGGCGCAGCTTCTCAGGCAGGTTCTGGAGTACTATGGAAATAACATATCCCATGCGGCAAAATCGCTGGGAATATGCAGACAGAGCCTGTCCTACCGGCTCAGAAAGTATGGGATTGAAATTTAATATAGACGGCAGCACGGGAAAACCGGGTTGGATCAGCCTGCTTATGCAGACGATCCGGCCCGGTTTTTGAATTGCTGGGAGCATATTGCCCTTTCTGAAATAATTTGTCAGGATTTTCGGAACATACCTGTAAAGAAACTGTAATAATATTTCAATGACACTCAAAAAAACAAAAAACAAAAATATGCAAAATGCACATAAGGTGTCGTTTTATAAAGCGGTTCAAGCTTGTTAATACCATAAAATTAACAAAAATTGAAATAAACTTACAAAAATTAATGAAACATATTGAAATAAAATTACAAGTATGATATTATCCTAGTGTAATAAAACTACAAAAAAATCCAATTTGGAAACAATCAAAATAGGAGGGGTTAAAATGAAAGCAGTAGTTCTTCATGGACCGAATGACTTTGCGACGGAAGAGATAGCAAAGCCGGTAATCGGAGATCACGAGATGCTCCTGAAGATGAAAAAGGCGGCTATCTGCGGAACCGACATGAGAATTTTCGCAGGCACGAAGACAAAGGGAATCAGGTATCCTTCCGTTGTCGGCCACGAGATGTGCGGAGATATCTGCGAGGTTGGAAAAGATGTGGAAGGCTTTAAAGCCGGAGACAGAGTTTCCATTGCCAACGTGATACCGTGCGGTTCCTGTCCGGCCTGTCTGGAAGGCAGGGAAAATGCCTGCATGAACAGAAAAGCAATAGGATATGAGTTTAACGGCGGTTTTGAAGAGTACGTGCTCCTTCCTGAGATTCTGATGAAGAGCGGCAATGTGGTGAAATTACCCGAGGACGTTTCCTACACGGCGGGCGCCCTGATTGAACCGCTGGCCTGCTGTATCAGAGGTCTTAAGAATGCGGGGACAGGTTTTAACGACGTGGTCCTGATTGCAGGGGCCGGACCAATCGGCCTGATGCATATGCAGCTTTCCAAAATAGCGGGCGCCAGGATGGTGATTGTCAGCGAGCCCAACGAGATGAGAAGAAAAGCGGCCCTGGATTTGGGAGCCGACCTGACGGTTGACCCGACAACGGAGGATTTACATAAAATCGTTATGGATGCCACAAACGGCATGGGAGCGGACGTCATCGTAATGGCAATCGGAGTGCCGGCGCTGGTGAATTCGACGCTGAAGCTCTGCAGAAAGGGCGGAACGGTCAATCTTTTTGCAGGATTTGCGGGTACGGGCGAGTGCACGATAGAGGTGAACACCATCCACTACAACGAAATCAATGTAAACGGCAGCACGGCATACAAACGTATTGATTACCTTGAGGCAGCCGATATGGTTATAAATAAGAAGATCAACCTTGACAGAATAGCGACGGATACATTTAAACTCGATGACTTTAAAGAGGCATTTGAATACTGTAAGAGCGGCCAGGGATTGAAGGTCATGATAGAGCCTTAGAGCGTGTCTGAAAAATCATAATAGAAAAATCAAAATAAAAAAATCACAATAGCAAACAGTAAAATCAAGCAAGATTTCAGGAGGAAAACAGTTATGGCAATGTTAGGAAAAGAAGTAAGAATGAGCAGATTAGTTAACCAGAAGAGCAACAAAATGATGGCAATCACGGTAGACCACGCCACATCCAGGGGAATTGCACCGATGACGGGAATCCAGGATGTCCAGTCCGCCATTGATAAAATTATTCTCGGCAGACCGGATGCAATGACAATGACAAAGGGAATTGCCGAGAGATGCATGTACCAGCACGCAGGCAAGGTTTCCATTCTGATGAAAATCTCCAACTACTCCCCGGTAGCTCCGACCAAGGATACGATTTTCGGTACCGTAGATGAAGCAATCCGCATGGGTGCGGACGCCGTTTCCATGGGCTGCATGACACTGGGAGATTTCCAGGGCGAGCAGTTCGAGGCAATCGGCAGAATCGCCGAAGAGTGCATGAGAAAAGGAATGCCGTTAATCGGCCATGTTTATCCGAAGGGCGAGAGCGTTCCGGCAGACAAGAGAGCGGCATGGGAAAACATCGCATACTGCGTAAGAAGCGCCTGCGAACTCGGAATGGATATTGTAAAGACTACTTATACGGGAGATCCGGACAGCATGGCAAAGGCAATTGCCTGTGTGCCTTCCAGTTTCAGGGTCGTAATCCAGGGCGGCGACGCATGCAAGACACTGGACGACTACCTTGTTATGACGAGAGAAGCAATGGACTGCGGCGTAGGCGGCGTTACAATGGGACGTTTCGTATGGGACTATAAAGATGTGACGGCTCTTGTTATTGCACTGAGATATATGATTCACAACGGCTACAGCGTAAAAGAAGCAAAAGAGCTGCTGGCACAGCTTGAGAACGACAAAAATTACGGAGATTTCTAAATCTCCGGCCTACAATAAAAACAGAGGTTAATGTATATGGAGGGGAAATACTTATTGGGCGTTGACGTCGGTACCACCAGCGTAAAGGTGGCGGTGATCGACGAAAACGCCGGGGTACTGGGAATCAGTAAAAGTTCATACCGCCTGATTACACCGAATCCGGACTTTCAGCAGATCGATACGGAGGACATGTGGAACGCTTTTCTGAAATGCGTGGTACTGGTATCCGAGGGCAAGGGACTTGATTTGTCACAGATTGCGGGAATCGGAATTTCAAGCCTCTGCCCCGGCCTTGCCGCATTCGGAGAAGACGGAAAAGTGCTGGTGGACCCGATTCTGTATTCCGACAGAAGGAGCACCAAAGAGGCGGAGATGATTCTTGAAGCAGTCGGCAGTGAAAAGCTGTTTGAGATAACGGCCAATACTGCCATGGCGGGAGCTACATCGGGGACGTCCATGCTGTGGATTAAGAGAAATCTGCCGGAAGAGTATGCAAAAACAAAGTACTTCGGCCATGTCAACACACTGATGGCCCACCGGATGACGGGACACTTTGCCATAGACTATTCCAATGCTTCCTACAGTAACTTTTTCGAGACGACGGGCGGATTTAAATGGTCCTCCTATATCTGCGGCAAGGTGGGAATCGATATCGAAAAACTGCCTCCGCTCCTTCACTCAACGGATGTGGTGGGAACGCTTATCAACCGCGATTTAATCGGGCTGGGCCTTCGGGAAGGAATACCGGTCGTGATTGGAGGCGGGGATACGGCATGCGCCTCTCTGGCGGTAGGCGTGACCGGAGCGGGCGACGTCTGTGAGTCGGTGGGCACCACCAATGTCCTGACCGTCTGCGTGGATCAGCCTAAATTTGACCATGGTTTTATCAACCGGTGCCACGTGGTGGACGGCACCTGGATCTACCAGGGGGCAATGTCGCATACAGGCTCTGCTTACCAGTGGTTCAAAGATGAATTCTGCCGGGATCTCCAGGATGAGTCGGAACTGACCCATCAGGATGTATTTATCAGGATGAACGAGGAGGCGGCCAAATCAAAACCGGGCTGCGGCGGCCTTGTGTTCCTGCCCTACATGCTGGGGGAGAGGAGCCCGATCTGGGATCCGTATGCCAGAGGCGTCTTTTTCGGCATCTCCCTTCAGACCACGCGCAGTGACTTCAACCGTGCAATTATGGAAGGCTGCGGATACGGGCTGCGCCAACTGGCCGACATAGCCGGACGGGTGACGGGGAAACGTATCGGGGAATTCGTATCCATCGGCGGAGGGGCCAAAAGCGAGGTCTGGGCACAGATTAAGGCGGACATCATGGGGGTAAACATTAAAGTCCTGGACTTAAATGATATGGCGCCAATCGGAGCCGCTCTGCTGGGCGGCGTCGGAGCCGGTATCTTTAAGGATGTCTATGAGGCGTCGGAAAAGGTGGAGAAAAAAGTCTGCCGGGTGGTTACGGCCTCCCATGAGAACGATGAAGTTTATGAGAGGGGATACCGTGTATACACGGAATTATATCCGAAGATTAAAGATCTTTACCGGGTGACCAGCAATTTATACTGACCGCCCGCACAATCCCGCAGGGATTCATAAAAGCAAATAAAAAGAGAGAACAGTAACACCAGTAAGAACTGGAATGAGGAGGAGTTCATTATGAGCAAAAAAATTTTAGCAGTGGTTTTAGCTGCAGCTATGGCATGTATGGGACTGACAGGATGTCAGAGCAAGGGAACAACATCGGCGCCGGCAGGGGAGAGCAAAGCAGAGGCATCCGCAGAGGCGACCAAGATTACAATCTGCGTACCGGATCCGGAGGCCTCTTACATTTATCAGGCGGCACAGGAATTCGCAAAACGTGCGGAAGAGTATTCGGGCGGCACACTTACATTTACAATTTCAGGAAACGGCTCCCTTTACGGCGGAGACACGGCGGCAGGAATCAAACAGCTTTCAGCAGGTTCTCTTGATATGGTTATCCTGGCAACTTCCGTATACGCAAGCTTCAACCCGGGATTCAACGTAATTTCAGTACCTTATATGTTCGACGATCAGACACAGCTTCTCGACTACTTAAACAGCGACACAGGAAAAGGGCTGATGAACAGCGTTTCAGAGATGGGAATCACCACGGTTGGAAGCTGGACCAGATCCTTTAGAAAAGTGACAAACTCCAAACACCCGGTCAATACGCCGGACGATGTAAAAGGACTCGTGCTCCGCGTTCCGAACAACTCCCTCTATGTGGAATTCTTCAAGGCATGCGGCGCAACCTGTACACCGATGAACTTCAGCGAGGTTTATAATGCCCTTCAGCTTAAGACTCTGGACGGCCAGGAAAACCCGATTGATGTACCGTATTCCAACAAATTCTACGAGGTGCAGAAATACATCTCCCAGACGGATCACATGGCGGACGCATGGCTGGTTGGCTTCAACACGGCAAAGTTTGACAAACTGACGGATGAGCAGAAAAACGCCCTTACAAAGGCAGGAGAAGAAGTACAGCAGTGGAATGTGGATTTTATGGCAAAAGAAGACGAGACAGCGCTTAAGACACTGCTTGACAACGGCATGGAATATAATGAGGTTTCCTCTGAAAACCGTCAGCTATTTATTGACATTTCCAAGAGCTGCTATCCGGTATTCAAGGAACTGATTGAGGATGATGAATTATTTAACGCAACCGCCGGGTTCTGTGGAAAACAGTAAGGCAGAAGGATGTTACGTCCCATGGCCCGCATAACATGCGGGGCTGTGGGGGTGACGCACGGAAACGGCTGCGTATCATAACGGAGGGATTACATAATGGAACGGAAAAAATCACCGCTTTATAAGTTTTTTGACTGCGTTGACTTTTTGGAGAATGTTATTGTTGGGGTTGCACTCATTGGCATGTTTTTTACAATCATGGCACAGATTATAGGGCGTTTGGTGGCACATCCGTTCCCATGGACAGAAGAAACCACGCGTTACCTGTTTATCTGGATGATGTTTATCGCCCTGGCGTCCGGCTTCAATAAGGCAGAGTCGTCGAGAGTTGTTTTATTCTTAAATATGGGCCCGAAATGGCTTAAAAAGTTCAGTGAGCTTTTATATGCGGTCATAGTAATCGGATTCTTTGGATTCATGATCATTTACGGGTGGGAACTGGTAATGCAGCAGAAGATGCTGAATGAGATGGGAACGGCCCTGCGCATACCGATGACGATTGTAGGCTTCTGCGTCCCGCTTTCCGGCGTGCTGGGAATTGCCGGAACGGTCCAGAGTTTCCTGGAATACAGGGGTAACATATCGATTCCCGAGAAGGTGAAAGAAGGGGGTGACCAGGCATGAGTTTAGTGCTTCTTGTACTCTTTATGGTGCTGATGTTTCTGGGAGTGCCGATTGCAGTCTCCCTGGGCGCGGCTTCCGTTATCACGATTATTACAATGTCGGAACTGCCCCTGAGCATGGCGGTGCAGTCCATGTTTACGTCGATGAACAGCTTTATCATGGTTGCGGTTCCGCTGTTCATCCTCTGCGGCTCCCTGATGGACGAGGGAGGCGTTGCAGACAGGATTTATGAGCTGGCGGATGCCGGAGTGGGCTGGATTTACGGCGGTCTCGGCCATGTTTCGGTAGTGGTTAATATGCTCTTTGCCGGAATGTCTGGCTCTTCCGTTGCAGCAATTGCTTCCATCGGTAAAATGAGCATCAACGCCCTCTCAAAGAAGGGATATCCAAAGGACTATGCGACGGCGATTAACCTGTCCGGCTCCATGCTGGCCTCCGTTATTCCGCCCAGTATCCTGATGATTGTCGCGGCTTCCACCGCCAATGTATCAATCGGCCAGGCGCTGATTGCAGGCCTGATCCCCGGCATTATCATCGGACTTATCTTCATGGTATACAACTTTATCTACTGTAAGAAACACGGCATCGGAGACCGCTCCAAATTTGAGCTGAAACGGTTGGGAAGGGCATTTCTCACGGCCATACCGGCCCTGCTCACCCCGGTTATCCTGCTGGGCGGCGTGTTCACCGGATTCTATACACCGACCGAGGGCGCGGCCATAGGCGTGGGCTATACAATCCTTGTCTCCATCTATGTTTACAAGGATCTGAAGTGGAGCGATATACCGAGAATTATCTGTAAAAATGCAAGGACCACAGGTACCATCCTGTTTGTGGCGATCACAGCCAAACCGGCCTCCCTGATATTTGAGATGGACGGACTTCCCAGCCGCGTGGCCAATATGATTATTGGAGTTTCCGACAACCGTATTATCATTATGTTTATCCTGTATGCATTCCTGATTCTCGTGGGAATGTTCATGGATGCTACGGCCGCTATCTACATCCTGGTTCCGATTCTTTTACCGGCCGTAATTTCCGTAGGCGTATCACCGCTGTTTTTCGTGGTGTTCCTTGTCATTACCCTGTCCTTCGGACTGATTACGCCTCCGGTCGGAGTGTGTCTGTACGCGGCCCAAAATGTCACCGGCCTGACGCTTGAGAAGATTATAAAGGCGTCGATTCCATGGATTATCCTGATTGCGGTGGCGCTGTGTATTTTCATTCTGGTTCCGGGAATTATTACCGGGCCGGTGGGGCTTCTGTTCGGGGCATGATTTAGTTGAGATGCGAGGACGCCTCTGTAAGACGGCGGACGGGGGGAGTGGGAGGTTATTTATGAGTCTTCAGTCCCGGTTTGTAGGTTGTGGTGAGGGGGAATCCAGGAGAAAA
>NZ_URHZ01000045.1 GCF_900547735.1 uncultured Clostridium sp. | reverse complement strand
TCACCATCCCGAACCCCGACCGTCCCGGCGGCGTTCTCATTCCTCAACTAAATCCTCATGCCTTTATTCCCTCTATGATTTTCCCATCCTTTCCTTCTACCACCACAAGTTCCCTTTTGGCATTCTGATCGCTGTCCTTGTACATCATCGCATACCGTTTCGGCGGCATTCCCGTCAGCTTTTTGAAGGTTCTGATAAAATGCTCATTATTTCGGAAACCTACATTTTCTCCAACTTCCTGGACCCGCATCCCATTTCTGAGAAGTGATCTGGCTTTCAGTATGCGGCAGTTGATGACGTAATCCATCAGGCTGAATCCAGTGCCTTCTTTAAAAATATGGCACAGATGGTATTTGCTCATATAAAAAGTATCGGCAATAGACTGCGTGGTCATGGCTTCTCCCAGATGTTCCTGAATGAAAGTCAGAATCGGAGCCACTTTATCAAGACTCGGATTTGTGTGGACCTCCCCATCCTCAGCCTCGTTGAAATGAGAAAAACAGGTGAGTAAAAAGGTCAGCAATGTGATCGTCTGCCTGATATCCCCGCCGAATTCATGGCCGAAATCTTCGGCGAGCTTGCCATAGAGCGTTTCCAGATATTTTGTATTCTCTTCCGTCAGCGTTGCAACCAGACCGGATCGCTTGCTTCTCGCCTGGAAATTGCTCTGAAGGGATGAAAATTCGTGAAGCATTTCCGATGAAATATGAAAAACCATACAGCGGTACTCTTCATTCGCCACACTTCGGTGAAGAATCGACGAATCAATCAGGAACAACTGTCCCCTGTACAGTGGAAATACCTCCGGCTCCAGAAAAAATACACCTTCTCCGGCAATACAGAGTACAATTTCAATGTCCTCATGGAAATGGGGGCGATCCATGGAATAGGTGTCGTTCTTACTGATATGTACCTCATATTGACATTGTATCATTCCGTCTTCTCCCCTCTCATTTCTATTTCTTACAGTCTATCCATTTCTCTCCCCCGTTACAAGTACTTTTCTTTCCCAGCGCAAGATTCATCATTAAAAAGGCAATTTTTTTACAAAAATGATAGATTTTAAACGCAATAACTGCACTATCTTATTATTTTGCTGCGTTTTTCTGCCATTAATAATTCCCTGTATTCCACTTTTTCTATGGGCTCTTTTATTAATATTGCACTATTAGTTAGAACAAACGATGATTTTTCACACTGTTCTCTTTTATCTCACGCGCATTTTTCTCTTTTTTACCTTAATATTATATAATTTTTATGGCAAATCCCAACAGCAAGATACATCAGTTTTATCCTAAGCAAATGCAGGTATTTGCAGATAAAAGGTGATATAAATAAATCATAAAGTTGATGCGCAGAAACTTGATACACACAGGGGAGTTTAATCAAACGGGAGGTAACACTATGACACTATGGACAGTCTTTACAGACGTCTGCCTTATGGGAATGGTATTTTTGGCAGGCCAGATACTTAGAGCGAAGGTAAAATTCTTTCAAAAGTTTTTAATACCGCCTGCACTGATTGCAGGGTTTCTGGCTCTGATTTTCGGGCCCAACGGATTGGGGATTATTCCTTTCTCCAGCAGCCTCGGCACTTACGCCAGTGTTTTAATCGTCGTTATATTTGCAGCTATGGCAATTGGAGATAAACCGGCTAAGGGCGCCTTGTCCGGTCCCGCTATCGGCGGAATGTTCTTTAACATTACCGGCATTGCGGTTCTCCAGTATGCGGTGGGAATGTTCTTGACCATCTATGTACTGAATCATTTTTACAGCCTGAATCCTGGTTTTGGTCTTATGATGGCAACCGGATATTACGGCGGCCATGGAACAGCGGCGGCAGTCGGCCAGGCGTATGAGGCGCTGGGATGGTCGGAAGCGACCGATTTGGCGTATACTACGGCAACTGTTGGTATTGTCGGAGGCATTATTCTGGGAATTATCATAATCAACTGGGGGGCAAGAAAAAATTATACCAATTATGTCCGCTCTCCCAAGGATCTTCCTGCTTCTATGAAAACAGGCCTGATTCCGAGAGCAGAACAGACTGCCAGCACAAAGGGGACTATCTCAACCATATGTGCCGATCCGATGGCTTTCCATCTGGCGCTTGTCCTGGTTCCGTCCATACTGGGATATGCATTGTCAAAATATCTTGCGCCGATCATCGGTGTTGAGATTCCGGCATTCTGCACCGCGTTGTTATTTGGTTTTATCATGAACTTCTGTCTGAATAAGACCGGCGGAGATAAATATGTGGACAGAGCCAGCATAAACCGTATCAGCGGCACTTCTACCGACTTCCTGATGATTTCAGGAATCGGAGCTTTAAAAACTGGCGTTGTCATCAAATACGCGGTTCCGCTCCTTGTCATATGCGTGGCCGGCTTAATCACAAACTGGATCTGGTTCCTGGTAATCGGAAGGTATTCTTCCGTTAAAGACTGGTTCGAACGTAACATGATGGTATGGGGACACGCCTGCGGCGTCGCAGCCACAGGGGTAATGCTTCAGAGAATTGTGGATCCGGAGCTGAAGTCAAGAGGTATCGAGGATTCCGGTATTTCCGACCTGCTCAACCGGCCGATTATCATCGGACTGCAGATTATCCCTCCGTTACTGATGTCCGCAGTGCCTGTATTCGGTCCTCATCTTGTAACCTGGGGCTGCTTTGGTATCGTAGGTGTTATGGGTGTCATCGCCTATGTATTTAAATGGTGGCGGCCGCCATTTGGAGCCCGTAAAAATGATTCCGGAACGAGTTCCAATTCAACCCCTCTCTACGTTGGAGAAGAGGTCTTTGAATAAAAGCTGATTGTCTGCTATCTGTAAATGAGTCAGCACAAATTGAAGGGAGTTAAATTATGAGCAGAAATTATGATATGATCCATTTTGAAGCACTCGGCGAAGAGGCCAGACATCTTGTAGACGAAACAAAGGCAGCGCAGGAATGCGGACTGATTCCGGCAGACTTACGCTATCTGGTAACCCCTCAGAACCTCCAGGAATTTCTGAATCAGAATCCGGATGAGGAGCTGCCCGATATTATCAGTATTAAAACACATTCCATTATCCCGTCCTCTTATCTGACGGGGACAAAAAAGAGCATTATTACCAGAAGCGCCGGGTATGACCATCTGGAAACGCTGAGTGACAAGGCCAACATTACATCACTTAGAAATTACTGCGTCAACTCCGTCGCCCAGACCGCCATCAAGTTTATGTACGCGGCGGCAGGACTGCTCAACCAGTATACGGTAAATGCCGCCACATTTGAGCGGAACATGACCGCCTCTTTTATGGAACTCACCCCCGACAGGGTGGCAACCGTCTTTGGCGTCGGCAAAATAGGAAAGCGGGCCTATGACCTTGTAAAGGCAAACGGCCTCACCGCCCAGGCAGTTGATATCCGTGAGGAGGAGCTGAAAAAAGTTTACGGCGACAGCGTAAACTTTGTATCGAAAGAGGAAGCCATAAAGAACAGTGACATTATTATTAATGCAATGAATCTTACGAGGATTCCCGACAGTATCTTTTACAATGAGAATTACTTCTCCGAAGACGTTCTCAGGCAGGGTAAGAAGGGGCTGATTTTCATCAACATCACACGCGGTGAAATCGCTCCCGAGGCAGGTCTTCTCCACCTCTACCAGGAAGGAATTATCGGCGGAATCGGCCTGGATGTCTTCACCGCGGAGAATGATTTTTCCCAGTCCTTAAAGTGCCAGAAGCCGGCCGGGGACATTAACCTTCAGTCAGCCAGAAGGCTTCTGGAAATGGCGGAAGACAGGACGGCCAACATCTATGTACAGCCCCATCAGGCATTCAACTCCGACCTCGCCGCTGCTGCCAAAGCGTCCGACACCGTCAAGCACATGATCGAGTGGTTCAAATGCGGCAAAAAGGGGTTTGAAGAACAGCTTCCTTATTACGGCAAGGCAGGCTGATCAGAGGTTTCTTGCATAACACCGTATAGTTTATCAACAGCCCAAGACGGGTATCCGGCACATACCGGTGTCCGTCTTGGGCTGTCGACAAACTGTGTTTTCCTTGTATGGGAGTTTGAGGGTATAACCCTCATTTCAAATCACGTAGGCGGAATTCAGTTCCGTCGTAGTGCTGAACTGCCGATTTCTAGGGGCTTAAGCCCTTGCGCGAGGAAATCGGCAGTTCTTCATTCGATGACTAGAATTTATGGCGTATGCCATGAATTCTACAGAGTGGCGACTTTGTCGACACTCTGAGACGGGTATCCGGTATATACCGGTACCCGTCTTGGACTGACGATGGTAAAAGGCTCCTTACAGTTCTTTTACCCGTTATATTTAAAGAATCATACTGACAATACATGCCGCAGCCAACCCGGCGAACGCCATCACATGCTGCCCAACGCAGAGCGATTTCAACGTGGTCTTAGTGTCATACCCGAAGAGGTTTGCAAAGACCCAGAAAAAGCTGTTGTTTACATGGGAACCGAAGCCGGAACCAGCACAAATTGCGATAAAGGCAACGATTGGGTGAATCAGTCCCGCATTGCAAAGCGGCAGTGTCAGGGTTGAAGCCATGATAACGGCAACCGAGGAGGAACCCTGGACAAATTTTGAAAAGCCGCAGATTAAAAACGGGATAATGATAACCGGCAGGGCGCTGGCTGCCAGGGAATCCGCAAAGAGCACACCGACTCCCGTCGCGTCGATAATCTTTGAAAGAGCGCCGCCCGCAGCCGTAATAAAAATAACCGGTCCGGCTGTGGAAAGGGCATTTGTCATCGCATCATACACCTCGTTCTGAGGAATACATTTTTTCAAAAGCAGGATAGCCGTCACAATACCAAGGGCTAAAGCAATGTTTTTATCTCCTAAAAAGGAGCTGACGGTAAGAAGAGCCGCACCCTCCGGAAGAAGCATGCTGCATGTCGTATTAAAAAGGATTAAAACAATAGGCACCAGGATCGGAAGTATTGATGCCAAAAACGACGGCATAACGGCCGGAGCCGCATTACTCAGTTCAGTTTCCTCTTCGTTTCCGTTTTCACTGTCTTCCAGAGCGATAGCGCTGTCTGAACGCACATACCAGTCATCCGGCTTTTTCTGAAGGAAAAAACGGCAGTATGCCCAGACAACCACAACTACAAACAGGGAGGCTGCCAGTCCCCAGAGAATGGACTGCCCTACATCGATGCCGAGTATGGACGCAATGGACAGCGGAGCAGGCGTCGGTGCCACATAAGTATTTGTGATAAGCAGACCAAGAGCCAGAACCGTCGCCAGAGCGCCCAGCTTTAAGCGGCTCTTTTTTGCTACGGCCTTTGCAATCGGCGCCAGCATGATGAGCGCCACATCACAGAAAACGGGAATTGATACCACGAATCCGGTGGCTGCCAGCGCCACATCCGCATTCTTGTCTCCCGTCAGACGCAGAAGCGTCGTGGCTATTTTTTGTGTAGCATTTGACTTTTCCAGGTACTCTCCCAGAATCGTTCCAAAAATGATAACAATACCAATACTTTTACAAGTGTTTCCAAATCCTCCCGCGATGGCTCCGATCGTGTCCGCGGAACTGACTCCACAGCCCAGTCCAATCACCAGAGAGCCGAAGAGCATCGACATAAAAGGTCCTACCTTTGTCTTCAGCATCAGAAAAAACATTACTGCCAAACCAATTAAAAATGCAA
Source organism: uncultured Clostridium sp. (assembly GCF_900547735.1). Classification (GTDB taxonomy): domain Bacteria; phylum Bacillota; class Clostridia; order Lachnospirales; family Lachnospiraceae; genus Otoolea. The sequence continues at coordinate 37,524 of NZ_URHZ01000045.1, read as the reverse complement.
CCAATGTCCCCATAACCTACCATTCCTCCTGTGTAATGTTACTGTCCGCTCCGGCCCGGCGCCTCGCGGGATAGATCCGTGTGAACAGTAAATGTGTAATCTCATTTGTTTTCTGAATAAAGCCACAAAGCGCCGTCCTCTGCGCCGCATACGCTTTTCCGGTATGCATTCAGGATCCCTCCTGCCTTATGATCCGGTTTTACAATCTCCTTTCTCCTTTGTTCCAGCTCTTCCTCAGATAGTTCCACCTCAATCCGCTTTTTATTCAAGTCGATTGTGATAATGTCGCCGTTCTTTATGCAGGCAATCGGCCCTTCATCCCATGCCTCGGGAGAAATATGGCCCACACACGGTCCCCTGGACGCGCCCGAAAACCGTCCGTCCGTGATCATTGCCACCGATGTATGAAGTCCCATGCCGATGAGCATGGCGGCCGGAATCGACATTTCCCGCATTCCCGGGCCTCCCTTCGGTCCCTCATAGCGGATGACGAGGACGCATCCCGGCGTAATGTCGGAATTGAGCATACGCTCCATCAGTTCCTCCTCGGAGTCAAAGACCACGGCGGGGCCTTTGTGGTAAAACATGGACGGTTCCACTCCGCTCTTTTTCACCACGGCGCCCTTTGGCGCCAGATTGCCGTGCAGAATGGCAAAACATCCGTCCTCATGCAGCGCCTGCTCCGGGCTGTGAATGACTTCCGGGTTGATTTTACCGGAAAACCGATCAAGCATGTCTCCGAGCGTTCCCCCGAAGGCCATGGGAACCTGCAGATGGAGGTGCTCCCGGATCGCCGTCAGGGATCCCCTGACTCCGCCCGCCTTGTGATAATCATAGAGATTATACTTCGACGAGGGTTTAAACTTGGCAACGACCGGAACGCTCTCCTGAACTCTGTCAAATTCCCTCAGGTCCATATCAAGGCCCAGCACCCGCGCCAGCGCCGTCACATGCATTACGGCATTGGTGGAACCGCCTGTCGCCGAAATATGCATGATGCCGTTGCTGAGAGACTCCCTGGTCAGAAAGGTTCTGGCGCGGATTCCCTCTTTTGTCAGGCCGACGATCCGCTCTCCCACATTCCTTGCCTGCTTCTGTTTTGCCGAAGAACAGAACAGCATTGTTGTGGAATCAACAGGGCACAGCCCCACCACCTCGGCGAACACCCCCATCGTGTTGGCGGTTCCGTACATGGAACAGGTTCCGCAGGAATAGCACATGTTTTCCTTGTAATCCCGGAATGTCTCCTCCGAGATTTTCCCGCTGTTCCTGGCTCCGATGGACTCTTTTAAATCCGATGTCACAAAGGTATTCTCCCCCGTCTCGTAGGGAACCATCGAACCGGCCGTCAAAAACAGGGACGGCAGATTTAAGGACGCGGCCGCCATCAGCATTCCCGGAATAATTTTATCGCAGGAACATAAGAACACCATGCCGTCAAAGGAATGTGCTTCGGCCATGGCCTCGATCGACGCGGCAATAAGGTCTCTCTGAGGGAGCACGTACTGCATTCCCCGAAGCTGGGCCATTCCGTCACAGGGGGCCGGCACCCCGAACTCGGCCGGGACGCCGCCCGCTGCCCAGATTCCTTCCTTTACATAATTTACAAGCTCCTTAAACGGTTTGTGTCCCGGGTTCACGTCATTCCAGGAATTCACTACACCGATTACAGGCTTCTTCAAATCCTGCTCCCGGAATCCGACCGCGCTCATCAGCCCTTCATAATATCCGTCGGCAATATTGTCCCGAATCTCTTCCATATTCTCTCCTTCTTTCATGTTACTGGCCTATTTTTCAGAATGTCTATTCAAATTATTTTTATCCTGAGCCGTCATTTGGCAGATTTACCGTTATCCTGTCTTCCGATTGATTTATCATCTGTTGAGATGATTATACCAGTAAATTTCCACCATGAAAAACAATGAAAGACAGCACTCATCACAAATAAAATATTGTGCCTTGTCTTCTGTTGTGTTAAGCTTTATGGAGTAGATACGGAAAGGAGAATCCCTATGCAGACAAGCCATGAAATGTTTCTGCTGGCAGCCGAGGAGACGAGTTTTACGAAAGCGGCAAACAAAGCCTATATTACGCAGCAGTGCCTGAGCAGCCACATCAAGCGGCTGGAAGATTATTATGGGGTGAGCCTCTTTAACAGAACGCCGAAGCTGACGCTGACGCCGGCGGGCGAACTGCTCCTGCAGTCGCTGCGCCAGATCGAGGTGATCGAGAAAGGCATACAGAATGAATTAATCAATACAAAAGAAGGGAAACAGGGGTCTCTGACTCTGGGAATCAATGCGACGAGGGCGCGGATTCTGCTGCCCGACGTGTTTTGCGGTTACCATGAGAAATTTCCCCATGTCCGCCTGTCGGTCGTGCTGGACGATGCTAAACAGCTTCTGCCCCTCCTTCTGAACGGAAAGATAGATATGTTTGTTGGTGTAAACTGCCCCAGCCATGAACTGCTGGCGCGCAAAATTCTTAAAAATGAACGGATTTATATGATAGCAACCAGGCGCCTGCTGGCGCAGTACGGTGAATTGCCGGATACCGGCGGAAGTGCCGGGGAACACAGTATAAAGCTCGGTGATTTTCCCGGCCTCCCGTTCGTCGGCAACAACAGCAACAGCACATTTAACCAGTTGATCGAACGGTACCTGAACAACTGGAATGTCCAGTTGAATATGATTTTCTTTATCAGCGACTATGAGACGCAGATTCAATTCTGCGCCAGACATCTGGCTGCGGCGTTCTGCCCGGAAATTGTGCTTGAAAAAGTCGCTGCCTTCAACCAGAACCAGGAGGCTGCGGATCAGATCCAGGTCTTCTGCCTGGATGATTTAAATGACTTTCTGAAAATAGAACTGGTCACTCACGCACAGGCTCATCAGCCGCTCTATATGCGGGAATTCATTTCCCTGTTTGAACGGTTTTATGGGGAACTGACGGATAAGGCCGTCTCCTGCTTGAAGCAATAACTTATGAAGCGATAAGCCCCGAAGTAATGACCCATGCCGCTTATTCTCTCTATTCGCCGGCCGTAACCACCCATTTAATGCAGTTATCGTCCTTGGCCTCAAATACCCGGTATCCCTCCATGATCTCCTCAAGGGAGGAGCGGTGGGTAATCAGGAAATCCGTCCTTAAGTCTCCTTTTTCTATCAGGGAAAGAAGTTCCGGACAGCGGTTCGCGTCCACGCCTCCCGTCTTAAATGTCAGGTTTTTCCCGTACATGGACGGCAGCGGGAGAATCTGATTCTCCTCGTACATGGCGACCACGGACACGACTGCGTTCGGCCTTGCCAGTTTCCAGGCCAGTTCAAATGTATCCTTGCCGCCCGCCGCCTCAATGACCGCATCGGCTCCCCTTCCCTCCGTCAGTTTCCTGACTTCGTCTGCCGCGTCCTGCTCTCCGGTATTGACCGTCACATCCGCCAGTCCATTCTGCATAGCCAGGTTCAGGCGGTATGCATCGCGGTCAATCAGAACCACCGTACCGGCGCCCAGGTATTTTGCCGATTCGGCCGCACACAGCCCTACGGGTCCAGCCCCTATAACGGCCACGCAGTCTCCTTTCTGAATCTCCGCAATATCGGCTCCCCAGAAGCCGCTGGAGAGAATATCCCCCGTAAACAGCGCCTCCTCATAGGAAACCGTATCCGGAATCGGAGTAAGTCCCATGTCGGCATAGGGAACCCTGACATACTCGGCCTGACAGCCGTCGATCCGGCATCCCAGTTCCCAGCCTCCATGCTCGCAGTTGTTGACAAATCCTCTTTTACAGTAATAGCAGGTTCCGCAGAACGTTTCACAGTTGGCCGCCACACGCATTCCGGCTTTCAGCTTTGTAACCCCGGAGCCCGTCTCAACCACCTCGCCCGCAAATTCATGCCCCAATATAATACCCGGCGCCGCTCTTGGAACGGCTCCGTTTCTGATATGCAGATCGCTGGTGCAGATTGTAGAGCGGACCACTCTGACAATGGCATCCTTCGGTTCCTGTATAACCGGAACAGGCCTCTCCTCCATGCGGATATCGTTTATACCGTGAAACACTACGGCTTTCATGGTCTGCGGCCTGTTTTGCCTTCCCTGTTTCTGTTCCATCTTCTTACTCCTTCCTGTGATTCCACTTTTTCTCAATATAAAGGACAGAAAGACTCCCCTGAATGAGAATCCCTCTGTCCTGTCTTCCTGTCTGATACCTTTTAAAATTCACACCGGCCTGTCCGCATCCGCATAATGAAATAAAACTGGGTTGAGGCCAAAACGGCTGTGCACATTTTTACAATTAATCTCTGATTCCTGCCCTGTACTTTACAAGCAGCCTGTTAATTCTGCCGGTCGGGTTCAGAAGCTCGCTCAGGGATGCGTCATGGTTCAGGTTGTCGATGATAAGCGCAATATATTTACTCATATCCACATTGATATAATATGGTCTTGAAAGCAGCTCCGGAGTCTGATAAATCAGGTTCGTAGTCAGAATCCTGTCAATCAGGCCGTTGCCGTAGTACTCGTCGAATTTCTGCAGCCCGTTGGTGAAAAGGCCGAAGGTGGAACAGATAAATACCTTCCTGGCTTTTCTGGCCTTTAATTCTTTGGCTACGTCCAGCATGCTCTCTCCTGAAGAAATCATATCGTCCACGATGATGACATCTTTTCCTTCCACACTGGCGCCCAGGAATTCATGAGCCACGATCGGGTTGCGGCCGCCGACAATCTTTGTGTAATCGCGGCGCTTGTAGAACATACCCATATCCAGTCCCAGCACGTTTGCAAAGAATACGGCGCGTGACATGCCGCCCTCATCCGGGCTGATCACCATCATATGGTCGCTGTCAATCTGAAGTTCCGTCTCATACTTGAGAAGATATTTAATAAACTGGTAAATCGGCTGTACGGTCTCAAATCCTTTTAACGGGATCGCGTTCTGGACACGAGGGTCGTGGGCATCGAAGGTAATGATATTCTCCACTCCCATCTCCACCAGCTCTTCCAGGGCCAGGGCACAGTCCAGGGACTCACGTCCCGATCTCTTATGCTGACGGCTCTCATAGAGGAACGGCATAATGACATTGATCCTTCTCGCTTTACCGCCCACAGCCGCAATAATTCTCTTTAAATCCTGGAAATGGTCGTCCGGAGACATATGGTTTACCATTCCGCACAGGGAATAGGTAAGGCTGTAATTACAGATATCCACCAGGATGTATACGTCATCACCGCGCACCGATGCGGAGATGGTTCCCTTTCCTTCACCGGAACCAAATCTCGGCGTGCTGGCGCCGATAATATAGGAGTCTCTCTGATAACCGGAGAATGCGATGGTTGTCTTATGCTCGCTCTCCCTCTCCCTTCTCCATGATACAAGATAGTCATCCACTTTCTTTCCAAGTTCAGCGCATCCTTTGAGCGGGATCAGGCCAAGCGGGCCCACCGGAATCGTCTCAATGATCTTTTCTTCGTACAACATCTCTTTCCTCCAGTATGTCTATATATATTTTAATATAATCGGCCTTTGCTGCCTCCGGCCGTATTGTTCCCAATCAACGTTTCATTTATATCATTATGCACCAGATAAGTCAAGTAAATCAAGGGGTTTGTTATTTTAGTTGAGATGCGGGACGGCTCTGGATAATGGCGGACGGGGGTGGTGGGGGTGGTGAATCTTCAGTCCCGGGGGGTATGATGTCGTGAGGGGGAATCCGGGGAAAAAAATTCCTACGGGGACTCGCTTTCGCTTGTGGAGCGCGCAGCGGATGCTAAGCTCGTAAGAAACCTCGCTAAGCACCGGCGGGCTCCAAGGTCCCCTGCGGAAAGTTTTTCCCCTCCTTCCCCGGGCAGATTATGGCCGGGACTGAAGGCAGGGCAGGGATCGGCCCCGTTCGTCATGTTCAGAGACTCATTGTCCCTTTCGTCAAGTGCGTAACGGGTATTGTCGCTGCCACCACGCAAATTTGACACTTTTACATTCCGTCGGTATCCCTGACTAAATATAATAAAAATCGGAATAGAGAAACCTGAAATATTCAATTTGAGATTATGCAGGCTGAAATTATACAGTCTAAGATTATACGGGTTGAAACTATACAATCTCAGACCGGACATCAGACACTCCCCCGGCATTGATTCCCCACCCGCGGCAACCTGCAGCCCGGGACTGAGGACTCATAATCTCACTCTCACCATCCCGAACCCCGACCGTCACCGGCGGCGTTCTCATTTTTAGACCTAATTTCCCCTTGCTTCTCTTAGTTTCTTCCTGATACGGATATCTTCCCCATAGAGAGGTATCACCTTGTACTGACTCACGATTCTGGACATAATTCGATCGGTAAACTCGTCCCTCATCTCGTTGACCGGCAGATTGGTGGAAATAATCGTGCCCAGCTTCCGGTTCATCCGCTCATTGATCACATAGAATAGCTGGGATGTGGTGAATGTATTGACCAGCTCTGTTCCCAGATCATCGATGATCAGGAGGTCACACTCCAGGAGGTAGCGGGAACGGTCCCGGTCCTCATCGGTGGAGTCATAGGAAAAGCGCTCTTTGGAAAATATCTCAAACATCTCTACCGCCGGCAGATAGACGACGGAATAGCTGAGTTCTATCAGTTCCCTGGCAATGCAGTTGCTTAGGAATGTTTTGCCGAGGCCCGTCTTTCCGGTAAACAGTATATTATCCTTCTTCTGTCCGAAACTGTCCACATACTGTTTGCAGGTGTCCACAACCTGCCGCATGTATTCTCTCGCCGTCTTTTTGCTCCGCTCTCCAATCTTTGTATCGTCGAAATATTCATAGGAAAAATGGTCGAAGTTCTCCCTTTTTAATATCTCCCTGATATTGGACTGGGCGTACAGCAGGTTAATCTCCCGCTGACGGAAGCAGTGGCATTTTTTACCGTTGCAGTAACCGGTGTCCCTGCAGTCGGGGCATTCATACTGCATCTCAAGGTAATCGTCCGGATATCCGTAGGAGGCAAGCAGAACCTGGCGCTCCTCCCGGAGTTCGGCAATGGTCTTCCTGAGCTTCTCAACCGCTCCCTGGTCGCCTGCCAGAAGCTGCTTTGCACTCCGTACCGCAGCAGAGCTGATCTCGTCATTCATCTCCCTGACGGCCGGAATCCTCCGGTATACCTCGCTGGTCCGCCGATCCAGCTCATGTTTATTGTTCAGTTGTTTTTGATTGTAGATCCGCATGATGGAATCATACTGTGAGTTACTGAGTGCCATCTCCACCTCCTGCTCACTCTGCGTGGCCCGTTCCCGGTTCCCCGCTCTTCTGTCCTGCATTGATCATGTCCCAGACCATCTCATCATAATCGTATCCATGTTCCTCCAGATTATGGAAACGGTTGGAAGACCGGCCCTGGCCGCCTTTTCCGGAACGCCCGGAACTGCCAGCCTGGCCGCGGCCGCCCTTATTCTCTTTTGTCTTTTCCTGTTCCCTGCGTATCTTGTCGAGAGCGTCGATATCGCTTTTCGTCCTCACTCCGGCGTCCTTCCAGTCTGAAAGGATCCGGTCGGCATACTGGAAACTGGGGTTATGAATTGTACGGATTGTCCTGTCGCACGCCTCCACGACAATCTCACGCGTAAAGCCGTAGCTCCTGAACCACTTCTCCATCAGTTCGAATTCGGAATCCGCAGGGTTCCTGCCGGTGAGACCCATGGCCTTCATAACGGCAAATGATTCTTTGGAAAAACTTCTGGAGTAGGCCCTGGCCTCCTCTACCGTCATGATCTTCTTCTCATGCCAGTTAAGGGCTACTTTTTCCACATAGCGCAGGCTGGTGTGGCCGTTCTGTGCACAGTACTCCACCAGGAACTCGATGAGTTCCGGCGCCATGTTCAGGTTCTTATACAGATTTACAAACACCTGGCAGTCCACGGGCGTAAATGTTTTATTCAGATATTTCTGGGATATGTATACGAGCTGGGTAAAGGTCTCATCATCCGACAGCGCCTCCATATCGCAGGCACAGGCAGCGCTGGTCTCACGTGCCGCCTGGTTTCCGACGGGCTGATTTGCGGCGGCTCCAAGTTCCGCCGCCCGACAGACTGTTTTCTTCCTGTCCGGTACTGCGGCCTCACCGCGGTATGACGTGCCGGACGCTCCCGCTTCGCGGTCCCCGCCGGATGGTTCAAGCACTCCGGCTTTCTGCCAGTAGGCAAATGCGCGGCGCACGTCGGCTTCCGTATGGTTCAGCGCATCGGCCACCGCCTCCACCGTGATTGCCTCCCCCTCGTGGCGGAGCAGGTAGAGGTACACCTTCACATACTCTCCGTTGGCGTCGGCCATATATTCATCTATAAATTCATTTGCTACCACGGTAAATCTTGCAGAAAACCGGTTTGTAAACTTAAGTTCCATCCCCTCACCATTCCTCGCTTCGGTTCGATCATGATCCGGTATGTACCCGGATACCACTGTCCTTACATAATAACACAGGTCCCTGTAAAAGAAAATAGGCCCACTTATCCACAGATATTGGTGTGGATAATGTGGATAATGTGGACAAAATTGTGTACCGCCTCTGCGATATATACACATTTTTGTCGAAAGCCTTGATTTATCAACGTTCCTGGAATTTCACCCATTTTGCACTGTGGGCAGAAAAAATCCACATAGCTTCTTTACATAAAATGTTGACAACTATGTGGATAATGTGGATAACTAGTGTCCCAACAGCTCTTCTCCAACCTTTACAATGTCTCCGGCCCCCATAGTTATCAACAAATCGCCTTGTGTACAATTTTCCAAAATAAATTTTTCCACATCGGCGAAGGTCGGAAGATACCAGGCATCGACTCCTTTTTCCTTTAAAAGAGCGACAATATCCGCAGAACTGACTCCAAGAGTGTCAGTTTCCCTGGCCGGATAGATGTCGGTCAGCATGACGCAGTCGGCCAGGGAAAGAGCCTCTGCAAACTGGTTTAAAAATGCCCTGGTTCTCGTATAAGTATGCGGCTGGAATGCACAGCAGATGCGCTTATGGGGATAATTCTTTGCGGCCTTCAGTGTGGCCTCTATCTCCTGCGGATGGTGCGCATAGTCGTCAATGATTGTGATTCCCTTCAGTTCACCCTTCTTCTCAAATCTCCGGTTGGTTCCCGTGAACCTTATAAGTCCCCGGCTGATCGCATCCATACCGGCCCCCGCTTCCAGTGACACGGCGATAGCGCCGAGCGCATTGTAAACATTGTGCTCTCCCTGCACGCCCAGGCTGAGACGCTCCCTCTTCTCTCCCTTAATATAGAGATCAAAGGACGGCCTTGCGTACTCATCATACACAATGGCATCCGCGCTGTAGTCGTTTTCCCTGGAGCTGCCAAATGTAATGACCCGTCCGCTCACGTCTTTCGTCAGTTCCTGCCAGTTCTCTATGTCACCGTTTATAATCACGGTTCCGTTCTCCGGGACTTTCTCCATGAAAAGCCTGAAAGAGCGGCGGATATCGTCGATATCCTTGAAGAAATCGAGATGGTCTTCTTCTATATTAAGTACAACCGCCATGGTCGGATAAAACGACAGAAAGCTGTTCGTATATTCACAGGCCTCGGTCACAAAGAATTCGGGACCGCCCACACGGATGTTGCCGCCTATGGAATTCAGGATTCCGCCCACTGATATCGTGGGGTTATTGTCCGCCTCCAGGAAAATCTCCGTCACCATGGATGTGGTCGTCGTCTTTCCGTGGGTTCCGGCAATTGCAATTGCCTCCTTATAATTCTTCATCATCTGCCCGAGAAGATCCGCGCGGCTCATCAGAGGAATCCCTCTCCTCTTCACTTCCATAAACTCCGGATTATCCTCGTGGATGGCTGCCGTATAGACAACCACATCAATTCCATCCTTTATATTTTCAGCCTTCTGACCATAGTAAACCGCGGCCCCTCTGGCCTCAAGATGCTCCGTCAGCTCTGAACTGCGGGCATCGGACCCGGATATCTTAAATCCCTCGTCCATCAGAATCTCTGCCAACCCGCTCATGCTGATTCCGCCGATACCGATAAAGTGAACCGACTGTGGTTTTCCAAAATCAATCTGATACATACTGTTTTCCACCTTTATTTTCTATATTCTGCAGCCTCTATATATAATGTATATGCCGTTTTGATGTCCTTTGCCGTACCCTGTTTTCCATGCGCGGTACGGCACCACTCTAATTTAACTTCTTTTGCTGGAAAATGTCAATAATTTTAAAAGCCCCGGAAAAGAATTATCTCCTTTCCGAGGCTTTTCATTACTTAAATTCCTGTATTTTTACCAGATACCGGTTCCGGCCGGCTTTTTCCCGTTCTTTCCGGTTATCTGGCAGCCGTATTCTCTGCCAGGCATCTGCCAAAAATAGTATTTTTATACCGTTCCAGTACGCGCAGGAGCATATTGCCCAGAACTCCGATTGCCAGAATCTCTCCGATTCCCACTGTGACCATGGCAAATGGGATTAAATCCGCGGAGCCGTAGGCAAAGCGGAGAACCCAGGGGATAATGATCACGTTGGACAGGATCGGGGGAATGCATACCAGATTCCTGTTCCTGCGAAGCCCGTAGGAGCCTAATGCGCCAATCAGCGTTGCCAGGCTTCCGAACACGACGTCAAGCGGCGCCGCCCCGCTGAGCAGGTTCGATAACAGGCAGCCGATAAAGACTCCCGGTACCGCCGCCGGCGTGAAAAACGGCAGGATGCACAGCGCCTCGGAAATCCGGAACTGCACCGGTCCGAAGGAAATCGGGGCAAACGGCACGGTAAGTGCGGTATAAATGGCCGCGATCACCGCTCCATAGGCTAAAAAGTAAACGGTTTTGTTGTTTCTCTCTCTCATATTCAGTTGTCTCCTTTAGTTTTGTTTTAGGTGTGGAAGGTCTCGAACACACCGGTCTTTAATTGTGAAATTTCTTTCAGGTACAGAAGTTTCACGGCCTTATTGCGTAGGTTAGTTTAGCATAGTTTTAATCAGAATGCAACCCGCTCTCCGACAAAAGCCGGTAGTTTCCAGGAGATATCCCTGCCTCCTTCTTAAAAACGGCTCCCAGATAGCTGGTGGTCTGGAACCCCGTCTTCTCCGCAATCTGAGCAAGGCTTAAATCGCTGCCCCGCAACAGCTTTTTGGCATTTTTAAGCTGAATCTCCCGGCTGTAGCGGACAAAGTTCACTCCGAAACGCGCTTTAAAGGCGCGGCTGAAGTAGGCCGGACTGTAACCGCATAAATCCGCCACCTCGTTTAATCCCGGATTATTCATATAATACTGTTCCAGATAGGCGGCCGCCATATCGAGGGGCGTGCTTTTCGGAACCTCGGACTTTAGGCTCCTCGACAGGCTCTGAAGGAACTGGTAGGTCTCGGCCTTGACGTCGTTCATCGTGTTGGCTTTAAAGATCGCGCCGGTGACGGACAAGACTTTTGATGAAATATCCACCGCATCCAGTCCCATGCCGACGCCGTACCCGGCCAGCTCGGAAAGAATGGAGACCGACAACGACTTTATATAGGAAGAATCCGCATTCTGCATGGCAAGCCCGGCAAAGATATGGTTGAGTGTTTCCGCACAGAGAGAATCGTCCTGTGTTGTGACCGCAACGATCAAATCCTTTTTCCCCTGCTCCCGGAGGGCGGGCGAGCCGCCTGCCTTCGATGTTTTCCCCCGCTCGGAGGAAGGGCTGTGATAGCGCAGAAGCTGTCCCGGCCCGGCCATAAACGACTGCTCCAGCGCCCGGAAGGACTGCTCATAGGCGCGGCAGAGCAAAGCCGGAGCCGCACAAAAGCAGCTCATTCCGATTGAAACGGAATATCCCGTCACCTTTTTAATCTCCGACAGGAGCAGTTCGGCGCACCGGGCGGCATAATCTTCCGCATCCTCCCCGGTTAAATCACGGCAGTTGAGCAGCACCACCACCTTGTCCGTCCCCATCAGCGTGGCAGATACGGCGCTGTACCCCCTCTCCAGTACCTTTCTGGTGCTGTTGAGCAGGGTTCTCTTAAGCCGGTACCGGTAAACGTTATCCCTCTTTTCGCAGACCGTCCAAAAATCATCAAACACAATGGTAAAGACAATCTGCGGATTTATCTTGATATGCATGGTCCGAAACAGGAAATCCAGCTCCAGGATACGCTCCGGATGGCCGTATATCATGTCGTTCACATACTCCGAAGCCAATATATCCTTAAACATCTCCGCCGAAAAGACTTCCCGTCCGTCCGCTACATTAGCCAGGCTGATCAGCCTGAACTCCGGATACAGCGTTTTCATCATCCCGATCTGCTCCGGCGACTCCGCAATGAGGCTCGCGAGGCAGATATCTCTCTTCTCCCGAACCGCTTTCAAAATGCCCGGCGTAATATGGAGGGCGTCGATAAATAACAGACACGGTTCAGAACCGGAAAGGAGTTCTCCGATCTCCCCGGCGCTCTCGGCAAAATATGGATTGAAATGTAAAAAAAACGACATTGACTCTTTTTTGACCGCGCATATCACGTTCATAAAAATCCCCCTGTCTCCCTGTATTCCGGCCGTTTTCGTTTCATTACCCTTTCAAACCAAATTAGCACAAATGTCAAAAAAACACAATAGCACCGCAAAAAATTGAATTTCAACTTTTTCACCGCTTTACTATAATGAATTTAAGTTAGGCGGCCGCCATACAGCACATATTTATTAGTACACTTTGATCAATATGTTTCCACCAGTACATTTCCACTAGTACATTTCCACTAGTACATTTCGCCGGTGGAATTTTGATTAAATCGTGTTTCATAACCAGAGGAGGATATCAGATGTTTTACGAACCATCAAAAAACAACCATGGATTGCAGAGAAATCCATTTAAATCCTGTTCCGTTCCGCGTGTGATCGGATGGATTTCCACGAAAAATGAGGACGGCAGCGACAATCTCGCGCCTTACAGCCAGTTCACCAACCTGACCTTTGATCCGCCGATTGTACTTTTTTCATCCAACCAGAACGTGATCGGCGACCGCAAAAATACCGTCAAAAACATTGAAAGAACCGGGGAGTTTGTCTACAACATGGTGTCCTGGGACTTGAGGGAAGCAATGAACCTCTCTTCCATCTTTGAAGTTCCGGAAGGGGTAAAAGATAAATTTGAATATGCAGGAGTTTCGAAGGTTCCCTCCAACCTGATCGACGTTATGCGGGTGGCGGAATCACCGGTCCAGTATGAGTGCCGCTACATGCAGACCATACGGATTCCGGGCAGCGACACGCTGGCCACGGTGGACTGCATCATTGCGGAGGTAATCGGAATCCACATTGCGGACGAATTTTTACTTCCCAACGGCAAGATTGATATCTGCAGCATCAAACCCGTTGCCCGCCTGGGATATTTTGATTTTACCGTAGTCAATAATTCCTTTGAGATGGCTCCGCCGAAGGTGAGCCCGGAGAAACAGAAATTAGTGGACAAGGGACTGGAAGGAAAAGTGTAACGGACAGATAGAATATTGGTAACAGATGAACCGGGGTTTAAAGAAGGAGAATACAAATGAATGGGGCAGACTTAATTATAACAGGTAATTCAGTTTTTACGGCATTGGACGAGGTGCCTTTTAAGGGAGGAGTTGCAATAAAGGGAAACCGGATCGCCCGGGTTTTCCAGGGGGAAATTCCGGACGGGCTGGCGGATGAGCACACCGAAATCCGGGAATATGGGGACAAGCTGATTATGCCGTCCTTTATCGACGCCCATACCCACTTTTCCATGGGCGCCGCCGCATCCAGCAGCCATGTGTGCATGGAACTGGAGAATTCCTCATCACCGGAAGAATGCGTAAGAATTGCGAAGGAATTCGAACGGACTCATCCGGAGGAAAAGCGGATCATGGGAATCGGCTGGTACACCGCATGGTGGGGTGATATCCCGCTGCCTGACAAGACTTTGCTTGACGAGGCATTTCCGGATAAACCCGTCTATCTTCTGTGCGCGGATCTTCACACGGCCTGGGTGAACACGCTGGCTTTACAGGAACTGGGAATTAATGAAAACACGAAACCGGAGTACGGGGAAGTGCGTCTCGGAGAAAACGGAAAGCCGGACGGCATTCTTTTTGAAATTGACCTGATGCTCCCCATCTTTGCTAAACTGGTGGATTATCCGCTGGAGGTTCTGACCGAACTGTTCGGAGCATTTTTGAAGGAGGCCAATGAGTATGGAATTACCTGCTTAAGCGATATCACCGCGGCCAAACTGAACCAGGAATTTATCACCTATATGGATAAGCTGATTCAGATGGAGGAAAACAACACCTTTACCGCCAGACTCCATACATACACCAATCTGGGTGTTACGGGAAATTATGAAAAAGAGCTTGCGATGTATTCGAAGTACCATACGGAAAAAATCCGGTACGCCGGTTTGAAGCAGGTAATAGACGGTGTCACCTCCACCTATACCGGACTTCTTTTAGAACCTTATTCCGACCGTCCGGAGATGACGTGTGAGGCAAATTACCCGAAGGAAACCTTCTTAAAATGCACAAAGTCGGCCAACCTCCAGGGGCTCGGCGTCCGTTATCACTGTATCGGGGACAAAGCCGTGCAGTGGGCGCTGGACTGTTTCGAGGAGGCCAATCTTTATGCGGACAATGAAGGAAATAAAAAGCATCTTCCAAATGCAATCGAGCACATTGAAAATATCCATACGGACGATATCGGCAGATTTAAGGAGCTGGGCGTTATTGCATCCGTGCAGCCCTATCATGTGACCTTCGACAGCAATGAAAAGGTCAGCCGCATCGGCATGGAACGCTGCCGCTATGAATGGCCGTTCAGAAGTCTGATTGACAACGGCGCCAAGCTGGCCCTGGGAACCGACTATCCGGTGGTAGGCCTTAACCCGTTTAAGAATATTTATGCCGCCGTATCCAGGTGCGACGATGAGGGAAATCCTACATCCGTCAATCCGCAGGAGGCAATCACGCTTGCGGAGGCGCTTCAGGGTTACACCCGGTGGGCCGCCTGCGCCTACGGAAGAGAGGATGAGCTGGGCACTCTGGAAAAAGGAAAATTTGCAGATATTATTGTCATAGATCGGAATATGTTTGAAATTCCGCAGAAAGAGATACAGGAGTGCCGGGTGGAACTGACGGTATTTGACGGCGCTGTTATATTTGACAAGGAGAAAAACGGCGTTTGCTAAAAGAGGGGGAAATTACTATGGAGGAGAAAAACGGAAAGCTCAGTTTCCGCACTAAATTAAGCTACGGGGTAGCCGCCGCAGGGGACGCGGCAATCTATAATTTTGTCAGCATTTACTTTTTATTCTATCTCACAACGGTTGCAGGGATCGATCCGGCCAAAGCCGGAACCCTGTCGTCACTGTCACTCTTAATCGGGGCCGTTGCCACCATATTTGTCGGATACCTGTCCGACAACAGCTCAAACCCGCACGGCAGACGCCGCCCCTTTATCCGGATCGGCCTTCCGCTGTTTGCCGTTTCCTTTGTACTGATGCACTCTAAAATGGCAGGAGGCAGTATCCTTTATTACGGCATCTTCGCCACGCTGTTCTGGTCCGCCTATGCTATTTTCTATGTGCCTTATACCGCGCTCGGGGCCGAAATCACCGATGATTACGACGACAGGACGCGTCTTCGGACCTTCGCGGCGGTGGGGAGCTCCGCGGGCAACTACTTCGGCATGGTATTTCCGCTTCTCCTGGTAAGCCTGTTCGGAAGACTGGGAAAAACCACCGAGACGAGCTGGAGCATGACAGCCGTGATTATCGTCCTCTTTGCAGCCATTATGATTCTTACCATGCTGCGGGCAACGAGGGGGAAAGAACGTGTCACGGAACCGGCGGCCGGCGCTCAGAAACCCGGTATCTTCAAGGATTACCTGAACGCGTTTCAGATTAAACCGATGAAGTACCTGATTTTGTCCATCATATTCACCCTGGCCGCATACACGATCTACTTAAGCAGCGTCGCATTTTTCATCACCTATAACCTGAACCTGCCGGAAAGCTACTCTTCCACTATTTTTTTAGTGGCCTGCATTTTCATTGTCATTTATGCGCCGTTTATCGACAAGGTGGCGACCGCATGGGGCAAAAAGCAGTCCTTTATCCTCTGCATGGCAATCACTTCCGTGCTGATGATCGTCATGAATTTCATCGGGATCCGGAGCCACATTATGCTGCTGATTTTTGCCGCAGTCCATACTTTGGGAGCTTCCGTATACTGGCAGCTTGCTTCTGCCATCCTCTATGACCTGACGGAAGTAATTGAACTCAAATTCAACAAGAGGAGCGAGGGAACGCTTTCCTCTCTCCAGTCCATCTGCCAGCAGGTGGGCACCTCCTTCGGAATGCTCATCATGGGATGGATCCTCAAGTTCTCCGGTTTCCAGGAGGGAATGGCCGCACAGTCCGCCGGGGCCCTCTCGGGCGTGCAGTTTTTACTGACCATCGTTCCGGCCGTGGGCTATCTGATCGCTGCGGCAATGATGTTTCTGTTCCCTCTCACGAAAAAACGGTATGAACTGGTTCAGAAAGCAATTGAAGAAAAAAATCAGACCGGACAATACTCTCTCGACGGACTGGAGCAGATTGTCTGATTCGGTAAAAAGGGAGTCATTCATTGAATTTATTAAAGCAGTACCTCAAATTTGTCATTCCGTCCATTGTGTCGATGTGGGTGTTCTCCCTCTACACAATGGCCGACGGGGTGTTTGTAGCAAAAGGGGTGGGTGAGACGGCCCTGGCGGCCGTCAACCTGTCCATGCCCCTGACCAGCGTGATCTTTGCCCTGGGGCTGACCTTTGCCACCGGAACCTCGGTTCTGGTCTCCATCTGCATGGGGAAGGGCGATATAGGCCGGGCCAACGGTCTGTTCAGCCAGAACATTGTAACAATGGCGGTTCTTGGGATTGCGCTCACCGTCCTGATACGGATGAATCTGGAATCCATAGCGCTGTTTCTCGGCGCGACGCCGGACACGCTCGGTTACGTCAAGGAATATACCGGGGTTATTGCGCTGTTTGCCGTCTTTTTTATGGTTTCCTACAATCTGGAAGTGCTTGTAAAAGCAGACGGCGCTCCGCAGCTCTCCACAATAGGCGTAATGAGCTGCGCCCTGATGAATATGATTCTGGACTATGTTTTCGTCATGCACTTTCACTGGGGCGTGTGGGGAGCGGCTCTTGCCACGGGCCTCGCACAGGTGACGAGTACCTCCATCTTTCTACTGTACTTTCTGAAAAAATCACGTCACCTGCACTTTACAAAATTCCGGTTCCGGCTTTCCGTCTATAAAAAACTTCTGCCGCTGGGAATCGGGGAAGGGATTTCCGACTTGTCCAGCGGCATCGTGGTTTTTCTTTTTAACCAGGTTATTCTCTCTGCAATAGGGGAGTTTGCTCTGGTCAGTTATACGGTCATTTCCTACCTAAACACTCTCGTGCTGATGACCATGACCGGAACCAGCCAGGGAATCCAGCCGCTTTTGGGCTTTCATCACGGGCGGGGAGAAAACGGCATCTGCCGCTCTCTGCTAAAATACGGAATTTGTACCGCGCTGATCTGCGGCGTCGCCGCATTTACCGTTATTTCGGTGACTGCGCCGGGAATCGCCGGCTTCTTTATTAATGAAGACCGGGATTTGAACCTTTACAACTATACAGTCCGGGCAATGCGGATGTACTCGCCCGCCTTTCTCCTCATCGGCTTCAATGTCGTCGCGGCCGGTTTTTTCGCGGCCGTCGAACGGCCGGTCTTCGCCATGACCATCTCACTGGGCAGGGGATTAGTCCTGATTACCGTCTGCCTTGTGCTTCTTCCATGGCTTGTGGGGGAAACCGGCGTCTGGCTGGCGGCCGCTGTCTCGGAGGGCGTCTGCCTTCTGGTCACACTGTTGCTGGCGGCAAAGTACAAGAAAAAGGCCGTTCCGGGGTGCGGACTGGCGGCGGTTCCGTGAAAACATTTTTAAAAAAAGGCACAGCTCCGGGATGGGGACTGTGCTTTTTCTTGTAGAGATCTTATGGAAATCTTATAGAGATCTCATAGAAATCTCTATGCCAGAAAATTCATAAACGTAGTGAGCAGAAGCCCGTTAACCACGTCGATAATTACGGAACCCACTCCCGGGACTACGAAGAATGCCGTATCCGAGGGTCCCCACCGTTTTGTAAATGCCTGCATGTTGGAAACTCCGTTGGGCATGGCGCCAAGGCCGAAGCCGCAGCATCCCGTTACCATCACGGCGGCATCGTAATCCCTGCCCAGAATATAGTAACCGGCAAATACCATAAACAGTGCGATAAACGCCACCTGGGTCGCCAGGGTCACAATCATCGGAAGCGCCAGAGATGCCAACTGCCAGAGTTTTAAGGACATCAGCGCCATAGACACAAATATGGTAAGGCTGATATTGCCGATACAGTCAATCTCCGCAAGGGGCGTTTCAAATTTACCCGTATAAGCGCTGATATTGCGGAGCACGACTCCCATCAGCATACCGCCCACATAGGACGGGAAGGTAATGCCTACCATTTTAAGCAGGATATAAATAATTGTACCGATTCCCATTGAGATGACAATCTGATTCGTGGCATGAAACATGTTTTCGGCGCTTAACGGCGCCTCCTGCTTTGTCTCCGCCGCTACACTGCTCTGTTCCCCTTTCCGGGCCGATGCTACGGCCTCCAGACGGTGCTTTTTCACAAGGATGTTGCCCACCGGCCCTCCGATTAAACCGCCTGACACAAGCCCGAAGGTTGCGGCCGCCATGCCCACCGTCATCGCTCCGTCACAGCCGTAAAGCTCTTCAAACAGCGGTGCAAAGGAACCGGCGGTTCCGTGGCCGCCCGTCATGGCGGCGGAACCTGTACACAGTCCCAGCAGCGGGTGAAGCCCGAACAGCTTCGCATATCCGACGCCGATGATATTCTGGAATATAACGAGCAGGAAAACGATGATTGTAAATTGAATTCCCCTTTTTCCATACTTCTTCAGCACCTTCAGATCACATGTAAAGCCGACCGCGGTGAAAAATACGGTCATAAAAACATTTTGCAGCGTCGTGTCCAGTTCGAGGACACACACTCCGGAACTATACCCCGCCAGCATCAGAAGCGAAAAGATAATGCCGCCGACCACCGGATCGGGAATGCACAGCCGCTCCAGACATTTAACATATTTTTTTACAAATCTTCCTATAAAAAGGACAACTACCGCAACCGCCAGCGTTTGAATGATATCCAGTTCAATTACCATAATATTTTCCCCCTGCCCCATTTTCATCTGTGCCGATTTCTCTTAATCAGCGTTCATAAATCCCCTCGTTCAAATAATTTAAAAGCTCTGTCCTGGACATATGATCGATTCCAAGATATGCAAGATTATACCTGCTTGTCTCAAAGAAATTCTTCTTATGCATCGCACCCGCCAGAGTAATCATGGAATCAATCACCGGAGTGGACACGCCGTACTGGACTCCCAAATCATGGTAAATCTTGCAGCCGACCGGCACATCTTCCGTCAGATACCTGTGATTGATGCTGTTAGGTCCTGTATTTCCTTCGTCGGAAGGTTTATCTAACGGAAATACGACATTATCTTTCCCGTCTTTATCAAGTCCCATGTATTCCTGCGTCAGTACGCTGCGGCGGGAGAAGAAGGACTCATACGCATATTCCGGCGTCCCGACTCCAATGGCCTTTGCCAGCGCTTTCTCCTCTTCAAAAAACTGATACTGTACCTCGCAGATGGACGGACACAGTCCGTGGCAGTACATGGAATAACTGTTCTTATCATATCCCCCGAAGATGACACCCCAGTTTTCCATCGTCGATACGCCCAGAACCGTTGCCGGAACATGGATAACGGGATTGATATTGGCGAATCCGGTATCCAGTACGGTAATGCCGGCCTCCGGTCCGTTGCCGTACGTCACGGCGTCAATACAGGGCAGGTACCTGGATGATTCCATAAAAGCGTCGATATCGGACATTGGAAGAGAGGCTCCGCGCAGTGTAATCGCACGGTATTTTACGCCCACATGCGGAAAAACAAATTTGCCGACCGTCTCAATACGTGTTCCGTAGGGGGCGGAGGACCATCCGCCGATAATTACCTTCTTTGTGCAGCCCATCTCACGCATCAGGCGCCGTAGTATCAAAGTGCCGTAATTGTCGGTGAATATATGTACCACCTGGCCGTCCTCGAGAAGAGGAACGAGTTCACGGAAAAACGGCTCATGGGCAAAGGCCGGAACCGCGACCACAATCAGGCCGGCTCCCCTTACCACCTTCTCCATATCGCTGCTCACCAGATCCAGATAAGCCCTTCCCGAACGCTCAAAGCAGTACAGGTTACGCTGCACGCCGTCCAGCAGAATTCCTGTTTTGTCCAGATTCGCCAGTGTGTTTTCGGCAAACGGCATCATGTCGAAGAGACGGACCTCCCGCCCGGCCAGCTTCATATCGGCGGCACAAGTCTTGCCTACGGCTCCGCCTCCCAAAACGGCAATCGGCATATCCTTTAAATACTCCATGTCTCCCATCATCTTAAATACCCTCCTGAGTTCTAAATAGTGTATAAACTGTAATCTGTTTACACGCTAATTCTAATATGGTAGTATATATTTGTCCAACGATGGTTTTTGATGTCAATTATCAAATAATTTGATATAGGAGTCTTATGAATATACGAGTCTTACAGACCTTTATCCGGGTGGTTGAGCTGAAAAGCTTTACAAGAGCCGCCTGCGAACTGAATTATGTGCAGTCCACCGTTACCATGCAGATCCAGCAATTGGAAAAGGAACTGGGGTTTCCTCTCTTTGACCGAATCGGTAAAAAGATATCCCTGACTGCCTACGGTGAAAACTTTTATGCCTATGCCAATAATATCCTGCAGACGATAATGCAGGTCAATAATCTGGGAAAAAAGCCGGAAGAAATGAGCGGCAGCCTGCGAATCGGAATCCTGGAATCCCTGCTTTCCGCCGCTACGCTTCATATTTTTCCGCGCTTTCAAGAACGCTATAAGAATATCGAGATTCAATTAAAAATAGGGCAGTTGTCCGATCTCCGGACTCTGCTTAAACAGGGACAGCTGGATATGATTTACATTTCCGGGGAGCTTAATACGGATCCCGATCTGCACTGCGGTTATAAACGGAAGGAAAACCTGGTTTTTGTCACGGCCCCCGATCACGAACTAGCCAAAAAAACCGGCGTCACTCTGGAAGAACTGCTGACCTATCCCTTTGTCGTGACCGAACTGTCGGGCACCTGCTACGGAAAACTGAGCCGTCTGGCCTTTTCCCACGGTCTGATGCTGAAACACACGTTGATTGTGGACAGCACAGCCGCAATCGGGGAACTGATCGGCACGGGAATCGGAGCCGCCTTCCTGCCCGAGTATTCGGTGATGGAAATGCTCCAGCAGAACCGTCTGGCGAAAGTGAACGCGGATGTCCCGCCACAGACCTATTACAGCCAGGTGCTTTACTGCAGGGATAAATGGCTCCCTCCCTTTATGGAGGAGTGGATTACCCTGATCAGGGAGTTCCGCCCCGAACGCCTGGAGGTATAACAGGCAAAACGAACCGTGCATGCGCCTTTTTCTAAGCGTGCACGGTTCGTTTTACAGCCTTTTCCGGATTCGCAGTCTTCCCGGCCTTACGCCTTTATCCCAAGCGTTTCCGCTTCTCCGGGCCTTAAGTCTCCTGCTTTTCCTTTAAAGATTCCGTACTTTTTCACACAGATACCCATCAGAATCAGAAATACGATAAAGCAGGCTCCTCCTGCCAGCATTCCATAGCCTTTGACAATAATCGTCGGCAGGACGGCAATCAGGCCGATTTCAATAAAGGACATAAATACATAGGCCATGCCGTAATCTTCCAGTGTTTTGCTCTTGAACTCCGGATCCACAATTCGGAGCAGCGTAACGCCGATGGCAACAACGCCCGTGGACCATCCGAATATAAAAATCCCTCTCTCAAACCAGTAATTATGAAACAGTTTGCGTGATATTACCACAAGGTAGAATACCACGGAAGCAATTCCCACCACCGTCATAAGCAGGATCGGGTAAAGGTATTTGACCACAACGGAAATCTTAATTGAGGCAATGCCGAATGCGACCAGATAATCGGTAGCCGAGCTTCCGATACGGGTTACCACGTTCTTATCTACATATTTTGTAAGTTTTAATGCCTTCAGAATCATTTGGAGGATTACTCCGCAGATCATGGAGACCGAAAACATCGGGACGCTGAGTGACGGGAACAGGCCCTGAAGCCAGTTCGTGAGATAATAACCGGCGCAGGTGGCAATCAGAACCAGCATCAGGTGCCAGGTCAGAGGATCTAACGTCATCGGGCTGACCGTATTGCGGCCCATGGACTCCTGCTCCTTCGGCGGCATCATACCGGTTCTCATGCCTTCCGGAAGCTCCGCCATGGTCTTGATAAAGCGGGTGGCCTTTATTCTGGTGCCGATGTTAATTGCAATAACTCCGCCGATTACCCCGATCAGCAGTCCGATGGTGGCAAACGTCTGTCCGATTGGGAGTGCCTCGTCCCAGTTTAGCAGTTCCTTAAACGAACCGCCGAATGCCGCCGCCGTTCCGTGGCCTCCCATAAATCCTCCCGGCATCAGAATCGCAAATGCCTCGGGAACCTGAGGGAACAACACCATCAGAAGCCCTCCTCCAAGCAGCAGCGCAGCGGCATACTGTCCAAAGTACACGCCTGAATTCAGCAGAAACGTATCCCCCACCTCATCCATGGTCTGTTTAAAGGAGCCGCCTCCCTCATTTCCGATAAAGAGAGACGCAAACAAAAATACAACCAGGAGATAGGCATAAGAACTGATGGCGGAAGAAAACGGCAGAACATTTAAAAACTGGGGTCCGAGAAACAGGCCGAAGAATCCGGCCACAAGGGATGACGGAAGCAGAAGCTTCTGGAAAATAGTGACTTTCGCCCTTAAAAACTGGGCGACAAACAATAAAATCGACATAATGGCAAAATCCATCAATACATCATAGGGACTTAAACTCATAGCGCTTCTCCTCACATTATGAATGATATCGGCTCACCTTTTCTGTGAACCGTTTCAATATTGACACGAGGGGAATCTTTTATGGCCGTGCGGCAGTTTTTCTCCTGCCGCACAGCGTATTTCTGTTATTTACCTTCTACTGCACTCCAAGCATTTGATTGATCCCTGCAACCTGGCTGCGCAGCGGCACATCCAAATCGTTGGACAGCCGGCTGATGATTTCCGTCTGATCTTCCGGTTTCAGCATCGGTTTTGTAATCCGTATAAATTTATCCGTGATCCATTTCAGATCCACATGATCCGTATGCTCTCCGGGAGCCTCATACACCCTGGAACGGTATTCGCGTCCATCCTTCAGTTTCATACTCACCCAGGCAAGGCGTTTTGCCGGAAACTGTCTGTCTATTTCCTCATCTACGCTGAACTTCAGGCGTTTCATCATATCCAGAACTTTCGGATTGCCCAGCGCGCTTTCGTGCACCTGTTTGAAACCGACGTCGCCGAATACAAGCGCGGATGCCACCGGCCATGCGATATTATACTGGGCCTCATCCGCAGACTCCGGAATCTTCTTGCTCAGTCTCGCTGCCGAGTCAAACGTATGCACCTCCACCAGCTCTACGTCCTCACCATCAAAACCATGTTCTTCCATCAAATCCACGCAGGCCGCAATCGGCTGGTGGGCCCAGCGGCAGCACGTGTATGGTTTAAAATACAGATTCATGATTTCATAGTCTGAACCCAGGGTCTCCGTCAGGCCGCGGTATTCCGGCATTTCCAGGATATTTCCCACGCCGCTGCTCCCGGCAAGTGTTTCAAGCACGGCCGTCATTCCGACAAGTGAACCGAAAGGGACACCGTCTTTATTCATGGAAGGATATTCGACCGAACGCATCACCGGCGTCATCGGCGCGTGGAAATCCGCAATGGACAGGGCATTGTTAAGCTGCGCTCTGTCCAGTCCCAGGATTCTTCCCGCTCCGGCCGCAGTCCCGTAGGCGCCGTAAGCGCCTGTGCTGTGCAGATAACCGTAGTGGTTCTGCATGGCCTTCGCCCAGCGGATTGACGTCTCATAGGCCGTCACAAGCACCGTGAGATACTCTCTGTAAGAAATGTCCTTTTCCAGTCCGGCTGCGAGGATTCCGGCCACAAAAGAGGTTCCCGGATGGCCTTTTATCATATTATGTCCGTCGTCAATATCAAAGGAATTCGACGCGTGTGACATGGCAATCGTTGCACCCAGAAGGTTATACTTTTCCGCTGTCCCAACCGCTGCGGTCTCTCCCAATGCCCCTATCTTCTTTGCCAGACGGGTTCCGGCGGCAAACTGCCCGCCCCGGCTCCCTATAATGAGAGCCGTCATCAGATCGATTCCGCACACGACGGCCCGCTCCCTGATATTATCGGGAAATGAATCCCATTTTGTGTTTAATATATAATCCTCGACTCGATAATCAACAGTAAACTCCATAAAAATTCCTCTCAATATGCTGCCGTCCACGGCTTATTCCTGATAACCTCCTGCGTGTAACACCCCTGTAACCGCAGGGCCAAGGGCCATGGACAGCGGCCGTTTTTCCGTATCTCTTCCCGGTACGTCATTGCATAAAATTCCGACTCTGTACTGCAATGCCGTCCTAGCGGCTGTAAACGCCCTGGTTGAGATATGCCAGCAGCTCTTCCTTCGGCATATTGTCAATGCCCAGGTAAGCCAGATTATATTTGCTTGTTGCAAAGAAACTCTTCTTGTGCATTGCGCCTGCCAGAACAATCATGGAATCGATGACCGGGGTAGGAACTCCGTACTGAACGCCTAAATCATGGTAAATCTTACAGCCCACCGGCACATCCTCCGTCAGATAGCGGTGATTGATGTTGTTAGGGCCTGTGTTGCCCTCATCGGACGGCTGATCAAGCGGGAATACCACATTATCCTTGCCGTCTTTGTCAAGTCCCATATATTCCTGGGTCAGCACGCTGCGGCGTGAGAAGAAGGAGTCATATGCGTAAGTAGGCGTTCCTACGCCGATTTCCTTTGCCAGCGCTTTCTCTTCCTCAAAGAACTGGTACTGGACTTCACAGATGGACGGGCAGAGGCCATGGCAGTACATGGAATATTTGGTCTTATCATACCCGCCGAATATCACGCCCCAGTTCTCCATCGTCGATACGCCGAGAACCGTTGCCGGTACGTGGATAACCGGGTTGATATTGGAGAATCCGATATCAAGCACCGTATTTCCGGCCTCCGGGCCGTTGCCCTGCGTAACGGCATCGATACATGGAAGGTATTTGGATGACTCCATAAAATCATCGATGTCCGACATCGGGAGAGCTGCCCCGCGCAGTGTGATTGCACGGTATTTTACGCCGACATGGGGAAATACGAATTTTCCAATGGATTCAATACGCGTGCCGTAAGGCGCCGAAGACCAGCCTCCGATAATAACCTTCTTCGTACAGCCCATCTCACGCATCATTCTGCGGAGGATTAATGAGGCATAGTTATCCGTAAAGATATGTATCACCTGCCCGTCCTCCAGATGAGGAATCAGCTCGCGGAAAAACGGTTCATGTGCAAATGCCGGAGCCGCAACAACTATGAGTCCCGCGCCTTTTACCACTTCTCCCATGTCACTGCTTACCATGTCCAGAAAAGCTCTTCCGGAACGCTCGAAGCAGTACAGGTTTCTCTGCACGCCGTCCAGGAGAATTCCCGTCTTATCCAGGTTTGCCAGAGTATTCTCCGCAAACGGCATCATGTCGTAAAGTCTTACCTCGCGTCCGGCCAGCTTCATATCGGCCGCACATGTTTTACCTACCGCACCCCCGCCGAGAACGGCGATTGGCATATCTTTTAAATATTCCATTCTTCCCATAATCCAATCCTTCTTTCACCGTGTTGTTAAAACTACAATTGAATAAACTGTCTGCTCCTGTTATAATCCGCAGTGAATATGATATAATTGGAGCAGCCGATGGTTACCGTCTCAGCGCTGAATTTGTAAACATCTTTGATGATTCTGATTATAGTACGGGTATATCATTTTGTAAAACGAACGGTTTAGAATATATCGTTCGATATTTTCGAATTATAGGGGGGGATCCAATATGGAATTAAGAAATATCTCGACTTTTATCCGGGCTGCCGCCCTGGGGAATTTTGCTCGGACCGCAGAGGAACTGGGGTATGCACCCTCCACAGTAACCACTCAGATCCGGCAGCTTGAGGAGGAACTAGGGTTTCCTCTCTTTGACCGCATCGGGAAACGCGTTTCCCTGACCTCCCTGGGACAGCAGTTTCTGGCCTATGCAAATGAGATGGACAGCCTGTCGGAAAAATCAAAGTTACTGGGTGTAGAGCCGCATAACATCAGGGGAAACCTGCGCATCGGAACCCTGGAATCCCTCTTTTCCGCCGTACTTCTTCCCCTGCTGCCCAAATATTCCGGTGAATTCCCCAACGTTACCCTGGATTTCAAGACGGCGCCGTCCCAGGAGCTTTTTGCCATGCTGAAGAGAAATGAACTGGATATTATCTTTGTGCTGGATCGCAAAATCGTGGAGCGCGACTGTATCAGGGCCTATGCCAATCTGGAAAACCTGGTGTTCGTCTGCACCGCCGGGCATCCGCTGGCCGGACGGCAGAATGTTCCTTTGAGCGCGGTTCTGGAACAGCCCCTGATACTGACCGAAAAGATCGGCCTTTACAGGCACGCCCTGGAGGAACTGGCGGCATCGCAAAATCTGCTGGTGCAGCCCTATATGGCCATCGACAACACCGGTTTTATCATAACCCTGGTAAAACAGGGCCTTGGGATTTCCTATCTCCCCGAATATGCGGTCCGCTCTTTCGTTGATTCGGGAAAGCTCGCGGTCATTCAGGCCGACGTTCCGCCCGTACGGTTTTTAAGCCAGCTCTTTTACTACAAGAATAAATGGATTTCACCTCAGCTTCAGGGACTGATCTCCCTGATCGCCTCCCAGGCCGACGGATGATGCACGGATTTTCTATTGCAGCTCAAAAAAAGAGAAGCCTCCATACCGGGTATGAACCGGAGCGAAGCTTCTCTTTTTTCTAACGTGGGCCGGACCTCATCAAAGCGCAAACAAACAGTTACTGGAAATCAATCCCGCGGTCTTCTTCAGTGCCTACTTTTTATCTGAAATCGAGACCGCAGCAGCCATATACTCCTCAGCAAAAACATAGGCATCGTTCTTTTCCGGCTGTCTGCGTAGCACCAGATAAAACGTCTTAGGGCAATAGGATTCTTTGACCATCTTTTTTCGGATTCCGGCAAACGCTCCGGTATTAACAAAGGATGGAATTATGCTGATCCCCAGTCCCGAATTCACCATCAGCATCTTGGATGCAAATGAATTTACATAAATGATATTTTTAAAATTACCCAATAGTCTGTAACCTTCTAAAAGCTCCTGTGCCGGTTCCTCAGACATCGTAACAATCGTTTTTCCTTCCAGCTCTTCACGGCCAAGCACCGGAATATCGGATATCGGGTCGCGTTCACTTACCGCCAACATCCAGGGAGCATCGTTAATCAGGCGGACATCGGCTTTAGAAAGGTTAAATTTATTGAAATACTTATCCTCAGTAAGAATGACATCTACAAGCCCCTCTTCAAAACGTTCCATTAATTCCAGATAGGAATACTGGTAACACCCCAGTGCAATCTCCGGGTGTCTCTTCATAAAGCCCGGAAGAAATCCGGACAAAAGATCCTGTTCATACAAACCGATTCCAATATTTAACGAACGTTTAAATCCATTCTGGATATTTTGAGCCCGGGTTACTGCGGCATAGTAGGATTCCATATATTTTGACGTATCATAATAAAACTCTTTCCCCGCCTCTGTCAGTGTAACCTGATGGCTGTCCCGTTCAAACAGCCGAATTCCCAGTTCATTTTCAAGAACAGAAATTTTGCGGCTGAGTGATGACTGGGTCAGATGCTCTTTTTCAGCGGTTTTTGTAAAATTCAAATACTGTGCAAGGCTTAAAAAACATTGCAGTGAATTAATATCCATAAATAATCCCTCAATGATAGCATTCGTTTTATGCATTACGCCATGTTTTTGTTGCATTTCCCATTCTGATTTGGCTATGTTATCATTACCTCAACAATAAATCTTCGAAAGGGATATATATATATGACAAATTATATCAAAAAACTAACCGGAAAACAATATTGTGCCAGGATTGAAAAAAATCCTACGGTAATCATTACAACCGGCGCCTGTGAAATTTACGGACCGCAGCTTCCCATGGGCAGTGACCTTTTAGCCGTGCAGGCCTGCGCCGAACGCGTCGCCGATCAAATTGGCGCTGTTATCGCTCCTACCGTTGAGTGTGGAGAGTCAGCCGCTCTAAGCGCCTTCTCCTGCACTTTTGCAATGCCGCGCAAAATCCTGGAAGATTACATGGACTGGCTTGTAAAAAAATTAATTTCCGACGGTATGAAAAACTTCATCTTTCTCACAGGCCATGCCGGCAATGCCGATACCGCCAGTTATGTCATCAAGAAGAATATCGCTCATCTTGAGGGATTAAAAGCATTTCAGATAGACTGGTGGAGATTTACACAGGCGCACTGCGAAGGTATTTTTGATTACTCCGGCCCGATGTGCCACGGCCATGCCAGCGAATGCGGAACATCCGTATTTATGTATTTATATCCGGAATTAGTAGACATGAATGAATTATCCCGTGTAGAACCGACAGGTATGAGCGAAGACCGCGATATCTTACAGTACGGTAAATTCACAGACCGGACACCAAATGGAACTATTGGAGATTCCACAACCGCTACCGCTGCAAAGGGGGAAGAAATCTTCACACGCTGCGTAAACCGAATCGTAGAATATTATAAAAAACAATGCTTTAATCAGGAGGAGTTACCATGTCAGAAGTATTTACGCTAACCGATTTCTTACTGGATATCAGCAAAGTCAGCTTTCTCTGTATGCTGGCCTTCCTGATACGTCCGCATTTAAAGTTTGCACATAAGTATTACATCAATATTGGACTAATTGCAGGTGTCATCGGTCTTCTTATTGGGCCGCAGGTTCTCGGGAAATTTTCTCCCATATGTCTGACGTTTTCTACCGGTTTCGGACAGTGGTCCAATTTTCTTCTGGTTATCATTTTCGCCAGCACCTTCCTCGGATCAACAAATGCCGGAAGCTTTGGACGTGACATTCTGTGTACCACCTGCCTGACCGGATCTGTTTTTATGATGCAGGTTATCGTCGGAATCCTGATTGCCCTGGGACTCGCCACATTTATGACAGATCTTCCAATCGCCTCCGGTCTGCTTCCGGTTGCCGGTTTCTACGGCGGACCATCCTCCGCTGCAATCATGGGAGGCGTATTTGAAACTGAAGGCTGGGCAGACGCTACAGCGATCGCCCTGGTGTATGCCACTATTGGTATGTATATTGCACTCATCTGCGGAATGTGGTTTGTCAACTGGGGAATCAAAAGAGGATATTCCATCCGAAAAGCCCATAATGAAGGCGAACGTGCGGCAAGTGAAATTACAGGTCTTCTGGCCCCGGAGGAGAGACGGCCAATCGCCAAAGCTGTCACAAATCCCGGCGTTATGAGTCCGCTGGCTTTCCAGGTTATGGCTATTGGTCTTGTGATTGGAATCTCCGATCTATTCCATGAATTTATGATTGCGGTATTCCCATTCTGGTCTAAAATTCCGCTTCACACAACCTGCCTTGTCGTAGGCGCTGTAATCGGCATTGGACTTTCCAAAACAAAATACAACGAAAATATTGACCGTGGAACCATACGTATGATCTCCGGCCTTTGCAGAGATTTTATTGTCGTACAGTCTATTGTCAGATTACGCCTCAGTGTTTTTGCAGATTTCCTTATTCCGATCCTCCTTTCTACGGTTGTTGTATGCGCTCTTACTGCATTCCTTACCATTTTTCTTGCAAAGAAATGGTATAAAGAAAACTGGTTTGAATTTGCCGCCGGTATCTTCGGTCAGTGTACAGGTTCCCTGACTACAGGGCTTATCCTGATCAATATCATGGATCCGGAAGGCGACACACTGGCAACTGAGGGTGTTTCCGGCTCCAGCACCATCGGCTCCTTCTGGCAGCAGCCCTACAACACCATCGGAGTTATCGCTGTCATGTCGGCGCCATTCCTGGTACTTGGCATAACATCCGTTATTTTTATTGTCCTTATTGTGGCCGGTTTCATTCTCTTCGGACGTACCGCCCCCAAAAAAGAAACAGCATAAAAAGGAGCAGACAAAACTATGGAAAATCAAATTGAGCAGCTTTCCTCCCTGCATCGGGAGGAAATGCTAGAACTTCGCAGGTATATCCATAAACATCCCGAATTATCTATGGAGGAGAAAAACACCACCGCACTCATTCGGAAAAAATGTCTTGAATATGGACTAACAGAAGCTGATATATCGCTTGCATCCGGCGCTGTTTTCATTCTGAATCC
Organism: uncultured Clostridium sp.; assembly: GCF_900547735.1. Lineage (GTDB taxonomy): Bacteria > Bacillota > Clostridia > Lachnospirales > Lachnospiraceae > Otoolea. The sequence continues at coordinate 6,991 of NZ_URHZ01000045.1, read as the reverse complement.
GGAAAAAGCAGAAAAAAGTATCATGTTCCGCGCTGATATTGACGCACTGCCGGTGGCAGAAAATACAGGACTTCCTTTTTCTTCCGAGGTCGAGGGAGTCTGTCATAGCTGCGGTCACGATATTCACACAACCGCGCTGCTGTTCTGCGCAAGAATTTTAAGTGAGATCCGTGGCAGGCTGGATGGAAGAGTCATTTTCATCTTCCAGCCTGCCGAAGAAATCGGCAGAGGTTCAAAGGAGATTATCGAATCGGGTCTCTTTGAAAAATATCCCTCTCAGATGATTGTCGGCATTCATACCTGGCCGGAGGTTCCGGGTGGAAACATCGGAATCCGTAAAGGCCCGCTTATGGCCTCCGCCGACCGTATACGCATCACGGTCAACGGAAAAGGCGGACATGGAGCCCATCCCCATAAAAGTGTAGATCCCGTTCTCACTGCCGCCTATATTCTGACCCAGCTTCAGTCAATCGTATCGAGAAATGTACCCCCGCTGGAATCTGCAGTTATTACTATCGGTAAATTCAACGGCGGCCCTGCGCCCAATGTCATTCCTGATGAAGCATCTATGGAAGGCACGGTACGGACTTTCCTTCCGGAAATCCGTGATATGATCGAAAAACGAATTACCGATACCGCCACTCATATCGCCGCATCTATGGGTGCCTCCTGTACGGTTGATTACCAGAGAGGCGGACAGCCCGTTATCTGCGACGATCACGTATTCTCCATGATTGAACAGGCAGGTATTGATGAGTTAGGCGCCGGTAACGTCACTTATCTGGAAACGCCATCCATGGGATCCGAAGATTTTGCCCGATATCTGGATCTGATTCCAGGTGCTATGTTCCGGCTGGGAACAGCCAACGAACTGCCGCAGACCCGGTTTCCACTGCACAACGGCTCTACAATCTTTGATGAACGTGCAATTACGGTCGGTGGGCGAGTTTTAAGCAGAATTGCTTTCAATTATCTCCAGCGCTTATAAATCAGAAGTATATTGCTGTCCGGCCTTTGTTTGTCCCGAGTGCAAAGGCGGCGGCTCCATAGATTTTATATCCGTGGAACCGCCGCCATTTTATTATGCCTCTCCTTCTAATACAAACCGCATTCTTTTTAAACATTCCTGTACTACGGAACGCGGACACGCCAGATTCAGCCGCTCAAATCCTTCTCCGGCTTTTCCGAATACATAGCCTTCATCAAGAGCAAGTTTTGCCTTATTCTGCATCACATCCTCCAGAGCTTTTCCATCTGCAATGTAACCGCGCAGGTCTACCCAGAGAAGGTAAGTTCCTTCCGGACGTCTTACTTTGGCCCTTGGAAGGTGCTTCTGAATATATTCACATGCATAATCAATGTTTCCATCAATATATTCCAGCACCTGAGACAGCCATTCCTCTCCCTCTGTATAGGCAGAGATTGTGGACGACACAACAAACGCATTGGGTTTCCAGAGACCGACACGTAAATAAAGATAACTGCTGAATTTCTTCTGAAGTTCTTCATTGTATATTACAATATTGGATGCATGAATTCCTGCAAGGTTGAACGTTTTACTCGGTGCGGTACATACGATAATATGCTCTGAATAATCCGGGCAGGCCTTTGCAAGCGGAGTATGGACAACCCCTTTTCTCACAATATCACTGTGGATTTCATCGCAGACAATCCAAGTTCCATACTTCTTTGCGATTTCTGTTACCCTCCTCAGTTCTTCCACCGTCCATACGCGCCCTACCGGGTTATGAGGGCTGCAGACTACCAGAATACGGTTATTTGGATTTGCAAGCGTTTTATCCAGATTCTCATAGTCCATCTCATAATCACAGTTCGTATTCTTTAACGGAACATCTACCACAATTCTGTTATTTAACTCAACGGTGCTTGCAAAGGGATTGTACACCGGATTCTGAATGACAATTCCGTTTCCCTCTTCCGTCAGAACATTGACAAGTGCGCTGAATGCCGGCATAACACCTGGACTGTAAAAAATATTCTTCCCGTCAACCGTCCATCCAAAACGCTTATTGTACCATCCAGCCACTGCTTCTTTGTATTCCGGCACATCATTGCTGCTGTACCCGAATATTTTCCGGTCTACCCGGCCGTGAAGAGCCCTGATAACCGGTTCTGCGCACGGAAAGTCCATATCGGCAATCCACATTGGAACCGTATCCATGGACGCTCCTGCAGGGCGAAAGTCAAACTTTACCGACTGTGTGCCGCTGCGGTCTATGATTTCATCAAAATTATACTTCATAATCTCTCCTGTTCTTCTTCCTGATTTTTAATTCTTTAACCTGATTATAACGGTTGTTTTCTTCCTTTTCCAACAGCTTTCTCTTGTCTACTCACAAGAAACGGCTGTAAAAAAGAGCGAATTACCGTTTACTTACAGTACTTCGCCCTTTCTTTCGGAAAACAATTCCGTTGCCATTGCAATCAGCTCCCTGGATGCCCTGGATAAATATTTATTTTTTAAATAACTGACCGCCAGATAATTATTGGCTTCCGGATAATCCAGATAAAAACAAACCAACTGTTTTCTGCTCTTTCTATCCATCCTTGGTTCCTGAAGATACACCTCCGGACACATCGTCACGCCCAACCCCGCCATGCTTAAAGAAACCTTAGCCTGGATATTACTGAGTTCCATCACTACAGGAAGTTCTAATTCTCTCTCCTGGAAGTACCTCTCTTCCAAATCTCCTCCTGTAGTTCCGCCGGACATCCTGATAAATGGACATTTTTTAAACTTACTCAACGGCTGTGTATCGCTTTTTAATAACTCCCTCTGTTCTTCAGCAGAAAAATATTCCGTGAAAATTGTTTTAGGCACAACAATCATCCAACTGTCACGAAACAACTGTTTCCGCTTTACCAGTTCTTCATCCTGAATTCCATGATCGAAAAGCAGGTCTATCTTTCCCTTGTACAGCATGTCTTTCAGTGTACTCATTTTCTGTTCTACAACTTGAACATGAACACCCGGGAATTTTTTATAATATGCGGGAAGCAGCGCCGGCAGGATTAAATCTTCTGTATAATTCGGAATTCCGATTATCAGGCCACTCTGCCTAAAATCTCTGATATCCTGTATTACCTTGCCGGCCTCCTCCCCTTGGTTTAAAATTTTTTCTGCATAAGGGAGAAGTGCCTTTCCGGTTTCCGTTAGAGTCAGCGGAGGCTGCCTGTCAAACAGCTTTGTCTCATAATATGTCTCCAGCTTCGCAATATGGCTGCTCAGCGCCTGCTGGCTCATATAGAGCCGGACGGCTGCCCTCGTAAAACTCATTTCCTCTGCCGCAGCCAGAAAACACTGTAAATCTACAAAATTCAATTATCATTCCCCCAATTCTATTCGATTTCCGTTTTTGCAGGCATTATTCCAATCTGAACAGCCGCAATAAAGCCGGCCGCGCAAAATACCGTCAAAATAATAAAAACCTTCCTGTTGATTATTATAGACAATCCGGCCCTGTAACTCAATCACTATTTATCCCTTCCGTTTCATGACACGATTTTCACATTTCCGGCCGCAGCGCCCGGAGGTGTTATCAAAAAAAGAGAAGCCCACACACCGGGTATGAACCGGAGCGAAGCTTCTCTCTTTTGATGAGGGCTGGACCTCATCTCAACGTAAACAAATATTAGAAATCAATCCTGCGTCCTTCTTCAGCGGACTGATAAGCGGCATAAACAACTTTCATCGTCTCATAAGCCAGTGCAAAATCGGAGGATGGAGCCCTGTCATAGGCAATGGTCTCCACGAAATCCTGCAGCTCTCCCATGTAGCCGCGGATAATCTCGTCGGATACAAAGGCCTTGTTCCATCCGAGTTTTGCCGGGAGCATCTCGGAGATGGTTACATCCTCCAGACCGTCCTCATCCAGGAAATAGGTGTTCAGGATGTCGGTAGGAGTGATGTTGCACATTAGGGCATTGTCATTGCTGTATACTTCTATGTAATTCTTGGTGCCGCCGAGCACGGTATCGCTGGCGATTGTCATGCACTTTGTTCCGTCGGAAAATGTTACGGTTACGGTGCCGAAATCCTCAACGTCCTCGGGACGTGCGGAAATGTGGCGGTGTTCGTCTTCCGTCAGGCATGCGGTAGCAACGCCGCAGTCCGCCGTTACGCTCTTAACGGTAATCTTCTCGCCGCGCGCCTCGGCCTCCTGCTGTTTTAACCACAGCATACCGGACAGCGGATGGCAGCCCGTACGGATTAATGTGCCGCCGCCTGTTCCGTTCCATTTGCCGGCAAGTGGGGAACTGGAACCTTTCAGGCTCTCCTCACCCTTCATGAAAAGCACTTTGCTCTTCTTGGCGCGCAGAATCTCTGCCGCTTTCTGTACCGGAGTTGCATATACGAAGTTCTCCGCATAGAGAAACTTTTTACCGCATTCGTCCACGACCTTCTTAAGCTCGTCCATCGTGTTCATAACTTCCTCAAACATCTTGGACTTTGGTGTGCTCTTGCCCACGTTCTCTTCACCGCGCTGTCCAAAATATCCGGTCAGAGGTTTTTCACAGATGACGTGCTTTCCGGCCTTTAAAGCCTGGATAGCCATGGAGCAGTGAAGGAATGGAGGCGTCACGATATCGATCACATCGATCTCGGGATCCTTTAACATCTCCTCGTAGCTGGTGACTGCCTGCTCGTAGCCGTAGCGCTCTTTCACCTTTTCAGCCAGTTCCAGTTTCACGTCGCAGATGGTTTTCAGACGTACCGGGACGCCGCTTACTTTCTCATATCCGTTGCCGTGCAGGTACGCAGCGTAACCTGCCCCTATTGTTCCGATTACAACCGGCTTTACATTCTTTGTCATCTTTACCTCTCCTTTTTGGCATAATTGCCTTAAATTCGTCGCCCCATCAGGCTTTTTCTTATAGAAATATCATACCGAATAATGAGTAAAATATCCAATTGAACGTTTTCACCAACCTATCTGTTTTATTCATAGATCAGTTTCCACTTTAACGCATTAATTTTTAATAGTTTAACGCAAAAAACTCTTGACTTAAATCGGTTCTGCATTTATACTGTAACCAACATTTAACAGAACCCTTTGTTTTAATTTATTTAGGAGAAAATTGCCATGTCAGAAACCGTAAAAATCAGAAATGTCGTATTCGGAGAAGGAATCCCGAAAATCTGTATCCCGCTTACGGATACAAACTTTGAAGAACTGAAAGAATCCGTTGAAAAAATGAAAAGCGCTCCCTTTGACCTTGTTGAATGGCGTGCCGATTTTTATAAAGATATTGAAGATTATGAATTCCGATTTAAGGCCATGACATATCTCCGCGAACAGTTAGGCGACGCTCCAATCCTCTTTACCATTAGAACGAGTGTGGAAGGAGGCAAGCTGGAGATTTCCACCGAGGACTACATAAGCGTTCTCACTTCCGCGAGCCGCAGCGGCCTTGTGGATCTGATCGACGTGGAACTGTCCAGAGGCGACGATACGATGGCCGTCATCCGGGATGCCGCCCATGAATCCGGGGCAAAGATTGTAGGCTCCCTTCATGACTTCTCTTCCACGCCTTCCAAAGACAGGATTGTACACCATCTCTGCCAGATGCAGCAGCTTGGCGCAGACATTGTTAAATTTGCAGTTACGCCGCAGAGCGCAAGGGATGTCCTGACTCTGCTCGACGCCACCCTGACCATGCACGAGGAGCACAAAGAGACTCCGGTTGTCACCATGTCCATGGGCGGACAGGGCGCGGTAAGCCGTGTATGCGGCAGCGTCTTCGGCTCCTGCATCACCTTCGGAACCGCAGGTAAATCATCGGCTCCGGGACAGCTTCCGGCCGACCTTCTCTCCACCTTTATCCACCATATGTAGGCGGGATTCAGAACGGGTTCCCGGTCAGCAGCCAAAGTCGGGAATAAAGTATGTATAAGGAAAAACCGGAAATTTTATATGAATCATTTCGATTAATTAATTACCAATAGAAAAAAACAGAGCGCTCCGTTACCGGCATCCGGTAAGGCAAAGCGCTCTGTTTTTTATTTATGCTTTAAGAAGCTTTGTCAAGTCTTCAACCGAAGCGTCCATTCTCACCGACACCTCCTCCATCGTCATGCCGGAATCCAGAAAACGGTTAATTACCATTTTCATATCCTCGCCCACTTCAATTATATGGCTGTCCAAATCATAGAATCTGACGACGCGCTGGCCCCAGCCGTGCTCAATCACATCTCCCAGATATTCAATGTCGGGATACGCTTTGAGTTTCTCCATAAAGCCGTCAAAGTCCGTTTCTTCAAAGCAGATTTCCATATTATTGGAATTCTTCATCACTTTCTCTTTCGGCAGATTCACAAGCCAGTCAAAATCCTGCTGAAGGGCTAAACCGCAGGTAAACGAAATATTGATGCCGTAATCCTGATAAACCTCCAGTCCGAATAAATCTTCGTAAAACTTCCTCGCGGCGTTGACATCCGCCACCGATATGACGATACAGGTATGTTTCATGTGAATTTTCCTTTCAGAATCCGCTCTTTTGCAGGGCGTCCCGGCGGTGCGGCGCGGATTGTTCTGTTTTTGTTAAAGTATATTGCAGTTTCCGGTATCTGTCAATTATGGCGGTCATTGCGGCGGAGCACAGTTACTGTTCACAGCGCAATGCGGTGTGAACAGTAACGGGCACGGTATCTTCCCGCCGGAGTGCCGTTAACAACGAAAACAGGCTGCAGAGCTGTCCGCTGCTCTGCAACCTGTCTTTGTTGTTAACGGCCTGAAACACGTGAGGGGGTGCTTCAGTCCCGTACGCCCTGCCCTTTCCAGGTGGGAAGGCGTTTTTATTCATTCACGATCTGAGTCTTAATGCTTTACTATCACTTTTCACTATCAATCTTATTTTACTGCAGACTCCTGCTTTCCAGGCTCTTATTCTTCGTCCATACCCGGTTTGAAGAAGTCACCGAACAGTTCTTCGTTGGACGGCATATCTTCCGGAAGAGGACGTGCTACCC
>NZ_URHZ01000044.1 GCF_900547735.1 uncultured Clostridium sp. | reverse complement strand
TTCTGCCCGGATTCCCCACCCGCGACAACCTACAAACCGGGACTGAAGACTCACACCCTCCCTCTCACCATCCCGCCCCAGCCGTAACCGGCGGCGTTCTCCTTCCTCAACTAATCCCCCTTAAATAAGAAACCGAAACGGCGCCATCAAAATCCCTGTCACCTTCATCGCAAGCTTTTTCCAGCCCGGAATCTCCGCCACCGTGATACCGGATGGAACCTCATACTCCGTCTCATCGATCACCTTGCGGCACCCTTTCTCAATGGCATCAAGATTCCCGTTCAGTTCCTTTGTCAGGTCTTTACTCTTGATAACCAGCATCAGCTCCGTGTCGAGATAGGTACTCCTCAGGTCAAAATTGTAGGAACCGACCGCCGCAATATCCTCCCCCAGTGTGAAGGACTTTCCATGGGTCGAAATTCCCCCGTCATACTCATAGAGCGGGATGCCCATGGCAATCAGGGACTTTTTCCGGTACAGATAATCGCTGGATGCAAAAAAGTTGTCCCCATTTTCCACTGAGTTGAAGACAATTTTCATATTGGGGACCGCCCCGTTTACTTCTTTGAGACGTTTCTCCATATATGTATTGCATACAAGATAGGGAGTGTGGATGGCGGTCGCCTCCCCCTTGGCCTCCATAAGCTTTGTGAGCTGATAGAATACCATGGGAGCCTTCCCATATATTCCTGTGGGGTTGGACACAAGGCAGATTCCCTCTGTTTCAACGGTGCGCTCATTATAATCAGTCTGTTCAAATATTTGCGGATTGTCTTTCCTGAGGATCTTCATCCTCTCCCTCAGCATTTCCCGGTCATCCGACACACTCTTTTTTTCTGCCGGCTTTTCGCTGTCGGCAAAGGGCTTAGTCACGTCCAGGTTCCAGACACCCTCAAAATATTTCTCAACTTCATACAAAGAGCTCTCGTTTCCTTCTCCGGTTCCGTGGGCGGGATTATAGACAAGCACCTCCCGGTCGAGGCTCTCATGCTCCGTGCCGTAGGTCCCGATAAAATAATCGAATGAGTTGCGGCCGCCCAAAATATACCCGATGTCATCCACAATCACATATTTGTCATGCATCCGTCCCTGGGTTTTCCAGGGTTCCAGGAGATTAATAGGGTTATAGTGGCGTATTTCAATATTGGGATGGGAGCCGACGGCCTGAAACAGGCTCCTTCCCGTCATCCTGACCAGACCGGAAAATCCGTCGACCAGGATTTGTACCTGGACTCCCTGGTCGGCTTTCTCAAGGATCAGGGCAAGCAGATCTTTCGTGCTCTCTCCGTCCCTCATATCAAAGGTTGAGAGTATAATCCGCTCTTTCGCCTGATCCATCAGACGAAGCCGTTCCTCCCAGGCGCTTGCATTCGTCTCCAGTATCATGGCGCGGTCGGAAAACCCGGTTTTTGCATCTTCTCCGCTCACCATTGCCTCAAGTCCCGGAAGCAGCGCCGTTCCTTCCTCCACTTCCTTATAAGTGAGGAATGGAACTACGGCCCCGACGGCCAGATACAGGATGATCAGCAGAGGAAGAAGCCAGAGCCGTCCCTTTTTGCGGTATTTCATTCTGCTGCCTCTTTTTTCAGTGTTTTTGTAATATTTGCTGCAAACTGCTCAATTCTCTCTTCAATACCTGGAAGTTTCATTGCGGTGCCCGCGTTGTTGGCTGTCTCCAGCATTGCAAAATTTCCAGGAAGATAAAAGGTTTTATTCATATTGAGGGCGGCAATCAACTGCTCCGCCACAATATCGCTTCCGGAATAACCCGAAACCACAATCCCGAACAGCGCCTTGTCATAAAACCGCGTCGTTCGGAATAAAGCCGTCAGCCGGTTGATAAATGCCGTCAGGTTGGCGGACAGGGCGTCATTGTAGTTAGGGCACAGCATTACGATGGCATCCGCTTTTTTAACCGCCGGATAGACATCCTCCGCGATGATTCCGCCGTAAAAGCAGCTTCCCTTCTCACCAAAGTGAAGGCACATTTTGTACGGACAGCCGGAACAGTCGGAAAGTGTTCCGTTTCTCAGTCCGATTTCCGTAATGTCAAAACCGTCCAGCCGTTCCCTGACCGCATTCCAGAGTGCAAATGTGTTGGAAGTCTGGTGGCTCGATGCATGAAGAACCAGGAGATTGGGCCGGTCCGACAGGGGCCTGTCAAATTCCATGATTTCATGCACGAGGATTTCAACGCTTTTTTTGTATGCGGTTTTCAGATCCGTTTCCATGTTGCCGGCTACGATGGTGAAATTGGACAGCGTTTTTGTCCCCTCCACCAGAGGACGTCCCACAAAGGTACAGCCACAGCAGTTTGCGGTAAAGGTAAGTTCTCTGGCCACCGATTTGGTGTAAAGGTCGCTGTCGCCGTCCATGACAACGCCTCCTGTCCAGCCATCCAGGCTTTCCGGGTTCTCCCTGAGGAAGCGTAGCACCCTGTAATACTCCGGGTTGATGCCCGTTTTTCCGAGACAGACGGCAAACAGCAGGCGTTTTGTGCCGTGCTGCGCCGTCTTATCCGTAAAATATCCCATCTCGTCCGCGCTGTGGATAAAATGGACCTTAAGTCCGTCAAGCGCGGCCAAAAGCACCTCTTTAAGCCGTCCGGACTCCTCGCCGGATTCTCCGTGAAGCTTAATCACTGTTATATCTGAACTGTTCAAAAAAACCGCTTCCTTTCTCACGGGAATTCGTTTATCAATGTCAGGTTATACAATTTTCTTCAAATTATCCTCGGCCAGTACGATTCTCCTGTAAAGTTCTTCCGGCAGAGGGAGCACTTCCGTCTCAAGCCCGGATGCGGTGTACCTGTTTTTCACTCCCATATAGACGCCGCCGAGGAAAACGGAGCCGCAGTGCCAGGCGCCGCGCATCATCAGGACAAGAGAGATTGCCCCCGAAGAATATGCCGGTGCAATGAACGGCTTAAAACCGATGGCTCTCATATGAAGGTTTGCCGTCACAGTCAGTTCGGTCAGTTCTTTTGACAGTTCGTCATTGTAGTTTTCAATGGAATCCGCAACCACCAGATCCTGGCCGTGGGGGCCGAAGGAGCGTCCTTCCGTCAGGAATTGTTTGAACCTCTCATCGCGCTTTGCATAGTAAGCGGCGCGGGCGTTCATTACACCCAGACCGAATCCGTGGACCTGTTCCGGACGGAGGCCCTGATGATCCAGAACTCCGTTTTCATCCTTATTGCTCTCCAGCCATGCCGTCTTGGCAAGAGGATCCACCGGATCGGAAACCACGGCAAACAACCCTTTAAAATGTTCCGCCCTGGCCTGCTTTGCGTACTGGGCGACGATCTTTGAATTATTTTCAAACTGGTACATTCTCACGTCCTTGACACCGGAGCCAACGGGAGGAATTCCCTTGGAGGCCACAAATACGAAGACATCACATTTGAAAAGATCCTCCGGCTTTACGATGTCAATCTCCGGAAGAGCATCGTAATCCCACGGATAAGCAATCTGGTTTTCTTCAAATTCCCACCTCGCCGTCACTTTATCGGAAATATCACAGATTCCGATGGAGCTTATCACATCGCCTCCCAGCAGATGAAGTCCTGTGAGGAGCGTGCTGCCCACATCACCGATGGCAAGCACGTTGACGCGCTTTTTGCCGCCTTCCTGCTTTTCCTTCACAATCTCTGCAAATTGGGGATGACGCATGTTTACGGCGCGCATCTTTCCGGCCCGTATCACTTCCCGGATCGTTTCATCCACTTCTTTTCCCTCTGCGGCTTCGGCCAGTTTCACGCTGCTCAGCCAGGAAACATTCTCACTCTCTGCAAACAGCATGGCCGGATCATTTACCCGGAAGGATGCCCGGCAGCTTCCCGGCTCCCTGTCGAACAGATAAATCAGGGAAGTAACTTCCTCCGGTTTCTCCGCCTTCTCATAGGACAGGTCTTTCTCCAGTGAACAGCAGAGCTGTCCCTCAATTTTATAATAATACATTCTGTCTCCTCCTTATTATTATAATTCCCGCCCTATGGCTTTCTTCGTCCGGTAAAGCATCTGGAGATCATTTTCCAGATAGACGGACGCGGCCAGGTTCGGGTCATAGCTTACGCAGTCTCCCTTATCCGGGCAGAGCGGAAGGATTACCGCTTCCGACAGGCGGCTCAGAGTCAGGTTTCTTGCAAACTGATCCCGGTACTCCGCCTCCAGGACCAGCAGGATATCCCGCGCGTTCCTGATACAGCAGGCGGAAAATTCAAACAGTGATTCGCTGCTGCAGTCCTTAAGCGGCGGGACGGCATACGGCAGGATCAGGTTGATGGAAGGCGTAAGCCCCGCCACCTGCACGGTATCGCGGCGCACCGTATCGCCTCCGATAAACGGATAGAGCGTGGATTCCACAAACCAGAATTTGAGGTTCGGCACAAAATAAACGCTGTCCGCCTCCACGCCTTTTGTTGCCAGCGTATCCCGGCCATATCCGGATATCACACCCAGAATGATTTTTTTTATCTCTACCTGCGCCTCGTTTAGCATCGGCTCCAGCGCCTCAAAACGGCCTCCGCGGTGCAGCAGATCATCTACCAGGATAACCGGGCGGTCAAATGACTTGATTCCCCTGATCTGGCTGGTTAACGGTGAATAGTAAGGGAACGCTTCAATTGCATCCTCTTTCAAATCCGGGGAGAAAACCTTATCCGTATGGAGCGTTTTCGTCACCGTATTCGGGATGACCTTTCCCCTTAAGATTTTTCCGAACGGCACGCACATGGCCTCGCCCAGACTCCTTGGAACCACCGGCTCCCTCGGAACTGCATTCAGGGAGGTAATCATATCCACCAGACGGTGGTAAATCAGGCTGGCCGAAAGCGACAGCACGAGCTGCCCGGGATAAAATCCGGTCATTGTCATCTGTAAGTCCTGGTGTGCCTTGTAGATTGCCTTCAGCACGCGCGGATTACTGGAAAACGGTTCCTTTAAGGTCGTCTCCAGGTTCTGCATCAGCAGAAGGGGCGCATGCATATCCACCAGGAACAGCGGCGCATCCTCCTGGAACTCGGGCGCTTTCACAAAGCCCTGACGCTCGATGGCCGAGAGCACACGCTCCGGGCAGTGTCCCTCATACGGGAAAAACAGGGCGTAGCCGCACCGCAGCGGCAGGGAACGGGCAATCACTTCCGCCAGCAGAAGCTGTTCCGCATCGTATATCATCGGATCCTTTTCCACATGGATTCCCGATATCAGGAGAATTTCCCCCGATGTGTGGCGGCGGACCAAATCTGCCAGATCCACCTTTTTAAGCACCGTAAACAGCTCATCCGGCGCCAGGGAGCGGAACCTTGCCACGCCCACCAGCCTGTTGTCGTCCACGGTATTTCTCAGAAGCAGCAGGTGATCCCCGGAAATCCGGATCGATTCCATAAGCTGTTCCCTGTGATCCTCTTCCTTCAGGATACGCTCCGAGATTTCTTCTAACAGCGCTTCCTCCGGCTCCTTTACTTCCTCAAAGGCAATGGCCCTGGCCCGGATAATCGGTTTGTACTCCGGTTCCCGTAAATACAGGCCGTTATAATAGATGTATTCCTGGACAGAGGGATCGATCAGGTTGGAAATATCGCGGTTCATATCGATATTTTCCCTGATTTTCGTGGAGCTGATATCCTCTAAATGCTCCGGCAGTTCCAGTTCATAGACCTTGCCGGTGATGGATTCCATCATCTTTCTGTTAAATTTATTGTCCGAACGCTTGTCGCCGACACGCCGGAAAGCAATGTGGTTCATCGTGTGGATGGAGTGTTCACAGGGTTTCTTTTTATAAGAAGATGCATTGGCGATCACATCGCTGCCTGCGACAATATAGACCTCCCTGCCTGAAAACACTTCTTTCAGCCGCTTTAAGTCCGCCGGGTTTGCAATGTTGACCGGAATATCGTCCGGGAACAGGTTGACATGGAATTCGTCTGCCACCGACATATTGACAATCTGGCGGCGGATCAGGTGGGGCTGCGCTTTCTTGGACCAGGAGAATTCATCCACGGCCAGATACACCTCGTAGCCCATATTTCTGATTTCGCGGACAATCTCTTTGTGTGACAGCGTAAAGGGGTCAAAGGTTCCCGGAAAAAACGCCACCGCATTTCTCTCCTCAATTTGAAACTCCCCTTCATTCAGGCGGTATGCCGTAATAAAACGGCAGATATTGGACAGGGCTGCCGCGCGGTAAAATGCGGTCAGTTCATCCCCTTTATTTTCATTCAGCAGGAACAGCAGTTTTCTGAAACAGAGAGAGAAAATCTCATTCTTCTCACTGCATGTAAGGCGGTTGGACCCAAACACGGTCTGGCCGATTACAAGCAGGGCCTCCTGTCGCACTGTTTCCCTGTAGTTGGCAAGTCCGTTTAAGAGCATGCCGAGGAACCTTCTCCGACGCCGCTCCCAGCGCTCCGGCTCATCCTTAAACCGCTCCCTGTAGCACGGATAGCATTCCAGCAGAATCCCCACCGTGTCGAGGGCCACCGATACGATTCTGTCGTTGGGGCTGGCCATCAGGCTGCTCAAATACACCAGGATCTCATCAAGCTGCTCGGGCGGCAGCCACAGGGCCGACTCTCCCAGATAGCGTGGAATGTATTTGGAGAATTCATATTCTCCCACCTCCAGGCCTTTCACCAGCTCGACGGAAATTTCGTTCCTCTGATCCGGTGTCAGAAGTTCGATAATCCGCAAAAGCGCCTGGCCCGCATCGTGGCGCACGACAACGTGCTCGCTGACTTTGATCAGGTTGGAAAAATGGGCGGCAATGTGAAGAATGTGCTCATATTTCCCGTGGTCTATCTGATCTACCAGCAGTTTTATGTTAACCGCCTTGATAATCCACGGTGTGGACGTCTTCAGGTTATCCAGGAAAATATCGGAAACCACGTCCCGCTCGTAAAGCTCTTTCTGCTGAAGTTCCGTATCGTAGCCCAGATTGTTTAAAACGCGGTACTGAAGGAATGTCATTGTAATATTTCCTTCCACGGTCGCGTTCAGCACGCACTCCGCGATCGCCTCACAGCATGGATGGGAGGGCTGGTATGCCGTAATCAGCTTAAATGCCCTCCACGCGGCAATCCGGACCTCCAGTTCGTCCGCCCCGGCCTCGTAAACCGCAAAGTTTCCGACGCGGCCCAGCTCTTCCTCGTTAAACTGTTCAAACGGCATAAAGTGCACCGTGTCGAGAAGGACAAAGGCCTCCCCCGGTTCCAGCTCCTCTCCCCTCTCATACCACTTTAAAAATGACCGGAGAAAATGATGGAAGTCCGCGGCGCCCGCATATTCTACAATTGAATCCAGGACCACCTTCAGGTTATAGCGGATACGGCGTTTCTGCTGTACGGTGAGCTTGTGATCCGGACGGATGATCATTTCCAGATACTCATTCCACAGTTCCATCACCCTGGCTTCGGCGATATCCGGCATATCGGCCGGCCGCTCTTTCCTGTATCCGGCGTTGAACTGAGCAATGACATGGCCGAGAAGCTTCGCCGCCTGAGCCCTGATATCTCCCTCCCTGTGCATCAGGAGTTCATAGAGGAATCCCAATGTCTGCTCTTTCTGCTTGTCGTTTGTATAGGTAAAGTACTCTTCAAAAATGTTCAGGTACGCACGTATATTCTTCCAGCTTTTTTCGCTTCTGGCAGCCTCCAGCAGGTTTCCGAACTGCCGCTCCGCAGCCATGCGGTGCATGATCTCGATATTGTGTTCAATTCCCATAAATACGAGGGATTCTATCGTCTGCTCCGTATTTCTGAGTGAAATATCGGGAAGGGCGGCGCGTTTCTGCGGATGGCCGTCGAGGTTTACATCTACTCCCAGGGAGCGCATGTAGTCCTCAAAGTCATGCAGCTTGGAGTAGACGAAACGGTAACGGTTCAGTTTTGCCTCATCCACGTTGTCCAGCTTGGAGAGGATGACGTTAAACGCCTCATCCAGACTGGAGATATAGGTAATCTCCCGTCCGTCTTCCCCACGGCTCTGTTTGACCCGGAAGTCGGAGTAGATTAAAACCAGGGATTCCGCCGACAGGTTCTCCGGCTCCAGATCCCAGGTGGAATGGTTGGCCGCGATATGACCGGTATACTCCATGGAGTGATTGTTGAACCACTGGTTTGTATAATAATAGTGAAGATAGGGCACACGCTCGTTAGGTTTACAGCCAAATTTGCCGAGGTCGTGGCCTGCGGCCGCTCCCGAGGTCAGTGTCAAATCGATTGGCAGCCCCGCTTCGGCAAGTCCCCGTCCGACCGTCATGGCCACATAGTGGACTCCTGCAATATGTTCCAGCGTTCTGAACGGAGTTACCTCCGCATTCAGACGCATCATTTCGTAGATATATTCTTTGGCAAATGTATTTTTAAACCGGATATATTCCTCGAATGATTCAAATTTATGCGCTTCTTCATCACTCAGGAAGCCAAAGTCATAGAGGGAATCAAAGGGAATTACCTCCCGCTCCATATTAAAAAAATATTGGAGAACTTCCAGGTAGAATAAGGCCCCGGCCGAGAATCTGCCCGTGGCTTCCGTGAATGCCTCATCGGGATAAAGAATGTGGCAGACATACTGATAAGTGAATTTCATCCAGCCCTCTTCGGGTTCGCGTCCTAAGAGCGCAAGGGGCTCCTCACAGATTTCGTATACCGTGCGGCAGGAAACCCGCTTTTTTATCGGGATGAGACGCGTGAGCTGCTCCTCCCAGTGTTCTTTATTCATTAACATCAGAATGTTTTTCTTGCTGAGTCCTGATTCCTCCAGGAATTCTTTTCGGCACAGCCGTTCGGTTAAATCGGTGATGATTTGACGGATTTGTTTTTTGCTCATTCGGGGATCCTCCTTGGGGTGGGATTGGGGGGGTAAGCGTGGGGGGGGATGAGGGGGAATGCTGCCTGGGGCGGGGCCCAGGGACGCTGTGGGGAGGATGCGTTCCTCTACTCCGCAGGGGAGTTCGATTCCGCTTCGCTCCATCTCACTCACGGGCATTCGCCCTATCACCAAATATCCAAGACACAATTTGCTTGTGAGCTGGCTCCCAGACAAATTGTGTCTTGGATATTTGGTGGCCCTGCTCTTTGCTTACGCGTACATTATACCACCTCCCCCCTCCCCAATCCAGTTTTTTTCTTTTTGCGGCTTTTACTAACACTTTTTTACCATTTCCTTAATTTCTCTCTTCCTTTCCCTTTTTCTGTTATAATGTCAGTATGCTTTTATTTCTAACTTTTTATTATCTTTACATATTATAAGGAGGTCTTTTATGCAGTATGAAATTAAGGGTGGGAATCTTCCTGTTGTTATCTGTTCGCTGGAGAATGGGGAGTCTATGTTTAATGAGAGCGGGGCTATGTGCTGGATGAGTCCTAATATGGAGATGAATACTTCCGGGGGTGGGATTGGGAAGATGTTTGGGCGGATGTTCTCGGGTGAGAATATGTTTCAGAATGTCTATACGGCCCGCGGCGGTAACGGGATGATCGCGTTTGCTTCTTCGTTCCCCGGTTCTATCAGAGCTGTTGATATTACTCCCGGTTCTGCACTGGTTGTACAGAAAGCAGGGTTTCTGGCGGCTGAAGCAGGGGTTGACCTCTCTGTTTTCTTCCAGAAGAAAGCCGGCGCCGGTTTCTTTGGAGGTGAGGGTTTTATCATGCAGAAGCTGTCCGGTCAGGGTACTGCGTTCCTTGAAATTGACGGGGCCGCGGTGGAATATGATCTTGCGCCAGGCCAGAAGATGATTATTGATACCGGTTATCTTGCCGCCATGACCGAAACCTGCTCCATCGATTTGCAGGCCGTAAAGGGGGCAAAAAATATGCTGTTTGGCGGCGAAGGCTTTTTTAATACCGTGATTACGGGGCCAGGTCATATTATTTTACAGACTATGCCGGTTTCTAAGACTGCTATGTGCATGTATCAGTATATGCCTCACTCCAGTAATTAAGGAGAAAATGAGGATGCCGATAAAGGTAAAACAATAAAAAACATTTGACAAATCTACTTGAATGCATCATAATATAAACAGTAACTATTATTAATATCACAATAAGAAAGGCTGCTTATGAAAACACTCAAGTACAGCCGCCAAAGGGAATCCATTAAAACCTGCCTGATGGGGCGTAAGGATCATCCTACCGCTGACGCCTTATACACCTGCATCCGGGAACAGTTTCCCAATATCAGTCTTGGTACCGTGTACCGGAATCTGAATCTCCTGGTGGATTTAGGCGAAATACGCAAGTTTTCCTGTGGGGATGGAACTGACCACTTCGATTATGACACCTCCCCTCATTACCACTTCGTATGTAAACAGTGCGGAAAAATCATGGATATCTCTATGAATGCGGCAAAGGGACTGGAGGAAGAGGCAGGCAGACATGTTAATGGAACGATTGAAGATCACACTATTTTCTTCTATGGTACCTGCGGTGACTGCTCTTCTGCATCCGGCCAGTAATATTTTTAAAAATCTTTAAAATCTGTATTGACAGATGAAACAAGTTGTGGTATCTTAATATCAGTAATCATTATCATTATTGATTTTGATTACTGATAGACACAACATCAATTAAATTAATATTAATATATGTAAAGAAAAGGAGAGATTAACGATGAAGAAATTTGTATGTATGGTATGTGGTTATGTTCATGAAGGTGAAGCAGCTCCGGAGAAATGTCCAGTATGTAATGCACCGGCTGAGAAATTCAAAGAGCAGGCAGCAGATATGGGTTGGGCCGCTGAGCACGTAGTAGGCGTAGCACAGGGCGCAAGCGAAGATATCATGATGGACTTAAGAGCTAACTACGAAGGCGAATGTAAAGAAGTTGGTATGTATCTTGCAATGGCAAGAGTTGCTCATAGAGAAGGTTATCCTGAGATTGGTTTATACTGGGAAAAAGCTGCTTACGAAGAGGCTGAGCATGCTGCTAAATTTGCAGAGTTACTCGGCGAAGTAGTAACAGACAGTACAAAGAAAAACCTTGAGATGCGTGTAGAAGCTGAGAACGGCGCTACAGCAGGTAAGTTTGACCTTGCAAAACGTGCAAAAGCTGCCAACCTTGACGCAATCCATGACACAGTTCATGAAATGGCCAGAGACGAGGCTCGTCACGGCAAAGCATTTGAAGGTCTGTTAAAAAGATACTTTGCTAAATAATTTTTGCACCACAGCGCAATAACTATAAACAACTTGCAATTTATAAAGTGAAATACTCCTCCACCATTTAAATATTAAAGAAGTCTCAGAGTACACCGGTTTACCTGCCGGGCTCTGAGACTTTTTTATTGAGTGGCAATGAAAAGTCCGCGAAGCGTGCTTTCCGTTGTTATATAAAATTTAGTGCAGGGGAACTATATTCAGGCATCTTCTAAGGAGCCTCTGTTTCCCGGAGAGCCGCATCTGCCACATGCTCCATCAGGATGCAGGATGTAACGGCTCCAACGCCGCCGGGAACCGGTGTAATAGCTTCGACTATCGGCTCAACCGTATTAAAATCCGCATCGCCGCACGTCTTTCCATCGTTTCCCATATTTACACCCACATCGATCACAACCTGACCCGGCCGCACATGTTCCGCTCCGATCAATCCGGCGCATCCCGCCGCGGATACAAGCACATCCGCTTCCCTGCAGAGACGTTTTACTTCCTCCGGGGCCGTAAATATATGGCAAACGGATACTGTCGCTTCTTCATTCAGTAATAGCAGGGAAATAGCGAGGCCTACATTGATTCCTTTGCCTACTACGGTTACTCTTCTGCCCTTCAGAGGGATCTGATAATACTTCAGAAGTTCCAGACAGGCCGCCGCCGTGCAGGGAGCGTATTCGTTATCCGCCCCCGTGACCATCCTGCCCATAGAGGCTGCCGTTATGACGTCCACATCTTTCTCCGGTTTGAGAATCTCCAGCATTTCCGCCTCATTTAACCGGTTTGGCAGCGGGCGGAATATCAGACAGCCGTGAATATCGGAATCAGCGTTGATTTCTTGCAGTACCCGGCACAGTTCCTCTCCAGAAATTTCTTCTGAAAGCGTAATCTGCTTTACCTTTATTCCCAGCTTTTGCGCCTGTTTCATTGCTCCCCGCTCATAGGCAATGTCGTCTCCCCTGCTGCCGACCCGCACAATTCCAAGGGTGGGATTTACTCCCCTTTTCTGCAGAATTTCGCATTTTCTCCCGATTCTCCGGCGCACATTTTCCGCGACCGGTTCTCCTCTTAACAGAAATGCCATCTAAATTCCCTGCTCTTTCAAAAGTTCCTGAAGTTTTTCTTCCTCGCCCGCTTTCATCTTATAGCAGTGCTCCGGGGCCGGGTACGTGCCGTCGTGGCACTCATCTACAAAACGGCCTGCCGCATCCAGGATTATGCCTCTTACATCAGCATATTTTTTGGCAAACTTCGCATTTTTCTCATAGAAGCCCAGTAAATCATAGAAATTAATCATCGGGCTGTCACTGTAAGGTCCGCATCCTGTTCCCAGAATCGGGATGTTGCTGCGCTCATAAATAATCTTGGCGACCTCGGCCGGAACCGCTTCCACCACGATTGCAATGGCTCCCGCCTCCTCAAATGCCTTTACTTCTTTTATCAGCTCAACCGCTGCCATCATGTCGCGTCCCTGGGTTTTATATCCACCCTGCTGAAGCGCCTTCTGCGGGGTCAATCCCGTATGGGCAATGACAGGGATACCCGCCTTTGTCAGCGCCGCAACGGTATGGGCGATTTCCATGCCTCCCTCAACTTTTACGCAGTCCATGCCTGCCTCACGGATATAGCGTCCGGCGTTTCTGATGGCTTCCTCATCGCTGATCTGATAGGAAAGAAACGGCATATCTCCCATGATAAATGCACTCGGCGTCCCTGCGCGCACTGCCTTTGCGTGCTCAATCATAATATTCAAATCCGCCTCATTTGTCGTTTTATGCCCCAGCATAACGGTTGCAATGGAATCGCCCATATTGATAATCTCAATTCCGGCTTCCTCCGCTAATACGGCCATCGGATAATCATAGAGCGCCGTTCTTGCCAGCTTCTCCCCCTTTTCCTTCTTCTCCAGAATATAACTCAGCGTCACCTTTTTTCTAGCTTCCATTCCAGTACTCCTCCTTATTTTGTGTTTGATTATTTTACCTTGTCATCCAGCCCATAGAATTCCACCACCCCGCTCAGGATGTGTTCCCCTATCCCGTCGTATGCCTCATGGGTACTGCCGCCGATATGCGGGCTGACGGTAAATCCCTTTGAACCAAACAGGTCGGATTCCAGTTTTGCATTGTCGCCCAATCCTTTTCCAGCCAGCTCATTTTCCAGCACATCCGTGCTGAAACCGGCAAGCCGGCCGCTTGTCAAAGCTGCTTTGGCCGCAGATTCATCCACAACTCCGCCCCTGGCGCAGTTAATCAGGATTGTTCCATCTCTCATCTGCTCAAATTCTTCCGTCGAGATCATTCCACGCGTCTCGTCAGTCAGCGGTGTGTGGGCGCTTATGTAATCGGAGGCGGCGCAGAGTTCTCCCAGCGTTTCCATTTTGGTAACCCCCTTTTCCTCCATTGCCGCCGCATCCACATAGGGATCGTAGGCTAACACCTTCATGTCAAAGGCCTGCGCCAGATGGGCAACCCGGCTTCCGATTTTTCCAAGACCCACAAGGCCGAGTACATGGCCTTTCAGTTCATGGCCTGTGTACTTGTATTTGTTCCAGATGCGTTCCTCCTGTACCTCTCTGTCCCCTTCCATCGTGAAACGGGATAAATCAAGCATTTTTGATATTGTCAGCTCCGCCACCGCATTGCAGTTGATTCCCGGCGCATTCAGAATACGGATTCCCAGTTGTGCCGCATATCCCAGGTCGATATGATTCGTTCCCGTTGAGCAAACCGCTATCATCTTAACCCGCTTTGCCGCCGCATCCAGAACCTCCCTGCCTATTTTCGGATCAACGCGCATAATCAAAAGGTCGTAATCCGGGAGCAGTTCTTTCAGTTCCTCCACGGACGGCAGGATTTTAATATCCACCTCTACTCCGCGTTCGCGCAGCCCTGAGGCGATCACCTCGGAAACCCGGTCAATAATTAATGCTCTCATTCTATAACAACTCCTTTCTGTGTTTATTCAAATTCATAGATTGGTTCATCAATCAACAACATCATCAGTAGTCAATGACTTGTTTCTCTCCTATTTCGCCGTTTATCGTTTCGCCTTTTGTCATCTCAATCATCGATTGCCTTAAATACCTATTATCCGGATCATCTGTCATCTCATCCCGCCGCTCTCTTCAGTTTCCGGCTCTGCATATACTGGCCGCCTATCACCACAATGAATATCGCATAGCAGATAAGATCGGTCTTAATTCCCGGCCAGATGCCGCAGACTGCGCAGACTGCCATCAGTATCCGTTCCAGAGGATTCAGTTTGCGGAACACAAATCCTTCAAAGCAGGCGCACATACAGAACAGGCCTACAAAGCTGGAGAATATGATAGAAACAATCGAAAATACATTTCCCTGCAGCAGCAGTTCCTGATGGTATACGAACATAAACGGCAGTATAAATCCGGGAAGTCCCAGTCTTGTGGCCGTGACCGAGGTCTTAAAGTAGTCCGCCTTGGCAATCTTTGAAGCGACTAGGGCTGCGCTGGCGACCGGCGGCGTGATGTTTGCCAGAGCCGCATAATAATAAATGAAAAGGTGGATGGCAAGCTTGTCAAATCCCAGTTCCACCAGTACGCTGCCGGCAAGGGATGCCACCAGGACATAAGCGGCCGTTGTCGGGACCCCCATACCGAACAGGATCGTCACCGCCATGGTCAGAATCAGTGCAACCAGGCCCACACTGCCGGAAAGTGTTTTAATAAAGAATACAATGTTCATGGCAAGACCCGTCATAACGAAGATCTGTGTGACAATTCCCATCGCCGCACAGGCCGCCGCAACCGTCATGGCGCTTTTGGCCCCGCTTACCAGACCGTTATATAAAAATCCCCAGAATTGGCGGGTGAAAATAAATTTCGGATTGTGCAGGGAATGTTTCACCGCATAGCAGATGACCAGTATCACACAGCCCAGAAATGCGCTTCGCATTACCGAGGTTCCTGAAATCAAAAGGACTATAATTGCC
The DNA here is from genome assembly GCF_900547735.1 of uncultured Clostridium sp. Lineage (GTDB taxonomy): Bacteria > Bacillota > Clostridia > Lachnospirales > Lachnospiraceae > Otoolea. The sequence continues at coordinate 28,585 of NZ_URHZ01000044.1, read as the reverse complement.
AGCAGCGGGAGAAAGAAGATTCCATCCTCTTTCATCAGCTTCTTCTTATCCGGAATCATTTCATCCGGAAGCGGTTTGAATCCGCAGCGCAGAGCGCGCATATGTACGGAAATTCCCGTTGTTACATAGTACATAAGCGCCGCCGGCAGTGCGCAGAGTGCAATCTTGGCGTAGGGAACTCCGATAATCCCGGCCATAATGAAAGCTCCGACTCCCATGACGGGAGGCATAATCATGCCGCCTGTCGATGCGACCGACTCGATGGCGCCCGCGTAATGCGGTTCATATCCCCTGTCCTTCATCATTGGGATTGTAAATGTGCCGGTGGATGCCACGTTTGCCACGGCGCTTCCGTTGATGGAACCAACCAGGCCGCTTCCGATTACCGCTGCCTGCGCCGCGCCGGAACGTGTTTTTCCGCCGATGGCAATTGCAATATTAATAAAGAACTGTCCCGCGCCGCTGGATTCCAGCAGGCCTCCAAAAATCATAAACAGGACAATATAGGTGGCCGAAACATTCAGAACCGTTCCGAAAATTCCATACAGATATGTGGTAACGCTGGCAATCAGTCTCGGCCAGCTATATCCGCCGTGATGAAAAAGTCCCGGCAGAAATTTTCCAAAGTGGCCGTACAGCAGGGAAATGACAACCAGTCCCGGCAGGAGCAGCCCGTAGGTACGCCGCGTGGCCTCCAGAACAGCCAGAATCATAAGCAGTCCGATGATGGTGTCCATTCCCGTATACCTGCCCGCCCTGTTCAGCAGAGCTTCAAAGTTTACAAAGATATAGGCTGTGGAAACAAGAGCCATTATTAAAAAACAGATGCTTGCTATTTGTGACAAATACACACGGCGCGGATTCTTATCGTCTTTGATTGTCATTGCGCTCAAAAATACCAGCGCCAGTGCAAAAGCAAGGTGGATATCCATATGCTTGGTGGGATCCATGGTCGGTATCATCACCTGCCAGAGATGGTAAACACTCATAGCAAAAGCCGCAACAGGAAAGATCTTACCTGCAATTTTGCTTATTTTGTTTTCCATGCAAAATTCCTTTCTTTTATCTGATGAAAAACCCGGACATCCTGTCCGGCGGTCCGGGTTTCCCGTTATAATATGGTTCCTTTACCTGACTCTCTTTTTACTGGCCGATCGTATAAGCGTCATCCCATACACCCGCCTCTTTAAAATATTTCGCAGCGCCCGGATGGAGCGGTACTTCTTTGGGCAGGCCGTGAAGTGCGTTTTCGGCGGTAATGCATTTTGCCGGGGCATAGTAGCTCTCCAGTGAATCTACATTTTCACAGATTGTTTTAACAAATGTATAGGCGACTTCCTCGCTCATCGCCGCAGAAGCAAACTGCTCTGCCGGAGCAGCCATATTAACATAATCTGCTTCCACGAATGGCAGCGTCCCGCCCGCAATGACGGACTGGAAGAAGTCCTTGCTCTTGCTGCAGGCTAGTTCAATTTTTTCCGGATCCTGAGGAAGCGCCCGGCAGTCAACCGTGGTATAAAGGGATTCCAGATAGGATGCGGGCACTTTCGCGCTGCAGAAACCCCAAATCATGTCCACGGTTCCGTCCTTCAGTGCGTCCACAGCCTGATCATTGGCCAGATTGAGCATCTTACAGTTGCTGTCGTCATAGCCGTAGGCCGACATAAGCGCCGTGGCCATCGATGCAATTCCGGAACCGGAAGGTCCCAGAACTATGGTCTTTCCCTGCAAATCTTCCAGCGACTGGATGCTGCTCTTATCAAGCACAATCGCCACACTCTCCACATCATACAAATCCATCAGCGCAAGAATTTTATCATTGGCTCCATCCTCCGCAAATGGCCCCTGCCCCACATAGGCGTCATACATCTGTGTGGTATGTCCAATGTTAATGTCACCGGAAGACAGCAGACGGCAATTCTCAATGGATCCGCCTGTCGCCTGTACCGTGACGGTCATATTCGGTATCTTCTCCTGCATAACGGAAGCGCACGCTGTCCCCATTAACTGAATCGTGCCACCCAGAGTGCCGGTTCCCCATGTCAAATCCGTCTTTTCAAGCGTTGTCTCCCCAGACGCCCCCTGTTCCCCCGCAGATTGTTTTGAAGCTTCCGTATCGGGTTTCGCCGACGAAGCGCTTCCCGATCCCCCACAGCCGCTTAACCCGCCGAGCATTGCTGCCAAAATGGTTAACATAAAAATCCGAGTACCTGTTTTTTTCATGTAATTTCCCCTCCTTATAGCGTTTGCCTGACTCACCAAAATAAGCCAAAATTATTTATGTAGTTAAATCATATATTACAATGTCTTATAAGTACACGATCTATAAATCATTTGAACTATAACTTTTTGTCATAAGTCTATAAATACACGTCTGAACCGGGAAAGCACCGGTTATGGTAGAAGAAAGAGTCCGGCTCGCCAGACTCTCGCGCCGAGCGCGGCCGCATAGCGGCATATTACATCTTCGCGCGAGTGCGCATCCTGCCCGAAGGGCTTTTAATATCATAGGAGCACTTTCCTATGATATTAAAAAAAGAGCCTCCGGCCGTCATTGCCCGGAAGCTCCATCTATTCTTTTCCTTTTATCTTTTATCCTTTATCCGTCTGTTTCCTGCTGCTGTCTTCTCTGCTCAAAATACTGCACTACAAACCGCTCAAACAGCTTAATAATATAGGTTTTGTATGTATTTTTATTCTGCATCAGAGTTCCCACCCACGGGAATCTCTCCTTTAAGGGAATAATTGTCACCCCGGGACTTAAATGACTCTGTACTGCATAGGGACGCGGCAGGATGCAGATTCCCCTGTCGCACTCCGTCATCTGAAGCATAAAGTTGACCTTGGAGCTGGATATGTTCACTTTTGGGATGAATCCGGCCTTCACACAGCGTTCCGTAATCTGCTGGGACAAAGCGGATGAATACGTATAAAGGTTAAATTTCTGATGCTCCAGTTGTTCGAATGTGACGCTCGGATACCGGGACAGCGGATTTTCTACGGATGCAATCACGACCATCTCGTCCTCAAACAGGACGGTATCCTCGAGTTCCGGAAAAGATTCCCCTGTAATTCCAAGGGCCAGATCCAGACTGCCGTCGAGGAGCATCTTTCTCAGCCTCCGGCTCCCGTCCTCTATCAGCTGCAATTCAATATCCGGCCACTGTCTGTTAAAATTCGTCACAATGTCAACCACATAAAGAGATGCTATCATCGGGGTAACACCCAGTTTCAGTTTCCCAACCGGCGCCGAATGCATTGTCTCCACAAAGGCGGACAGTGAGTCAAACTCCGCAATGATCGGCACAACACGCTGATAAAATTGCTCCCCATAGTCCGTCAGATAAACTCCGCTCTTTTGAACCCTGAAAAGCGGCACTTTCAGTTCCCGCTCCAGTTTCTTTATCAGCTTGCTCAATGCCGGCTGGGACAGATACAGGTGCTCCGCCGCCCGCGTATAACTCTGATCCCGGGCAACCTGTACAAAATATTTAAGAACTTTTATATCCATCCAAACCACCTCCCCAAATGTTAACCGCACACTCCCCGGTCAGATCACCGCCTTCAATAAAGGAGCAAACGGCTTTTGGCCATATTGCTCCTCTTTTATTAATTGATGCTCTTTTCTTTATTACTGCTCTTTTCTTTATTACCGCTCTTTTCTTAATTCACCTGATTTACCGGCTTTCCGGCCACATAAGATGCCAGATTATCAGCCGCTATTTCCAGAAGTCTTGCTCTGCTCTCTTTTGCCGCCCACGCAATATGCGGGGTGATGATGCAGTTTTGCGCGGAAAGCAGAGGATTCTCCATGGAAACCGGTTCCTCCGAAACGACATCCAGGCCAGCTGCATACACTTTTCCACTGTTCAGCGCTTCGGCGAGGTCTTCGTCCACAATGAGGGCTCCTCTGGAACTGTTCAGCAGAATGACTCCGTCCTTCATTCCTGCGATTGTCTCCCTGTTGACCATTCCCCTGGTGTCCGGGAATAACGGACAGTGGAGAGCGATGACATCGGATTCCCGGAACAGTTCTTCCCGCTCCGCAAACTTCACGTTCTCTGTCTCCAGTTCCGGCTTCCTGAAACCGTCATTATAGAGAATCTTCATTCCCAGTGCGGCGGCGATGGCGGCTGTCCTCTGGCCAATCCGTCCAAAGCCCACAACACCCATGGTTTTCCCCGACAGCTCAATGAGCGGGTAATCCCAGAAGCAGAAATCCGGCTGATTCCCCCATCTTCCCTCCTTCACGGCGTCTCCGTGGTGGCCGACGCGGCTGCAAATCTCCAGCAGCAGAGCGATGGTAAACTGGGAAACCGAGTTGGTCCCATAGGTCGGGATATTGCAGACAGGAATATTCTTCTCCCTGGCCGCGGTAATATCTATCCCGTCATACCCGGTTGACAATAAACCGATGTAGCGGATGGAAGGACAGCTTTCAATTACCTTCCCGGTTAACGGCACATTGGATACCAGCACCGCCTCCGCATCTCCTATCCTCTCAATAATCATATCCGTATCATCGACTGGAGTCCTGTCATAAATCCTTAATTCACCCAGCTCTTCAAAACGCTTCCAGCTTAAATCACCGGGATTCTTTACATATCCGTCTAATATAACAATTTTCATTGCTCTCTTCCTTTCTACAGCGCTAAAGCTCCAGATGTTTCAAAAGCAGTTCCAGGGACCATTCCAGGTGGGCGCTGAGCGCCGTCTTCAATTTCTGAAGATCCCTCTCTTTCAGACAGTCCAGCAAATCCAGGTGCTGTTTCGTGCTCTCCTCCAGATCGAGGGATACACTGAACGAAATAACCCTGTAACGATCCACATTAAAATAGATCTGATCCATCAGGATTTTAATATACCCGTTATTCGATTTCTGGACAATTAAATCGTGAAACTGGCCGTCCAGCTTGCTGAACTCCATCCTGTCTATCCCTTCACCGGCCGCGTGACGGTCAAGCAGGGACTGAAGACTGCTTCTTACTTCTTCTATCTCTTCGTCGGTAATCTGAAAAATCGAAGTCTCGCAGGCAATTAGTTCAAGTGCCTCCCTGACCTCATAAATATTTCTTACGTCTTTTGATGTGAGCGGTTTTAAGAAGGTTCCCAGACCTTTTCTGGATTCCAGGAATCCCTCTGCCTGCAGGCGGCGTATCGCCTCTCTCACAGGTGTCCGGCTCATGTTCAGATAAGCGGCCAGCTGATTCTCACTTAATAACTCACCCGGGCTTATCTCCTCTTCAATAATCAAGTTCCTGATTCCATCATAAGCCATCTGTACATAGCTTGGCTTCTGTGTTTTTCTTAATAGACTGTTCTGTTCACCCATTTACATAATTCCTTGTCTGCATATATATTTGAAACCAGCTGTAAAATTTACGTCTTTATCCCCCTGGTCATGGGGAATCCCCTGCTGAATAGTTACCATTATCTTACTATTAAAAAAGGCCCCTGTCCAGTGTGGCAGGAGCCTTTTCCCCTTTATTTTACAGCTTTTTTACTATTTAAGGAATATTGTTGTAAAGATAGGCACATATGTAATTAAAAGTAATACCGCAATCAGCGCCAGCAGTGGTTTTATAATCTTCTTCGTCAAATCCTCAATTGAAACTTTCGATATTGAGGAGGCGACAAACAAATTAATTCCGTAAGGCGGACTGCAGAAACCGATCGCCAGGTTCATCGTCAGCATAATACCAAACGTGACCGGATGCATGCCTATTCCCGTACAGATGGGAAGCAAAATCGGAGTAAGGATAATTGTTGCAGGAATATTATCAATAAACATACCGACAATCAGCAGGAAGATATTGATAATCAGCAGGATCAGGATCGCATTGTCCGTCAGCCCCAGAATTACCTGTGCAATCATATTCGGTATCTGCGCCATCGTAAGGAAAGCTGCAAATACGGTTGAAAAACCTACCATGAACGTTGTCGCTCCGTTTACCACGATTGCGTCTTTAAATGATTTATACGCGCCTTTGATATCCAGCTCTTTGTATACAAATACCCCGACAATGAATGAGTACACAACGGAGATAACCGCAGCTTCCGTCGGTGTGAAGAAACCGGAATAGATTCCTCCCAGAATAATAACTGGTGATAAAATCGCCCAGAACGCATCTTTAAATGCCGCCCATATCTCTGCCGGGCTGGACGCTTTTTCTTTCCCCCTGTAACCGTTTTTCTTCGAAACAAAGTAACAGACAATCATGAGGGCAACACCCATCATAATTCCGGGCATAAAACCGGCGGTAAACATATCCGTAATTGAAGTTCCCGAAACAACACCGTAAATTACAAATGGAATCGACGGCGGAATAATGACGCCGATCGTTCCCGCTGCCGCTGTAAGCGCCGCACTGAACGGTTTGTTGTAGCCGTGATCCACCATCTCGGGAATCATAAAAGCTCCTACGGCCGATACCGTTGCCACTGCGGAACCGGATATTGCGGCAAAGAACATACACACAATGATAGTGACCATACCAAGGCCGCCTGTAACATGGCCAATCAGTGCATCGAAGAAATTCACGAGCCGCTTAGCAATGCCGCCGCTGCTCATCAGATTCCCCGCCAGCATAAAAAATGGGATAGCCAGAAGCGGGAATGAATCGACTCCGGTAATCGACTTCTGTGCAATAATAATCAGAGGAATGTCTGAAAAATAATATATTGCAATCAAACTGGAAATACCAATGGCATATCCAATTGGTACTGTCAGGAGCAGTAGCACGAAAAAGCTTCCAAATAATACGGCTGCACTCATATGACATTTCCTCCTTCCTCAACTTTTATAAAAAATTTCTTCACGTCCTTCACCAGTACTCCCATCATTCTGACGCACACAAGAAACGAGGCAATCGGGAATACGGAGTAGACGTATACAAGCGGCAGCCTGAGCCCTGAGGAAACAGCTTTTCTGGCTGCCATAGACACCAGCAGATCTTTGCCGTTTACTACCATATAGGCGCAGAACAGGAACCATATCAAATCAGCCAGAAGACCGATTGCCGCCTGTACTTTTTTATTTTTAAGGAAAGAATAAATCAATGTTACTCTGATATGCTCATCATATTTCAGGGCAATACTGGCCCCCAGCCAAATCTGCCAAATGAAGATGTACCTTGACAGTTCCTCCGACCAGGTAAGTGAGTTTTTAAACACCGTCCGCATTATAACCTGTAAGAATACCAGAAGCACATTTATTATAAGACTGGTAACCAGAAGGTATTCTTCCAGATTGTTGTAAATCCTGCCTATCCTCGAAAGTATACTTTTCTTTTCCATGCTTCAGCTCCTTTAACCTTTGTACTTACTGCTCGTATTTTTCTGCCATGTTAAACACTTCTTCTCCAAACTGAGCTTTATACTTATCATACATTGGTGCAAGGGCTTCTTTAAATACTGCTTTATCCTCTTCAGTCAGCCTGTTGACCTGCATTCCATCCTCTTCCAGTTTTTCAACAAAGAGGTTTGTGTCTTCAAGTTCCATCTTACGCTGTTCTTTAACAAACTCTGCCGCCGCTTCTGTAATAATCTGCTGCTGCTCTGCCGTCAGGCCGTCGTAAAAATTCTTGTTCATGATGAAACCAAGGAAATTGTTAACATGCTCCGTGACGCTTAAATATTTCTGCACTTCCTGGAACTTGCTCGCGTAAATCAGAGACGGCGGGTTTTCCTGTCCATCTATCGTGTTCTGCTGGAGTCCCGTAAACAGTTCGCTGAAGCTCATCGGTGTTGCGCTTGCCCCCAATGTGTTGAAGAAATCGATAAATACCTGATTCTCCATAACCCTCATCTTCAGTCCCTTTAAATCCTCGGGCTTTGTGATAGGACGTACATTGTTCGTCATACTTCTGAGGCCGTTGTAGGAGTAACCGAGGCTGTGGATTCCAACCGCTTCCAGTTTCTCATTAAAGTAATTGCCCATGTCTCCATCCATTGCGGCGAATGCATTTTCCGCATTGCTGAAGAGCCATGGCATATCCATTACACCGAAGTCGGGTGAATATGCCACCAGAACCGATGTGGAAGGAAGCGCTGCTTCCAGAGTTCCCATTGCCACTGATTCCGTAAGTTCTGAATCGCCGCCGAGTGCACTGTTGGGATGGATTTCCACCTTGATTGTGCCGCCCGACTTTTCTTCCACCGTTTTCTTGAAATATTCTACCAGTGCCTTATGTGTGGAACGGTCTTCCGCCTCCACGTGTCCAATCTTGATTGTAACTGCCGCAGCCGATGCCTGACCCCCCTGGCTCTCGGCCGCATTGTCTCCCTCAGCGGCAGGAGCCTGCGTCTGGGCTGCCTGATTCCCCGCATTTCTTCCGCCACACGCACTGAGTCCGAAGGCCATCACCGCTGCCAGACCAAGAGCCATCACTTTTTTAGCTTTTTTCATAGTACATCCTCCTTGATTTTTCATCCTTTGAACTTTTTACCCTCTTTGAATCATTTATAAAATTTCAATAATTCCGTTGTCTGCATCTACCCTGATTCTGTCTCCGTCCTTTACATCCTCATAAAAAGCCGGGTCGACCTTGTCAACCATCGGTACTTCCATAATAATGGCGCTCGATACAAGCACGGTCTCCGGAAACTGCACAATCATCGCAGCCGGCATGTTCTGATGCATTTTAAGCTGGTATAAACCGTCTGCCTGAACTACGGAGCTTCCCTTTCCGCCCGGGAATATCAGCACTTTCTTTGCCACCGATCTTCCCTCCAGATCGTGGGCCTTCTCAATAACCTCCCCTGTCTCAGGGTTCATCAGATAGAACATAATGTGATCCTTTGAAACGATTGCTTCCGCCTCTGCAGAACCTTCCGATATTTTATGGCAGCTGTATTTTTTCATCTTACTTTACCTCCCCTGTTAATGCCGCTTCAATACATGTATCTAAATCGCGGATGACAAAATGGATTCCTCTTCTCTGCGGATAATACGCGCACTTCGGAGACTCCGTTACGCCTACTTTTCCGTTCAGATGGCGCCAGCATGGCTGATCCGGACAGGAATCCGGCACAATAAATCCGCCTGCTTCCGTAATGATCTCGTCTAATCCCATCCTCTCCGCCATTTCTTTTACAAGGCTGGAGGTTAAAATCCACATTTCTTTTTCCAGTTTCTTTCCTTCGATCTTTTCGGCAATGTGTTTTACCTCATCCAGCGTAAAATGCGGACATCCGAACATAACAAAATCGATGGGGCGGTTTCCTTCCAGGGAAATCTCTTTCAGGATATCTTCCATATCCTGGTTTGTGATAACAACCTTTCTCTCCGGCTCTTTGCCGCCGAACGCAGTCGTGAGATCCGGCGCCTCCGGTGTTACACCGAGGATATGGTACATGCCGTAGGCTCCCGATGTATTCAGTTCTGCTCCCAGATTCCTGAGCGCTTCCTTCGTGATGGTTTCTTTAGGAAGTCCGGTGAATACTGGAATTCCCTCACCAATCTTCTTTCCTAACATACCCAGGATATGATAATCGTAGGCTGTCTTCATATCGGCTTCTACCTCTACGAGAATATTGCCTTTTCTGTTCTCATCCAGAAGAAGACCGTATTCCGGTACAAAACCGGTTACTGCAGCACAGAGCGCGCTGTTAGCTCCCTCACGGTTGCTTCTTGCCCCCCATACCGAATTGACGTAAGGAGTTGCACTTGACTCTGAGAATGCGATAACTTCCTTATACATTGGAACATTCGTGTCAATATACGGCGTGCAGTTATATGTAAGCTGAGCTCCAATTCCCTTATAGGCATTGTGGGTTCTCTGCATTAAGTCGGCAAATTTCGGGTCCACCATATCTCTCTTTGTGAAGAAGTCATAGCAGAATCCCGGATTGACGGTTGGAGCAATACGGCACTTCGCGCCCTCGCTCAGTAATTTTTCGCAGAACCACAAATCGGCTTCCTGATTGGAAAGCGCTACGTGAGCCCTTGTAATCGGCACCATCCTTGGAGCATCAAAGCACTCACCGATGGCCACCTGAATTTTCATGGCGTATGCGGTTCCTTTCCCATACTTTCCATCCAGCATATCCTGCTGTTCCTGTGTCAGTTTCATAAAAACCTCCTCCTTATTTTTTTATATTTTATATGTTAATTTGACGGATTAATCCGTTTATACTATCCTGATTCTCGCATCTTCCCTGATGTCGTTCAGCACGGCGTCTGAAACTTCGATATATTCCAGCTCCAGTGTATTCTTGATCTTTACAATGCGCAGATGTTCTTTTTCTACATTTCTGATACACTTGACCGCCACGCGGACCGCTTCGTCCTCATCGGCCGCCACTAACGGCACACGGCAATCCTCTATACACCGGCAGGCAATAGCATTGGCATACATGGCCTCATAGTCCAGCTGCTCAAATACCTCCTTTACCGTCACGTCGAAAAGCCCAACCCCTATGGCATTCCCATGCGACTGCGGTGTAACCCCCAGTAAGACCATCCGCTTGATCTTCGGAACGGGAAGACAGAACTGCTTCAGTACGGAACTTTTCCCGAGAATATTGGGATCGTAACCGGCTCCCGAAATATTCTTTCCAATCTCCTCGACAACCAGCACGTCGATTTCAGGTGGGATCAAGATCGGCATTTTAGTTCTGGCGATCTTTACCAGTTCCTTCTCCCGTTCTATCAGCACATCGGCGGGAACCGCCTCCACCATGAATGTCTCATCGTATGCATTCTCAATTGTTGCGATTCCATAGGCTACTTTACATTTCTCAAGAATGAGTCCGGCGGCATCCTCTATAATCGCTGCAAATTCATCCGGATCTTCCTCGTGGATGGAGGAACAGCCTATCTGGTTGCCCAGTCCAATCACCAGCATCTTGCAGAGACCACTCTGTAAATCTCCTACAAAATCCGTGTGCAGCTTGACGCGGTTGATGGGAATGATTGCGTCGGCTTCCATGGCTGCTCTGTCAAAATAAACTTTTTTACCGGACGGTGTCACTCCCAGATAATTGACATCTACTGTTGTAACTACCTTGACTCCCAGGTTCTCCTCCGTGATTCCATAGCTTTCAAGAACCTCTCTCTGTCCTTCCTCCGTGCCGTTTCCATGGCTGCCCATGGCCGAGACGATATACGGGCTGGCGCCCCTGGCCTTCAGCTCATCCACTACGGTCTTTACAATCAGATAAAGATTCTTAATTCCACGGCTTCCAACTGCGACGGCTACCTTCATCCCCGGACGGATCTTCTTTGTTATTTCTTCCTTCTCCAATTCTCCCCTTAACATTGTTTCCACACCGTTTAGTGAAGTTCTGTCAAAGAGCTGTTGCACTCTGTGTAGTTTCGGCAACGCATATGTATAATCCTCACTTAAAAGCACCGGCATAAGCAACCTCCCTTACCGTACATCTTGTATGTAACTTGTATAATCTAATTATACATATTTATCATTAAGTGTCAACAGAAAATATTTGGTTAATTTTCAATATTCTCTGATATACTTGTATTAAATTGTAAGTTAAATCGTTTTATCAACATTAATTCAGTAACATCAGGAATCTAAGAGGTGAAAAAACAAATGAAGTCAGAATTCTCTATCTATTTATTTAAGAATATTTTAGAAAAGTAATGATAAACTACATAAATAAAGGTGTAAGTTCAATATTAATTCTGAAATTATTATACCTTCATTTTATATTAGAATTAAAAACAGATTTAAGTACTATCAACCGTCTATCTTTCATCCCTTCATACATCCCATCCATTGCTTATAACAATAAGACTAAAAAAGCTGCTGAATCCAGACATACAGTCTAAAAGATTTCAGCAGCATTCTATCACCGGAAGCGTCCCCGGTCTCTGACCGTCACATCAGCCTCTTCATTTTCATTTCCACATCTTTTTCATTTCCACATCTTTTTCATTCTCTCCATCGCCTCTCTGGTGTTTTCCAGTGTTCCAAAAGCGGACAGCCGGAAAAATCCTTCTCCGTTCTTTCCAAACCCGCTTCCCGGAGTTCCGACCACATGGGCTTTTTCTAACAGCTCGTCAAAAAAATCCCAGGATTTCATCCCGTTCGGGCACTGCAGCCAGATATAAGGGGAATTCTTTCCGCCGACATACCAGATTCCAAGCTCTGTCAGCGTCTGTGTTATCACTCCGGCATTTTCCTGGTAAACGTCGAGATGTTTCCGGCATTCTTCTAATCCTTCCGGGGAAAAAGCCGCCTCGGCCGCCCTCTGGACCGGATAGGAAACGCCGTTAAATTTCGTTGTCTGTCGGCGGAGCCACATTTTTCTGATAGACATTCCCTCCCGTATAAGCTCACCGGAAATCACCGTGTAACCGCAGCGTGTTCCCGTGAAACTGGCCAGCTTTGACAGAGAACAGAATTCGATTGCACACGTCTTGGCGCCCTCGATCTCAAAAATACTTCTCGGAAGATCCGGTTCCAGGATAAATGACTCATAAGCGGCGTCAAAAAGAATCACCGCCCCCTGCTCATTGGCAAAATCCACCCATTCTTTGAGCTGTTCTCTGTTATACACGGCGCCGGTGGGATTATTAGGGGAACAGAGATAGATCAGATCTGCCTTCCGCCCCTTTTCAGGCAGGGGAAGAAACCCGTTGCTCACATCGGCGTCCAGGTACTCGATATTGCTTCCCGCCATCACGTTCGTATCCATATAGACCGGATACACCGGGTCCGGAATTAAAACCGTATTATCCTCATCAAAGAGATCCAGAATATTTCCCAGGTCGCTTTTAGCCCCGTCGCTGATAAAAATATCTTCCGCTCCGATTTTTACGCCAAAGCCGCCATAATAATCACGGATGGTATTCCTGAGGAAATCATATCCCTGTTCCGGGCCGTAGCCGTGAAATGTCCCTGCATTCCCCTGCTCCATTGCCGCCCGTGAAAATGCCTCCGCCGCCTTTTTACAGATTGGCAGGGTCACGTCACCGATTCCCATACGGATTATCTCTGCCTCCGGATGAGATGCGGTGTAGTCTTTCACCTTTCCGGCAATTGTGGAAAACAGGTAGCTCTCAGCCAGGTTTCTGTAATTTGCATTCAGTTTCATTTGTTCTCCTCCTCTATCTGTTTTTTCCTGCTGCCGCCGCTTTTATAAACTCCCGAAACAGCGGATGCGCTCTGTTTGGGCGGCTTTTGAATTCCGGATGGTACTGGACTCCCACATAGAACGGATGCTCCGGTATCTCCATCGCCTCCACCAGGCTCCCGTTCGGTGACTGGCCGGAAAATACGGCTCCGTTCGACGCATATTCATCGCGGTAACGGTTATTAAACTCATAGCGGTGGCGGTGCCTCTCCTCGATCTGCCTGGCATGGTATGCCTTTTCCATCATTGTATCCGGTGTTATTTGACACGGATAGGCCCCCAGACGCATCGTTCCTCCCATATCCTCACAGCCCATCTGCTCTTCCATCAGAGCGATGACCGGATGGGTGCTCTCCGGATCGAACTCACTTGAGTTGGCGTCCGAATATCCCAGCACATTTCTGGCGAATTCGATGGCTGCGATCTGCATTCCGAGACAGATGCCGAAGAAAGGAATCTGATTGCTCCTTGCAAATTCCGCCGCCACAATCATCCCTTCGGTGCCCCGGATTCCAAAACCTCCCGGTACGATAATTCCGTCCGAACCGGCCAGCAGTTTGGCCGCGGTCATCCGTGTCAGGCTCTCGCTGTCGATCCAGTTGATGAAAACCTTTACTCCATTTTCCCATCCGCCGTGACGGAGCGCTTCCACGATGGAAAGATAAGAATCATGCAGCTTAACATACTTGCCGACCAGTGAAACCGTCACTTCACCGGCGCTGTTTTTAATGCGCTCAAGCATCTCTTTCCACTCGGTTAAATCGCACTCCTTCGGCGTGCCGGCAATTCCCAGTTCCCGCAGGGCAATCTTAGCGAGACCGGCATTTTCAAGCATCATCGGCGCTTCGTAGAGCACGGGGAGTGTCAGGTTTTCAATCACGCAGTCTTCCTTTACGTTACAGAACAGAGCGATTTTCTTTAAAATAGACGGCTCCACCGGGCGGTCGCATCTCGTCACAATGATGTCCGGCATGATACCAAAGGACTGAAGCTGTTTTACGGAATGCTGGGTCGGTTTGGATTTATGTTCTTCGGAGGATTCCAGGTAGGGGATCAGCGTGACATGGATAAACAGGCAGTTCCCCCTTCCCATCTCATGGGACACCTGGCGGATTGCCTCCAGAAACGGCTGGGATTCAATATCGCCGGTAGTGCCTCCAATCTCCGTAATGACAATGTCGGCATCCGTTTTTTCCTGCACGGAATAGATAAATGATTTAATCTCGTTGGTAATATGGGGAATTACCTGGACCGTCTCTCCCAGATATTCTCCTTTTCTCTCCTTATTCAGCACATTCCAGTATACTTTTCCTGTTGTGAGATTAGAAAAACGGTTTAAATCTTCATCGATAAAACGCTCATAATGGCCCAGATCCAGATCGGTCTCGGCGCCGTCTTCCGTCACATATACCTCACCGTGCTGATAAGGGCTCATTGTTCCCGGATCCACATTGATATAGGGATCCAGTTTCTGGGCCGCTACCTTGTAGCCTCTTGCCTTCAGAAGCCGGCCCAGGGATGCCGCCGTAATCCCCTTTCCGAGACCCGATACGACACCGCCCGTCACAAAGATAAATTTTGCCATGTTCCATTTCTCCTCTCTACTGTATCTTCTGTTATTCATGCCCCTGAAGCACATATCCCGGAATCCGGATATCCTCCGCCCGTTCCTTCCATTCATTGCTCTCTCCGGTCCCGTAAGCGCTGTGGGTGATATGGGCAATATCAATAAGCTCCACATTGCTCTCATCGTATTTACTCTCCAGACTCAGCGCCAGAACCGCCGCCGTGTCAAGGGAGGTCAGGCAGGGAATTCCCAGTTCCACCGCTTTTCTACGGAGCCTTACGCTGTCGCGCCCCGGCTGGCGGCCGGTGGCCGATGTGGAAAGAACGTAGCTTACCAGGCCCTTTTCCATCACTGAGATGGTTGTCTCCTCTCCCTCTTTTGCTTCCTTCAGTTTTTTCACAATCGTCGAAGAGATGCCCGCGCTGTTCAGTTTTCTGGCCGTCCCTTCCGTGGCATAGATGGGGAATCCCATGGAAACAAACGTTTTTGCAAGCTCTTTTAAGTCGCCCTTATCCGTATCACGGATACTGATTAAAAGACCTCCATCTCTCTTCATCGAATAACCGGCCGCCGTCATTCCCTTATAGAGAGCCTCCTCCATCGTTCCTGCGATACCCAGAACTTCTCCGGTGGACTTCATTTCCGGACCGAGCTGTGTGTCTACGTCGGACAGTTTTTCAAACGAGAATACCGGTACCTTTACCGCGTAGTACGGGGAGGAGGGATAGAGTCCCGTCTCGTATCCCATATCTTTTAAGGTCTCTCCCACCATGATTCTGGTTGCCAGATCCACCATCGGAACGCCCGTCACCTTACTGATGTATGGAACGGTGCGTGAAGATCTCGGATTGACTTCTATGATGTAAATCGTGTCATTATGAAGTACATACTGGATGTTAATCAGTCCCTTTGTCCCCAGAGAAAGCGCAAGACGGATGGAGTAATCCACAAGGCGGTCCTTCTGGCTCTCCGTCAGCATAAACGCCGGATATACGGCAATGGAGTCGCCCGAATGGACACCGGCCCGTTCGATGTGTTCCATAATTCCGGGAATCAGTACATCCTCCCCGTCGCAGATGGCGTCCACTTCCAGTTCCGTTCCCATCAAGTACTTGTCAATCAGAATGGCATTTTCAATTCTTTGGGCCAGGATAATTTTCATGTATTCGTGTATATCGTCGTCGTTATAAGCGATAATCATGTTCTGGCCGCCTAATACATAGCTGGGGCGCACAAGCACCGGATAGCCCAGGCGCCGCGCCGTATCGACGGCCTCATCTTCCGTGTAGACCGTATCGCCGGACGGCTGTTTCATATTGAGTTTTTTTAACAGGGCATTGAAACGGCCTCTGTCCTCCGCCATATCGATGCTGTCCGGCGGCGTCCCAAGAACCGGAATGTTGTTTTCGACCAGGCATTTCGTCAGCCTGATGGCGGTCTGTCCGCCGAAGGCTACGACGGCCCCGGCCGGTTTTTCCACGCGGATAATATCCAGCACATCTTCCGGCGTAAGAGGTTCAAAATACAGACGGTCCGCCACATTAAAATCCGTGGACACCGTCTCAGGGTTGTTGTTGACGATGACCACCTCGTATCCCGCCCGTTTTAAGGACCAGACGCAGTGCACGGAGGCATAGTCGAATTCAATTCCCTGGCCGATGCGGATCGGACCGGAGCCGAAGACCATGACGACCGGTTTCCCCGTGGAATGTGCCCTGATAAACGGCTCCGCCTCGTCCTCTTCCCCGTAGGAACCGTAAAAATACGGTGTGCTGGCCGCGAATTCGGCGCTGCATGTGTCCACCATCCTGTAGCAAGCTGGAATATGGCGGATTTTTGCAAGTCCCGTCATCTCCTTAATGACCCGGTCGGGAAATCCGTACTGTTTGGCCTCCCGGTGAAGTTCTTCGGTAAATTCACCGTTCTGCATCCTGCGCTCTATAACCAGCAGACGGAGCAATTTATTTAAAAACCATTCGTCGATTTTCGTCAGTTCATGGAGCCACTCTACCGTCATTCCACGTTTCATGCTCTCGTAAATGGCAAAAATCCGTTCATCGTCCTGGGAAAGAATTTTCTCCTTCAGCTCTTCTTCCGAGAGACTCTCCATCTTGTCCATATTCAGGCTCTCCTGGGAAATCTCAGCTCCCCTGACCGCCTTAAGAAGCGCCTGTTCAAAGTTTCTTCCGATCGCCATTACTTCACCGGTGGCCTTCATCTGGGTTCCCAGTTTTCTGCGTCCGTAAACGAATTTATCAAACGGCCATTTCGGGAATTTGACCGCCACATAATCTAAGGCCGGTTCAAAGCAGGCCATGGTTTCCCCGGTGACCTCGTTGGGAATCTCATCCAGACGGTAACCGATTGCAATCTTCGTCGCCACGCGGGCGATCGGATAGCCGGTGGCCTTGGAGGCCAGGGCCGATGACCTGGAAACACGCGGATTCACCTCGATTACCGCATATTCAAAGCTCTCGGGATTCAGCGCAAACTGGCAGTTGCAGCCGCCCTCGATTCCCATGGCCTGTATGATATTCAGGGCCGCGGAGCGGAGCATCTGGTATTCCCGGTCCGCCAGGGTAACCGCCGGGGCGATGACAATCGAATCGCCGGTGTGGATTCCGACCGGGTCGAAATTCTCCATGGAGCAGACGGTAATCTCATTGCCGGCGCCGTCCCGCATTACCTCAAATTCAATCTCTTTCCAGCCTGCGATGCACCGCTCCACCAGAATCTGGCCGATGGGGGACAGTCTTATGCCTGCTGTTGCAATCTCACGGAGCTCTTCCTCCGACTTTGCGATGCCGCCTCCCGTTCCGCCCAGCGTGAAGGCCGGTCTCACAATCACCGGATATCCGATTTTTGCCGCAAAACTTATTGCCTCGTCCACCGCCCGGACAACCTCGGACGGAATCATCGGCTCGCCGATCTCCTCCATCGTGTCTTTAAAGCACTGCCTGTCCTCCGCCTTGTCTATCGTCTCCGGAGAGGCTCCCAGCAAAGTGACGCCGTGGCTTTTAAGAAAACCTTCTTTCGCCAGCTCCATGGAAAGAGTCAGTCCGGTCTGGCCTCCAAGTGTGGAGAGAATGCTGTCCGGCTTTTCTTTTTCTATAATCCGCTTCACCACTTTAAGTGTCAGCGGCTCAATGTAAACGTGATCCGCAATAGCGCTGTCCGTCATAATAGTGGCCGGATTGGAATTGACCAGAACGACGGACAGGCCCTCTTCCTTGAGTGCACGGCATGCCTGGGTTCCCGCATAATCAAACTCGGCCGCCTGCCCGATGACAATCGGTCCGGAACCGATCACCATCACCTTTTTCAAATTCTTATTTAACGGCATGCCTTTCCTCCTTCTCTGTTCCCGCTGCGTTTTCTCCTACGGCAGCTCCTGTTTTCTCTGCCCCGTTCTTCTCTTGGTACTCCTTCATCATGCTGATAAAGCGGCCGAACAGAACTTCCGTGTCCTTCGGCCCCGCACACGCCTCCGGATGGAACTGCACGGTAAACGCCGGGATATCGCGGTAAGTAATCCCCTCGCAGGTGCCGTCGTTAACATTGATAAACGTCTCCTCGGCCCCTTCCGGAAGTGATTCTTTCAGCACCTCGTAACCGTGGTTCTGGCTGCTGATATAGACGCGGCCCGATTCCAGATCCTTGACCGGCTGGTTTGCTCCCCTGTGGCCGTATTTCATTTTTCCGGTCTTTGCTCCCCTTGCAATGGCCAGAAGCTGATGTCCCAGACAGATGCCGAAAATCGGAACTTTTGTCTCTGCGATTTTTTTAAGTTCTTCTATCACGGACAAATTGTCCTCGGGATTACCCGGTCCGTTGGACAGCATGATTCCGTCGGGAGCGAGCGCAAGGATTTCCTCCGCCGTGGTGGACGCCGCAATGTCGTATACGTCACAGCCCCTCTTTGTCAGCTCTCTGAGGATATTTTCCTTCGCCCCGAAATCCCAGAGGGCAACCCGGTATTTTGTTTCTCCACCGGTTTTAATCAGTCTGTTTCCCATCGGCGTTACATTTTCAACCGCATCCCGGATGCGGAATTTCTTTATTTCTTCCAGTTCCTCTTTTGCAAACGGCGGCTGCTTTACCGTCAGTTTTCCGTTCATGGAACCCGTTTCACGGATAGTCTTTGCCAGCTTCCTGGTATCTATTCCGTAAACGGCGGGAATATTTCTTTCCTTAAAAAAAGTGTCAAGATTACCACTGCTCCTGAAGTTGGAGGGGTCCTGACACCATTCTTTTACGATATAAGCCGATATATGCACTTCTTTGTTTTCAAAATCCTGCGGAATCACACCGTAATTGCCAATCATCGGGAATGTCTGCACGACAATCTGTCCAAAATAGCTGGGGTCGGTGATTGTCTCAAGATATCCCGTCATTCCCGTCGTAAATACCACTTCACCGGCCACTTCGTCTAAAGAGGCGCCAAATCCTTTTCCCTCAAAGTATTCGCCATTTTCCAAAAGGAGATATACCGTTCTTTCCATCCTGTCACCATTCCTCTCTTATGCCTGATTATTCGTTACAGCTCAGCCTTCGGCCAAACTGCAACAATTAAAAAAAGCGTCCATGAGGCCAAACCTCATGAACGCCCTTGTTCATTTCTGGTGAATTATAGCATAGGCAGATTTCTGCGTCAATATGTAAAAATATTTTTTTCATAGCAAATTCTGGCCCGCTGTAACTGTAATCCACATAACGGGCGGAATTTCTTATCGCTGTCCCCATGATCGGGAATCAAACCTGAGATAAATGGGCATTCTAATTGAAATTCATTTATAAGGAGGCCCGAACATCATATGGGAAAAGGCGGCAGCGACCGGCATGGATCGGTATGGAGCGATACATCTTCTGTTTTAAATTTCAAAAGCTTAAAAAAAGATATAAAAACCGACGTCCTTATCATCGGAGGCGGTATGGCGGGGATCTTGTGCGCTTACATGCTCGGACAGGCCGGCGTGGACTATGTTCTGGTTGAGGCGGATACGGTTTGCAGCGGAATCACGAAAAACACTACCGCTAAAATCACTTCCCAGCATGGGCTGGTTTATCACAAGCTGCTCAAAAGCCTGGGGACGGAAAAAGCGGACCTGTACCTTCGCGCCAACCAGGAGGCCGTAAAAAAATATGCGGAGCTCTGCAGCGGGATTGAATGTGATTTTGAAAGGAAAGACGCATATGTTTATTCCCTGGACGATCCCCGGGTAATTGCCGAAGAGCTGGACGCCCTCCAGAGACTGAACTTTCCTGCCGAGTCGGTTCATCAGCTTCCCCTCCCCTTCCCGGTGGCCGGAGCCGTCCGCTTTACGGGGCAGGCGCAGTTTCATCCGCTTAAGTTCGTAAATGCAATCGCCAAAGATTTGAATATTTACGAACACACCGAGGTGCGGGAACTGGAAGGCAGTACAGCGCGCACGGACAGCGGCGTCATCACGGCGGATAAAATCATTGTGGCAACGCATTTTCCGTTTATCAATAAGCACGGCAGTTATTTCCTGAAGATGTACCAGCACCGCTCCTATGTGATTGCACTGGAAAATGCGCCGGATTTAGACGGGATGTATGTCGATCAGGCACAAAACGGAATGTCGTTCAGAAACCATGACGGCCTTCTCCTGATTGGGGGAGGCGGCCACCGCACGGGAAAAACCGGCGGAAGCTGGGAAGAGCTCCGCCGTTTTGCCTTGAACTATTATCCCGGTTCCAGCGAACGGTACCACTGGGCCACACAGGACTGCATGACATTAGACAATGTACCGTATATCGGGCATTATTCGAAAAACACGCCGAATCTTTACGCCGCCGCGGGTTTTAACAAATGGGGCATGACCTCCTCCATGGTGTCCGCTATGGTGCTCACCGCCCTTATAACGGAACAGGATTCCCCCTATTCCGCCCTGTTCTCACCATCCAGAACCATACTCCGGCCGCAGCTCGCCGCCAATGCGCTGGAGGCGACAATGAATCTTCTGACCATATCCAGTCCCCGCTGTCCACACCTGGGATGCGCCCTGAAATGGAATAAGCAGGAGCATACCTGGGACTGCCCGTGCCACGGCTCCCGCTTTGATTCCGACGGGCATCTGATTGATAATCCGGCGACAGGGGATTTGAAAAAGAATCCCGGACGGTAATTAGCCTGTTCAGATGGAATGCGGCCTGTTCCCCCGTCATCCACCGGGCTCCGGAAACCGGATTTCAGTTCAGGCGGATTCCCTGACGTCCCCGGCCGCGGGAAATCACATTTTCCTGTATCAGTTCCCTGATTAGGGCCTCAAAACGGCCTTCACTCAGTGGAACGCCCTCTTCCTTTAAAAGATTTATGAGACGTTTCCGGCCCAGTCCCTCATTGGGATACCGGCCCAGCAGATCCACGATTTTTTCCTTTGCGTTTAAAGGTGAAACCGGGACGCCGGAAGGAATCGAGAGCAGTTCCAGATTGCCGATTACGTCGTAATAGGCCGCTACATTCTGCAGCTCCCTCACATTACCGTCCCACTGATAGGAACGCAGAATCTCCTCCTCTGCACTGCTTAAGGACGGCTGACTGTGGCAGAACGTCCGGAAAAGAGGCAGGATGTCTTCCCTGCGGTTCCTGAGCGGAGGGATGGTAATGGTAAAGGTCGACAGGCGGTAATAGAGATCCGCCCGGAAATGTTTTTCCTTCACCTCTTCCTTCAGATTGCGGTTGCTTGCCGATATGACGCGGATGTCGATATCGATAAAGTGATCGCCTCCCACCCGCATAATTCTTTTTTCCTGCAATACGCGGAGCAGCTTTGACTGGAGGGAATAGGACATTTCCCCTATCTCATCCAGAAAAATACTCCCCTTGTTGGCCAGTTCGAACAGACCGATTTTCCCTTCCTTCCTGGATCCCGTAAACGCTCCTCCCTCATAACCGAACAGCTCGCTTTCCAGAAGATTCTCCGGGAAGGCGGCACAGTTTACGGCGACAAACGGGCCCTTGGAGCATGCGGACGCGTTGTGAATAGACTGGGCAAACAATTCTTTACCCGAACCGCTCTCCCCGGCAACCAGGATGGAGAATTCGGTCCTGGCTAATTTCTTAGCCACGTCCACACATTTTTTCATCTCCGGGGAGCGGTAAATAATGTCGCGGAAGGTAAACTTGGCGTACAATCCGGATTTGCGCAGCTTTTCACTGATCCTGCTCCCCATGTTGTTAATATTCTGAACCGGCTGGAATTCGAAGTAATACCCCATGGCAATATCCTCATCGGACAGCGGATAACGCTCCACCATGACGCGTTCTTCCCCAATCTGAATGAGTTCGCTGTGGAAATCCTCTTCAAATAACTGCCTGGTCATCTCCTGGTTGTCTTTTATTTCAAAAAGTTCCCCTTCCCTCACATCCTGCCGGAGAATGCCCCGGATCTTCCGGTTGTAATAGATGACACGCCGTCCCGCCTCCGCCACCAGGATTCCAAAATCGATCCGGCTCATGATATTTTCTAATGTCCTGCAGGTCATCTGGGTGGTCAGATACCATTTTTCCACATCGGTGTGCTTTGCCGAGAGATGTTCCGTATACCGGAACAGGTTCCTGTTTATCCTGTCGTCGCTGATACCCAGGTGGGAAAATATGTCCAGAAAGGAATAACAGTCGAGCTGCCGGTATCCTATATTGACAATCTCACCCCCGCACTCCGGAATAAAATCCATGGCCCCAGGTGTGATAATATACTTAAATTCCGATATGTCCACCGTCGGGCCATAGGGCACCAGGTCCAGATGCATCACATCCAACTGGTACAGAAGCCGCAGCGTCTCCATTGTCGTATACTGGGAACGGTTAAACACAAGCGCCCTCTCCCCGCAGGGAATACGGTTGATTTTATCGAGCGCTTCTCTGGACAGCGTCCGGGAGACAAACAGAATATTCTCTTTATTATAAAAATCGGATATCTGGCTGTAAACGGCGTGAATCAGCCTGTGGACCATAACCAAAATCAAATCAACCGAGGAAAAATGAAATTCGTCCTTATCTTCCAGGAAACAGATGCGGATCCGGACCGTGTCCTCCAGCACCTCCCTGAGGTTTTCCTTAATAAAATTTCCTACCGCATAGTCCTGTTCCCTGTTTTCCAATAAGATCGCAATCTCTTTCATATCCGTCCCCCGCTTCCGCCGTATGGCTCCCGGCCGAACAATCACCTTCTGGATGAAATTTTAAAACACGTTCTCTGCTTTTTTACAGTTTAGCACAAGGTTTCCGTACCCGTCTACCCGGACCTCGTCACCGGGCCAGAGAATTGTCGTAGAATCATACTCGCTGATGACTGCGGGGCCTGTAATACCGTCGCCGGCTCCCAGCCGTTCTCTCTGGTAGACTGCGGTCTTGTAACGTTGCCCCTGAAATACCACATAACGGCTGCCCACAACCGCCTGCTTGGCACCGGCTCCCTCCGGGATTTTTTTAAGCTTTGCCCGCCCGATGGACGCCACTCCGGCAATGTGCAGATTGACAATCTCCACAACATGGCTGCGGTTGCAATGGCCGTACCGCACCTCATACAGACAGTGGAACTGTCCGACGGCCTCCTTCAGAGTTTCACCGTCAATGGGAACCGTAACAGGAACCGGAATCTCATACGACTGTCCCTTATAGCGGAAATCGGCCGTTGCGCTGAGAGCCACTTCTTTTGCCTCATGTCCCTCTTCCTTCATCGTTTTAAGCACTCCGGCCGTCAGCTCTTCGGCCAGAGCCTGCAGCTCTTTTGCTTTCTCCGCCTCCACGGAAGAGACAAAACTGCGGCTAGCCACATGGCGCAGGTCGGAGGTCAGCAGTCCGAAAGCGGAACCGGTTCCCGGATGACGCGGTATGATTACCCTGGGAATTCCGAGTTCACGCGCAATTTCCGAGGCATACATGGCTCCGCCCCCGCCAAACGGAACAAGCGTGAAATCGCGCAGATCGAAGCCGCGTTCCACCGAGATCACCCGGATTCCCTTTGCCATATTGGCTACGGCGATTTTAACAATTCCCTCGGCCGCCTCCTCCGCGCTCATTCCGATCGTCCGGGCAAATTCGGCCACCGCCTCTCCGGCGAGTTTTGCGTCGATTGTCATATCACCGTTCAAAAGACTCCCCGATTCCAGTCTTCCCAGCGCCAGATTCGCATCCGTCAGGGTGACATTTTTACCACCCAGCCCGTACGCAATCGGGCCGGGGTTGGAACCCGCACTGTCGGGTCCCACATGAAGAAAACCGCCCGAATCAACCCAGGCAATACTTCCTCCGCCTGCTCCCACCGCATTGACTTCAATCGAACGCATGCTCAGAGGATAGCCGCCCACCTGGAGACTGTCCGCAATCTGAATCTCTCCGTCCGTCGTCATGCACACATCCGCGGTCGTGCCTCCCACATCCAGGGAGACAACATCCATATTGCCGGTGAGATGCCCCAGATAATTTGCCATAAGAGCCCCGCCCGTGGGGCCGGATACAAGGGCCTGCACCGGCATGGTCTGAGCCACTGCACTTCCCATATAGCCGCCGTCCTGGCGCATGATGTAGAGCGGGGCGGCACAGCCCATTTCCCTCAGACCGGCATGTATTTTTTCCAAATACGTACTCATCACATTGACCAGGGCCGCATTTAAAACCGTGACACAGGTCCGCTCATACTCACGGAAAATCGGATTGACCTCGCAGGAAAGGCAGACCTGGCAGCCTGGGATTCCTCTGCGCAGCGCCTCGCCGATTGCCCTCTCATGTTCCGGATTAATAAAGGAGAACAGGCAGCTTACGGCAACCGCTTTGGCTCCGCTGTCCTTTACTTCTTTTACAATCCTCCGAAGTTCCTCTTCGGTGAGGGCTTTTACAATCTCACCTCCCGCGCCGATCCGCTCGGCCGCCTCGAAACGCAGATGGCGCGGCACCAGAAGACGCGCCTTTGAAAAGTGCAGATCATAGGATGCGGGACGGAGCATCCTGGCAATTTCCAGAACGTCCCTAAAACCCTCCGTCGTAACCAGCGCCGTCTTGGGCAGCCTTCCCTGGACTACGGCATTACATCCCACCGTGGAGCCGTGAATCAGGCAGGAAATATCGGACGGACGGATATCCAGACGTTCTGAAAGCTCTCTTATTCCCTGCAGGAACGCCCTGCTGGGATCGTCCGGGGTAGAGGAAACTTTAATGACCCGGATGAGGCCGTCGCTCTCCCTCATGGAAACCACATCCGTAAAGGTCCCGCCGATATCAATTGAAACTTTATAGCGCTCACGCGCCGCCGTATCCGCCATCATAAATCCCCTCCTTTTTCCTTGTAATCCTGTTCTAAAAATACTTCCGAATCTGTTTTATAACCATACACCTCAGCCGCCCGCGCCACGCTTAGCAGTCCGTTACGGATATCATTCATAATAAGACTGCGTTCACGCCTTCCCGGTTCTCCGTAGCCGCCTCCACCCGCACTGCGCAGTTCAATGATATCTCCCTTATTCAGCACTGCGGTTCCATAGGCCTCCAATTTCCGTTCATTCTCCTTACCCGGATTCACAACACATTCGGACGTCTCCGCCTCCAGCCCGCCATGGCGCCCCTGAGGCCGCAGAGAATACATGGTTGTCTGCGTAGACCAGATCACATTGTCATCCAGCATTTCAAAGCTCCGGCAGAATCCAAATCCGCCGCGGTACTGCCCCGCGCCCTCGGAATCGGGACGCAGCGCAAAACCGGAAACCCGGATGGGATAAGTCATTTCCAGCACCTCGGCCGGAGAATCCTTGGAATTGGACATGGAGGGCTTACACGCGCTCTCTCCGTCTTTATAACCCGAGGCGCCGAATCCGCCTCCCAGGCCCTCGCCGTACGCATAGGCCTTTCCCTGCACGGAATCATAACCTCCGAAGGAGAGCACGCCGCCCGCCCCGGACCCGGCGATAATCTGTTCCGGGAAGAGGGAGGCCAATGCGTCGAAAATAGCCTCCACCGTCTTGTAACTCACCTCACAGGAACCGGCCACCGGGGCCGGCGATACGGGATTTATGATAATTCCCGGCGGTAAAATTGTCCGCACTGCCCGGAATGCTCCCTCATTCGGCTGAATACCGGGGGCGATCAGCGTCTTAACGGCAAACTTAACGGCGGCCTGGGTCGCAGCCGGAGCCGCGTTGACAGGGCTTGCCGTCTGCGGACTGCTCCCGGTGAAATCAAGCGTCAGGCTCCCTCCCTCAAAGATTGCTTTGACGCAAATCGGGTAAGAGGTATCGCCGCAGTCCACGGCGGAACGGCCGTAAACGGTACAATCCGGCACCTTCTTAAGTTCCTCCCTCATCTGCTGCTCCGATTTATCCAGAATCAGCTTCATGCTGCCGCGGAGCACGTCCAGTCCATATTTGCCGCACAGTTCTCCCAGGCGCCGGCAGGCCAGCATGTTGGCAGCCAGTTGGGCGTTCAGATCGCCCTCCACATTTTCCGGCGTCCTCGTATTGGCCAGGATAAAGCGCAGGATATGGGCGCCAAATTCCCCTTTTTCGGCCAGCTTAATCCCCGGCATCCTGATTCCTTCCTGAAAAATCTCCGTGCTGTCCCCCGCCATGCTGCGGGGCCTCATGCCACCCACATCGCTGTGATGGGCCATATTGCCCACATAGGCAAAAAGCATGTCCCGGTAAAATACCGGAGTAACCATAATAATATCGGGAAGGTGATTCGCACCCAGATACGGATCATTGATGATATAAGCGTCGCCCGGGCGCATCTGCTCCGCCGGAAACAGCTTCAGAATCTCTTTCACTGCCTGGGGCATTACGCCTAAGTGAAGGGGGACGTGTTCGGCCTGGGCGGTCATCCGGCCGTCGGCGTCATAGATGGAACAGGAACAGTCACGGCGCTCTTTCACTCCCGGCGAATAGGCTGTGCGCACAAGGCTAACACCCATCTCCTCGGCAATGGAAACCAGGCTGTTCCTGATTACTTCAAGGGTTGCAGGATTGATATCCATAAAATACCTCCAAATTTCAATAATCGATTAGTTCTGTGAATAATACGC
Organism: uncultured Clostridium sp.; assembly: GCF_900547735.1. GTDB lineage: Bacteria > Bacillota > Clostridia > Lachnospirales > Lachnospiraceae > Otoolea. The sequence continues at coordinate 1,882 of NZ_URHZ01000044.1, read as the reverse complement.
TTCCAGTTCTTCTTTTGCCGTTCTGCCCCAGAAAGCGTCGGTGACGGCTGATGACGGCGCAGGAGTCATTAAACTCACAACAATCGTGACTGCCGCACATACAATGATGGCCGGCATGACGGGAACACAGATGTCCCAGCTATAAATGATTTCCCAGCCAAAGGCAACAATTGCTCCGGCAATCATGCCCGACAGCACTCCGGCCGATGTGAGACGTTTCAAATGGGTCACTCCCAGAACAGAGAACAGGTAGATTGGAATCAGACAGGATTCCGCCAGTACAATCAGCTCCAAAACGCCCTTTCCCGAGTAAATGGCGGTAAGGATGGAACCGATGCCGATTACGACCGTACTGATAATCCCCACATTATAAATTTCCTTCTCTGTCGCTTTCTTATTGAAAAACCCTTTGTAAATATCTTCTGTAAAAGAACCGGAGGCCACAAGCATCAGGGAATCCACCGTAGACATCATACAGGCAAATACGGCACAGATTGCCATGCCGCCCATCACCGGAGGAAGCAGGTTTGTGACAATCGTGGGAAAGATTATTTCACGGTCCGTAATGCCCGGGAACAGCAGCGCAGCGGCCATCATGATAATGGCGACACTGAAAATTCCAAATGCATGACAGGTAACCGCCAGTGGAAACGCACGCTTTATAACCTTTGTATCCTTGCAGGCCAGAAAACGTACCAGCAGAGACGGCTGTGCCAGATTAAGCCCGAAAATAAAGTAGAAAACCCAGGACGTAATCATCACGGGAGTCCAATAATCGTCATGCATTATAAAAAACTGAGGGAACTCCGCGGTCAGGCGGTTATTCATTGCGGTCAGCCCTCCGACTTTATAAACCATCAGCGGCACCAGCACAAAGAAGATGCCGTACATGATAATTCCCTGGAAAAAATCGTTATAAACGACGGATTTGAAACCGCCCACCGCAGTTACGATGGTGAGCACCATTCCCACCAGCACAATCCCGCTCCAGAACGGCAGGCCGAAAATGCTCTGGAACAGCTTTCCTGCCGCTACGAGCTGGGCGCCCATCAGCGGAATATAAACGACAATGGTGGCAACGGAAGAAAAAATCTTAATTCCCCTGGAATTGTATCTGTAATGAAACAGCTCCGCCAGTGTCAGGGCGTTAAACTTGGTCGTCAGTCTGGACAGTCTCTTGGCATACAGTATCCAGGCCAGAACGATTCCCACATTTAACAGCAGCAGCCCGTAGATGGCAAACGGCCAGCCCTGGGAATAGATCTTCGGACCGCTTCCCATAAACAGCGACGCGCTCACCAGGGTGGCAACAAAGGAAAAAGCAATAGGCCATGGTCCGATGCTTCTGTCCCCCAGCAGAAATCCCTTACTGTCCCTGTGAGTCTCTTTCTTTTTAACGATTGCGGAAATGCCGAGGCAAAAAGCAATATAGACTATAAAGACTAAAATATAGATTACTCTGTCATTCATATTATTTCTCCTCCCGCTTCTTTCCCGCATTCTGCGCTGCCGCACTCCGCCTTATCATCCTCTTCCTCATCAAAAAGCACATTTGAAAAAGATAAGACCCAAACTCCTATTATCATAATTGCATAGAGAATCAGAAATATTGTAAGCCACAAAGGCAAACCAAACATAAAATAACTCCTCCCTTCAATCCCTCATAAAATGAAGCAGCCGGCCCCCATTAATGAAACATGACCCCAATTACGGCCGAATCCTGCCAAATACCTGTTACGGTCAATCTACCGTCAATCATGAACCATTTTCTGCATCAAATCAATCTCTTCAGGGCTCTTATACTGGTACATCAGGCCGACATGCCATGGGAAGGTGCAGTGATGCCAGTAATGAATCAGGTTGATATAGCGCACATAAGTCC
>NZ_URHZ01000043.1 GCF_900547735.1 uncultured Clostridium sp. | reverse complement strand
GGGACATTGGAATCCGCCGGTGCTTGATGAGGTTTTTTCGAATCTAGCATCCGCTGCGCATTCCACAAGCGAGAGCGGGTCCCCGTAGGAATCTTTTCTCCTGGATTCCCCCCCTCACCACAACCTACAATCCGGGACTGAAGACTCATATACACCCTCCCACTCCCCCATCCGCCATCTCACAGAGGCGTCCCCGCATCTCAACTAATCCCCCTGCAGTTGAAAACATCTGGCCGTATGTGTTTCCCCTATTCTGGTATCCCCGGGCTTTTCCGTCCGGCAGCGTTCACAGCGTTTTGGACATCTGGGATAGAAGGAACAGCCCGTAAATCCTGCGGGAACGCCTTCCCCGATATCGGCTACGGCCTTTTCCTGTGTTTCCGGGTCGCCGTCCACGATAGACGCCAGGAGCAGTTCTGTGTACGGGTGGGCCGGAGTGCGGTAAACCTCACCGGCCAGGCCGGATTCGACTATCTCTCCTCTGTATAATACCACCACGCGGCGGCAGATCCTGCGCACAATATTAAGGTCGTGGGTGATAAACAGAATCGTCATCTTTTTTTCTTCATGGAGCCTTAAAATCAGCTTCAGAATCTGGGACTGGACCGTCACGTCCAGGGCCGAAACCGGTTCGTCCGCGATGATTAGTCTGGAATCCATCATAAGCGCCGTTCCGATGCTGATTCGCTGTCTCTGGCCTCCCGACAGCTCTCTGGGTCTCCTGTCGGCAAAGGAGGGATCAAGGCCCACGTCTACCAGCATGTCGGCCACCATCTGCCTGCGTTTATCACGGTCCGTAATTCCACGCAGCTTCAGCGGTTCCTCCAGGATCCAGCCAATTTTCCTGGCAGGGTTCAGGGAGCTGAAAGGATCCTGAAATACCATCTGCGGCCTTAAATTATCTTCCATCTGGACGGTTCCCGTATAATTATCATGGAGGCCGAGTATTGTCTTGCACAACGTGGACTTACCGCAGCCGCTCTCTCCCACGATGCCGAGTATCTCACCGTCATACGCCGCCATATTCACGTCGTGGATCACATGTTTCTTTCCTTTTTTCCGTAAAAATCCTTCTCCCCTGGTGTCGTAATATACGTTCAGGTTCTCAAGGCGGAGGATTTCCTTCTCATCCTCCTCCCATGAATGTCCTTCCGGTATCGATGATACCAGACGCTTTGTATACTCATGTTTTGGGTTTTTCAGAACCTCTTTTGTTATTCCTTCCTCCACAACCTTTCCCTGATAGACGACTACCACGCGGTCGCAGATTTCTTTTACTACATTTAAGTCATGTGAGATAAAGAGGATGGAGGTATGGTTCTCATTGTGTATCTTCTTGAGCAGCCTGAGAATCTGAGCCTGGACAATGACATCCAGGGCGGTCGTCGGCTCATCGGCAATAATGAGATCCGGGGAACAGACCGTGGCCTGTGCCAGCATGACTCTCTGACGCATTCCGCCCGAGAGTTCGTGGGGATATTTGCCGCAGAGATTTTCGGCGTCGGTGAGTCCCACCTCGCCAAGCGCTTCCACCACCTTCCGGTGTATCTCTTTATCCGAAAGGGAGGTATGCAGGCGCAGGCTCTCTCCCACCTGCTTTTCTATCTTCATAACAGGGTTTAAGGAGGTCATCGGTTCCTGAAACACCATGGCCATCCTGCTGCCCTGAAGTTTTCTCTTTTCTTCATCTTTCATGGTAAGCAGATCCGTGCCTTTAAAAAGGATCTGCCCTCCCGTCACTACGGCGTCTTTTGGGAGAAGTCCCATCAGAGCCAGGGCGCTCATGGATTTGCCGGAGCCAGACTCTCCCACCACACCCAGGATTTCCCCTTCCCGGATTTCAAAGCTGATGCCCTTTACCGCCGGTGAGGTGATTCCGCCCTCCGGAAAGCCGATGGCCAGATCTTTTATTTCCACGATTGGTTTCATGGCTGTCCTCCTATTCCTGCAGGGTTCTCAGGCCTTCGCTGACCATGCTGAATCCCAGAATAATTAAAATGATGGTGACGCCCGGAAAAATCGCGTACCAGGGTGCGTTAAAGATATAGGACTGCGCCTCCGACAGCATGCGCCCGAGACTTGGTTCCGGAGGCTGGATGCCGAGGCCGAGATAACTCATGCTGGCCTCCGCCAGCACCGCATTGTTGAATCCAATGGCGGCCGCGGTCAGGATGCTGACACCGGCATTGGGAAGGATATGCAGGAAAATAATACGGAAATTCCCCGCTCCCATAATACGCGCGCTCTTGACAAAGTCCAGCTCACGGCAGCGTATCACCTCGCTCCGCACGATGCGGGCAAAGCTGGGAATGAACAAAATGCCGAGGGCCAGGATGATGTTATATCTTCCGGGACCCATAAGGCTGATGACAATCAGGGCCAGCAGGATACTGGGAAATGAGAGGAGCATATCGTTGACACGCATGACGACGTCGTCAATCCATCCCCCGAAATAGCCTGTGACGGCTCCCACCAGCGTACCGAAAACTCCTCCGATCAGCACGGTGCAGACCGCTACAAAAAAGGTGCTGCCGCTTCCATTCATGACGCGGCTTAAAATGTCCCTTCCGAAATTGTCGGTTCCCATCGGATGTGAAAATGAGGGAGCCAGGTTCACGGAAAGGGAATCCATGGCCGTCGTACCATAGGGCGTCCAGAACTGGCCCGTCACGGCCAGTACCAGAAAGAATAAGGTAATGGCAGTCCCTATAATCAGATTGTAATTTCTTTTCTTCATAATCGTACCTTCCGCCTTCTTCTACGACGTTTTAACGCGCGGATCTAAGAACTGGTATAACGTGTCCACGATAAAGTTAATGATGACAACTACAGCCGTTATGTAAAGCACAATGGCCTGCACAACCGGATAATCCCTGTTTGATATGGAGGTGATCAGCAGTCTTCCGATTCCGGGTACGCTGAATACCTGCTCCACGATAATACTGCCCGCCAGAATTTCCGCAATCACCATTGCGAGAAATGTGATGACCGGAATCAGGGCATTTTTCAGGATATGGCCGTAGAGGACCCCTGTTTTTGTATTTCCCTTGCTGAACGCGGTCCTGACGTAGTCCTTATTCATCTCCGAGAGCACGGAATTGCGGAGGAATTTAACCACCATGGCGATTTTGGGGAGCGCAATGGCCAGGGCCGGGAAAAACAGATATTTGACCGACTCCGTAAAATCTTCCGACGGCAGCGTAAATTTACCCGGCTGGAAGAAATGGAGAATCAGTCCGAATACATAGGTGAGTATCATTCCCAGAAAAAACGGCGGAACCGCCATCATAACCTGGGTGAGCTGGTTGGTCAGGACATCGCTCCACTCTCCCGCATGGCGCGCGCCCGCAATCCCAAGCGGCACGGAAAATACGAGGATGATGATGAGTGAAATAACCGACAGAAGAACGGTCACCGGCAATCGATCCTTTAACAGGGAACTGACGCTGGTTCCTTCATAGCGGTAAGAATCACCGAAATCACCCGTGGCAATGCCGCCAATCCATCTGACATAGCGCTCGGGCAGGGGATCATTTAACCCCATCTCCTCCCGCAGCGCCTCCACTTGGGCCGGGGATGCGTCTTTTCCCAGCCTCGACAGCGCGGCATCTCCCGGAATGATCGAAAAAGCAGCAAACGTCAGAAAGGAGATTAACAACAATGTGATAATGAGAGTTATCAGTTTTTTAATAAAGAATTTCATAATTCCCTCCTGGCATTTACTGCTTTTGTATTTATTCTGTTTTATTTAACATTCTTTTATTCAGCTACCTGATACAGAAGGGACATGTCCTCCGCCGATGTCGGGTAGAAGGTATAGCCGCCGAATTTCTTGTTTACGGCTACCAGGTTTGCCGGATCTTCAATATAGACCGCCGCCGCGTCCTGGGCCAGAATCATCTGGGCTTCTTTGTATTTTGCAATCTTTTCGGCATCATTGACCGCCTCATATGCCTCTTTAAAGGCATGGTCAAATTCTGCGTTGGAATAGTGCATAAAGTTTTTGCCGTCGTCGGAAACGTATCTCTGCAGCATCTTGCCCGGAGCGAGGGTTCCGTCAAAGCCGATTACCGTGGCTTCAAATTCGCCGTTCTTATAAACTTCTTCCAGCCAGGTGCTCCACTCTACCTGCTTGATCGTAGCCTTGATTCCCGCCTGTGACAATTCATCTACAATAATCTGCGCCGTATCCACATGCTGGGAATAGGAACTGGGAACCGTGATTTCCAGTGCAAAACCGTCAGGATATCCGGCCTCGGCAAGCAGTTCTTTGGCCTTTTCCACATCGTAGGTGTAAACGGTCTCGGCCTGCGGCTCATAGTATTTTGTCATGTTCGGGATCATGTTGGAACCGATAATCCGGCTCTTTCCGCCAAACAGGAAATTGTTGATTGCGTTTCTGTCCACCGCATAGCAGAGTGCCTGACGCACTTTTGCATTCGAAAGCGGTTCATACGCACTGTTTAAGTACATTCCATGAACCAGGTTCATGCTGCCTTCCACAAGGTTGTAATCGCTGCCGAGCGACTGGGCCTGGGCTGTGGTCAGATATTTTAATATATCAATGGTGCCGGCCTGAAGCTCCATGAATGCGGTATCCACATCCGGTGTGAACTTAAATTCCACCTTGTCGAGGCTTGGTACTCCCTCTTTCCAGTATCCGTCGTATTTCTTTAGGATCAGGTTCTGTCCCGGCGTATAGGATACAAACTTAAAAGGTCCCGTGCCGATCGGGTTTCCTGCCGGATCCTCATTGGAGGCAGGAATCACTGCAAGTGTAAGTTCTGTTAAAAACTCGGAATCGCCCTCTTTCAGAACCACCTCAATTGTCTTATCATCCTTTATAACCACATCCGAAAGCATAGAAAAAGCGGAGGATTCGCCCTGAATCTCCGCATATCGATCAATGGAATATTTGACATCTTCAACCGTTACCGGTGTTCCGTCATGGAACGTGATACCGTCTCTCAATGTGAAAGTAAATGTCTTTGCATCATCTGAGATAGCATACTCACTGGCAACTGCCGGCACAATACTGCCGTCTGAAGCGGGCTTAACAAGCCCTTCGTACAAATTGAAAACCACGTCTCTAGTTCCTGCGTCCGTCTCTGGGTGGGGGTCAAGACTAGCCAGGTCCTGTGTCATGCCAAACACAACACTTCCGCCTGGTACTGGTGTTCCTTCTGAAAGAGTATTACTGGTTCCGTCTACGGAAGACTCCTGTTGCTTCGTCTCTCCCGCCGAGGTGCCTCCCGCATTCTTATCGCCTCCGCATGCGCTGAGTGCAACAGATACCAGAAGTGCCATTACGCCTGTAAGCAGGTGTTTCTTTTTCATCTCTCTTACCTCTTGAATTCGTAATATTCTCTCATTATTAAATTGTCCCTATCATTGTATCAGGTTTTATAAAAAATGCAACTTTTTTATGGGAATTTTGTGACTTTTTTAGTTGGGGTGCAGGGACGCCTCTATAAGATGGCGGATAGCGGCGGCCGTCCCGGTGGTATTTTTATTTTTTAACCTTCCAACCGACAGCAAAGAGTCCGGCTCACCGTACTCTCGCGCCAAGCGCGGCCGCATAGCGGCATATTACATCTTCGCGCGAGCGTGCATCCTGCCCGGAGAGCTTTTGATATCATAAGGGCGCTTTCCTATGAGATCAAAATGCGCCGCAAAACCCATGTTCTGCGGCGCCAGACGATAGACAAACTATATTCTCCTTGTATCGGCAGTTCTTCCTTCAATGACTGGAATTTATGGCGTATGCCATGAATTCTGCAGAGTGGCGGCTTTGTCGGCACTCCGGCTCTGTCCCTCCGGGGCAAAGCTGTCGAATATGAATACGTCAAAATATTTTCTGTGGTTCTCCAGTTCCTTCTGGCTCTTGATGGTCCAGGCGGCCATTTTGCACTTATAAAACTTTCGCAGCATGGCTACCGGAAATGTCTTTGTGAACCGGCAGTTATAGGCGATAAAATCCGGTTTGCAAAAACCATTCAGCAGACAGTTGGTGAGAATTCCCTCCACATACCAGGGCGTCTTAAGGCCTTCTCTTCTGTGGTTTGTCGCCAGCTGGCCTCTTACCACCTCGGGACGGTGATGTTTAAACCACCACAGAGCGAGCGGGCTGAATGATTCGATGCAGTATGTACCATGGTAATAATCAAGCTGGGAGGCGACTATCTCACACGTCTCCCTGTATTTTCGCTCCACTTTGAGTTCGATGATGAGCGGAACTCTTCCCGCCACCATGCGGAGCACATCCTTAAAGGCCGGAACCGTCTCACCGGACCCAAACAGCGGATACGACTTCAGCTCCTCAAAGGTGCAGTCCTCGACCTTTCTGTCGATTCCGGCCGCCCTCTTTAAATCATAATCGTGAATCACCACGGGAACCTTGTCCTTTGTCAGTTGTACATCCAGTTCAATCCCATAACCGTTCTCAACCGCCTTCTCAAAGGCAGGCATCGTGTTTTCCGGATGGCCGGATGCATTGTCATGATATCCCCTGTGGGCAATATACTGCTTTTCAAACGCTTTCATCCTGTCTTTTCTGCCGACTTCCGGCATCATGCAGCAGTAGAACAGGGAGAGAAACGATACGGTTAATACTCCGGGTATTACTAAAACCAATTCTATCACCTTTCATTCTTTTCTTATGTTTCGTTGAGATGCGGAAAACACCTCGCGGGATACTACCTTCTGAACAGTGCTATCTTTTTTACTATAGCACAAAAGAAAACGTGATTCCAGATGTCCGGCTGCTTTTTCTGAATTTATTTTGGCGGATGGAATGTGCTTCCCGTAAAGGCGGCGTGGGAATCGCTATGAATCGGCCCGCTGCTCCTTGCCAAACTTACAGACTTTTAATTCTGACCTGGATTTCCGTCAGGAATTCTTCCTCAAGAATCGTGTCACGGTTGTCTATCTCATACATCTCAAAGGGGGCGCCCGCCATGGTCAGCCCCTTGCGGGACAAATAGGACAGGATCTCCTGCATACGCTCCGCGTTCTGCATGTAGCCTCCACGGTAAAAACAGGAAAGATACTCTCCGCCCGGCAGGGTAAAGTCGTATTCCTCTGCGTCATCTTCCAGTATAAAAAATACGGAATGGTATACGTTTGAAATTCCTTTCTTTAAATCCTCCAGGGATAAGAATGCGCCGATACTCTGGCCGCCGAAGTCGGATATTTTATCTTCATGTTTTCTGTGCAGCTTTTTGATAATAAAATCCATCTCCTCATCTCTGGTAACGGGTTCACTCAGTTCGACGCAGCGCCGCTCCGGCAGCGTCCGGATCTTCATTTGGCCCGTCTTTACGCTCTGCGCGGCGGTCAGAACGGAAATCCGTTCCTGTATGATCACGGTTCTGTTCTGCAGTTCCCTTATCTGGCTGTTCAGCAGTTCCTGTTCTTTTTTGAGAAGCTCAAGTGTATTGGACACACTTTGGTGATCCAGGTATTCCCTGATTTTTTCCATTGGAAAATTGAGCCTGCGCAGATCGCGTATCACGTTCAGTTTGTAGATATCCTTCAGGCTATAGAGCCTGTAACCGTTGGTATCCCTGCGGGGTTTAAGAATTCCCAGCTTTTCGTAATATCTGAGGGAATCAGGACCGATCCCGTACAGCTTTGAAATTTCATTGATCTTGTAATAGTTTTTCATGGTTTTTGGCATAACCTCCCTTATCCTGTATTGTCTGCCGTTGTCACTTTTTTATGTTGAGGTTTGGAAAAACTGCGATAATTTCATGTTTATTTTGTGTAAATAATTCAATTCTTGCTTGACCTTGGTATTATACCAGGGTTTAAGATGATTTTGAAGAGAGGAGGTCTGTATTGTTATGAAAACACTGCAGAATACAATTCGCAATTTTACCCGAGGCTTTTCCGCCAGGAAAATAACTTTAATCCTAATCGGAGCCGCAATCAGTTCTTTTGGTATTTACAATATCCACCAGCAGACAAATATCACGGAGGGCGGCGTGCTCGGCATGATGCTTCTTGCCAGTCATTGGCTGGACATCTCCCCTGCCATTATAACGCCGGTTCTCGATATCGCGTGCTACATTCTGGCTTTCCGGTATTTAGGAGGGGGATTTATAAAAATATCCGTTATCTCCACCCTCAGTGTGTCGTGCTTCTTTAAACTGTGGGAACTGGCTCCCCCCATGCTGCCCGATCTGTCCGCTTATCCGCTTTTTGCCGCCGTCTGCGGCGGAGTTTTCGTAGGACTTGGCGTCGGCCTCGTTGTGCGGCAGGGCGGTTCCAGCGGTGGGGATGACGCGCTGGCGCTCTCCATCTCACGCGGCACAAAATGGAGGATTTCACGCGCTTATCTTCTTACCGATATCACGGTATTAATTATGTCACTGTCCTACATTTCCGCCGGACGCATCATTTTTTCACTGGTGACCGTGACCGTGTCATCGTTCCTGATTGATTTTGTAAATAATTTAAGGCCGAGGCCCGCAGTCTGACCGGTAGATTCACTTCGGTTCGCGCCATATGGTATTGTCATTTTGCACAATTTATATATCATGATATATGCATACAATTGACGTTTTTTTCTGTAAATACGTTTTTCTTCTTACGAAATCTTTTTGAAAGTGATACAATTTCATTAGTGACAGTTCAGGATTGTGAAAAAAGACTTTAAAAAGAGGACCATGAAAGAGAGGTATTTAAAATGAAAAGAATTAAAGCGGCATGTATCACGCAGACTCTGCATTTTATGCTGAAAGAAGATCTGGGGCATGACTATGCGGTGAAAATGGTTAGGGCCGATGTCGATAAGTATAAGGCCCACCTCGACAAAAGCGGCGTAAAATACAAAATTCTGTCTGAGACGGCAGAGGAAGACGGCTCCGTTCTGATGGAAGTTAAAAAACAGTATAATACTTCTCCGGTCGGCAGTTACCTGGACTGATCCGGTCTTTGGGGCGGCTTTGAAAAAATCAAAGCCGCCCTATCCTTACTACTGCTCTCCCCTATTTTCCCTCTTGTTTCATGCTTTCCTCCGCCGTCCGGCACCCCGACATCTCTTTCTTAATCTTGTCAAACGGAACCGGCCGGTAGTTGGTGCGTTCCACGCAGGCGCAGAAGCTGTGGCCGGACTTGTCCCGGTACATCGGATTGCCGTGGACATGGCCGAAAATATTGGCGTAGGGGCTGTATGAATTGACATACATCGGCTCATGGGACAGCATGAAAAAGCCTTCGAGCACCACCGGCAGGGGATATACCTCTTCAAAGCCGATCTCCATCCACTCCCTGACCGAATAACTCATATCGTGGTTACCCTGAATCAGTATTTTCCTGCCGTTCAGTTTTCCCACAAGGGTTTTCAGTTCCTCTTTTTCCATATTCCAGGCTACGTCACCGAGGTGATAGACGGTATCCGCGCCGCCCACCGTCTCATTCCAGTTGCTAATCAGGGTCTCGTCCATCTCCCGGCCGCTTTTAAAGGGTCTTCCCTCATATCTCATGATGGCTCCCTTATCTCCAAAATGGGTATCTGATACCATGAATATTTCTGCCACTTTTCTCTTCCTCTCTTATTCTGATTCTCCGGCCTGTCTAATTATCCAACTCCCAGCGGACAAAACTGCCCTTTTCATTCTTCTTCACCAGCAGCTTCCTGTCAATTTGTTCTTTCAGCTCCGTCACATGGGAAATGATTCCGACCAGCCTCCGGTCCCCGGCCAGTTCCTTCAGAATCCGGATCGCCTTTGTCCTCGATGCCTCATCCAGGGAACCGAATCCCTCATCCACAAACATCGCATCAATGCTGACCCTGCCCTCCGTATTCTGGATTACATCCGCCATTCCCAGAGCCATGGCGAGAGCCGCCATAAAGGATTCTCCGCCCGACAGTGTCTTTACGTCGCGCGTCCGGTCCGTACTCATGCTGTAGACGTCCAGATCAAGGCCTACCTCGCCTTTCATTCCCAGCGTCTCCATGTCACGGCACTGCAGAAGAAGCTGGTTGTCCGTCATGACGCAGAGCCTCTTGTTGGCAGCATAAATCATCTGTTTAAAATACTGTCTCTGGATGTAAGTCTGAAAATCGATCTTTGCGGCTCCCGTCACTTTTCCGTCCGCCGTCGTATAGAGCGTCTCCATCTGCTGCTTTTCCACCTTCAGTCTGCGGCGCGCCTCCATCAGTTTTTTAAGACTTGCGTATGCTGCCTCATTGCGGGTCCGTCTGGACGATAAAAGGCCTGCCTCCCCGGACGCTTCGTTCTTCTCAGCCGTCAGACGTTCGAGGTCTTCCAGGATGTTTGTCTCCTCCGCCCTCTCCTGTCCCTTTGTGTCCTCCCGGCGCTGCTGGTAAATCGTGCCTGCCCGAAGAAGTTCGTTGTTAAAATGCTCAAGCTCTGCGGCCAGTCTTTCCCTCTCCTCCTCCGGCAGGAAGGCATCCCTGTACTCTTCTTCCGATTGGAATCCGGCTGTCTTAAGGGCTGTTTCCCACCGTTTCCTGCCCGCGTCCACTTTCACTTTCAGATTTCCACGCCGCTCCTGCCCGGAGGACAGGTATGCCTCTTTCTGTGTGAATCTGCTTCTCAAATCCGCGGCATTCTTCTCCGCCTTTTCCGCCGCCTGCTCCAGTTCTGCTTTTCCCGCATTCAGCCGGGCCAGTTCCTGCTCCGCTTCCTCGCGGCTGCTCCACAGAAGTTTTTTCTTCAGTTGTTCCGCTTCCAGATGGATTTGCCTTAGATGGATTTCAGCCTCCTGAAGATCCGGCCGCAGTTCGCGGAGCCTGTTTTCCAGCTTCTCCTTACGGTTTCCCAGTTCGGCCAGACGGCTCCTGTTTTCTTCCAGTGCTCTTACATCCTGCTCAAGCTTCTTTCCGGCCGTTGTAAGCTCCCGCGCCCCTGCAAGGCACGTCTCTGTTTCCAGGCGGACTCTCTCCGCCCTTTCCTCCGGTGCATAAGGTCCCGAACCGGCAGACCGGTCTTCTTCAAACAGCTTTTTTTCCTGCTCTCTTACCTGCTGCTCTTTTTCTTCCATCCGAATCAGGCACTTCTGGCTCTCCTCCGCCGCTCTGCGCAGGGAACGGTCCGCTTCTTCCCTCTTCCGCCTCGATTCTTCCACCTGCCGTTCCGTCACATCCTCCGCCGTCAGCACGGCTTTTTGCGGATGGTGCAGGGAACCGCATACCGGACATGGGGCGCCCTCTAAAAGCTCCGATGCCATGATGCCTGCCTGTACGGAGATAAACAGGCGGTTTCTCCTGCCGTACTCCGCCTCCGCCCCGTCAAATGCACGCTGGGCCGATATTACCAGCTCCTTATTATGGATAGAATCATTTCCAAGTTCTTCCAACTGTAAGAGTCCGGACCGAAGCCGTCTTAATTCTTCAAGGCGCAGTTCCAGCGCCTCCTCCTGCTTGCGTACCTCTACAAGGGAGAGCGGGGCTTTCTCCAGCTCTTTTGCCTCTGTTTCCAGTTCTTTTACCGTGTTCGCATTCTGCGAAAGGTGTTCCTCCGCCTCCTGCAGTTCCCGTAGAAGCCGGCCCGTCTCGTTCCGTGCCTTTCTCTCCTCGTCCAGTTTTTCGTCCAGCAGGCCATAGGACGGCATCGCTTCCTGCAAACGTCCGATGGCCAACTCCAGGGCAGGGCGCTTATCGGCCAGTTCCCGCCTCATCTCCAGACAGAGCTTTTCCGACTGTTCAAGCGGCTCCCTGAGAGCCTGCAGCTCCTGTTGCAGTTTCTCCGTCTTCTCATCGGCCAGGGCCAGCTCCGCTTCATCGGCTTCACAATTCTGCAGAAGCGGCCGGAGCGGCTCTGCGCGGCCGGCATTCTTAAGTTTTACAGCCATGCGGTCGTGTTCCGGCATTCTCTCCTTAAGCGATTGCAGCGTTCTTCCTGCCGCCTCGCATTCATCCAGACGGCGGTTCTGTTCCTTGACAAGTTCAAGCTGCTGTGCGAGGACCGCCGTCTTTTCAATCAGCGCTTCGCTTTTTTCCACCGATATGCGCTCCTGCCGTCTGCTCTCCTGCGTGATTTCATTTAAGAGACCAAGGATATCATCGCCCTTTGTCTCCAGCTTTCCCGATATCTCCCGCCACTGCTGTGCCTGTCCGTTTCCGTCTTCGGGAACCGCTACCTGGGACAGTTCGTGGAGACAGAGGGTTTCGTTATCCTTCAGCCTGATATAAAGTTCATTGTTCCTGTCTTTTAATTTCTGCTGGATTTTCCAGTAAATGCCCGTATTGAATATGCGGGAAAAAATCTCCTTCCTCTCTTTTGAAGAGGCATGGAGCAGCTTCATGTATTCTCCCTGGGCGATCATGGCTATCTGGGCAAACTGGTTCCGGTCCACTCCCACGATCTCCCTGATCTTTTCATTAATGTCGCTGAGTCTGCCCGGATACTCACTCCCGTCAGGCAGATAAAAGGAGGCCTTTGCCGACACCGTCGTAATGGTGCGCTCGCCGTCCTTATTCCTGCGCTTGCTGATTCTTTGATAGGCGGGACTTCTCCTTACACGGTATACTTCCCCCCGGTCGGAAAAGATAAGTTCCACCCAGGTTTCCTCCCCTTCTCCCGCATATTGGCTCCGCATCATCGTGCCGTCGCGGCTGTCGCTGCTTGTTTCACCGTAGAGGGCAAATGAAACCGCGTCGAAAATCGTCGTCTTTCCCGCCCCCGTGTCACCGGTTATCAGAAAAAGGCCGTGACCGACCTTCTCAAAATCGATCTCCGTCACACCGGCATAGGAACTGAACGCAGACATTGTTATTTTTAAGGGTTTCATCGTCTCACTCCTCTCATTCGGCCAAGCGGCAGCCTCATTCTATCTCCTCCAGCACGCCGCGCAGAATCGTTTCCTGCTCCCCGGTCATGGGGCAGTGCCGGATTGCCTCATAAAACCTGCAAAATGCTTCAAAGGGGTCCGGAATTTTTATTTCTTCCCCGTCCTCCATCAGCTTTTTCCTGGTTCTCTCGTTATCAATCCTTATTTCCAGAATCCGGTCATATGCCTCCTGAAGCTGATCCTTCATATCGTATGCTTCCGTCTCGTCGGTCAGGGTAATGCTGACAAAGTCACCCCTTCCCTCCCCGTCGGACGCGGCCAGGACATCCTCTAGGGGCCCCCTGATCCTGCGGACATCGGGACGGCATATCAGGGGCAGGCTCTCCGTCTTCAGCGTGCCCTTCTCCTCCAGCGTGACCATCATGACCGCCTTGTGATGATGCTCCTCGCTGACCGAATATTTGTAAGGAGTGCCGCTGTAGCGGAACCTCTCTTCCCCCACCTTCTGAGGCCCGTGCAGATGTCCCAGGGCCGCATAGTCGAATGCGGACAGTGCGGATACATCGATCTGATCAAGGCCGCCCGACGTCAATATGACGGACTCAGAATCGCACACCGACGGTTCACCGGTCCCCGATACAAAAAACTGGTGCGCCAGAAGCACATTTCTTTCCTCTTCCCTGATCTCCTCGCGCTCCAGCACGGCCCGGAATGCGCTGTCATAGCCCGTCACCTTTCCCTCTTCAAACAAATGGCGCACATAGCCCGGTTTGATAAAGGGAAACAGGTAAAAGTTTACCTTTCCCCACTCGTCCTCCAGCGTAATCTTTTTAAGCCTGTCCTCCGGCGAAGACGGCGGCAGGGCAGAGATATGGATCTGATGACGCCCTAAAAAAGAAGAGGCGTAGGAAAGCCTCTCCGGTGAATCATGATTGCCGGCTATAATCAGAACCGGCATAGACGGCCGGACGGCGGACAGACGGTTTAAAAATGAATCAAATACCGTGTACGCCTCGGCCGAAGGAACCGATTTATCGTAAATATCCCCGCAGATGAGGACGGCATCCGGCTTTTGGTCTGACGCGTATTCAATAATCTGCGCCAGGGCGCTCTCCTGGCTGTCCTTTAAACCGTATCCGTTCATCTGCCTGCCGATATGCAAATCCGATATGTGAAAAAATTTCAAACTTATGCCTCCTTAGCCGTTCAGCCGCTGTTTTCTGTTAACATCAGTCCGGTTTTCTCCGTTTCGTTTTGCCGTCCATCCTCCCGTCCCGATGTTAATTGTTTTCCTCTGTTGTCGTTTCTTCTGTCACCGCTTCCCCTGTCCCACTGCTCAGGGAATCCCCGCTCATACTGCCGGACGTCTCCGGTATCTGTCTGCCGGAGGGCAGAACCTCAAGCTGAATTACGCAGTCCGTCTCATTATCTCCGTAAAAGACCGGGATCCTGTATATTCCCGGCGTATTGAAATCGCACTCACTTAAATCATAGCTGAATTTAGCCGGATTCAGTTTGCCGTCGGGAAAAAACTTGGCGGCATTCAGAGCCGGTACATCTCCGGCCGTCGTCTTGGCATAGAGTGTAATCTCCGAATTCTTGTCATAAAGCGCAGCCTCCGCCCCCGTTCTCGTTTTAAAAATCATAATCAGCATGCCAGCCAGCACGATACCTCCGAACATACTGATCCGGAACCATCTTCTTCCCCCTTTTAAGCTCCCTTTCGTGCCTCCTAACTTCTTTTTCATACCTGTCCCTTCTTCCAAATTCTGTCCTAATTCCTTTGCTTTCAATTAAGCGGCATTTTTATCTTCGCATGAGTGCGCATCCTGCCCGGAGGGCTTTAACTATCACAGGAGCATTTTCCCATGATATTTAAAACAGGCCGCTGTACGTTACTGTGCAGCGGCCCGTCCGGCAGAAAGCTCCTATTCCCCGCTTTCCGATATCAATCGTAAATAATCAACGCCATGAATACGAGATCCGTATTCCCCTTATTCGCCATGCCGTGGCTGTATCCGTTGGGGGTAAAAGTCCGATCTCCGGGTACCACTGTGCGGATCGTACCATTGTCATTGTACTCTCCCTCACCCCTTATAATGTAATAGGTCTCACTGTTGCCAACATGCTCGTGATATCCAAGGGAACATCCGGGTGCAATCGTCACTTCCGAAAACATCTTGCCCTTGCCGTTCATCTCTTCTTCGTTCAGAATATATTTTACCGAGATTTCTCCGTCCCCGCCGTTGGCATTCTTTTTGATTACCGTTTCCATCACTGTCTGCCTCCTCTTATAACTTTCCTTCTTATACTGTTTATTATACTTGTTCTTTCCAATCTTTTCAATCACAAACGCCGTCTTGTTTACTCGTTTGTCAGGTTAAGTTTGTCCAGCACATGGAAAATCAGGCTCAGAATCATTCCGACCACACAGGCCAGGACCATTCCCGTCATCTGGATATTTCCGATGCTTAATTTGATACCCGAAAGACCGGTTACAAAGATGACCGACGTGAGGGCCAGGTTCCTTGAATTGCCGTAATCAACCCTTGAATCCACCAGAATGCGGAGTCCCGACGTACCGATCATACCGTAGAGCAGGAAAGAAATTCCTCCGATAACCGGTCCCGGAATCGTGCTGATTAACATGGATAATTTACCAATAAAGGAACAAACAATGGAAAGCACGGCCGCACCGGCAATAACGCGGACACTGTAGACCCTCGTCACGGCCATGACTCCGATATTCTCTCCGTATGTGGTCGTCGGTACAGAGCCGATAAAACCGGACAGCATCGTGGAAAAATTATCACCGAATAGGGAGCGGTGAAGTCCCGGGTCCTTTAAAAGGTCTCGTCCCACAATCTTGCTGGTCACGACCTGATGGCCGATATGCTCCGACGTGATAACAAGGATGACCGGCAGAATAATCATAATCGCCTCCGGGTTAAATTTCGGGGAGGAGAAATTGGGGATTGCAAAAATGGGAGCATTAACCACCGGGGCAAAATCCACCAGACCGCAGGCAATGGCAGCCACGTATCCCAGAATTACCGCAATCAGGATTGGGATGACGGACAAAAATCCTCTGAACAGGATGGAACCGAATACGGCAACTCCCAGTGTTACGAGGAAAACAATCATCTTTTTCGGGTCTATCACTTCATCCAGAAGTCCCGCGTTGCTTGCCGCCGTTCCGGACAGTTCCAGGCCAATCAGAGCCACAACCGGACCCATGGCCGCAGGAGGCAGCACGATGTCAATCCACTCCGAACCAAATTTGTAAATAATAAATGCAAGAATACAGCCGCAGAATCCGACCGCAACAAAACCGCCCAGCGCATAGGCATAGCCAAATTTTTCAATGACAATGCCGGCAGGAGCCAGGAATGCGAAGCTGGACCCCAGATAAGCGGGCGCTTTTCCCTTTGTCACAAAGATAAAAAGCAGTGTTCCCACACCATTCATGAATAAAACGATAGCCGGATTGATACCGAACAGAAACGGAACCAGCACCGATGCGCCGAACATGGCAAACATATGCTGGATGCTGAGGGGCACCAGCAGGTTAAACGGCACCTTCTCCTCAACCTGAATAATACGATGACTTTCCATTTTTACCTCCCATACTCTTTTGTAAGATTTAGTGCAGGAAAATAGCGCAGGAAGAAACCTGTAGCACGATACTTCGGCCACTGCATCCTCCTGCGCTTATTCTGCAAGTTTCTTCTACATATTATGCCATAGACGGTCATATTCGTAAAGATTTTTTTAGAAATGAACTTCGTATTATTTACGGCCGGTCAGTGACCTGATATACCGGTATCCTTCTTCCGCCGCATTCCTCGGAGGTTCGGGACGGTACTCAAACGCCAGGTACCGCTCATAGCCAATCTCCTCCAGCGCCTGAATCAGCAGGGGATAATCGAATTTTGCTCCATCCGGGCAGCTTCGCTCTTCCCCGGACACATCGACCTGGTAAATGAGATCCCCATATTTCAGGATCTGATGATAAATCTCTTCCTCTTCATACTTCATGTGCATCGTGTCAAGCTGGAGCTTCAGGCTGGGTGAGTTGACGTTTCGGATATAATCGGCCGTCTCTTCAATACTGATGTACGCGTCCGTCTCAAAATGGTCATTTGCCTCCAGAATCACCACAATTCCCTTAGATTCCGCATAGGCAACCAGCTCATCGATACTCTTATGCAGCCGCTCGTAATAATCCTTTTTCGTTGGCGCATCCGAAGTCCATCCTCGGATCGCACCGATAATGACCCTGGCGCCGCCCAGCTTCTTGGCCAGGTCCACATGTTCCTTCATGCGTTTCACCGCCCGCCTGCGGCCCTCTTCCTCACCGCATCCCAGGCTCAGTCCGTCCACGGTATATCCCCTTCCGGTTGCCAGGGCCGAAACCTTTATCCCGTAATGTGACGCGAGTTTCAGTATCTTGGACGGCTCCACCTCGGAAGGGCGGTTCAGGGTCAGTTGAACCGCATCATATCCGATCTGGGCCGCCATCCGTATCGTCTCTTCATAGGAACCCTGCAGCGGAGCCGTCGCACATGGAAATGTGCCGTCCGCTATAATTACACTTGTTTTCATCATACCCTCCGATTCAATCAGCTTTTTGCCTGATTCCGAATGATCCGCCCCGGCGTCCTATTCTTTCAGTCTTAAGATGATTGTACTTCAGCATGGCGTAACATTCCAATACTTCCTGTCTATCGGGGGGATAGAATCCTTCTATCCTGTTATCATTCTTTCATCTTCAGTTCCGAGTACGGTATCGTTACTTCCGGGAATCCTTCCGCATACGGCGCGATTGCATACGGTGAATAATAGAATACCACTCCCTCCGGAGTAATATAAAAGTCCGAATCAAAGCTCACGTCGTCCGCGATCATATGTTCCAGATCTTCCGGGGATTCAAAGGCAAAGTTTGTCTTCTCCGCCAGCTCCCTGAACGCCCTGCTCACAATACTCTGAAGCTCTTCCACCGAATTATCGACAAGATCATTCAGCTTCATCTGCTCTCCCGTCTTACGGTTAAAGACAAAATAGTCTCTGGAAGGCGTACCGTGGGCTCCGCCCGAATATTCATAGCCGTCCGCCTCCACGCAGAGCCGGTTATCATCGAGATAATTGATCGCCACAATCTCGTAAGTAAGCGTCGCCAGATGGAAATCGTCCCTGTAGCTCAGGGATTCATCCAGGTAAGACGCCATCTCGTCACTGTATGACAGCAGGGCGTCGCGGCGCTCCTCCATCGTGCGGTTCATCGCCTTTACCGCGTCGCTGTCACCATCAAATACCAATGTCTCAATATAAATCTCCATCGCCGTCGTCTCGCTGCCGGAGAACGGGATTTCTTTCTTCTCCGCCTCTACGTGGCCCAGTTCACGGATTGGCGACTGGTAGAGCGCCGGTTCCAGAAGTTTTTTCTCTTCTCCCGTGTCGAGGGCCGTCTTACCAATATAAACACCGTAGTCTTTGATCTCCTGACAGTAGATGGAATCCTCCGAGACAAAAAAGTTACCGTCATAATCGTACATGTTGAGCGTTCCTGGTTCCGTATTGATGGATGCGGCTTTTGTAACCTCACCTGTTTCCGCGTTCACCTTATAAAACCGGGTTCCCTCACTGACGGTCTGGTAAACCTTGCTGGTCAGATAATAGAGGTAACCGTCCCTGTACTGAATCAGCTGCGGGTTGTCGGATGATGCAAAAAGAAGCGTCTTATCAAGAGTTTTAGCATCATACCGGTAACATTGGGTATTTCCGCTGCCATCCTGGAACAGTACAAAAAAACCGTCTTTGTCAAACAGAACCGAGGAGGTGTTGGTTACCTCCGGCACTTCCTTCGCCCCGCTTCCATCGGCCCCTGCAATGACCAGACAACTGTCATTCTGCACCGGCATGTATCCATAGTGTTCCACCATAAAGGGCAGCATACCGCTGTAAAGCTCATGGCACCCTTCCGGGATGCGGCCGTACACGGTCTGATCCGAAGCCAGCTCTTCTCCGAGGCTGCCGTCCTCATTCAGTGAAAATGCCTGATTTACGTTATATCCCCGGATATAGAGGACGTCCTCCGATGCATAAATTCCGGAGGCCTGGTTCGCCGGAGCCGCCAGATGTGACTCTTCCCCGGTCACCAGCTCCTTTTTATAGAGGCCGTATACAAAGGCGCCGTCCTCCCCATTTGCCGAACTTACATCATAATACAGATTCCCCCGGTAAACCCAGAAGGAATCGTTCATCTCGCCCTCCTCAAATGTCTTTACCTGAGTCAGCTTGTCCGTCGCCTTGTCAAGGCTCCAGATAGAACCGTCATACTTAAAGAAAAGATGACGGCCGGATTCCACCATCGTCTCCGTGTTTCCCGTGGCCGTCAGGGTATCCTTCCTGATATCCACATCCTGAACCGCCTCGGTCCCCGGCACGGTCTCCGTCTCTGCCGTAGCGGCCGTCACATCGACTTGCGCCTGCCGTTTGCAGCCGGTTACGGCAATCGGCATCAGTGCCGCGAGGGCCGTTACCGCGGCTGCGGCCGTATAGTTTTTAATTTGTCTTTTTATCTTTATTCTTCTCACGTTTATCTCCTTACTGGTTCAATTCCTTCTGATATTCTCCTGCTGCCATCCATTCTCTACCAACATTCATGTTTGAATTTTCTCTTATGTCACTTACAATAAGTGTAACTTTTTTTCATCAGCTTGTCAAAGAATGGGATAAATATTAATAGAACAGTAAGGATTTTAATCCCACCGCGCCGAGTGCGATCCTGCCCGGAGGGTTTTTTCATACCATAGGAGCACTTTCCTATGATATGAAAAAAAACAGCCGGTTTGCAGCCGGGGCGCAAACCCTGACTGCAAATCGGCTGTCTCTCTTTATTCCATCACTTTCGTGATATTTATCTTTACCGTCCTGTCTAATTCCAGAAATCCGTCTCATCTTCAAGCTGAATATTAGCAGCTTTAAATACAGGATTCTTTCCTGCTTTTTTCTGCTGAATATAGTCGTTCATGCAGCGAACGGCCGGTTTAGCGAGAAGGATGATAACCGGAAGGTTGATGATTGCCATCAGGCCCATCAGAACGTCCGCAGTATCCCAGGCAACGCCGAATTCGATCGTTGCGCCGAAGCAAACGATAATGGCAGCCAGAATACGGAAGCCATGGAGCAGGTTCTTGCTCGGTGTCTTATTACAGATGAAGCCAAGGCCCATCTCTGCATAGTAGAAGTTTCCAATCAGTGTCGTAAATGCAAAGAGGCAGAGGGCTACCGTAATGAAAATCGTTCCGAAGCCGCCCAGTGAATTGGCCACTGCAGCCTGTACATAGCTCATACCTGCCATCTCTTTTGTCGGTGCAACACCCGAGCAGAGAAGCATGAATGCGGTAGCGGTACAGATGACGATCGTATCGATATAAACGGAAAGCATCTGAACAAGTCCCTGTTTTACAGGATGGGAAACTCCGGCAGATGCCGCAGCGTTAGGCGCGGAACCAACACCGGCCTCGTTGGAGAATAAACCTCTCTTGATACCCTGCATGATGGCGGAACCGGCAAAGCCTCCGAAAATCGCCCTGAAATCAAAAGCGCCTTTTACGATGCTTGCAATCATTCCCGGAACCATGTTGATATGGGTAATAACAATAAACAGTGAAACTGCGATGTAGAATAATCCCATTACCGGTACGAGCACGCCCGTTACCTTAGATATCTGTTTTCCGCCGCCGAAAATACAGAATAAGAAAGCAAGCGCCAGAACACCGCCCACAATCTTAGGTGTCAGTGAAGGATCATAAAAGCTGTATGCTTTAAATGTATCTGCGATGTTGAATGCGGCTACCATGTTGAAACCGCCCATATAAGTTACGATTAAAACAACGGCAAACAAAATGCCGATCCAGCGTTTTTTCAGAACTGCCTGAATATAGTATGCAGGTCCGCCGTAAGAACTTCCGTCATCTGCCCTTTTCTTGTAAATCTGAGCCAGGGTACTCTCCACAAATGCGGAGGCGCTGCCCAAAAGTGCGGTCAGCCACATCCAGAACATGGCTCCCGGTCCGCCGATACAGAGAGCGGTGGAAATACCCGCGATATTGCCGGTACCGACACGCGATGCGGTGGAAACCATCAGAGCCTGGAAGGATGAGATAGATTTATCATCATCTTTCGGCTCCATTACGACACGGATGGCCTCCTTCAAATAGCGGAACTGGATAAATTTCGTTTTCACGGTAAAATAAATTCCTGCTCCGAGCAGCAGTATAATCAGTATGTAGCTGTAAAGCCAGTTGCTGAGTAAACCAATAATTTTTGCGTACAATATATACACCTTCCCTTTCCTTTTTTCGCCCCATCATTTCCGCTTTCCGTCAAAAACCCATTTCCCCGGAAAAGGTTATTCTGAAGCGTTCCCTACAGAGTGTCCTCGGCAAACATATGCAGCCTCAATTTCTCCGACAAATATTTTAACATATATCTGCCTGCAATGCTATTCCCTTTTTGATCCAGAGCGGGACCGTAGATTCCGATGCCCATCTTCTTTTCAACCACCGAAAGGATTCCCCCTCCGACTCCGCTCTTAGATGGAATTCCGACCTGCACGGCGAACTCCCCCGAACCGTCGTACATTCCACATGTCAGCATAATTGTCTTTACCACTCTCACTACATCTGCATCCAGCAGTCTTTCTCCCGTCTCAGGATGGATTCCGCCTCCGGCCAGGACCATTCCCAGTCCCGCCAGGCTTTCCGCCGTCACACTCAGGGAGCACATTTTCACATAGAGATCCAGGCTCTTTTCCACATCGCTGTCTATAATCCCCTTGCTTTCCAGCAGATAAGCGATGGCCCTGTTTCTCGCACTGTGCGTCATCTCCGAACGGCAGACCTTCTCATCCAGGACAATTCCCGGATCCAGACAGAGCTTTCTGGCAAACTGAAGCATTTCTTCAAAGCTGACCACCGGCATCAAATAGCTGGCCACAGCAATCGCGCCTGAATTAATCATCGGATTATATGGATAATTGCTGGAAAGATCCAGCTTCACCAGGGAATTAAATGCGTCGCCGGAAGGCTCCATGCCCACTTTGGCGAACACCTTATCAAATCCGCAGACTTCCAGCGCCGCCGCCAGGGATATCACCTTTGATATACTCTGGATGGTAAAACGGATATCTGTGTCCCCTGCTTTGAATACTTCCCCTCCGGCAGTATAGATGCAGATTCCCAGATGATTTTTGTCCACATTGCCAAGTTCCGGTATGTAAGATGCCGTTTCTCCGTGGACAATTTCCTTCCTGCCTTCCTCCAATGCCTTTTCAAGCATTTCCTGAACCATTTCCTCTCCTCCTTTCCGCCCGATACCGGCCTGTTGATATAAATAATTATAACTCTTATTAACAAATTTGTATAATGCTAAATGAATATAACATTATAGCAAAAAGGTTGAACAAGGGGAAAAATGAGGACGCTGATGTAAGGATGGCGGACGGGATGGGGATGGTGGGGCTTCAGTCCCGGGGAGGCTGCCGCGTTCGGGGAATACGGGCTGAAAATATTCCTACGGGGACTCGCTTGCGCTTGTGGAATGCACAGCGGATGCTAGCTTCGTGAGAAACCTCAGCAAGCACCGGCGGATTCCAAGGTCCCCTGCGGAATGTTTTCACCCTTCTTCCCCCCTGTTACGTTGTGATGGGACTGAAGCCGGGGACGGATCGGCTGTGTCCGCCATCCTTACGTCGGCTGTGTCTCTCAGTTTTCAGGGGAGGGGATGGAGAGGGAGGATGGCGGCGGCAGAGGTGACTGACGGCAGAGGTGACCGGCTGCAGGGGTGGCCGAGACGGGGTTGACGGGGCAGCTTGAGGTGAAAGGGGATTATGTCTGGGGTTTGGAGTTGGATTCTCTGTCCGGGGTTTGTTTTAGGGGTTTGTCCAGAGAAGTTTGTTTTGTTCGAAGGAGGCTGTGAGTTTGCCTGTGTCTTTTAGCCATGCAAGGTAGGATCGGACGGTGCTGCCTATGAGGACGTATTGTTCGAAGTTCATTGTCAGGCCATAGGCTGAGAACAGGTTTTGGAGGAGGTCTTCGAAGGTGGTTGGGGTTTGGCAGAGGGAGGTAATCTTTTCTGCGGTTTCCCAGACTTTGTCGATGTTGTATTGTGCGAGGGGCACGATGTTTTCTGTGGCTTCTGCGTGGGCCGGGATGAAGATTCTGGCGGTCATGGTTTTGACTGTTTCGAGTGTTTTCAGGTAGGCGTCCACGTCATAGAGGAAGCTTATCTGGTATTTGTCCAGGGTCTGACGGCTGGACAGGCAGTCGGCCAGGTAAACTGCACCGTCCGGGGTCCGGAAGCCGACCATGTCGAAGTAGTGGCCGGGCAGCGGGATGATTTCAAAGCCGTTTGGCAGGGTTTCTTTTGTTAATTCGGCTGCATCGCTCTCCTGGGCCATGAGGAATTTGTGGCGCAGATCTTTTGGCGGAAATCCGCCGTACAGGAATGCCGGTTCTAAAACCGGGTGTTTTGTGAATTCACAGTTGATGTCGGGCGCGTAGATTTTGCAGCCGGTCTGTCCCTGCAGGTATTTATTTCCGCCGATGTGATCGGCGTTGGCATGTGTGTTGTAAATAGCTGTCAGGTGCCAGTTATTTGCTTCCAGAATCTGGCGTACCTTACGTCCCGCATCTTTGTCGCTGCCGCTGTCTATCAGGCAGACATCGTTCTCATTTAATTTGACAATTCCGATTTTAGACGGATTTTCAATATAATAGCTCTGTTCCGTGGCTTGTATTAATTCGTACATTCTGATTTCCTCCATTAACGGCTGGGATAAAATATCGTGTTGTAAATTGTGCAGGCTTGTTCAAATGGATTGTGATAGGAATGAGGGATGTCCGCATAAAAACGGACCGCCTGCTTTTCTTCTATAATAATTTCCTGCCCATTTAAAATAAGCTGCAGTTTCCCGGTTATTACAAAAACGTGCTCTTCCACTCCATCGTCGTGTTTATCGGAATGATGGAAGCAGTCCGGAGCGAATTCGATGAAAAAAGTTTCGACATTGCGGATCGGATCGTAAGCAAACAACGGATAAGCACGCATCTTCCCGTCCTCCTCCGTAACGGCCTCCACACCGTCAACGCCGACAACCGTGTATTCCACCTGCCTTTCTTCCAAAAAAGACGAAAGCGGCGTTTTCAGTCCCGTCGCTATCTTCCAAAGCGTCGTAATCGTGGGAACCGACTGCCCACGCTCAATCTGCCCCAGCATGGGTTTACTGACTTCCGTCAGGAAAGACACCTCATCCAAACTCAGCTTCTTCCTGGTCCGAATTTCCTTCAATTTTTCCCCGATCGTTGAAACTGGTGTAAGCATAAAACCTCCTTTTCAAAAATCATATAACATATTTTAATATACTATAGCATATTTTCAATTACATTTCTACTCTTATGCTTTATTCCGCTTACCGAAACGCCCGGATTATCCCGGCTTACTACGGGAAGATATGGCAGCTTCTTCAGGAGAAGAATTATTAGGAAATCAGAGTTTTTCTCACCGAACTGCTTCTGTCCCGTCTTTTTCTGCCAAAGATTCATAAAACGCATCCAGTTCTCCGCCTTCTATGGATACCTCCCTGATTTCCTTTATGCCTGTATACTTCGTCGCCAAGTTATCAAACATTATCAGGCCATGAACGTGGATTTCAGAGTCAATTACACCGTCACCATGGGGCAGAATTACCGCCTCGTAATAAACCGTTCCATCCTGCTCCTTTTTCACTATTTTCACTTGCTTCACCGTAATTTGGTAATCAAAGTTTACTGCATTGATGTGATAGGTCATAAAGCCATTCATGGAAAGACAATCGTCAATCATTTCCCTTGATGCATCGCCCTGGAACAGAGCAGAAACGGCTTCCCTCAATTTCTGTGTTGAAGGCATGTTCTCAAGCATAAGAATCCGGGAGGAATCTCCACTTTCCCTATCCTCTGCCTCCTGCCGCACGCGCTGATAGGCCGCAGCAACTTCCGTATTGGGCGCTTCAAGCATAAATTTTAGCCGTTTCTCTTCATTTGCAGTCGAAAACGTGGCGGACAGCGTAGCCGCCAGTGCGATAAGCGCCAGACCTGCCGCCGCCAGCCAATGCTGCCATTCCTTTTTGTCCTGGCTGTAGGTCTCGGCGGCGCGTGATAAAAACACCGCCATCACGAAAAAGTAAATGAGCAGTGTGGTAATATGTGATGAAAGAATGGCCGTGATTCTAGCCGCAATGGAGAGCAGTGTCAATATAATGCATAGAATCCTGAATTTTTTCATGAGATTGCTCCTTTCATTTTTATGGAATAAAATATTAAATTCACCTAGAAAAGAACCAAATTAGCAATAATATAAAGCATTATCATGCTTTTGACTCACCTTCCTTTGCATTGGATGCCATGGGTCTTCGCTCCTTTTTTTCGTTACTGGTATTTTACCAGAAATGAAAAAAAGCGAATCCGGGCCTGCCTGTGATTCGTGTAAAAAGTTCATGGATGAATTCCCTGCTCCTTGCAACACTAATAGTCAGAACCCCCACTATTTCTTCACTCTATGATCAGCTGGTTTTGCTGGTCGACTGTCAACGGAATACACTGCATTCCAGCGTAAAATGCTTGCATCTAGCTATCTTTTATTATAAAGCATTTGATGGCGAAACGCCAGCCACCCTAAAACTTAGCGCTGTGCCGGAGGCTTTCGGAATGCCAGCGGGCACGAAATGTACTACGCCATCTTTAGTATCATTGAAACTTTGAAAAGAAGAAAAGTGGCGATACTGGAAAATAATAAACGGTTATTTATAGGCCTTGTTGATCCAGCCGCCAGGCTGAACTGTTACCGCCGGTGTTCTCATTTCTCCCCACCCTATTTCAAACATCCGCTCTTTGTGATATAATTGTCATAAAATGGTTATTGTATATGCACATTCCGAAGTCATTGCAGGAGGGGTTTACTATGAATATGGATATCAACTTAAAGCACCTGGAATATTTCATCACCGTTGCCAGGCTGGGTTCTATCAACAAGGCCGCACAGAGTCTTTTTATCTCCCAGCCCTATCTCGGGAAAATTATCAAAGAGCTGGAGAATTCGGTGGGCACCGTCCTTTTTCAGCGCACAAGAGGCGGCGTATCCCTGACCCCCGATGGGGAGGATTTTATGATACACGCCGAGAATATTATCCATGAGATGGAAAAGGTGGAGATGTTTCATGGCCCCGGAACCGATACCGACAGTTCACTGGTTGTGTCCATGACAAAATATTCCCACATTATGGAGAGCTTTATTGATGTCATCATAAAACACAGGGACAATCCCTCCTATATCCACAGGCTGAGTGAAGGAACCGCCGAGGAAGTGATAGAGGACGTCTATTCCGGCCAGGCCAATATCGGAGTCCTGCATTTTGACGGCAAACGCCACACGGAAGTAGCATCCAGACTTGCCTCTCAGTCTCTGGATTATAACTTTCTCTGCTATGTAAAACCCCATATCCTGATTTCCTGCAACCATCCTCTCCTCCAGGAAGGAAAGCCCGTCAATCTCCACACGCTGGCTCCCTATGGTTTTGCCAGGTATCTCGGACAATGCGAGGATTTTACATACCGGATTTTCTCCCAGGATTCCCAATATAATTTAAATTACGGCTCCCGGATCGCCTATCTCACCAGCCGGGCGTCCCTGCTGCACCTGATTTCCAGCAGTGATTTCTATGGGATCGGAATCCACGATTTTACCACACAGACATCCGCCTATCAGGTGCTGTCCATCCCCATCGACGACTGCAACGACAGAATTGAATTCGGCTATATCCTCCCAAAGGGTGTTCCCGTTAATCCGATGACACAGGAATTTATCGATGGGATTAAAAACCGGCTGAAAAATATAAAAGAAGCGTAAAACCAGTTTCGTATTTATTCGAAAATGCCGGATATAAAAAAGAGTCCGCTCATTCAATCTATCAATGCAGCGAACTCTTTTTCTATATTTCTTTTTTCTATTTTCCTTACTCAATGCGAAAGCAGCAGATATTTTCTTACGCAGTACGAAAACAGTAGTTTCCTGCTTAAAACAGTGAATTCCCGTTTACGCAGCGTACAAACGGCTGCTCCCCATACCCTGTTTCAGACCGCAACAAGCCCCAGCCTGTAGGAATAAATATATCTCTCCTTCACGTTTTTCCCCAGCATCTGGGTCAGCGCTTTTTCGTAGTAGTCAAGCTGTGTTTTGTAACGGCTGACCAGGACTCCCGTATTTTCCACATAATCGGTCTTATAGTCGACCAGAATGAGGCCGTCTTCCTCCTCGAACCAGGCGTCAATGATACCCTGGACCAGCACCAGTTCATCCGAGTCCCAGTCTCCCATTTCCCGGGCCGGGATTCCCATCACGAACTGTTTTTCCCGGTACAGCTTTCCGGCTTTTGCCGCAGCGGCCATCCTTTTTCCAAGCTCCGTCGTGAAAAAGCGGTAGATATCGGGAGGCCATATCATCTCCCTGGCCTCCTTTGTCAGTTTTCCAGCCTCCGTAAATCTGTCCAGCAGACTCCTTACATCCCCCTCCGATGTGACTTTATCAAAGGGAAGGAGTTCCATGGCGCGGTGATATGCCGTACCTCTCGATGTGCCTCCCTCCCGTACCTCCTGCTCTTCCATAAAGACGGGCAGGGTGGGAAGAAACGCCATCTCTTCGTCTTCCTCCTCCATCCCCTCTTTTTTCAGCTCGGAGACAGACATCTTTGTATTCAGTGTGACGTCGGCCTGACAGGGATATTTGAAATGGAACGATGTTTCCAGGCGTCTGCGGTATGCCCTGTCGTAAACGCGGTCGGGATCCTGGTTGAGCAGTTCCTCTTTGGAACCTTTTCTGAAAAGCTGTTCCTCTATCTCGTGCACCAGCTGCTCCCCGGCTTTGACTTCGGTCACTCTGATCCGGCATCCTTCCCGGGAAGCGCTCATCAGGATCCAGTCCAGGCAGGAACCCGCCATCGTCAGAATGGTACAGGGAACCTGGCCGTGATGGAGGGAAATCTGCCTCCATTTTTCCAGCCTGTTTTCCAGGTTTTTATCAGAAGCGGTCATAATCAGCTTTTCCTTGGCCCTGGTCAGCGCCACATAGAGGACACGCAGTTCCTCCCCCAGCGCTTCCAGCTCCATTCTCCGCTTCATGACATTCTTTTTGAGCGTAGGGCCTTTCAGGCGTTTCTCACTGTCCAGATAATCGGTTCCAATCCCGAATTCGGAATCGATCAGGATTTTCCCTCTCGTGTCCTGCCGGTTGAACATTTTCCCCATTCCGGCCACGAAAACAATGGGGAATTCCAGGCCCTTACTCTTGTGGATACTCATGAGACGCACCGTGTTTCCCTGCTCGTTCACCGTGGCGGCCTCCCCGAAATCCGTATTGTATTTTTTCAATTTCTCGATATATTTGATAAAATGGAACACGCCCCGGTAGCTTGTGGCCTCATAGGCGGATGCCTTTTCCACCAGCATATCCAGGTTGGCTCTCCTCGTCTCCCCGGCCGGCATGGCCGATACATAATCATAATAACCCGTCACGTCGAAAATCCGGTAGAGAAGGCTGTGCATCGGCAGATAGACGGCCATTTTCCTGAGTTCCACGAGAAGATCCATCGTTTTCCTTAAAATCCCGCAGATTCTCTCATCGTCAAATGGTTCACCGCCGCCTGAAAGAACCGGAGCGGCAGGTTCCGTCTCCCGTTCCGTCAGGAAATTTTTCACGGCCGGGTAGAGTCCCCTGTCACGCCCCTTCTCCGCATTCTTTTTATAGTCCGCGACAATGTGGGCCAGTTCCCCGTCCGTAATACCGCAGAACGGCGCTTTTAAGACGGCTGCCAGCGGGATATCCTGTATCGGGTTGTCGATAACGGCCAAAAGGTTCAGCACCGTTTCTACCTCAACCGTGTCAAAGTAGCCTGTCCTGGACTCTGCGAACGCCGGGATTCCCTGGGCCGCGAGGATTTCCGTAAAGCTCTCCGCCCAGCCGCTGACGCTCCTCAAAAGAATGACAATATCGCCGTATCTTGCGCGGCGGTAACCGTTTTCATCCTTGTCCCAGATCATCATTCCGTTCTCTTCGTCCGTCAGCTCCCTTATTTTTCCCGCGACCATCCCGGCCTCCAGCTCCCTGGCCGTATAATCCGAGATATCCTCATCCAGGGTTTCCAGTTCGCTTCCGGCCGTATTAATCAGAAGAAGCTCCGTATCCAGTTCTCCCGGTCCCCGTCCGTCGAGGGGTTCAAAGGATGCCCCCGCATGCAGGGCCGTCTCCTCGGTATATTCAATATTTCCGAGCTTTTCCGTCATAATCCTGAAAAAGATGTCGTTAATGCTCCCAAGAACCGTATCCCGGCTCCTGAAGTTCTGGTGCAGTTCGATTTTCTGATGCAGGCTCTCCTCCGCAGAGTAGCTGTGGTATTTTTCCAGAAACAGCTCCGGGCGGGCCAGCCTGAATTTATAAATGCTCTGTTTTACGTCCCCTACCATAAATACGTTCGGTGTGCCGAACCGCTCCCTGGAGACGCAGTGAATCAGGGTTTCCTGCACCAGATTGCTGTCCTGGTACTCATCGACGAGAATTTCATCAAACTGCCGGCTGAGTTCGTCGGCCACCGGACCCGGAATTCGTCCCTTATTTCCCCCGTCTTCGTCCCCGCCTCCCGCGGTGAGGACCTCCAGGGCAAAATGCTCCAGATCGCCGAAGTCCACGATGTTTTTCTCCCTTTTACGGGCGCGGAACCGCTCGCCGAATTCTTCCGCCAGGCGAAGGAGCATCAGAATCGACTCCTTTCCCGCCTCCATATCCTCAAGTATTTTCTCCGGGGATTCAAACAGGTACTGATCCTTCAGCTTTTCCACCGATTTTTTAATTCTCTTCCTGCATTCGGCCACCGCTTCTTTTTTATCCGGATCCACCATCACATTTTTCCCGCGTATGGCCGCCATCCTGGAAAATGTGAATTTCTCCGCCGCCTCACTGAAGTCAAGGAAGGAGCCGGTGGACCGAATCAGTTCCCTGACATGGAGCAGATCCTCGCTGATCATCGGAAGATAAGGCTCCGGCCCGTCTTCCTCCATGCAAAGCTCCGAGGCCTCCATTAACTGCCGCTCCCACTCCTCCGCCTGCATTTTGACATCCCTTAAGAGAAACTGCATCCAGTCCGTGCCGTTCAGCTCCCCGAAACCGGTATTCTCAAGTTCCTTCCGGCAATGCTCAAACCATTCGTCCGGCCACGGGTTACTCTGGGCAAATGTATACACCTGCAGAATATAATCCTCTATCCCTCCGTCTGCCTTCCCCGTGGAGTAGGTGTCCACAAAGCGTTCAAACGATTCCCCGCCGTTTGCATAGCTGTCTTCCATCAGCTCCTGCATGACGTCGGCGCGCATCAGAAGCATCTCACCCTCGTCGCCGACGCGGAATGCGGGGTCGATGTCCAGCCGGTCGAAATGCTCCCTGAGAATGTGGAGGCAGAAGCTGTCGATGGTCGTGATCTGTGCGAACTGCACCGTGACCGCCTGCTGCTGAAGATGTTCATTCTGAGGGTCTTCCCCCAGCTTTTTCTCAATTGCCGCCTGGATACGCTCCCGCATCTCGGCCGCCGCCGCCTTGGTAAACGTCATGACAAGCAGCCGGTCGATATCCGTCGGATTTTCATCCGTAATCATCCTGATTATGCGCTCAACTAAAACCGCCGTTTTACCGCTTCCCGCGGCGGCGGAGACGAGCAGATTTCTGTTCCGGCTCTCAATTACCGCCTTCTGTTCCTTTGTCCAGTTCACCGCCATCTTCTGCTCCCCTCCCTTCTGCTCCGTATTTGTCTATTTCCTGCCACACCTCTTCCGGGCTTACCTTGTCAAGCCTCCGGTATCCATACCCGTCCGTCTTTAGGTCAAAGCCGCAGACGCTGTGGTAGGGGCAATAATCGCAGGCCGTCCTGTTGCCGCTCTTATACGGCGCAATCGAAACGCGGCCGTCCAGAATCTCGCGCCCCATGCTTTTCAGTTTCCGGTTGACAAATGCCCCCAGGGCCTCGAACCGCTTTTCACCGGCCACCGATGACTTTCTGGCAATTTCATCATTTTTCACCGAAACGGGAACCACCGTGGATTCCTCTCCCTTCGGCGACGAGAAATCCAGCCGGTTGTCCAGATGGACGATTGCCTCCGGCCTTCCGTTTACCAGTCCGTTCATGCGCAGCTCGCCGAGTATCGCCTGTTTCGTCTCCTCCTCGCCCATGCCTTTCTGTCTGTCCACCATCGGATCCGCAATATTATAGTAAAAAATCCCGGCCGGAACCACCTTTTTGTCGGGGTGTTTTCTCTGCTCCTTCTCCAGGGCGGCGTCCATATAGACCACGAGCTGAAGCTGAAGCCCATAGTAAGCTTCCATCAGATCAAACTTTGTCTTTCCCGTTTTGTAGTCGATAATTTTCATGTAGAGCAGATCCCCGTCCTCACAGAGATCGACGCGGTCTATCCTTCCCTTTAAATGGATTGCCTCATCCCTGGACACCGGGATTTTCATCGCTCTCAGGTTATCTGCGGGGCTGAAGGTCACCTCAAAACCGGACGGCTCAAAGTCTCCCTTTTTAAGCTGCTCCGTCAATGCCCAGATTGTCCGGTCCGTGATGCGGTGGACCTTGCGCTCCAGATACTGGTTTCTCGCGCTGCTGGACATGATGGTATTGCCATAGTCCCTGGTTACGCTTAAAACGCACTCGCCAACCAGCTTTTTTCTGTCCTCATCCGATATTTCGCGGAAGGAGCGGTTTTCTTCCTTCATCCTCTTAAAATAAAGATCAATGGAGTTATGGAACAGGTTCCCGATGTCCGCGGCAGCCAGCTCATAGACGGGGCGTTCCGTAAGCTCCAGGCCATAGGCCAGGAAATGGGCATAGGCGCAGGATGCGTATTGCTCCATTCTGGTCACGCTGCCGTGGAGGATTGCGCTGTAAATCTCCTTTGCCGCCGTCCTGCCAATCCCGTGATCCTCATACGTATAAAACGACGCCTCGACCAGCTGTTTCATCGCCCCGCCGTGCTCTTCGGACAGCGAGAAAAAGCGGAACAGCTCCATAAAGCGGCCGTCCTCCCTGTTTTTTCCGTAATCTTTTAGTCCCTCTATCACCCGGCGTTTTCCAAGGGGCAGGGACCAGGCGGCCATCTGCCGTTCATCGGCCGACATCACATGCTTGTCGGGAAACATTTTTAAGACCTGGCCAATCAGGCCGGATGGACGCAGGCTTTTTCCGTCGCAGGAGGATAAAGCGTAGGACAGATAGAGACGATCGGACGGTTTTGTCATCACCAGGTACAGGTACAGTCTCTGCAGGAATCCCTCTTCCCTGGCGGTCGGAGCCAGTTCTATCTGATGCTTTTTAAGATTCCCGCGCTCGGCCTCCGTAAGGATTCCGCCGCGTCCCGTTACCGCGGGAATAATTCCGTCATTTACCCCTGCGAAAAAGAGAACCCTGATATGGGAAAGTCTCGTTCTCGTGATATCTCCGACTACAACGCGATCTACAACAGCCGGAATGAGGCCGACTTTTATCTCCTCAAATCCGGCATCCAATATGTCCGAATACTCTTTTTTTCCCACGGTTTCATCGCCCAGAAGCGCCGTGATTCTGTCAAACAGTTCGATGACAAGGCCGTAAATCTGGCTGTATTCCTTCTCCAGGCTCACCTCTCCGGCAGCGCTGAATTCCTTCTCATACCCTTTGAGCTTTTCTTCAATGTGAAGCGCCTCCAGAAAATACACCAGAGCCGCAGTTTTATCCTTTACCGTGGATTTTCTGTCCCCGAACACCTCTTTTAACGGACGGAGGGGCGTCAGTACTTCTTCCCGGAACGCATTCAGCTCGTCCAGATTAATGAGCTCCGCGCCTCTGTAAACAGACTCCCAGGGCGAATCCCACCGCTTATAACTGCGGATTCCAAGAGCCAGCACGTAATTCTCCAGGCGGCTCACCATCTCCTGGTCTTCCGTCACAAGACCCGTTTTTAAATACCGGAACACCGTCTCATAGGAGAAGTTTTTCTCCAGAAGTTCCAGCGCCGCCCGGAGAAGCTCCACCATCGGATTTCCCATGATGTTTTTCTTATAATCAATAAACGCCGGGATCCTGTTTGCCTCAAACTGACGTACCACCTCCCTGGAATAGGTATCCAGGGCTCCCGTGACTACGGCGATGTCACGGTAACGGTAGCCCTCCAGTTTGATGAGCCGCTCGATTTCCCCGGCAATCATTTCCACTTCTTTTAAAGGAGTGTCGGACTGGAATAATACGATTCCCGGATTCTTTGCGGCTTTTCCGGCCGTTTCCTCCGTTTTCCCGTCTTTTTCAGCGGCGTATTTCCGGCCGTGATACCGGAACAGCTCTTTTTCGATGAACTGAAGCTCCGGACTGTTTTTAAACCGCCAGGCGGGATACTCTTTCAAAAGGATATCCTCATCCCGACCCGCTCCGGTCTGTACCGCCAGATCCGTCAGCTTGCAGACCGTATGTTTACTCATATGGAAGAGATGCTGCGGTCCGCTCTCCTTATAAGGATTCTCCTCAGGATCCATTGTGATGGTCACAACGACTCTTTTGCAGTAGGTCAGCAGCAGCTCTAAAAGCCGGTACTGGACCGGGGTAAAACCGGTATAGCCGTCCAGTGTCACCACGCTGTCTTTGATAAGCTCCGACTGGGGCAGAACCCTGCACAAAAGCTCCAGGATTTCTTCCTTTACAATGCATTTCTTGTCTTCCGTATATTCCTTGAACGCCCGGTGCAGAACCGTCATATCATTCAGTTTCTGCCTGAGCATGGCGCTCCAGTTTTCCTTCTCGGCATCCGCCAGCAGCCCGTCCAGGATCTCGGCCGTAATTCCGTACTGGAAGAACTCCGACAGCATGGATTTCAGCTCGCCGATAAAGCCGATCTTTTCCAGGTGGCCGCCGAACAGCTTTAATTCCTTTTTCCTGCCCGCAGCCACCTTACGCAGGACCATGGATTTGCCCATGTCATCCAGGACCGCCAGGTTCTCCACCGCCAGCTCTTCGAATATTCTGTACGCCAGCCTCTCAAAGCTGACGATATCGATGTTCATCACACCGTGGCAGGGATGCAGCGTCACAATGTCTTTCTGGGTCTGCATGGTGAACTGCTCCGGGACGACGGCAAAATAGCGGCCGTCCGGATCAGTTCCGGCCTGCCGGATCAAATCCTCGTACAGGCGGCGTGTCTTACCGGAACCGGAACCGCCGATGATGAATTGTAATGACATTTATGTTCTCCTCTGGTTGTCATGTGCCGGAAACTGTTAGTTACTATTCACAGCCGTTATTCCGCGAGGTGTTTTCACGCGTATTTTGCGTGAAAATCCCGAGTTCTACGGCGCGACGCAACGAAAAGTGCGCGATGCGGACTTTTCATTACAATCAACGGTGCTTTTTACCGTTTCTGTGCATCGCGAAGCGTGTTGCTGTTTACAGAACTGCGGTTTTTGCAGGGCTGTGAATAGTAACAATTGTTATCATTTCTGTAGCTGCGAGGATAATGAATAGTTCCTCTTTTCTTTAGATTTTTTCAACAGTTTTTATAAATGTTTTATCCCCTGCACATATTTTAGTCACATATTTCCTGTATCATTATAAATGAACAAGGCAAGAGCCTTAGACAGACTTTTTCATACTCCGGCCAGCAGGTTTTACCTGCTGGCCCTCCCCCTTTTTAAGACCAGTTAAATTCTTTTTTCAGTTCATGCCCGGTATCCCGGTTAAATCCCTTCCCCTGATTACAATGTATTCTTGCGCTCAAACACTTTTCTTCCGGACGCATCGGCAATTCCGATGGCCTCCCTGTATTTCGCTACCGTTCTCCTCGATATCGAGAATCCGGCCTCCCCCAGTTTTTCCGCTAATATTCTGTCACTGTAGGGCTTCTTTTTGTCTTCGCCCGCGACCAGGATTCTGA
The DNA here is from genome assembly GCF_900547735.1 of uncultured Clostridium sp. GTDB lineage: Bacteria > Bacillota > Clostridia > Lachnospirales > Lachnospiraceae > Otoolea. The sequence continues at coordinate 10,377 of NZ_URHZ01000043.1, read as the reverse complement.
TCTGTTCCTTCACCGCTTCCGCTCCCGCGCCTGCTCCGCCGTCGTTTCCGGCCGCCTCACGGCTCATGTCTCCGGTCCCGTTTTCCCGGCTCTGCTTTCTCTTTCCATCTACCGGGATACTTCCCCGAGAGAAGAAAAACTGCAGTGGGAAGATTCCCCACTGGCATTGCAGGTATTTTTCCCGGACGGCACGGCTGATGGTGGATTCATTTAATTCCAGCTTTTCCGCCACGCTCCTCTGGGTCAGGGCGGTAAGTTTTCCCCTGCCCTCCTCAAAAAAGGCAAGCTGCGCCTTTAAAATTTCCCGTACCAGCAGATAGAGTGTCCTGTTCCTCTGTTCTACACAGTGGCATACCCACTCCGCCTGTTTTACTTTATTTTTAACGTATCCGGCCGCTTCCTCCGAATTCTCCCCCTTCATCAGGGTCAGATAATAGGGATTGATCGAAAGCTGGGGATATGTCTCATCATTAATGATAATCTCAAAGTGTCCCTCCGTCTTGACAACCAGGACGTCGGGGACAAGGTATTTCTGGTATTTTCCGCTCCCATATCCGCTTCCCGGCCTCGGGTTTAACGCACGGATCCGGTCACTGGCGGAAAGGACCTGGTCAATGCTGCATTTCAACTTTCTGGCAATGACCTCCATTCTGTTTTTCCCCAGTTCCTCCAGATAATCTTCAATGATCCGCCGGGCCAGCTTCTCTTCGTCGCTGTCCCCCTCCAACTGGATTAAGAGGCACTCCCTGAGGTTTCTGGCTCCCGCTCCTTTGGGCTCCAGCCTCCAGAGGACTTTCAGCAGACGTTCTCCTTCTTCTTCCGTAATCTTAAGCTCCCGGCATAAAAGAGGCAGCTCTTCGGTCAGATAACCATTGTCATCCAGATTTAAAATCATATACTCTAAAATGCGGAACTCTTCTTTTGATATTTTCATATAAAGAATCTGTTCCAGCAGGGATTCCTTCAAATCCATCTCCTGCCGTTCAGCCGGTTCAAAACGGCTGGCTTCATCCTGTTCGTCCTGATAATACTGGCGGTTCTGAGCGTCTACGCTCTGAAGTTCCTCCAGTTTCCTGATAAAGTCCTCGGTACTCTCCCCCTTGTCGTCCGACGTCTTCTCAGTGCGGCGCATTGCGTCGAGATCCACCACCGGATTCTCCAGCGCCAAATCTTCCAGATACTCCTTTAATTCCAGCTGCCCCATCTGCAGTATCTCCGTAGATTGGAGCATGTTCTGCGACAATGTCTGTTTTAGCTTCTGTTCCTGTCTGAGTTCCACTGTAACCACCCCTTCTATCCTCTGTCTGCCGTCAGGCCACGCACATCCACTGCGGACTTCTGCGCCGCATGCGCGAAGAAAGCGGCCTCAGGCGGCCGAGCTCATGCGCAGAAGTTCCAATAACGGAACTCTTTATTCCGGCAGTATATCCCTCCATTATCCCCATCTGCCTCTTTTAAATGTTGGATTGCCTGAAAACAGGCTTTTCACATTTTCCATCAGAGGTAATACCAAAATCTTCCTGTCATCTAAGAAAGAGTCCGGCTTGCCGGACTCACGCGCCGAGCGCGGCCGCATAGCGGCATATTACATCTTCGCGCGAGTGCGCATCCTCGCGGAGCGTTTTTAATTCATAGGATGTAATTTCCTATGAATTAAAAACGGCTCTCTCAGCACGGTGCAGAGAGAGCCCATTTTTTGATTGGCGGTGAAAGAAATGCGAAATGCAGTTTCCACCGTTTACTTTAATCGTCTAATTCGTCTTCTCCGACTACTTCATCGTACTCCTGCTCGTCTAACAGTTCATCGAAGGCATCGGCAACGATCTCATACTCATCGTCGTCTTCAATGTTTTCCAGATTCGGCTGTCCGTTCTCATCTTCTGAGTAACGGTAAAGATATACTTCTCCCTCTTCTGATTCGTCATCCGCATCCTCCATCGGAAGGAGAGCGATATATTCCTTATCTCCTGCCGGAAAGATAGTAAGTACGACACACTCCAGCTCTTTTCCGTCATCCAGGGTAAGGGTTACTGTCATCTCCTCCTGGTTGTCCGTCTCTTCCGGAGTCATATTCTTTTTATCTTCCATTTCAACCTCTTTCTTCTGCCCGCTTGGCAGGCAATCATAATAATGGCAATGAAAGCCGTATCAACCGTGCTTTCCATCGTTTTGCAACCGCAGCTTATCCCTGCTAATTGTTTCCAACTCCACTTTATCAGAGGCCGTAAGAAAAATCAAGGAGAATTTCACCTTATTTAGCACCTTATCTGTAATTGCGTTACTGTCCACTCCGTGCCCGGTAACACGCTTCGCGTTGCACAGAAACGGCCAAAACCGCCTTTTCGCGCCGCAACCCTCGGGTTTTCTGTGACTTTCGCTACGCCCCACTCACAAAAAACACTTCGCGGAGTACTGCCTGTGAGCAGTAACGTAATTGCAGACGGCCGGAATGTGCCGGATTTTTATTCCCTGCCATCCTCTTCCGATGAATTCTGCTGTTCTCTGTCTTCCGGATTCCCGTTTCCGGCCGTCGGCTCATTTTCCTCGGCCTCCCCGTTCGAGGCCGCGTCTTCCGAATAAGGGTTCTTGTATTCGGCCATCCGCTCCAGCGTCCCCGTCGGAACGCCCCTCACAAGGTGCATTTCCCCTTCCCGGTTCAATTTGATTACGGTAGACGCCGTCCTGTTAAACAGTATGTAAATGCAGAAGATCGCCTCACTGAACTCCATGACACAGGCCGTTGTCAGTGTGAAAATAAGGGAATATGGAAGCCAGAAGGACATCTGAAGAATCGAAACGCCTCCCGACACAATGCTGAATCCTCTTAAGCAGAGCATCAGGACGGCAATTCCCTTTCCCGCCTTCAGCATCCATGAATACCACAGGTAAAACACGAACGCACTGAATATCGTGAACAGCCCCTGCACAACCGACAGGCCGTAAACAATCGTAATCATAAGGTAATAAAGGCCGTAAAGAACCCTCAAACCGGTAAAAATCTTAACTATTGTAGTCAATTTCAGGTTTTCATTCAAATAGCCCGGAAACTGTCTTTCTATCTCCTGCCTGAAAGCCTCTCTCTCCTGCGCCGTCACCACCCTGGCGGGGGTTTTGCTCCTTGCGCCTTTCATCCTTTGTCCTCCTGTCCGGTTACTGCGCCGCCTCGCCGGCCGCGCAGACAGCGGACGCCATATCCGCTGTTGGTGATGTAATCTGGTACTAATATTCAATTCCTTTTCTCGCAGCCACCCCATTGTCAAATGGGTGCCGGATCTTTCGTATCTCCGATATATAATCCGCACGCTCTGTAAATTCCGGTAAAGGGTCCCTGCCCGTCATCACAACCTCCAGGTTCTCAGGACAGCCATCCAGGAATTCAAGAATCTGCTCCTTCTCAAGCAGCCCGCTCCGGACGGCGGCGCAGACCTCATCCATAACAAAAAGAGTCTGCCCCTCTTTTGCGCACCGAATCGCCGCGTCGGAGGCCTCTTTAAAAAGCTCCCGGTAAAAATCCGCGGCCTCCCGTTTCTGTTCCTCCGTCATCTGCCAGGTAAAACCGAATGTTTTCCTGCATGGAATTACCGTAATGCCCTTTATTTGCCTTAATGCGTCCACTTCGCCCGAATCGTCGTTCTTCAGGAAGCGGACGAGGACTGCGCGTCCTCCGCAGCCTGCCATTCTGACGGCCAGGCCGATGGCGGCCGTTGTCTTGCCTTTTCCGTCGCCGCAGTAGATGTGGGTGTATGACATAATGTTTTTTGCTCCTTTTAGTTGAAAAATGAGGACGGTGGTGTGAGGATGGCGGGCGGGACCGGGAAGGGGATCGATGGGGCTTCGGTCCTGGGTGGGATTGTCGCGTTCGGGGAAGAAGGGTGAAAATTTTCCTACGGGGACTCGCTTCCGCTTGTGGAATGCGAAACGGATGCTAGATTCGAAAAAACCTCATCAAGCACCGTCGGATTCCAAGGTCCCCTGCGGAAAGTTTTCACCCTTCTTCCCCCTTCCACTGTGTCGCACGGACCGAAGCCCCCGGTAAGTTTTCTCCCCACCCGTCATCCTCACGCCGCCTGACTGCCTCTTGCGTCAAGTGGGGATCACACTTGTCGCGGACATACTTATAGGATGCACCAAATGGTCATGGTAATACCCTTCAGTTCCAGCCATAGTCTTCCGGCTTCCCCACGCTCCCCCTTCCAACCGGAACTGAAGACACACACTTCCTCTCATCATCCCGCCGCCCCTCCGTTCCGTCGGCGGCATCGTTCTTATCCTAAATACTCCTCCACAAATCGTGATACTTCGACTTTTTTGTGGTATCTCTCTTTCACCGCGTACACATGCAGGCGCTCTTTGGCCCTGGTCATGGCGACGTAGAAGAGGCGTCTCTCCTCCTCGATATCTTCGTCTAACGCCGCTTTGCTGTGGGGCGTTACTCCCTCGTTGGCGTCGAGAATATAGACGATTTTGAATTCCAGCCCTTTTGAGCCGTGCATCGTGGCCAGTGTGACCGCATCTTCTTCCGATGTTTTTCCGGCCGATGCCTGGCGTTTCAGTTCTTCCGCATAGTCCTCGATATGGCGGAACCATTCCTCATATGTCTTGTATCCTGCGGCGCTCTCTTTGAGCTGATCCGCCGTCTCCAAAAGTTCCTCCGGCTTCATTCTGCGGAAACCGGCATACTCCTCCAGAAAATTGTCGTATCCGATTCCCTGGCGTATGTAGTTTACCGCTGCCAGAGGCGACATGCGGCTCACTGCTTTGAGATCGTATTCCAGATTCTCGATCCGGTCCACCATCCAGTCTTTTTCACCGTACCAGCTTTTCAGCTCTCCAAAATCCACCGTCTGGTTACGCAGGCTGTCGCGGCTGATATACCGGTTGGGACGGTTGATTATCTGAAGAAAATCGGACCTTTCCCGGCTTCCCAGGGCAATTTTTATATAGGTCAGTATATTTCTTGATATCCAGTGCTCATAGAGATTGGGCACGGTGTCTTTTGCCCTGAAGGGAAGATTATATTCCATCAGTTTTTCCATCAGGAGCCTGGGGCCTGAGTTGGTCCTGTAGAGAACTGCGATATCACTGTATTGATACCCGGCAGCCAGGTATTGCTTTATCTCCCCGGCAATCCGGTTGTTTTCTTCAAAGCTGTCCTGCCAGATCTTGGTGATAATATTTTTTCCCCTTGCACCTGCGGTCCTTATGTTCTTTTTGAAACGTTTTTCATTATTCTCAATCAGACGCAGGGAGGGACCTGCAATCTCTGCCGTACATCTGTAGTTCACATCCAGGAGAATGCGCTCCGCATTTTTATAATCTTTCTCGAATCCCAGCATAATCTCCGGTCTGGCGCCGCGGAAACGGTAGATGGACTGATCGTCGTCACCGACGATAAACAGGTTGTTTTCCGGTTTTGCGATGAGACGGATGATTTCATACTGCAGGCGGTTAATATCCTGAAACTCGTCAATCAGGATATAGCGGTACCGCTTCTGCCATGCCGCCAAAATATCTTTCCTTTCCCGGAACAACTGCCAGCACATGACCATCATATCGTCAAAATCAATGAGTCCCGACCGTCTCATCTGTTCCTCATACCCGCTGAAAATCCTCCGGAAGGTTTCATCCGGACAGTTTTTGGAGTAATAATGCCTCAAATCGATCATTTCTCCCTTTATGGAGCTGATCTCACTTAAAACAGAGGTGACAAATTCATTCTCGTCCTCCAGTTCCAGTTCTTCTTTCCCTGCCAGTTCCCTGATGAACTGCATCTGCTGTTCCGTCCGCACAATGTTCTGTGCCGTATAACGGTAAGCCAGCTTCAGTATCTGAAAAAAAATTGCATGGAATGTGCCGAAGGAAACTCCCCGCGCCGCTCCGGTCAGGCGTACATAGCGCTCCTTCATCTCCTCCGCGGCCGCCCTGGTAAACGTGATAACGAGAATATCCGACGGGTTGATTCTGCAGTCCTCCGTCAGATATTTGATCCTGTGTGTAATTACCGTAGTCTTTCCGGAACCTGGCCCCGCCAGTACCATCATCGGCCCGTCTCTGTGGCGTATCGCCTGTTCCTGTGTCCTGCCAAATTCCATTTACTGTTATCCTATCCTGTTTCTTTATCTGTTTCTTTATCTGTTTCTTTATCTGTTTCTTTATTTGATTTTTCTGGTTCTTCATCCAGTTCTTTATCTGCTTTTAATCTGGTTCTTCATCCAGTTCTTTATCTTATTTTAATCTGGTTCTTCATCCAGTTCTCTATCTTATTTTAATCTGGCTCTTCATCCAGTTCTTTGTCTGTCCTTCACCCATGCCTTATAGTTCAAAAGGAGTGCTCAAAATCCCCAGCACTCCTTTTGAAGCTATCTATTGATCACGGCGGTCTGAGCGCAGAGCACACAGGTTACCATTTATGGCAGTGAAAAACACATATCATGTTTTTATCACTTTGATAAGAGTTCAATTCCTTTTCTGATTCTCTTAAGGGATTCATCCTTGCCAAGTACTTCCATAATCTCTGTGGCTCCGGCAGGAGTCATCTGCTTGCCGGACACGGCCGTACGGATGGGCCACATCACGAATCCGGTTTTAACTCCCTTTTCTGCCACATAAGCGGAAAGGACTGCAAAGAGGCCGTCGTTGCTATAGTCTTCCTGTGCCTCCAGTACAGGGAGAAGCTCCTTCAGCACTTCGAGAGAAGTTTCTTTCGTTGTCTTCATCTTCTTGTGGACATACATCTCGGTGTCGTATTCCGGAAGTTCTTCAAAGAAGTCGATTTGAGCTTCAATCTCCGGGAGAATCTCAACTCTTGTCTTAACCATGGAGGCAATCTTTCTGAGATCCAGATCTTTGCTGATTACCTTCTTAATATAAGGCTCCGCTATGCCGTAGAAACGGTCGAAGTCCATTGCCTTGATATATTCCCCATTCATCCATTTTAATTTGACCATGTCAAATACGGCCGGAGATTTGCTGATATTCTTATAATTGAACTCCTTCACCAGCTCGTCCAGGGAGAAAATCTCCTGGTTGTTCTCAGGGGACCAGCCTAAAAGGGCTACAAAGTTGACAACAGCCTCTGAAATAAATCCCTGATCAATCAGATCCTGATAGGAAGAATGGCCGCTTCTCTTACTCAGCTTCTTGTGCTCCTCATTGGTTATGGTTGGACAGTGCACGTATACCGGGACCTCCCAGCCGAATGCCTCATAGAGACGGTTGTATTTCGGTGAAGAAGACAGGTACTCATTGCCGCGGACAACGTGGGTGATCTCCTGAAGGTGGTCGTCGACAACGTTGGCAAAATTGTAGGTCGGATATCCGTCGGATTTGATGAGAACCATATCATCCAGCTCCGAATTGTCTACCGAGATATCTCCGTAGATCTCATCGTGGAAGGTTGTCTTTCCTTCTCTGGGATTGTTCTGGCGGATTACATAAGGTTTGCCGGCCTTTAAATTTGCCTCAATCTCCTCTTTTGACAAATGGAGGCAATGCTTGTCATAGGTCATAATCTCTTCGCCGTTTACAGTCCTTTTAAGGCTGTTCAGACGTTCCTGGTCACAGAAGCAGTAATATGCCTCACCCTTGTCCAGAAGCACCTTCGCATAGTCCGTATAAATTCCGGCTTTCTGGCGTTCGCTCTGCACGTAGGGACCGTACTCTCCTCCGAGATCGGGACCTTCGTCGTGCTGCAGGCCCGTGTCCTTCAGGGTGTTGTAGATAATCTCCGTCGCACCCTCGACAAAACGTTCCTGGTCTGTATCCTCTATACGGAGAAGATAATCTCCATCCTCATGTTTTGCAATTAAATAAGCATATAATGCTGTTCTCAAATTTCCGACGTGCATCTTGCCGGTCGGGCTCGGGGCATATCTTGTTCTGATTTTCGTCATAGTTTCACACTCCTAATCTTTGATAGAGTCCATTATATAACGAAGAGGGAAAATTTACAAGCAGGGGATTTTATTGAAAAATCAGGGGAAGAGCGAAGCGGGGTGGACGGGATGTGAGGGCTTCAGTCCCGGATTAGGGGATCGTGGGCGGGGAATCAGGAAGAAAGAATCTCCTTTGCGAAAGGTGTCGGCCGGGACTGAAGACGCGGTACGTGCCGGCCATCCAGGTCCCGGGCGAGGGATGATTGCCCTTCTTTTCAAAGGGGGAGGGTATTGTCGCAGCCACTATTGTTTTTGGAACTTTAAAGTATTTCGGTTTCTTGTTTTTTCTTTTTCTGAATTTCTGGTCTTCTGTTTTTTCCAGGACTCCGTCGGTTCTGGGCCGCTGCCTGTTTCGCCCCTCTGTTTTTTATGCTACTTTGTCGGTTATGCTCCTCTGTCGCTTCTTCCCTTCTGCTGGTTCTGCTCCTTTGCCGGTGTCACTCCTCTTCTGGTGCCACTCCCCTATGCGTTCTGTCTCTCCGCTTCTCCTGCTTTGATGTATTTCCTCTTCCTCATCTTTCTTTTTTAAATGATCATAAAAGGATAAACCGCTCTTCTGAAGAATTTTTCTCCGCTAAGCCGGTTTATCCTTTTTCGCTACTATATAAAATTGAAATCTGGTTTCTTTTTTACAGCATCCCCAGCAGGCGGCTGGCCAGCTGGAAATAAATCATAAGGCTGCATGCATCCACGATCGTGGTGATCATTGGGGCGGCCATGATAGCCGGGTCCAGGTGGATTACTTTTGCCAGGATCGGCAGGGTGCAGCCGATGGTTTTTGCAATGATTACGGTAAAGAAAATGCTCAGTACAACGGTCAGGCAGATCAGCGTCTTTCCGGGATACTGTATCATCAGTCTGACGAAGTTGACAAGCGCCAGGCTGACGCCGCAGAGCACTCCCACGCGGAGCTCTTTCCATACTACCTGAAGGATATCGGCAGGTTCCACCTCACCGACCGCCATACCACGGATGATCATCGTGCTTGCCTGGCTTCCGGAGTTACCGCCCGTGTCCATCAGCATGGGGACAAAGGTTACCAGCAGCGGAATTGCGGCAAAGGCATTCTCGTATTTTAACAGGATTCCTCCCGTCACCATACTGCTGACCATCAGAATCATCAGCCAGGGGATACGGTTCTTTGCAAGCTGGAATACGCTGGTTTTCAGATACGGCTTCTCACTGGGGAGCATGGCGGCCATCTTCTCGAAGTCCTCCGTTGCCTCCTGTTCCATGACATCCATGACGTCATCGACCGTGATAATACCCACCAGGCGGTTTTCCTTGTCCACAACGGGAAGGCTCAAAAGTCCGTACTCGTTGAACGTGTCCACCACTTCCTCCCGGTCCTCCGTCGTATATGCCTTCATGACATGGACATCCATGATATCTCCCAGAACCGTGTCATACGGGTTCATCAGCAGATCCTTGACCGTTACAACGCCCTCAAGCTGTCTCTTTTCATCCATAACATAGCAGGTATAGATCGTTTCCTTGTCCACACCGTATTTCCGAATATAGGCAAACGCCTCTTCTACGGTCATCTGCTTTTTCAGGCCCACATACTCGGCCGTCATAACACTTCCGGCGCTGTTCTCCGGATAATTTAAAAACTGGTTGATGAGCTTCCTCGTATCGGGGCTTGAATTCTGCAGAACACGTTTGACAATACTGGCGGGAAGTTCCTCCACCATGTCAACCGCATCATCCACATAGAGGTCGTCAATGATACCCCTCAGCTCATAATCGGTAATACTTGTAATAATATGCTGCTGCTTGTCGACCGGCAGGCAGGCAAAAACCTCCGTTGCCAGTTCCTTCGACAGCATTCGGAAGACAACCACCGTCTTCTCCGAATCGAGTTCCTCAATAAAGGAGGCGATATCCACCTCATTCATCTCCACAAGCTGCGATTTCAAATCTCTGTACTTTTTATCGGCAGCCAGCTTCAGGAGCTCTTCAATTTTTTCTTCAATTTTGATCTCTTCATCTAACATGATCTTCCCCTTCCAAAATTTGTAACTGTTCAGTGCCTTCACAGTTACTGAATTTATTCTTTACTCATTTTGGAAACAGAAAAAACAACCTAAGAACGGCAGTGCCCACAACGAAAAAACGAAGTACGCGCTGCCTTCGGTTCAGGGTGGCTGCCATCTGATTCCGTCTTATGACTTCGGCCTTCCATTATGTTCACTCCTTTCATTTTTAACAAAATTTTTACACTTGCCAATGTCCTTTCTCATTATATAGATTCATCGGAAAAATAGCAACGTTTTTTCACGAAAAATCTTTGTAAAATGAGGATTTAACTGAGGAATGAGAACGCCGCCGTTAGGTCGGGGTTCGGGATGGTGAGGGGGAGGTTGTGAGTCTTCAGTCCCGGTTTGCAGGTTGTCGCAGGTGGGGAATCCGGGCAGAAAAAGTTCCTGCGGGAAACGCTTGC
>NZ_URHZ01000042.1 GCF_900547735.1 uncultured Clostridium sp. | reverse complement strand
CTCCCTCTCACCATCCCGAACCCCGACCGTCCCGGCGGCGTTCTCATTCCTCAATAAAATCCCTATTTTTTCATGATATGATACTTTTACACTCCCTGTCGATCCTCTTTTTCAATCGTCATGTCCCCACAGTATTTCCGCTCCATCTGATGTCTGGCCTTGCGCTCCTCCACGGAATCGAAAATAATTGAAAAATCGTAATCCGGCGGGTAAAGCTCTGCGGCCGCCACGTGAAGCTTGATGCGCTTATGGTTGATCCAAATTTTTTTATCTTTCATCTGGACCTGGAGCACGCCTTTTTCATTGGCGGCGCAGCACACAATTCCTGTTTTTTTGTCCGGATACACCATGACACAGTCACCCAGCCTGAAGGCGTCCGCATCCGCCTGGTTTTTCCTGATGAGTTTCTCTTTCTGGAGCACAGGGGCGGACTGGCGCGTCAAGTGTCCCGGGCCCGGATCCCGGTTTTCCATCTGAAGCTCTTTTCCATAAGCCGCCCGGCTTGCCCTCTGCAGCATGTCGTCCGGCATGCCGAGGCTCTTTGCGATATAGAAAGCGCAGCTTTCCCCGGCCCGGCCTATTTCCAGGCGGTATTTGGGTTTCAGGGTTTCCCTGTCAAAGGCCATCCTTGCATTTAAAACGCCCTCCGCAGTCTCACCGTACTGTTTTACCTCCGGGTAATGGGTTGTAACAAGGTACAGGCAGCCGCTTTTCCTGAGTTCTTCCAGAATGGCGATCGCAATTCCCATTCCTTCGGCCGGATCGGTTCCCGAGCCCAGCTCATCCATTACCACCAGGCTGTCTCTGTTTACCTTCCTCAAAATATCGAGTGCATTTGTAATATGGGCCGAGAACGTGGACAAGTTTTCCGTCATGTTCTGTCCGTCTCCGATATCACAGAGCACCTGGCTGTTCATGCAGATATCCGCCTCCTCACATGGAAGGTGCAGGCCGCACTGGGCCATCAGGCAGTAAAGCCCCACCGTTTTGATGGCAACCGTCTTTCCGCCGGTGTTCGGTCCCGTGATGATGACGCCCCTTGTCTTTCCCCCTATCTCAAAATCCAGAGGCACGCAGACCTCTCTGTCGAGAAGCGGGTGGCGTCCTTTTCTGATTCGAATTCTCCGCTCCAGATTTATGGCAGGAACACTTCCGTCCTGAAGGGCGCTCAGTTTTCCCTTGGCAAAAATATAGTCCAGTTTTTCTATGATTCTGATATTCTGGTAAAACATTTCTTTCTGGTCCGCTACCATCGCGGTCAGGGTATAGAGAATCCTTCTGACCTCGTTCTCCTCATCCAGTTTTAAAAGCTGCAGCTCCTCTCCGTACTTTGCCACGGAAACCGGTTCGACAAACAGCGTGGAGCCGGTGGATGATTTATCGATTACAATTCCCGGAATACGGAATTTACAGTCCTTCTTGACCGGGATGCAGATGCGTCCGTTCCGCGATGTTATAAACTGCTCCGACACGGCATCTTTATTGGCTTTCAGAACGGATTCCGCCTTTGTGCGCATCTTTTCTTCCGTTCTTGCAATCAGCTCTCTCGTGTCCTTCAGGAATTTGCTGGCATAGTCCTGAACCTGGTTATTCCGGACGGCCGCCGTCAGCTCTTCTTTGATATCCGTCATCGGATCAAGATCCGTCTCGTAATACGCCAGGCCCAGTTCCAGATATTTTCCCCGGCACAGGAAATCTTTCAGCCTCTCCACCGCGGTCAGTGTGATCGCTATATATTCAAGCTGTTCCGCCGTCAGGCATCCTTCCTTTTCCGCTGTACTTAAAAGCGATTCCACCTGATCCAGTGACACCAGAGGCGGATTCCCCAGAGCATCCAGCATCTTCCTGGCTTCCGTCGTCTCCCGCAGAGCCACTTTCACATCGGTCTCCCGCAGATATGGTTTCAATTCCCTGATCTTTTCCTTGCTTTTTTCCGTGTATGCAAGTTCTTCTAATTGCTCTAATATATGATTAAATTCTAATATTTCAAATTCTCTGTTCAAAGTATTTCCTCCTGTAATCAACAACGAAAAGCACGCTTCGCGAACTTTTCATTGCCACCAATAAAATAAGCCTATGGCCGCGTTTACCCACGTTCACAGACTTATACCCATAAAGATATTGAGGCTGAATACTTCCGCCGGCTTGACCGGAGTATTTCATTATTTGAACAATGAAAAAAGGAGCTACCGCTCCCTTCAATTCAACCTCAGGTTTGTGTATGAAGTGGTGGTAAATGCAGATTTCATCGGCCACAGACATGCCGATAAAAGGGTAGACTTCCAGCGTAAGACGCCAGAAACTGCCGCTCTTTATGCAACTATTTTGCTGCTTTTCCTGCAATTAACACACTTAACAAACACACACCTCACGATCATAATTTATTTTATCGTAATATATCATACTAAACTGCTTCTGTCAAATGGAAAATAATCCTAAAACTATAAATCCAACAAATTTCGTGATATACTATGAGCACTTAGGGAGGTAACTTATGAATTTAAAAAACACGACCATCATCCGTCTGCGCTACCTGGGCGCCTTTCTCGTCCTTTTATGCATCGAACTGTTTATCGGCATCTACGTCCATGACCGCTTTATCCGCCCCTATGTCGGAGATATACTGGTTTCAATATTAATCTACACCTTTTTGAGGGTTGTGCACCCCTATGGAAAGAAAAATATGATCTGGTATGTATTTTTCTTCGCAGTGGCCGTTGAAATTCTCCAGTATTTCCACCTGGGCAGACTGCTGGGGCTTGAACATTACCGGTTAGCCATGATTGTTCTGGGTTCCACCTTCGATGTCGGGGATATTCTCTGCTATTTCACCGGCTGCCTCCTTGTCTGGCTGCTGGAAAGGAGAAAAGGGCCGTGAATGATCCGCCCGGGAGCCGTCATTATCTAAACTACATATTCGTACAGCAGGAACTCCGTCAGTCCCGTATCCTCGTAATACAGCCGCGCCGTACCGCGGTATTCAAATCCTAATGACAGATAAAATTTCTGTGCCGGAACATTGCCTGCCAGCACATCGAGACGGACTGCTTTCTGTCCGTTTTCGGGAGCGCGGTCAATGGCATCCCTTACCATTTCCCCTGCCAGTCCCTGTCTCTGATGCCGGGGTGATATTCCCAGGGCATGTATGACCGTCACTTCCCCGGGCTTTGCGGCGGCTTTCCACTCAACGGTTTCATAGGCCCCGGCAGCCTCATGATTCACCACCATGGCTCCGACAAACTCACCATCTGAAATACCGACATACAGTTCCTGCTTTTCAATCGCTTCTTGAACAAATTTTTCGTCCGGATAGATACCCTTCTTCCATCCGGGTTTATACTTTTCGTTCTGCATTCCGTCAATCATGGAATTATAAAGCAAAACAACCTTTTCCAGTTCTTCCTTTTTCGCAGTTCGTATCAGCATACCGATTCCCCTCTCCCCTTCTCTTACAGTTTTACCGCGTTTTCCTCCTGCTCCTGAATGCATTTTCCAAATATACACAGGTTATAAATCCGACCGTCTTTCGTCACCGCGTTTTTAAGCGTTCCCTCATGAATAAACCCATTCTTTTTAAGAACCATTTTGGACGCCTCATTCGGTTCGTATACCTGTCCCGTTATTCTGATTATATCCAGTTCTTTAAAGGCAATCGGGCAAATCAGCCGGACCGCTTCCGTAGCAATTCCCCTGGACCAGCAGTCACTTAAAAGCAGATATCCTATCTCTCCGTCGCGGCGGTAGACATCGCTCTTCTGCTCTATGCTTATATTTCCAACGTACTCGCCATCCGCAACAATGGCGCGGAATATTCCGGTCCTGCCGTCCTGCTCCCCGACCATTCCAATCCACCAGTCGGCGTCTTTCTCCGTGTACGGGAAGGGCAGTCTGTCCGCCAGGTAGCTCCGGTCCGTCCCATTGCAAATTTTCACCAGCCGTTCTTTATCTGCCTGCCGCCATTTTCTTAATTGAATATCCATAGAAACCTCCCGTCATAACCTCCGGCCAGGGCATTGCCCCGCCGCTGTAAATGTTTTTCCCATTATCCTTAAGCGAATTCTAGCACATATTTTCCTCCCCGTCCACTGTGGTTCCGACGGGCCGCCGTCTCCCCCTCCCTGTTTAAGAAATTTCGAATGAATATGATTCATTGACATGCAGGGTAATTTGTGTTATTCTTAACCTGAGCTCAAAGGAGGTGGATATATGCCTCGTATCACAAAGGAACCAGAGGAACGAAGGCAGGAAATATTAGAAACCGCAACCCGGTTATTCTACGAAAAAGGATATGAAAAAACTTCAATTTCCGATATCGCAAAAGAGATGAATGTGGCGCAGGGACTTTGCTACCGCTACTTTCCCTCTAAGGAAGCATTGTTTGACACGGCAATCGACCAGTATGCACAGACGCTGGCAGACCGGATGGCCTCCATTTTAAACCACGGTGAAATAACACTTAAGGATTTGATTACCCGGATGCCGACCTTCCTGGATACGGAGAAAAATGACAATTATACTTATAAACTCTGTCACGGACCGGAGGGAAAAAAGATACACAACCAGCTTTCCATGGCCGTCTGTGCCAAAATGCTTCCCATTGTCCAGGCTCAGTTTGACCTGGCGAATGAGTGCGGTGAGGTGCATCTTGAAGATACTCTGACTGCCGCTTCTTTCTTCGTATATGGCCAGCTCGGCATGCTGATGCAGACGGAGATTCCGGGAGAAGAACGCGTCAAACGTATCAAAAAATTTTTTAATGACATTTTATTTGCATCCAAAGACTAATTATTATCCGGCAGCATCCCCGCATCATGGCGGGGATATAAAAAGCAGTTTAAGTGAATGATATTCATTCATGTTTAAGAAAGGAGTCACTCTATGAAGACACAAATCGATTTTATTAACGGCAGCACACGGCGCTGCTTACTGGCTATGGCTCTTCCCATGATGGCTGCAATGTTTCTGAACATGACGTACAATCTGGTCGACAGTCTGTGGATTGGAAACCTTCTCGGAGAAACGGCATATGCGGCGCTGACCAACTCAACTCCCATTATCCTGATTTTAAATTCATTTGCAATGGGCATTACAAACGGAACCGCGATTCTGCTCTCCCATGCAATCGGCGCCAAAGAACAGGAACAGACGGAAAATATGATTGCCACATCGCTCATTATCTCCGTGTTTCTTGCACTGTTTATCACAGCCGGACTCGAACTGTCCCTGAAACCGCTCTTACTCTTCTTAAAAACTCCGGCGGAAACGTTTCAGATGGCCTATGATTATCTGGCAGTCTATCTCCTGGGCTATCTGGCGGTTTATCTGTACTGCTATTTCACCGCCGTACTCAGGAGCTTCGGCAATTCGGTTTTTCAGGCAGCGGCCATGCTGCTCTGCACCGTGCTGAATGCCATACTCGATCCGATCTTCATCCATTTTCTGGGATTTTCCGGCGCGGCTATTGCGACGATACTGTCGCAGAGCGTCTGCCTGCTGGCAATGCTCGTTTACCTGTTCCGCAAAAAGCTGTTTGCCTTCCGCCTGTCCGCGTTTCGGAGAGAGTATATTGCCCCCTACTTTTCAAAAGGGATTCCGGCTGCTTTTCAACAGAGTATTCCGGCCTTCAGCACCGGCTTTTTAACCGCGCTTGTCAGCGGATACGGCATCACCGCGCTGGCGGCTTACGGTATTACCGGCAAACTGGAGACGATTCTCTTCTATCCCGCTATGGCGCTCAACATGGTTTTAACAACAATTGTCGGCCAATGTACCGGCGGCAGGCGCATCGACCGCGCAAAGGATTATCTGAAAACCGCACTTTTCTTCGGCGGCGGGTTGTTGGTTGTTCTTTCCCTGATTATTGTCTGTTTCTCGCGCAGTCTGTCGGCCCTGTTTGTTAACAGCCCCGCCGTTTCGGAGATCGTCGGAGGCTATTTTATGATTGTCGGGATTGGCTATGTTTTAAATACCATTACAAACTGCTTTTTAGGCGCCGTCAACGGAATGGGAAAACCCTTAAAAAGCATGGTATGCATGGTCTTATATTACATTGTTGTCCGTATGCCGCTGTCATGGTTTTTCTCCTATGCGGGGTTCGGGCTTCCCGGAATATGGACCGCAGTTTTAATCAGCCATATCCTCGCCGCCGTCATCGCCGGACTCGTTTTTAAATCCCAGTTGGCTTCGAGTGCCGCAGCTTCGGGCCGATAACCCGATACCGGCCGCCTCTTTCCACTTCCATACATACCAGAAGAGGCCGTGCACCGGAAAGATGCACCGCCTCTTCTTTAATTGAGCGGCAATGAAAAGTTCGCGAAGCGTGCTTTTCGTTGTTTCAAGAAAATAATAGGGGACTTATGTAATATCTGTTATGAAAGGAAATTAATCACTACAAATCCCCAGACAGGCACGAATGCCATCATGATGGCGGCCGTAATCCATCCCGCCACCAGCAGGGTTTTCATGTTCTCACTTCTGGCAAAGCCGAGATGTGCCGCATAGTTGGCCGACGGATAAACAATGGAGGTAATGCGCACAGCTGCAATCAGTACGATGGACCATGCCGTCATCGGAATACCCATATTGGAAGCGATATCCCAGAACGCACTCTGGATAATCTGCATCTGTGTCACCACTGCGCCCTCCACGCCGAATCCTCCTACAAAGGATGCAATCACCATCAGCAGGTATTTGCCGTTGGAGCCTATGATGTGGAGAATCAGGTCGGACAGCGCCTCCCAGCCTCCTCCCAGGCTGATTGTATCAATCATAACGCCGGTCAGAAGGAAGGAAAGGAACATGCCGCCCATCTTTCCCATGCCCCGGCCGAACAGGGCGATCGTCTTATCATACGGCTGTTTTATAAAGCAGCCCACAACGGCGCTGAGGAACAGGATGACAAACATTACGTATTTCATTGTGCTGCCGGCAATCAATCCGTAGATAAGGCAGACAACGAAAGCGGTGAGGAAACCGATACAGGCATTGCGCTGGCGGACGGTTGCGTGAAATTCCGTCGGAATCTCCACCGCCTCATATTTCTCTCCCTGCGTCTTTGTCTTCTTCTGGATCCTGATGGCAATCATAAAGCTGACGATAGTCCATACGAGTGAATAGGGAATTGCCGAGTAAAGCATGTAGTCCTGGTAGCTCAGGCCGCTGACGCCCAGCGCCGCCGCCACTGCGGAACAGAACGGTCCGATTGTAACGCCCACGAGGCCGGCGTTAAACATCAGGAAGCAGACGGTTGTCGGCGTCAGCCCCGCTGCTGCCACGATGGGAAGAATGATTGGCGCCACCACGGCATTTCCGCCGTTCAGCGTTCCAATCAGGACCACCATAATAAGAGAAACCAGGTAGCAGGCGAACATTCCTTTTCGCTCGCTGTTGACACCGATTTTCTTTACTACAAAGTTTACAATTACCTCGTTGATTCCGGCGGCGTCCATGACAAGGCCGAGACCGCTGCCGAACATAATAATGAGGCCGACCTGGCCAAGGGTTCCCCCCCAGGTTGTCTACCAGAATGCCCGCAAATTCCGCAGGCCCCTGTCCCATCAGGATACAGCCGAGTATGGCTGCAATTCCGACACTGAGCGTATAGTTTTTGCCCCGCAGTGTCAGAACCAGGAAAAGTATCATGGGCACAAGTGCCCATAGCGATGGTGCTGTGATAAGGGAAGTCATAGTGTTTTCTCCTTCGTGATGTTAGTCTTTTCTCTTTCTCTCGTTTTCAGTTTATACCTACCAATGCGGTATGCGAATCTCCGGATACTCGGTAATACCGTCTCATTGACTGACTATAGTATATCCCTTAACCCTAATCGTGTAAAATATCTAATTTATATACAGATATAGGCAATGCCTATCTTAAAGAGAAATTTTCCTTGCATTTCCCTTTCACAATACGTTATAGTTAGATTATTACGTTACAGATACATTATAGATCAGGTTCAGGACGGGCAAGGCGGATAAATCTTCCATTTCTTGCCGGCTGCAGGAGGAAACAACAATGCGTTTGGAACAGTTACGGTACATTATAGAGATTGCGGACACGGGCTCGTTTACGCTGGCCAGCGAGCGTCTTTTTATCGCCCAGCCCAGCATCAGCCAGGCGGTCACCGCCCTGGAAAAGGAGCTGAATCTCACCCTTTTCAACCGTTACAGGACAGGAGCGGTGCCGACTCAGATCGGCCTTCAGGTCATTGCCCATGCCAGGGAGGTTCTAAAAGAAGTCGGTGAGATAGAAAAACTTTCGGCCAGCGATTACAGCCAGCTCACCACCACGGTCACCATCGGAGTGATTCCCAGCTTAAGCTCGGTGCTGCTGCCCCGGGTCATTTCAGACTACCGCCGCATTTTCCCCAATGTCTCCATCCGCATCTGCGAGCAGGGCACGGAAAAGACGGTGAAGGATTGTCTCAAAGGCGAGGTAAACCTGGGCCTGATTGCCCTCCACGGAAAGAAGCACCTCGACAGGGAGAACCAGCTGCTTTTCCAGTCCCTGTTCGACGGAAAGCTGATGGCCTACGTCGGCGCCCAGTCCATGCTGGCCGGCCGTAAGAAAATCACCTTCAAGGAGCTGCTGCCGTTCCAGTTGTTCCTGTATGGGAATGATTTTGCCCTGCACCGCTACTGTCTGGAACAAATCAGCCAGTACGGTACCCCCAATATCCTTTCAACCACCCACAATCCGGAATCCATCAAACATTTTGTCATGCAGACGGAAGCGGTGGGATTCGGTCCCGACATCTCGCTGCTGGGCGATATCTATGTCAAAACGGGAGCCATTTTCCCTCTGGAAATAACGGATGCATCGGAAATCCACTTCGGCGTCCTGACAAACAGAAAGAGAAAGCCGGAGATTGCCGTGGATGCCCTGATTAAGGAAATTCTGGCCCAGTCCGCAAGATGACAGTTTCCATGTACGACACGCGGCAATTTGATTTAGTATAGGCATCTCCTATGGTTTTATCACTATTCCATATTTTACAACCGCTGTATTCTCCTTTAAAATGACCTTAAACGGAGAGACGGGCGGACAATCACGGTGAAACAGGCTCCCTGGATTTTTTCCGGAGAGCCTGTTTCACCGTCAGACAGTCACAACGCCGGTTTCCCGGGTGAACCATCAATCAGAAAATACAAATACTGAATTTAAAGGAGGTTTTTATCATGGCAAACCGCAATCACTGGACTATCCTCGGGGAACTGGACCCTGAGCTCAACAACCGCATTACGGAGTGGCGCACCTATCTCGTGAACGACAACGATTCCCTGGAACGCAAATACCGTGAACTTATCAACGTGGCTATGGCATGCATCCTGAAACAGGAACCGGTCATTCTGGCCCACGCCAGACTGGCCCATCAGTTCGGCGCGACAAAACGCGAAATCCTGGCTACGGTGGAGCAGGTCCTCACAATGGGCGGATTTCCGTCATTCCGTATGGCCATGCTGACGCTGGATGAATTTTTCCAGGAAGAAGACGCGGAATAATTGCTGCACACAGTGGAAACGGCAGCGATACATCATTTAACGAAAGGAGCTTTACCAATGCTGCAGATCATTTTTAAGCCGGAGCTTCACCGTTTTGAAAATGTCCGTTCATTTGCGGAGACATTTTCCCTTGGCGAGGGAGATCTGGTTATCACCAACGAATTTATCTACCAGCCCTTTTTTGGATCGCTGGCTCTCCCCTGTAACGTCATCTATCAGGAAAAATACGGTCTCGGCGAGCCGAGCGACGGGATGGTGGAGGCCATGATCTCCGATATTCGGAAAATGACGCCTCCACGCCGGATTATCGGAATCGGCGGAGGCACCGTCCTCGACATCTCCAAAATACTGGCCCTCAAACATACCTCTCCCATCGAAAAACTCTACGCCGGGGAGCTGCCCGTCGTCAGGGATAAGGAACTGATCCTCGTTCCCACCACCTGTGGAACCGGATCCGAAATGACGAATATTTCCATTCTCGCCTTTCCGGGAAAAAATACGAAAATCGGACTTGCAGGCGACGCGCTGTATGCAGACAAGGCTGTGATGGTTCCGGAACTGCTTGAAAAACTGCCCTATCAGGTCTTTGCCACCAGCTCCGTCGACGCGCTGATCCATGCGGTGGAATCCAGCCTGTCACCGAAGGCTACGGACTACACCAGACTGTTCGGATACCGGGCGGTTCAAATGATTCTGAACGGATATCTGAAAATCGCAGAGGAAGGTCCCGATGCAAGACTTCCGCTGCTGGGTGATTTCCTCACCGCCTCGGGCTTTGCCGGGCTGGCCTTTGGAACCGCAGGATGCGGCGCCGTGCATTCGATGAGCTATCCGTTAAGCGGCACCTTCCACGTCCCCCACGGCGAGGCCAATTATGCGGTCTTTGCCGGGGTTATCCGCGAATACTTAAGCATCCGCCGCGACGGGGCCATCCGCCTTCTCGAGGAGGAAATCGGCCGTATTCTTCATTGTCCGGCTCCGGAGGCATTTGACAGAATGTTCGAACTGCTTTCCAGAATCTTAAGCTGTAAAACACTGAAAGAATACGGAGCGGATCACGATATGCTTGCGCGCTGGGCGGATGAGGTCGTCACCGGACAGACAAGGCTGATGAACAATAATTTTGTACCGCTTGATTATGGACATGTCCTTCAAATATACCGGGGACTGTATTTATAAACGTAACTGAACGATTCGGTGCCTTCCTTTGCATGGAGTACCGTCATCATTACCGTAAAAGGAGTCTTTTAATGGAAGAAAAAATAGGAAAAGACAAGTTCTATACTCTGCGGATGGCCGAATATGCCGTCTGCGATCACACCGAGCAGCTGACTGAAAAGGACTTGCGCATGACAAAGCTCTCCTTCTTAGACTGGCTGGCCGCCGCCGTCTCCGGCTGCAAAGAAAAATCCGCCGGCCTTCTGATGGATATGGCCGGCGAGGAACATGCCTCGGGAGACTGTGTCCTGATTGGACAGAATAAACGCACTTCCCCGCTTTACGCCGCCCTGATCAACGGAACCCTGTCCCATGCCATCGACTTTGACGATATCCATGATTTCCTTTCCCTCCACCTGTCGTCCCCCGTATTTCCCGCGGCTCTGGCGGCCGCACAGATAACCGGAGCCTCCGGGATGGAACTGATAAACGGTTCCATTAACGGGATGCAGATCATGGTGGCCGTCTCCGCCGCCGTCATGCCGGAGCATTATAATATCGGACGCTTTCATGCCACGGGCACGATCGGAATCTTCGGCGCTGCCGCTGCCGCGGGTGCAATCCTTAAACTGACGCCGGAACAGATGTGCAATGCCTTCGGAATCTCGGCAGGCCTCATGAGCGGCATCCAGCTTAACTTCGGCACCATGGCAAAGCCGATGGCGGCCGGAATGGCGGCTAAGAACGGCCTTATGGCGGCGCTTCTTGCAAAGAAGGGATTTACCGGCAGGGCCGACCTTTTCGACACCGATTTTTTAAGCGGTCTGTCTGCCAATGCATCCGCGGAAAAAATGATGGAACGGCTGTCCGGGCCTTTTGGAATCCATGAGCTGCGCTTTAAACGGTATCCCTGCGGAGCCCCAACCCACAGCGGCATCATCAACTGTAAAAAAATGATCGCGGAACATCAGATCAAACCGGAAGAAATCGAAAAAATAGTCTTCGAACCGTATCCCCGCGCCATCCGCCTGGTGGGTATCACCCATCCGAAAACGGGTTTGGAGGGCAAGTTCAGTATTCCGTTCACGGCAGCCGCCCAGATTGTATTCGGCCGGGTGACCATGGAGACCTTCACCGACGAGGCGGTCCAAAATCCCGATGTTTTACATCTGCTCGATCGGATGGAGATGATCCCCAATGATGAATTCACACCGTCACGGGGAGGCAGGGCTACGATCCTTTTAAAGGACGGGCGGAAATTCTCGAACTCCACTTATCTGCTGGGCCATGAGCTGAATCTGGACGAATCCGAAAAAGAGGTCTTTGAAAAATACGGAGAAATCCTGAATCCGAGACTTGGTACCGAAAGGACAGAGGCCATTTACCGCGAAATCATGAACCTTGACAAGGCAGACCGGCTTAACGTGCTTTGCAGCCTGCTTTAAGGAGGAACCTTTTATATGACATTAGAAGAAAAAAAATACTGGATTGGCTCTTATATTCAATTTCCCACCGGTAATATTTCCGATGCAATGGACAGCCTCGGACTTGCCAGAGGCGCCATTCTGGGACTCGCCCCTTTGAATGCAGATCAGCCCCCGGCGGCGGGTTTTGCCTTTACCATCCGGCAGATACGCAGGCGCACTCCCTGGGACGGTAATAATCTGGCCCGCCAGGGAGCGGTCATTGACGGGCAGACACAGGCGGGCGATCTGCTTGTCATCGATATGGGAGATATCACGGACGTCTGCACCGGAGGGGCTATTCTGGCTCTGCGGGCACAGATGCGCGGAGTGACCGGCGAGATTACAAACGGCTGTCTGAGAGATGCCGAGGAGATCGCCGGACTGAACTTCCCCGTTCTCTGCGGCGGAACCTCTCCCGTCAAAAGCGCTTACGATATCGAGACAGAGGGCGTCAATGTCCCTGTCTCCATCCGGAATGTGCAGATCATGCCGGGCGACCTGATCCTGATCGACCGGACCGGCGCCGTTGCGGTTCCGGCGGAACATTTAAAGCCCGTTCTTGAGGCCGCCGGGAAAATCGCTGCAAAGGAAGCGAAAATGACGGAGATGATACGCCTTGGGAAATCTCTGGCCGAAGCCAGACAAATCATGGCATAAAGGTATTGTTTACTGTAATTTCCCTCGATGGCGGACACTTCCGTTTTGCCTGTCTCTCTGCCTGTGACCGTAACAAAAACACCGTGTCCCGGCCTCCCTTTGCCTCTGTCCGATTGCATTTTTGCCGGTTTCACTTTATAATAAAACTCAGATTTGTAATCGAGCTGGCAGGAGGTATCCCCATGAAAAACCGCAACTACGAATATGTCTATACGGTCTGGCAGGAAGGCAGCTTTTCAAAGGCCGCCCAGAAGCTCTTTATTTCCCAGCCTGCCCTGAGCGCCTCGATAAAAAAGCTGGAGTCCGAGCTTTACGGCGTTCCCCTGTTTAACCGAAGCGTCACTCCCGTCACCCTCACTCCGGCCGGGGAATTTTATATCGCGGCCGCCGGGGAAATCGCCGCTATTGAAGAACGGATTGAACTGTATTTCGCCTCAGAGGCGGGAATCAGGAGCGGCACGCTGAATCTCGGAAGCTCCGCCTACTTCTGCACCTATGTCCTCCCCGGCATGATCAAACGCTATCAGCGGCACAATTCCGACTGTACCATCAATCTGATTGAAACAGGCATCACGGAGATGGAGGAAAGGCTGAAATCGGGGGAACTGGATCTGATTGTGGATGTGGAGTCCCTGGATCAGCAGACCTTTGAGTCCGTCTCCCTCGGCAAAGAATATATTCTTCTCGCCGTACCCGCCCTCTTTGAGGTAAATAAAAAGCTGGAACCATACCGGATCACCAGTTCCCAGATACGGGATCTGAGTTTTCTCGATAAAAGCATTCCTGCCGCCGACCTGTCTCTGCTGAAGGACGAACCGTTCCTCCTTCTGAAAAAGCAGCACGATATGTACAGGAGAGCCATGGAACTGTGCCGCCATGCCGGTTTTGAGCCAAAGGCCAGCCTCTTCCTCGACCAGATGCTGACGGCCTACAATATTGCAAAAAACGGACAGGGGATTACATTTTTCCGGAATACGCTTCTCGATTATACGGAGGAGAGTGGAAAACTGAACTATTATAAGCTGGGTGACGAGATGGCGGAACGTGAAATCTGGCTGTCGTTTAAGAAACTGCCCGCTCCGTCCGTGCTGACGGAAGATTTTATGAAATTCGTGATGCTGGAAGGGGTAAATCCGTGAGAATGCCGCTGTAAGACCGGCAGGCAGGATACGGAATAATTATAATTGGCTGAGCCGCCCGTCCCCGCGACAGGTTACCGTGAACAAGAACGGCGCTGTCCCGGAGACGGGCGGCCCAGTATTAGAAGCGCTTCAGTTACTATTTACAGCCGATATCCCGCGAGGTGTTTTTTGCCGTTTCTGTGCATCGCGCAGCGTGTTACTGTTCATAGAACTGCTTTTTCAGCAGGACTGTGAATGGTAACGCGCTTCATGTTTCTTATTTTAGATCGCCTTGACAAGACCGCCGTCTACAAGCACGGTCTGGCCTGTAATGTAAGTATTGGAGGGCGCCAGAAGGAAAGCGGCCAGCTTGCCGTATTCCTCCGGCTTCCCATAGCGGCCCAGGGGGATATTGGCAAATGCGGACTCCTGTATCTCTTCCACGGTCTTTCCGGCTTTTTCGGCCCGGACCCGATCCAGTTGATCAATCCTTGCCGTACCGATTCTTCCCGGCCCAATCACATTGACCAGGATGCCGTCACCTCCCAGTTCCTGGGACAGGGTCTTTGCAAGCCCCACTACCCCCATCCGGAAGGTGTTGGAGAGAATCAGATTGTCGAGCACAGCTTTTACTGAGGATGAAGTGGAATTTAATATTCTCCCTCCGCCGTTGGCCCTCATAATCGGCAGGCACTCCCGCACAAGACGGACATAGGAAAGAAGGCACAGCTCAAATGCATACTGCCAGTCTTCGTCGCCAAACTTGTCAAACGGCCCCGGGGCCGGGCCTCCGGTGTTGTTCATCAGGGCGTAAACCGGGCCGAGTTTTTCGGTTGTGGTTACCACCAGTTTCCTAATATCCTCCGCCTTTGTAATATCTCCGGTAAAATACTCCGGCCTGTTGCCGGTCTTCTCTTCTATCTCCGCCTGAGCTTCTTTAAGCTGCTCCTCGAATGGGGAAAACAGCATAACTCTGGCTCCCTCACGGCAAAGTTCCGTGGCGATCGCCTTGCCCAGCCCCGAACTGGATGCGCAGACAATGGCTACCTTATCTTTTAATCCCAGGTCCATAATATTATCTCCTTTCCATTTTTCCTGCTTTGTTTATCTTCCTGTTTTTTTCTTTAAATCCACTACGGGATTTTTAAGCGGCTCCATGGCAAAGCCGTCCGGACCGTCAATACGGCATTCCGCCACATCTCCGTCTTCTATCTGGACCGCCCTCGGAGTTCCCGTGGAAAGGACGTCTCCCGCCTTCCATCCCTGAAGATGGGAAACCAGTGAGACGAGGCGGGACGGTTTGTGAGTCATGTTGTTTACCACATTTTCAGCGTGGACTCTGCCGTTATGTACGGTCTGCACCCTCAGTTTCAGCACGTCCGGCACCTCGTCGGGCGTCACGAGCTGGGGACCAAAGCTGAAAAAGGTGTCAAATCCTTTGGATATCGTGAGAAACCGGGGATTCTGGCGGATGATGGACTCCTCCGTCATATCGAGAACCGTTGTATAACCGGCAATATAATTTTCCCAGTCGCTCTCCTCGATAAATTTGCAGTCTTTTCCAAGAATAATGCCCAGCTCGGCTTCCGCCGTTGTCTTCTCCGCTTCCGGGAGCGCCGGAATCTCGATATTGTCGTACGGCCCGATGATTGTGGAGGCCGGTTTGTAGAAGCTGCCCGGGAACCCCTTCGGCGCATTCTCCCCCAAATCTCCGGCATGCTCCGCATAGTTTAACCCGATTCCGAATATGCGCTGGGGATTGCGGTACAGAGGGCCATATTCAACCTCTTTGGACGGAACCAGGCCCGGCATGCTCTCAAGTTTCTCTTTTCCTCCCTGGTTGTACCAGGCGGTCAGGATAGGGATCTGCTGCTCCCGAATCAGATCGAACATTTTGCATTCCCACGCGGTCCCCTGATTGGCATTGAGCTCCCTGATTGGATATACGCCCTGTTCCGTGACAATCCCGGCCATTTGCGCGCCGTCTTTTTTAATCGTTACAAGCCTCATAACATTACCTCCTGATATGAATTGATTTCCTAATGATACGGAATTTTCTCTCTTTCCGTTCTCTGTTTTAACCATAACACCGGGAGTGCATCCCTGTCTAAGACTTGAATTTGTATAAATGTATAAGCATTCTCTTATAGCCGCACTTTGATTGCCGTTCTTTTATTGCTGTTCTTTTATTGCTGTTCTTCTATTGCTGTTCTTCTATTGCTGTTCTTCTATTGCTGTTCTTATAGTCTTTTCTGTCCATAGTCTTTTTTGAAACGTTTTTATACCCGTTTACTTATGCACCCATATAAATTTTTGTATTGGATTTATCCACGTTACTGCCGGTATAATAAAGGCAGAACAGACGGCCTGCCGTATGGCGGGTATTGCAGAAATCGCTTATAAAGGAAAGGGGTATTTGATTATGGATATGAATGAAATGATTGCAGAACGAATGAACCGGCTGGCTCCCTCGGGCATCCGTAAAATGAATGAAAAGGCGCTCGCCATGGAGCGGGCCGGCGAACCGGTAATCCATTTTGAGATTGGAAGGCCCGACTTCGACACACCGGAGTATATTAAAAAGGCCTGTATCGACAGCATCAATGCAGGTGACGTATTCTATACCTCCAACTTCGGCATCGCGGAACTGAGGGAGGCCATCGCGGAAAAGCTCCGCACCCAAAACGGGATTGACTGCAGCGCATCGGAAATCCTTGTGAGCGTCGGACTGACCGAGGCCGTCTATGACGTGCTCTGCAGCATTTTGAATGAGGGGGATGAAATTCTTATCCCGGATCCCGTCTGGATCAACTATATGAATGTACCAAAGCTTCTGGGCGCCGTCCCCGTTTCCTATCACCTTCGGGAAGAAAATGACTATCAGATCGATCTGGACGAAATCCGGGGCGCAATCACGCCCAAAACAAAGGCCCTGGTCATCATCAGCCCCAACAATCCCACCGGCGGTGTCCTCTCCGAAAAGGTGTTAAAGGAGCTGGCCGAAATTGCGTCCTACCACAATCTTCTCGTTCTGGCCGATGAAGTTTACGAACGCCTGATCTTTGATGACGAAAAACATATAAGCATCGCGTCCCTGCCCGGTATGAAGGAGCGCACTATCACCCTCAACGGCTTTTCAAAGGCATATTCCATGACAGGATGGAGGCTGGGTTATGCCGCCGCCCCGGAAAGCCTGATCGCCGTCCTCAATAAGATTCACCAGCACAACACCACCTGCGCCACTTCCTTTGTACAAAAGGCGGCCGTCGCCGCGCTCCGCGATGAGAAGGATGAGGTAAACGAGATGGTCCGCGAATATCAGAGACGCCGCGACTACGCCGTGGATGCCATTAATAAAATCGAGGGGATCAGCTGCCGCCGCCCGAAGGGCGCTTTCTATATCTTTATTAACATAAAGAAACTTGGAAAATCCTCCGCCGAAATTGCAGAATATCTGTTAAATGAGGCCAAACTGGCGTTTGTCCCCGGAGATGTCTTCGGACCGGAAGGGGAAGGATACCTCCGTATGTCTTTTGCAAACAGCTATGAAAATATCGTGAAGGGCTGTGAGCGGCTTGAAAAAGCCATACAAAAGCTTACCGCGGGGGAAATGATGTAATTACACCGTTCCCGGCCGTCTGCTATATTTTTGCCCCCACAAAAAGGGTGTATTGTCATTCCCGACTTTACACCCTTTTTTTCTATCTGCCTATTTTCTTATCGCTCCCGGCAAACCGGACGGCCAGTCCCCTGATTGTCCCCGTTTTGCTCACTCTTACCTCTTACCGGTTTTTCTTGCCAGGACTTTTCTTACCAGGATTTCTCCAGTTTCAGGTTCCAGTCGATTGCAAACGGGTTAAATGCGCTTGTCTTCAGTCCTTCGTAAATGGCGCGTCTGTCTTCCTTCGCCCCGGCCCAGGCCGCGTATCCTTCCAGATAACTGTTGACAAACTGATCCCAGGAGGAAAATCTTGACTGGATCACCTTTGCAAGCTCCAGAGACTTGTCAGTAATTTGTCAACAACGGTTTGTATCTTTCGCCGAAAGCGGACTAATTGTTATCCAGGCAGTAAAACGTAAACTCCCCTTCTGCCAGAACCATATCGCGCCCAGGTTCCATGACGCTGGAACGGCAGACGCAGATCTTCCTCCCCCGGTTCATTACAACTGCTTTTGCAATCAGTTTCTCCGCCTGGTTTGTTCCCTTAAGGAACTGGAACGAGCTGTTCACCGTGACATGGCGGCGGCCGTCGTTTCTCGTCAGCAGACCGGCGGCTGTCTCGGCCATGATAAACATGAGTCCGCCGTGGACGCTCTCCATCGCATTCAGGGAAACCGGCGTAATTGCCGCAGTGACCTGGGCCTCCTGCCCGGTCAGCATGGTGGCGGTGATATTGTTGTGAATCATAAAATGATTGGTTTCGTTTGTCTTTCTTAACTGTTCTGCGTAATCCATTCTTGCCACTCCTTTTCCGGTACATCGTTTCAGGACTCAGCCCCCTCAGAAAAGCGATTGCGGAGGCCGGGTCCCGTACTGTTATGTTTATACTGTCTATCATACCTGATTTAAAGGAGTTCTTCCAGCTTTTTATACTGCACCTTTCCCACCTCGTTCTTGGGTATTTCCTCCACCATAACCACGCGGAATAATCTGCCGGGCAGCTTTGTTTTCCCCTCCAGAAAAAGAACAATTTCTTCTTTTCCCGGTTCTTCCGCTCCGGCCGGAGCCATAAAAATGTTCATGCCCTCATCATTCCCGGTACAGGCAAATCCGCAGTCTCCGAAGTTCTGCTTTAAAAGACGTTCCGTGCCGTCCAGGCTGATCCGGTTGCCGTACAGTTTTAAAAACCGCTTCTTTCTTCCCTCAATATAGTAAAAGCCCTCTTCATCGCGCTTCGCCATATCGCCGGTAAATAGAATTCCGCCGCAGTCATCGCCTTCCGAAAGGTCTTTTCTGTCCTTTGCATATCCCATCATCACATTTTTCCCCTCGTAAACCAGCTCTCCCGTCACTCCGGCCTCTTCTATCTCCCTTCCGTCATCCCCGAGCAGCCTGAACTTACCGCCCGGAATGGCGATTCCCATACTGCCGCAGCGGCTAAGCGCATCCTGCCGGGGAAGGTATCCCATTCTTGCCGTGGCCTCCGTCTGGCCGTACATAACGATAAATTTTTTTCCGTTTTCCGCCGCATACTCTGCAAATTCGCGGTGGAGTTCATACGGCAGTTTCCCTCCCGCCTGCGTCATTGTCTTCAGATAGGGATGGGGACTGTCCGTGAAATGGAGTTTTTTCAGTATCTCATACGTATAAGGAACCCCGGCAAATGAGGTGGCCTTTTCCCGGTCGGCAAACTCCCAGAATCCCCTGTCAAACAGCGTTTTATCCGTCAAAAGCACCGTCGCGCCCGCCAATGCATGGCTGTTTATTACGGACAGCCCATAGGTGTAATTCATCGGGAGTGTGGTAATGGGGCGCTCCGACCGGCTCAGTTCCAGATAACTGGCGATGGACGCCGCATTGGAGCTCAGATTCTTATAGCTCAGCCTGACAAGTTTCGGACTGCCCGTGCTGCCCGACGTGGTCAGAAGAAGGGCCAGTTCCTCATGCAGAGGCTCCCCGGACTGCCGTTCCCCGTTTACCGGCAGACTCAGGCAGACATACCCTCTCTCCCTCCACACCGGCTGCGCCTCTTTAAAAAAATCCTTATTTTTTTCCAGGACTTTTTCGGGGAGCGCAAAATACTCCGGCCTGTAGTCTTTAAGCAGCCCTTCAAGCATTTCCCTCTGGGATTCGTCATCCATGATACGGCCGTTTAAAAGCAGAGGGACAATACGGTTTCTCAGAGCGGCAAAATAAGAAAATACGGAACCGATGCTGTTTCCGCATAAGATAAAGAGCAGGCTCCTGCTTTTCATCCTGCCTGCCGTCCTGCGGCAAAAATCATCTAAATCGCCGTACGATGCCCGGCCTCCCTCATCGTCCGTCAGCATTGGCCTGTCTTTTAATTCCTGTCTTTCTTCGTAAAATGTGCCTAACATACTATCCTGTCCTCCCCTGCCCGGCTATGTGATTTCCCTGGACAGCCTCTCTATCAGATTCATTCCGTCCCAGGTCAAATCCATGGCCAGCGCCTGTCCTGCCGGAACCACACGGTCGATTCCCCGAAGCCGCCTATCCCGGATAAAACTTTGCAGTCTCTCCTTCTGATATCCGTAAAAAGTCATGGTCTGGATTTTTTCCGTCATTGCAGGAACCAGTTCTTCCAGCGTTTCAATCCTGCATTCATAGAAGAGGCCAAATTGTCCCTTTAACCCTGATGCTTCTTCCGTGATGCTTTCCACCGGCACCACCCAGATGAGATTTCCATACCGGGACATCTTCCCCAGACTGTTGTATGCCATGGCCGCCGTGCATAAGGCGCCAAACTTCCCGGCCGCTTTATGCGCCGTGAGCTTATAATCTGCCGCCGCCTTTTCCACCGCCGCCCACCAGCGTTTCCTCACCCGATCCGCCCTGCCGTTTATCTGCGTTCCGGCATGGTATGGCACGTTTTCCTGTGTCCCGTCTTCCCAGAAGACCAGGGATGGGCTGGAACAGGCATTCTGATCCATGCTGTAGGTGTCCATACAGAATCTGTGGGCCAGGTTTTCAAGTTCCTCCTCTCCCAGTTTCGAAATCTCCCCGGTATTCAGAAGCAGAATAGAGGTACGGTCGGGAAACGAAATCTCACCGGCTCCGGCCTTCAAAGGAAACTTCCGTATCTCTTCCACGG
Organism: uncultured Clostridium sp.; assembly: GCF_900547735.1. Classification (GTDB taxonomy): domain Bacteria; phylum Bacillota; class Clostridia; order Lachnospirales; family Lachnospiraceae; genus Otoolea. The sequence continues at coordinate 25,721 of NZ_URHZ01000042.1, read as the reverse complement.
TTCTGTCCCCGCCCCAGATGATTCTCATATCACACCGGGAAGAAAAATATGACGTCCGCTCCCTGTCCCGGCTGTCGTAAGATACAAAGCGGACCATATTTCCGACCGTTTCCCTCTCCCCGGACGATGCAAACGTATCCTCTATTAACGCCTTCAGCTTCAGCCCGTTTCCGGAGATCCTTGAAGATATGCGGATTATATTGGAATTGCCGGCCAGCAGCCCGATTGCCATGGACCAGGCAAACATCGTCTGAATGTTGGACGGTGTGATATGAAAGATCAGGCCTCTGCCCAGCCGGACTCCATTTCCTGAATACGTTTCCTTTAAGCGTTCCAGATTGGTTCTGCGGCACCAGAAGCCAAAGGCACGGATTTCCTCATCCCTTCCCAGTTCCCGGTCGTTCCGGATACGGCGTGACAGCCCGGCCAGGAAATCCAGGACCTGATTGGAAAATGGAATTTCCACCTGTTCTCCGGCTTTCCCACTGATGATCCCTTCCTTCCTCTCATCCTTCATATGTATCGCTGCACCCCCTGATTTCCGACTCGGCTATCCGGCCGGTCACCTTAAAATATTTTCCTTTCCTGCCGCAGGGACAATCGTCAATCCCCAGGATCATTCCCTCATCCTCCGTCAGAAGAGAATGGCCCGGATACGACTGGGCTGCCGCGGAAATTACCTGAAGAATTCCCTTCTCCCCAATCTCACAGGGTGAGAAATCGTAACTTCTGCGGGTAATAACCTCCGAGTAACTGCTGGCATGAAGATGGCCGCACCGGCACTCCATATAAATGCTCCCCGTCTGTTCCGCCATTCCATAGTAATCGTGCACCTGCCGGATTCCCGTCTGCCGTCTCAGCGTTTCCCGGAATTCCTGCTCCGTCACCGCTTCGTTCTTCATCTTCTTCCAGCCTCCTCCATGAATCAGGCAGCCGTTATTAAAGTCGAGGCGGATCCCCTTTTCCCTCAGAGCCAGGCAGAAATAGTTCCATACAAGGTAGGTAAACCCGAAGAGAAGAATTCTTTCGCCCTTGTTCTGCTCTAAAAACGCTTCAATTGCCTCCAGATTCAGGCTCATGTCACGGTTCAGGGCATACTTTCTCCCGGTTCCGAAAACGGAAAATCCCACAATTCCGGCGCCTCTGGCCGAGTACAGCTTCCTGTCCTTCAGTACGTCGGGTGAATCAATGATAAGCATCGGCATCCGCCTGTTACCCACAAAATCTCCCACAACAGCCGAAAGAGTTCTCTGCTGATCCGCCGCTGTCATGCGATCCAGTGAAATCACGGAAGGCCGCTGTCCTGTGGTACCGGAGGACCTGACCGTACTGAAAACCTCGCCGTCGGGGATGCTTCTGAGCCCGCTTTCCTTGAAAACAGAGACAGGTATCATTGGAAGATCTTCCAGTTTTTCAAGTTCTCCGGCGTTCTCCCTGCCGTATCCCAGTACGTTCAGAATCCCAGCATACTCCCGGCACTTTTCCCTGTGCCGCTCCGTCAGAAGGCTCAAATAGGGCAGAAGCCTCCGCTCCTTTTCGGCCTGTGCCATCCCAAACGGCGGCATATCGAGCACTGCCTGATAATTCATGCTTTTTCGGCCTCCTCAATAACAACGCCATATTCTGCCAGTACCTCCATGCCTTTTTCATAAGATGTCAAATCCAGCATATCCGACGTTTCCAGTCTGATTTCAAACGCCTCTTCCAGCTCGGCCACAAGATCCATATGGCCGATGGAATCCCAGAGATCAAAGCCTCCGTATTTAAGACCCTTTAATTCCTCCTCCTTTTTCCTGAAAACATCCATAAAAATTTTGTTGTATCTCTCAAGATTGTTCATTGCGATCTCCTTTTCCATTTCGTACTTTTAGTTGGCAACAGTTTCGTACTTTTATATTTTCAGCTCCATTTTCTGCTCTATCATGCATAAAACAGCCGGGACCGCTGTTTATGCCGGAAAGATTCATCATCTCCTCAAATGCCGCCTTCCGTTTTTTCCTTCTCTTCACCTTCCACGCAGAATAATGTTTTCATCATCATCTGTCTTGCCGTTCCGGTGACCACCGTCTCCCCCCTCTGGTTTTTACATTCGCCGTTAAATTCACCAACGTAAAACTTTTTCGTTTCCCGGAAGGAAGTGAAAGTTACCGTGGCCTCGACGGTATCTCCAAAATAGACGGGATTTATAAATTCCAGATTCTCGCTCATCAGAATCGTGCCATGCCCCGGAAGTACCATACCCATCACCGTGGAAATCAGGCTGGCCGTCAGGACACCATGGACCACAGGGCGGGCAAACCACTGTTTCTCAGCAAATTCCCTGTCCGTGTGGAGGCGGTTTCTGTCCCCGGTCAGGAGGGCAAATTTATCTGCGTCTTCTTTATAAAAGGTCTTTGTAAAGGATGCGCTTTCGCCTAAATGAAGGTACCGGATACCGCTTGCCGCATATTGTTTATCTTCCTGCCGGAGTTCTGCCCTCAGTCCTTCCTTCTCACCCTTTTCCTTTTTTCGTTCCTTTTCTTCCCGTTCCTTCTCTTTCTGTTCCTTCTCTTTCTGTTCCTTCTCTTCCCGTTCCTTCTCTTTCTGTTCCTCTTTTTCCAGATAATCTTCTACACCCACAAATTCCTTCATGCTTGTCAACAGGAAGCGCTGTTTTACCGCAATCAGCCCCTCTTCGGAAACACAGGCGGCCGGACAGCCGCAGACGAGAAGCCAGATATCGCATTTCTTTTGCTCCCTTAATGTCACATATGTATGGGATGGGAAACGGGCTTTGAGCTTTTTTACAAGCGCCTCCCTCTGATACCGCGGATTACAGCCGCCGCAGTACTTGATTCCGATTACCATAAATGCCTCCCTACCGGTTCAAGCCGGATTTACCCCTGCCCTCTCCTAACTCATGGTTCAGTATTTTACGGGCCAAATTCAGCAGTTCGCCGCTTACCTCGTGTACCAGCAAAACATGCTTCACCATGGGAAGTTTTTCTTTTATCTTTTTCTCAATTACTTCCTCTGTCGTAAGCTGCGCCGATGGACATCCCGAGCACTGCCCTGTCAGACGGACACGGAGTGTCCTGGTTTCCTCATCGAAAGTTACAATCTGCACATTTCCTTCATGCGCAAGCAGGGTGGGTCTTACATCCTGTTCCAGCACTTTTTCTATTTGTTCCATCATCTTCTCAGCCATATCTGCTGCCTCCTGTCTTTATCTTCACTTATTCTGACTCTATAATAAGCAATTTCCATGCCAGTTATATTTCGCACCATTTCGCCTCTCTTTTCCTCTATGAATGTTTTATGCTCTCTCTTTGTTGCAGATTTGGTGTTGCAGAAATGCAACATCCATCCAATCGTTGCATTTCTGCAACAATCCCTTACCGTTTTCAAATCTTTTTCAACCGCTTTAAAAAGAATCTTTTTTTCTCCAAAAAACACCGTTGATTGTAATGAAAAGTCCGCATAGCGTACTTTTCGTTGCGTCGCGCCGTGCAACCCGGGATTTTCACGCAAAATGCGCGCGAAAACGCCTCGCGGGACATTAGCTGTAAGCAGTAACCGAATTTTGCTGCTTTTTCCAATTTTACGAGTGGCTGCTTATTTTTTGGCATGGTAATTGCTTTTAATCTGGTCAGATAAAACACTATTAACTTTTATTCAGGAAAGGATGAATCATTATGGCTTTAATGACAGGGGAACAGTACGTTGAAAGTATGAGGAAATTAAACCTTCAGGTTTACATGTTTGGGGAGAAAATTGAGAATCCGGTTGACGATCCGATTCTGCGTCCGTCTCTTAACTCGGTAAAAATGACATATGATTTGGCTCAGATGCCGGAATATGAAGATTTAATGACAGCCGCCTCCAATCTGACGGGGGAAAAGATTAACCGTTTTACAAATATTCATCTGAGTGCGCAGGATCTCATTAAAAAAGTTAAAATGCAGCGCCTCTGCGGACAGAAAACAGCGGCCTGTTTCCAGCGCTGTGTCGGAATGGATGCCTTCAACGCAGTCTACAGCACCACCTATGAAATCGATGAAAAGTATGGCACGGATTATTTTGAGAACTTCAAGAAATTCCTTCTTTATACACAGGAGAATGATCTCACCGTGGACGGAGCCATGACGGATCCAAAGGGTGACCGCTCCCTGGCTCCGCACGCCCAGAAGGATCCCGACCTTTTTCTCCGCGTTGTGGAAAGACGGCCGGACGGCATCGTTGTGCGGGGCGCCAAGGCTCATCAGACCGGCTTTGTAAACTCCCACGAAGTGATTGTTATGCCCACACAGTCCATGGGACCGGATGACAGGGATTATGCCGTATCCTTCGCATGTCCTACGGATGCGGAAGGCATTTTCATGATTGTCGGCCGTCAGTCCTGCGATACAAGAAAGCTGGAGGACTCCGATATCGATGTCGGCAACAGCCGGTTCGGCGGAATGGAAGCGCTAGTCATTTTCGACGACGTATTTATTCCCAATGACCGCATTTTCCTCAATGGGGAAGCCGAGTTTGCCGGCGTATTAGTGGAGCGTTTTGCCGGTTATCACAGGCAGTCCTACGGCGGCTGTAAGGTAGGCGTCGGCGACGTCCTGATTGGGGCCGCCGCAACCGCAGCCGATTACAACGGCGCAGCCAGGGCATCCCATGTAAAAGATAAACTGATCGAGATGACGCACTTAAACGAAACGCTCTACTGCTGCGGCATCGCATGTTCGGCCGAGGGAACCCCGACAAAATCGGGCAACTATCTCATCGATCTCCTCCTTGCCAACGTGTGCAAACAGAACGTTACGAGATTTCCGTATGAGATTGCAAGACTGGCCGAGGATATTGCCGGCGGCCTGATGGTTACGGCCCCGTCCGAGAAGGATTTAAGAGATCCGAAACTTGGAAAATACATAGACAAATATTTCCGCGGAGTGAACGACGTGCCGACGGAAGACAGAATGCGGATGATGCGCCTGATCGAAAACCTGACACTCGGCTCGGCTGCGGTCGGCTACCGCACCGAATCCATGCACGGAGCCGGTTCCCCTCAGGCCCAGAGAATCATGATTGCCCGCCAGGGCAATATCGGAATGAAGAAAAAGCTGGCTAAGGAGATCGCCGGAATCAGCCAGGATTGATTCTGAGCCAATGTCCGGCACAATATCAGACAGGAGGAACTACCGATTATGTCTTTTGAAGAGCTTTACCAGAGTAAAAAAATGGACGCGGATCAGGCGCTTAACCTGATTTGCTCCGGAGATCGCGTCGTAGTCGGACACGCCTGCGGAGAACCGTCCTATCTTTTAGATGTTTTAGTAAAAAAAGCCGGGCAGTATGAAAATGTGGAGATTGTCCACATGGTAGCCATGGGCAGAGCCGGATACTGCGCGCCGGGGATGGAAAAACATTTCCGTCACAATTCCCTGTTTGTCGGAGGTTCCACAAGAAAAGCAGTGGCGGAAGGACGGGGCGATTTCACTCCCTGTTTTTTCTCTGAAATACCGCGTCTGTTCAGAAACGGCAGCCTCCCGGTGGATGCCGCCCTGATTCAGGCCGCTCCTCCCGATGAGAACGGCAATTTGAGCCTGGGAGTCTCCGTAGATTACACGCTTCAGGCCGCAAAATCGGCAAAAACCCTGATTGTCCAGGTAAACCCACAGATGCCTGCAACCTTTGGCGGAACAATCAATCTGTCGGAAGTTACCGCCATTGTCGAGCATGACGCTCCTCTCCTCACACTGGCTCCCCCTGTCATCGGAGATGTGGAACTTGCCATTGGCGCCAACTGTGCAGGTCTTATCCAGGATGGAGACACCTTGCAGCTTGGAATCGGAGCCATTCCCGACGCCGTACTCCGTTTTCTGGGGGATAAAAAAGATTTGGGCATCCACTCGGAAATGTTTTCAGACGGGGTTGTGGAACTGGCCGAAGCGGGAGTCATCACAAACCGCCTGAAAAAGACGAATCCCGGCAAATATGTGGCCAGCTTCCTGATGGGTACCAAAAAACTCTACGACTTTGTAGACAAAAATCCCGATGTCATCATGCTGCCGGTCGACTACGTCAATAATCCGGTAGAAGTCATGAAGGAAGATAATATCGTTTCCATCAACTCCTGCGTCCAGGTTGATCTCATGGGCCAGGCCGCATCCGAGTCCGTTGGACTCACCCAGATCAGCGGTGTCGGCGGACAGGTCGACTTTGTTCGCGGCGCGGCCATGGCGGCAAACGGCCGTTCTATCCTTGCCTTCCCCTCCACCGCGGCAAAAGGAAAAATCTCCAAGATTGTTCCCCTGCTCGATGAAGGCGCCGCCGTCACTACTTCCAGAAATGATATCGACTATGTAGTGACGGAATACGGGGTTGCAAAGCTGAAGGGAAAAACCCTGAGGCAGAGGGCTTTAGCCCTGATTGACGTGGCTCACCCTGATTTCAGGGAGGGTTTAAGAAAGGTGTATGAAGAACGTTTTCACTGTGATTAGCAATTGCGTTTCAACTGGTACTCTACATTCGCGAATTTTTCATTGCCACTCAAAGACAAAGAGTTCCGCTTGCGGAACTCTCGCCTGCGGCGGGTCGCTCTGGCGACATAATTCCCCTCCGCCGCAGTGCGATCCTCGCGGAGCGTTTTTGTATCATGGGACGCAATTTCCTATGATACAAAAAAAGCAGGGTTCTCACATCCCCTGCTTTTTTGTTGAATTTTCCATCCCGCTCTTCCCGATATTATATACCGGCTCAGGGACTCAATGAATGAAAGAATAAAGATTTGCCGCTACAACGACAAGTGCCAGGATGATTAATAATAAATAAAATATCTTCATCATTCCCGACTCCGTCCTCTTTCTCGAATACAGCAAAAAGGCCGTCCAGATGCTGAACGTGCATATGACAACAATCCTGCTTCTTAAGCACAGTGACAGGAAAAACAGCACGTTTACAATTCTCATTCCATTCTCTGAAAATAACATTTTCTTAAACTTTTCTATCATCTGCCGTCTCCTCCATCTGCCGTCCGCTCATTTCTGTGAGCCGCTGTAAAAGCTGTTCTGCCTGCAATTTCTTTTCATCACCGGACTCGCGCGCCTGACAGTTACAATCCGGCAGGCTGGTTTAATTTCACTACAAAATCTTTCATTGCTCCTGCTATTTGAAGCTGCTGCGGACAGACGGCCTCACAGCTCCGGCAGCCGATACATGCATCGGGCCGTTTGTCTTCCTGCAGGGCATCCACGGCCATGTGGGTGATCAGCCCGTTTACATAGCGTGCTTCGTTATACAGGGATAACAGTACCGGAATATCCAGACCCTTCGGGCAGTGTGTTACACAGTAGCGGCAGGCGGTACACGGAAGAATATCCAGCATACTGCCGGCAATTTCAAGGAGTGCCTCCATCTCCCCTTCGCTCAGCGGTTTATCCTGGATATATGTCTCAATATTTTTTTCAAGCTGCTCCATCGTAGACATACCGGAAAGCGTCACCGTTACTCCCGATACCGTCTGAAGGAACCGGAATGCCCAGGCAGGTATCTCTTCTTCGGGCCGGAGAGCCTTCAGCTTTGCCTCATTCTCCTCAGAAAGCTCTGCCAGTTTTCCGCCGCGCAGAGGTTCCATCACCCAGATGGGAATATTATGTTGATTCAGAAGCTCTGCCTTGGCCCCGGCATCCTGCAGTTTCCAGTCCAGATAATTAAGCTGGATCTGACAGAACTCCATCCTGTCCCCATAGGCGTCCAGAAAACGTTTCATTGTATCATAACGGCCATGCGCGGAAAAACCAAGATGCCGGATACGTCCGTTTTCCTTCTGTTTCATCAGATAATCCATAATGCCGTATTGGGGATCCAGGTACGGGTCGATATTTTTCTCATACACATTGTGGAACAGATAAAAATCAAAATAATCCACACCGCATTTTTTAAGCTGCTCCTCAAATATCTCCTCAACTTTTCCCATATTCGATAAATCATATCCGGGAAATTTTGTGGCCAGATAGAAACTATCCCTGGGATATGCGCTCAGCACCTTTCCCATGACAATCTCAGACTTTCCGTCATGGTAGCCATACGCGGTATCAAAATAATTCACGCCATGCCGGATAGCATAGTCCACCATCTCCGCCGTCCGCACTTCATCAATCGGTGAATCCGGCATATCCCCGGCCACAGGCAGACGCATCGCCCCAAATCCAAGAGCCGATAATTTCAAACCCTGAAATTCTTTATATACCATCTTAAACCTCCTTTGGTCGTCCGTTTCCTTTGTCTTTAAAAGCATACACCTTGGAGTTAACTCAAAGTCAAGCTTTTTTTCATTTACCAGACTATCAGATTCGGTAAGACCATGGCCATAAAAACAGCATAAATCAAATCCAGCCACATCATGGAGCCTATCGCGCCCAGATAAATCAGACCAATCGCGGGCGCAGTTATGATTTTGACCGCCGGATTTACATCCGGATTCTTCAAAATGTTCTGCACCATCACCTTGGCATCTCCCGTGCTTGGGAAGGAGTGCATCAGAATGGAAATTCCCAGCCAGCCGAGAAACAGCGCCAGCGGATTATGATATACCTTAAACTGGAACAGTTCAATCGCCGCCGGAAAGACTACCAGCATTCCCACAATCGTATTGACGATGAACGGTCCCACTGAAATCATAAACGATGCCAGCGGATTCTCCGCGGGTTCGTGGGCCACATAGCCGCTCGGGTTTTTCATCTGGAAATAGACGACATCATAGACGGGTACTCCGAACAGGCGGCAAAATAGCTGATGCGCAAATTCATGGACCATCACGCCCGGAAATGTCAGCATTGAAATCAAAAATCCTGGAATAATGATCATAGCTCTCCCTCCCCTGCGTCCACATAGTAATCATGGAGACTGACTCTGCCGCTCAGATAGCCGCCGAATTCCTCATCAAACTCCGTCCCCTCATTCTCAAATTGCGCTTGATACTCTTCCGCTTTGGAATTATCTCCATTTTCCAGGCAGGCGATGATCAGTGTTTCTTTCACATACGCCAGTTCCGGATTCTCCACATAGGCCTGATTCACCAGTTCAAGCCCTCTCTCCTTCTCTCCCTCCAGCAGGCAGAGAATACCCAGGGCACGAAGTGCACCGGCATCGTGGTGATCCCTGGAATACACTTTCTCATAGCATTCCTTTGCTCCGTCGAAATCACCGCTCCTTCTCATATTGGTTCCCAGGAGGACGAGAGGCTCATTAAAACGGCCGTCTGCCTTGACACTCTCTTCCAGGTAGCTCCTGGCCTCCTTCTGATCCTCCGTGAAACTGGCCAGATAGTAATAGAGCAGCATCTTATCATAGCTGTCGTCCTCTAAAAGTTCAACTAAACGTTCCTTAAGCATGTCATAAGGAGGGGCGTCCGGATTTTCAGAGAGAACTTCCGCTGCGATTACCTCCATTTGATCCGAAGTATTATAAAAACGCTCCAGCTTGTACGTATATCCCATGATTTTCGAATACGTATTGTCGCTGACCTCTTTCCCCACCAGATATTCATTAAGAAAATAGGCCGCCGCATCGTAGTAGCCGTACTCCATAGCCAGATTAATCATCTCTTCGGCAACCGGAACCGAACCTGGGTAGGCCTCCATCACCTCCATAAGATTCTGAAGAACCGGATAAATTTCCCCCTCCGAGGCCTGGCGTTCCGCCTGGCTGTAAATCTTGTAGTATTTTATAACTTTGGGCGTCCGGGCCATAGCCAGTGCAATCACGGCAAGAGCCACAAGCACGATCGGTATCATCAGCTTTGGAAACGGATACCGGATCTGTTCTTCCCTGCACTGACGGCAGAGGATTGAGTTACGGCTTTTACTCCTGTCAATTCTCCGCTGTCCGCACTTGCGGCAGAGTTCCTCCTTCGGAATGACAAATTCCGGCCTCACCGTGTAAAGGTCCTCCTCCGTCACCGGACCCGTATCGATTTCTCTGTTTTCAGTCTCTTCCATACTCTTATCTCCCCGTAATCTGTTCTTTCGTATTCCTGATTCCCTACTCCTCCAGGATCTCAGCCGCTTTTGACAGTTCATCCCGGATGGAAATATGCTGAGGACATACTTCCTCGCAGGCTCCGCAGCCGATACATTCGGACGCCTTTGCCCATCCGTGGCCATTGGTGTTCCAGTTATATTTGCCCCTGGCTCCATTCAAATCCTGATACCTGTTATAAATATTTACCGCCTGGAATGTGCCGTAGATGGCTATGGATTTCGGACATCCCTCCATACAGTAACCGCAGGCCGTACAGGGAACCGTATGACAGGAATCGAGAACTTTTTTCACCCTGGCGATGGTTTCATAGTCTTTATCCGTAAGCGGTTTGAAATCTTTCATAAATGAAATATTGTCCTTCATCTGCGCCGTGTCCGACATTCCTGAGAGGACGGTAATCACGCCGTCAAGAGAGGCGGCATAGCGGATGGCCCAGGAGGAAGGTGACGCCTCGGGATCCGCCTCCTTTAAAATGGCCTCGGCCTCCTCCGGGAGGGCTGCCAGCGTTCCGCCTTTTACCGGTTCCATGATAATAACGGGTTTTCCGTGCTTTCTGGCTACCTCATAGCATTTACCAGACTCCACATACGGATCTTCCCAATCCGCATAATTAATCTGAAGCTGCACAAATTCCATCTCGGGATGCGCAGTCAGAATCTTATCCAGTTCCTCCGCCTTGTCGTGGAACGAAAAACCGAGATGCCGGATCAGGCCCTCCGCCTTCTTTTCCGCCAGGAAATCCCAGATTCCATAGTCATCAAAAAAATGACTCCGGCTCTCTCCCAGATTATGGAGCAGATAAAAATCAAAATATCCGGCTCCGGTCCGTTCAAGCGACATGGAAAACATCTTTTTTGCCTTCTCCTCTGATTTTGCAGCCCATGCGGGACATTTCGTCGCCAGCAGATAGCTGTCGCGCGGATGGCGTTTGACCAGAGCCTCTCTGGCCGCATCCTCGGAGCCGATATAGCCCCAGGACGTATCAAAATAATTAAATCCGGCCTCCAAAAACAGATCGACCATCTCTTTCGTCTGTTCCACGTCAATTGCTTCACCATTTTTCGGGAGCCTCATAAGGCCAAACCCCAGTTTTGGAATCTCTTTTCCCAGATATTGTTCCATTTCTCATCCTCCTGTCATATATCTCTTTCTTTTTCGGACAAACGTAGAGGCCGTCATTCCCAGACTTCGGGCGGCGTCCCTGACATTGCCGTATTTCTCATATGCACGACTTATGTATTCAAGCTCCAGCTCTTCCATCGCCGTTTTCAGATCTTCCACCGGCCCAATCATAACCGGCTTCTGTCTTGCATCCTCCCGCACCGGATGCCCATGAGGGAAAATAGGCAGGCACTCCGGTGTAATCTCATCCCCGGCGCTTATAATTACCGCCCGCTCAACAATATTCCTGAGCTCCCTGATATTGCCGGGCCAGTGATAGTCGATCATGAGCCGGCAGGCCTCCCGGGTGAATCTCCTGTGAAATCCATATTTTCCGTTCAGCTCCTCCAGAAAGCGGGTGGATAAGGGGTCAATATCCTCGCGGCGCTCACGCAGCGGAGGTATCGTAATCGGAAAGACCATCAGCCGGTAATAAAGATCCTCCCGGAACATCTTTTTTTCCACCATCTCCTCCAGGTTCCGGTTCGTCGCCGCAATCACCCGGACATTTACCTTCACCGGCTTCGAACTTCCAATCCGGGTTGTCTCCTTCTCCTGCAGGACACGCAGCAGTTTTACCTGCATCTTCATCGGAAGCTCCCCTATCTCGTCAAGGAAAATGGTTCCATGATTGGCTGCCTCAAAAAGGCCTATCTTTCCATTCCGCTCCGCCCCGGTAAAAGCGCCTTTTTCATATCCGAACAGTTCGCTCTCAATCAGATTTTCCGGGATTGCCCCGCAGTTGACCTTGATAAAGCTCTGTTCCTTCCTCCCGCTGCCAGAATAGATATATTTTGCAAATACTTCCTTCCCGACTCCCGTTTCCCCAAGAAGCATCACCGTCGTGTCTAAGGGGGCCACCTTGTCGGCCAGGACAAAAGCCTGAAGAGAATTCCGGTCCACCGCAACAATCTGATCGCCCACGCTGAACCGCTCATAGACGTGGCTCAGCTCCCTTTTCAGGCGCAGTCCTTCCTGCTTTGTCTTCTCCACCTCTTCCCGCAGACTGTACAGCTCGGTCAGATCCCGGACATTGGTGACTACCATGACAATTTCATCTTTTTCATTGTAAATCGGAGAACTTGTAATCAGCGCCTTTTTGCCCGTTTTAAATTCCTGGCGTATTGTGACGGGACGCTTTTCCCTGATCGCGATCAGGGAGCCGCTGGCCGATACAATTCCTTTCTGCACCAGCTCCTCCATGTTGCAGCCGATCACCTCGGATTTCTTAAGGCCCGTAATCGTCTCATAGGCTCTGTTGGCCTTGATGGTATTGGCATTGCCGTCCGTTATGTATATTCCGTCAAAAGAATGTTCAATAATGGCATCCAGCCATTCATTGGCCTCCTGGAGGTTTGAGAACATTTCCGACGTTTTTTTGTTCTTCAAAGGGTCACCTCTTCTCTGCTCTGAGGATTCGGCAGGTCAAATTCCCCCATAATATATGCTTTAAGGAAACGGCCTGCGCACATTTTTTCATTGCGGTATTTACTTTTATTATACAGGAAGACGGGGGGATTCTCAATCAAAATAGTTGGGGAGAAAGAGGGCGCTAATGGGATGGGGATGGATGGAAAAGGAGGGTGGTGAGTCTTCGGGGCCGGGCGGAGGGTATCGGCGGGGTGGGGAATCCGGAAGAAAGAACTTTCCTGCGGGAGCCGCTTGCGCTTGATGAAGTGCATAGCAGACACTAGAGCGTGTTTGGAAATTGCTTTCCGTCAGCTGTGCGTCACACTTTGTGGGAGATTTGGGTCCAATGAAGAAGGCGTAGTGGGCTACGCTGACTGAATTGGGCCCAAATATGCCGCGAAGTGGGGCGTGCAGATGGCGGGAATGAATTTTCAAACACGCTCTAGGACGCCACAGTACGCCGTCCAAGTGCTGATGGACTTCAACACTCCCTCCGGTAAGTTTTTCTTCCTCCTCCCCCACCGGTCAGACTATGACCGGCTCCAAAGACGCGCTATGTGTCGGCCATCCATCCCGCCTGCCGCCGCTTGATTGCCCTTTTTCTCAGGGGGCCGCCCCAAAGGCCCCTCCTGTCGCCGCCACTACCTGTGCCTTGATAATTTAGGGCAGAACAGATGACAAATTATGACCATAAATAAATGAACTGCACCTTGTCACATTAGATAAGGCACAGTTTGAATTTTAGTGGTGAACGCTGGAAAATCTGGACAAACAGCCTGAGAGCGGGGAGGATGCATTTGGGATTTTCCGGCCGGGAAACTGCAAGTACCGCCCACCCCCGCTCCCGCGAGGGCACAGTCCGTCACGTGGAGCGGATTTCTCACGCTCGCTGCAATGAGGCAGCCGGACGTTTACAGGGCATGCTTTCCGTTTTTATAATCTTCTAATAGAGTTCTTTGTATATTTTATAAATGCGTTTCTTATCTAGCGGGACAAAATTATTTGCCAGGAGACGCCCCTGATTTTCCAGGACGGAGTCCGTAAATTCTTCCAGATCGCGTTCCGTCACTCCATACTCATGAAGCGCTTTCTTCTCAATCATATGGTTCAGGAGTTCCTCCAGTTTACCGTACACCTCGGCCGTTTTGCACCCCAGGATCCCGGCCATATAACGGTTTAACCGGTCTATCTCCCCGTCGCACCGGATTTCCATGTAGTTCTTCATAACACCGGTAAACATGGCATAGTTGGATTCCCCATGCGCCACATGATATTTTGCCCCAAGCGGGTAACTGAGGGCGTGTACGGCGGCGCATCCCGCATTTCCGAATGCAATCCCGGCAAAAGTACTGGCGGTGAGGAAGTCTCCCAGCAGGGGGATTCTGGCCTCCTCTCCATCCCCGGCAATTTTTTTGTATCCTTCCAGAATCATTTCAATGGCCCGGTAACCGAACAGGCGAGTCATCTCATTGCCTTTCGGAGACAGGCTGGACTCGACGGCATGGATCAGCGCGTCAATGGAGCTGGTGGCAAAGAACCGGAAGGGAAGTCCGCCTAAAAGCTCCGGAATCAGCACCGCGCTGTCCGCGTACATTTCATCCAGGGCCAGACCCTTTTTCGTGCCCTTTTTATTCAGAGCCAGGATTGCAATGTTCGTCACCTCGCTGCCGGTCCCGCAGGTTGTCGGTACCAGGATTAACTCTTTGTCTTTTACAATGTCAAGTTTTCCATCATATAAATCTTCGACCGGGGACACATTTTTCAGGGCAAACAGTTTGGAGATATCGATTACGGTGCCTCCGCCGATGGCAATAATTCTCCTGTAATTTCCTTTTATATCGCGGAACATCGCGTCCGCCATATCATCCGACGGTTCCCCCACCCCGTATTTTTCCTGGAAAAGGACGTCGCAGCCGAGATCCAGGCCTCCAAAATACGGTTCGTAGATATACTGGTTCGTGATGACCAGATCGCCCTTCCCCAGAGCAAACTCCACGGCAAATTCCGCGGCTTTTTCATATTTCCAGATCACCGGTTTTATCATTAACTGTTTCATACATTTCCTCTCTTTCCTCCGGCGGTTCCCACCGGCCGCAATGCAGCGTCAAAGCCGGATCATGGTTTTCAGCCAGTTTCCTCCCTGAGCCAGGGTGTCCTTAAATGCCTGCTCTATTTCCTCCAGAGGATAAACCCTGGAGATCATTTTATCGGTGATGATTCCTTCCTTAAGCCACTGCGTCACAGTTTCGAAACGGCGGCAGTTCATTCTGGAACCGGAGATGGTCAATTCTTTTTTTGTAATGTCTATCGGCCGGACAGACGCCTCTGTTTCGTCAAAACCAATCTCCACAATCCTCGCACACGGGGCCGCCAGCGCAATACACTCCGCAAGGATAGAGGCCGTTCCTACCGCATCGATCAGGATGTCCGCACCTCCCGGGCTGAACGCTTCAACAGCATCTTCCAGTTTCTCTTTTTTGCTGTTTACGGCCAAATCGGCCCCAAATTCCTCCGCCATCGCCAATTTGGCATCGGCTATGTCTGAAACCAGAACCATATTCCCCATTTTCTTTACCGCCTGCAAAACGGCGATTCCGATTGTTCCGGCTCCGAATATGACAACGCGGTCATGCTCCCCGATATCTGCCCTCGCAATGATATTGGCGGCAATGGAGAACGGTTCCGCCAGGGCACCGCATTCAAATGATATCTGGTGCGGCACGGCATAGAGTTTATCTTCCGAAACCACGATATAATCCTGGAAACCTCCGTCCATCTGGACACCGAAACATCTCACGTCACGGCATACATTCCCGTGGCCACCGGCGCATGTCCGGCAGCCGCCGCAGGCGTGTACCGGGTCGAAGACGACATGATCTCCTTTTTTCACCCGGACAACCGCCTCCCCCGTATCCACTACGACTCCCGAAAGCTCATGGCCCATCACCCTCGGAAAATCCACATCGGTCCGTTCCCCCTTGAATGTGTGAAGATCCGTCCCGCATATTCCTACCGCCCTGACCTGGACGAGCGCCTGATCCGGCCCGGTTATCTGCGGTTCCGGGACCTCCTCTATCTCAATCCTGTATGGCGCAACCAACTTCGCTGTACGCATGTTCTTCACTCCTTCCGCCACATTTCACTGCAATTTCTTCCGAGGAATGGCATTGAATTCCCATCACCATTTCCCTTAACCACTCTCTGTTTTTTTCAAAATAATCCTGTTTTGCAATCATGGTCCCCATCACAATCCGGCCGCTGTCGGGGCAGTAAAAAGCCGCCTGCATCACTTCAAGTTCCAGTGATTTTCCTATGGCCTTAAAAACATGAGTACTGGATGAAAGCTGCGCTCTCATGAAACCGGCCTCGTGTCCATTGAGCTCCGTCCGTTCTTTTTCCATGATCCGGCAGCGGCCCTTGACTTTTTTCGCATAGTTTTTTTCAGCGCTTATCAGATAACCGTCCGCAAATCCCGTGACCGGCGCCGATTTTTCCCACGAGAGGGTAAACGACGCCCTGCTGTCCGCCCCGGCTATATCGTCAAACTTAAGTATTCCGTCGTCCAGGCTGAAACTCTGATTCTGGGGGATGTAGATTCTCCATTCGGAAGGATAGCTTACCGAGATGCCATATGCCTGAAATAAACATTTCATTTCCATCATCCTTCCCCAGCCGTCTTTAGTCCTTCGGCGGCACACATTTGTTTTGCTTCATTTACGGCTGCGTTCGTCACTTCAAATATTTCCGGGCTGCCGCTGATAATCTTATCGACTCTGACAATGTATTTTTCAACTATCTCCTCAGGCACTACCGTCACCATGCTCACGCCGACATACAGTAAAATATTTACGGCAAGTCCCCAGAGCAGGGCGGAAAAGCCGAGGGGCGGAGCAATCACGAATGTCATAAGGAAGGTCACGACAACTCCGGCGACTGTTCCCGCCACGGCTCCCTCTTTTGTCCCCTTTTTCCAGAACAGCCCTCCGATGGTGCAGGGGAGAATCATGGCAAAGAATGGGGAGGATAATTTATATGCATACTCCGTTATGTATGTGGATTTGGTTGCCGTTACAATGATGCACGCTATCATCAGCACGACCAGGATAACTCTTCCGAAATATACAACCTGCCTGGAATCGGCCTGTTTTCCTCTTAATTCATAAAAATGGCGCACATAAATGTCTCTGGATGCCAGCGCGCTCGCGGAAAGAAGCAGCGAATCGGCTGTAGACACCGCAAAAGCGAACAGGCAGAGGATCGAAATAAAGGAAATGAGCGGCGGGCAGTACTGTGTCACCAGTGTCGGCAAAAGATTGTCCACGTCCTTAAATCCTGCGCCGAGAACGGCCGGTCCGATCAGGGAACCTACAATTACAAGGCCAAAAACGGGAATCACATAGGCAATCGGCAGAGCCCAGGACATAACCTTAAAATTCCTGGTTCCTTTTGCAATATAGCATCTCATAAAGATATGCGGCCAGACAATCGTCGCTACCGCCGCCGTCAGGGCCTGGTTTAAAAGCCCCTTCCAGGTGTATATGCCGTTCGGCCCCGGTGTGCTGAGAATAGGCGCTGTCTCCGGATTATTCTTCACAATGGCGGCTGCCTCTTCAAGACCTCCCACCGGAAAGAAATGTTTTACAAGGTAAAATACCACAATGTAAACGGCGCATACGCCTAAAATCGCATGGAATGTATCCAGCCAGGCAACCGACTTCATGCCGCCTCCGATTACATGCAGGGACACGCAGACGGTTCCGAGAAGCACCGCCGGCAGGTACGGGAACATTCCCTTTGTCGTCACTTCGATTCCGCTTCCGATTGTCATGAGCTGAACGGCCACGTAGGGAACGATAAAGATCACCAGAAGCACCGATACAAACAGCCCGAAACCTTCCGAATAATAACGGGAACGCAGATAGTCGGAGGGCGTCTGAAAACCGTACTCGCGCCCCAAAATCCAGATGCGGTATCCAATCAGGCAGAACAGGAGTCCGCTGACCGCGCAGCCTGCCGCCGTGACATACCCGATGCCGTTTGCATAAGTCGATGCCGGATAACCGTAGTAGGACAGCCCGCTGTATACGGAAATTGCCGTGGTACATACAAGAACAAAAGAGTTGACTCCCCTGTCCGCATTGAAAAAACTCTCCGATGATTTTGAGGTCGCCCGGAAATTCATAAAGCCGTGGCTCACCATAAAAAGTGCATATGCAATAATTCCAATAATAATCCAAACCTCTGTACGCATTTAACCCCTCCTGTAAAGATTCTTTACTGCTCCCCGTATTTCTCATCAACGTGTTTCTGGCTGTTAAAAAAGCAATTATAGTACAGGCCCCATACCACTGCCGCCACTACGATGGAGGCGTAGAAAAAGAATAGCTGAAACGGAATCCATCCAAACAGCAGCCCGGTCGGAAACCATGCTACAAAAATATAATTTGATGACAGCAGTACGATATTAAAAACTGCAAATATGATCTTTGACATTTTACTCATCTGTTCACTCTCCCTCTGTGATACCTTCCCCGCGGACAGGTACGATAATGTGTTTAAATCCTTCTCCTTCAACAGCGCTGTTAAATCCCTTTTCCCACTCTTCCAGGGAGCAGGCGGAACTCAGAAGCGGTTTCAGCCTGATCTTTCCGTCCCTTAAAAGTTCCAGTGTTTTATCCCACCAGACCGGCCTGGTTGCATAGGTGCCTCTGATTGTGTACTCCCTGAGCACGACTTTTCCCATATCGATTGCGGCCTCGCGGCCCGGTATTCCGACCTGCGTGTAACATGCTCCTTTTCGCATCAGATCCATAGACAACCGGATTGCCGCCACGGAACCGGAGCATTCAAACACGGCGTCCGCCCCGAGTCCCCTGCAGCTTTTTCTCACTCTGTCGGCGATATTCTCTTCCTCAACAAACATAATCTCATCGGCTCCCAGTTCCAGGGCCATACTCAGGCGTTTTTCGTCTTTTTTCGTTCCCAGCACAATGGTTCGGCATCCGAACAGTTTTATCACCTGAAGTGTCAAAAGTCCGATGGTTCCCGGACCGGTCACCACCACACAGTCCTCCGGTGAGAGTCTGGAATGCTGGAATACCGCCTGCACGCAGCAGACGAGCGGCTCCGTCATACAGGCCTCCTCAAAACTGAGGGATTCCGGAAATCGGTGCAGGTTTTTAGAAGGCACCTTTACGTATTCCGCCATGGCCCCATCCACTCCGCTGCCGATTGACAGTTTCTCTTCACACAGGTTGATATTTCCCGTCTTGCAGAAAAAACATTTGCCGCAGGTGTGGTAATATGTCTCACTGACCACCCGCTCCCCTAGTTTCCAGCCGCGGACGTTCTCCCCTATCTCCTCGATCGTTCCCGACACCTCATGCCCCAGCGTCACCGGCGGCCTGACGGGATAACTGTCGTCTCTCAGAATATGCAGATCCGTTCCGCATATTCCGGCTCCCATCACCTTAAGAAGCACTTCTTCCGGCCCGATAACCGTTTTTTCCACCTCTCCGACTCTCACATTACCCGCCCCCGGCTGATACTTTATAAGCGCTTTCATTCTTCTCCTCCTTTGCTGCCTTTCTAATCCGCCGCCTTTTCCTGCGGCCGGTTTTATTGAGTGGCAATGAAAAGTTCGCGAAGCATGCTTTTCGTTGTTACTTTTTTCGCATGATTGCTCTTTTCACCGCCGCTGCAATAGAATCCGCTTTCAACTCAAAACGCTCCGCCAGATAATCCAGGTTTCCCACTTCTCCGAACTGATCCTGTATGCCAATCATCTCCACGGGCACAGGGAACTTTTTAACGAGAACTTCCGATACGGCCGACCCCAGCCCGTTAATCACATTGTGGTTCTCTGCCGTCACTACCGCCCCCGTGTCCTTCGCGGCCCGTATTACCGCCTCCTCGTCAACCGGTTTCCAGGTGAACATGTCAATTACCCGTATCTCAATTCCTTCCTCCGAAAGTACCTGCGCTGCCTTAAGTGCCTCGGCAGTGCAGTAGCCGCTGGCGATCACCGCCGCGTCCTTCCCCTCCCGCAGTGCTACGGCTTTTCCTATTTTGAACTCGGAACCCTCCTCATAAATTTTCATACAGGATTTTCGAACCAGTCTCATGTAATACATCCCATAATTTTCCTTCATCTGCCGCAGAACCGATTTAAGCATCGTAATATCGGTCGGTTCCAAAATCGTCATCTCCGGAATTCCCCGCATAATTCCCATGTCCTCAAACGGCATATGGGTGCCGCCGTTAATCTGCGCCGTGATTCCAGGATCGGAACCAACCAGCTTCACATTCAGCTTTGCATAGGCTCCCGACATAAAGACCTGATCGCAGGCCCTTCTTGTGATGAAGGGGCCAAAAGAGTGGACAAAAGGGATTTTCCCAACCGCCGACAGGCCTGCCGCCACCCCAACCGCATTTGCTTCCTGTATTCCGCAGTCAATTGTCTGAGACGGGAATTTCCGGGCAAATGGCTTCGTACCCATTGCCCCCATCAGATCCCCATCCATCAGAAGCACATTACCGTCTTCCTCCGCCAGTTCCATCAGCGTATCGCAAAAAGCCTTTCTCATCTCCGTCTCTTCCGGACGAATTCCGCCTGCCAGCCTGATCATAATGTCTCCTCCTCGATTTTTCCGTACGCCTCCCGCATTTCTTCAAGAGCCGCCTTCAACTGTTCCTCCGATACCGTCGGGCAATGTCCGTTCAGCTTTCCGGCAATCTCGCTCCATCCGTGGCCCTTTTCCGTCTCCAGCACTATCATGGACGGTTTTTCATTCTGGGCCTTCGCATTACGGATCGCCCGATCGATTGCTTCCACGTCATGACCGTCCACATCCTGGGCATACCAGCCGAATGCTTCAAATTTGGCTCTCACATCCCCCAGGGAACAGATATCATCCGTATATCCATCTAACTGGATACGATTATAATCTACAAATGCGATCAGATTGGAAAGCTTTCTCTGGGAGGCAAACAATGCCATCTCCCATACCTGCCCCTCCTGAATCTCGCCGTCTCCCAGGATCAGGTAAACAAAATTATTCTTTCCGTCCAGCTTTATTCCAAAGGCGACGCCTGCTGCCGTGGACGCTCCCTGCCCCAGGGAACCCGTTGTCATATCGATTCCCGTCGTCAGGTTCCTGTCACAGTGGCTGGGAAGACGTGTCCCCGGCCGGTTCAGTGTCTGAAGCTCACTCTCGGGAAAAAATCCTTTCAGAGCCAGAGCCGAATAAACTGCCGGTCCGGCATGGCCCTTTGAACATACCAGCCAGTCCCTTCCCTCCCAGTCCGGCCTGCCGCTGTCATATTTCATTGCCTTTCCATAGAGCACCGCCAGCAAATCCGCAACCGACAAAGAACCTCCAACATGTCCTACCCCAAGTGAACCGATTGTTCTCATAGTATACATCTGAATTCTTTTGGAAAAGAGCCGCAGCTCTTTCTTGTCAATCTTTTCCAACTTGTCTCCTCCTATATTTTATTATATCTTGATAACTTTATAAAGTTTGTTTATGTATAATATAATATTATAAAGTTTAATAATTTTCAATTGGCGTTTTACACAAATTATAACCTTCGTTTTCAGTAATAAAGTTTTCATATATTTTATTATAAAAATATAACTTTATAAAATCTTAGTTTTATTATTGAAATCATTGAAAAATTACTATATAATAGAGTCAGCCATCCGAGAAAGCGCTGCGACTAATGTTAAAAGGGGGATTTTTCTGTGAAAACACAATCATCTGCCAGCCTGGCAGAGCCCGTATATGAACATATACTGAATATGATATTAAATATGGAATTAAAGCCGGGAGACCGGATTCCCGAAGTAGAAATTGCAAAAGACCTCGGCGTCAGCCGGACTCCTGTCAGAAGCGCCTTAAAACAGCTCGAGAGCGAAGGTCTTGTCACCATTTATCCAAACCGCTTTGTAAAAGTGGCGACCTTTGATGATGAAATGATTCAAAACCTCGGCATTATGAGAATCGCCGTGGACTGCATGGCCGTCCGTCTCGCTATTTTCCGCGGAAGCAACGAAGACTTCCGCCAGCTCAGCCTCCTGGCCGATAAATGCAGGGAGAACGGCATCTCCGACAGGGAAGATCGCATGGAACATATCAAGAATGACTACTTGTTCCACCTAAAGCTCAGCATCATTGCCAAAAATCCTGTCCTGGAAAAATACCAGTTACAGTTTCTGAGACAGATGGAAGTGATGCTGTCCCACCGTTACGCCGACGTGATTGCCAATAAGATTACACACCGCATGATCGCCGACGCCATCGAAGCCAGGGACGAGGAACTGGCCGTCAGGCTGACGGCGGCTCATCTGGCGGAGTTCTATCATTTAAAGGATAATTTTCCGTTTCTGTTGAAAAACACACATCTTCTTTAATGTGTATACCGACTGGAAAAAGCCGGAAGAATCCAGTTAAACCGGCCTTGCTGAAGCGGGATTATTCGGACCGGATTGTACGGACCGGACACTGTTGAATTGTAATATGGGGCCGATCCATAAACGCCTGCATTCTGTTAAACCGGAAGGTTTCAGAATGCAGGCGTTTTCCTGAGCAATTAACAATAATCGTTTTACAGAACGGCATTTTATTATATTTTGGTAATTACAAAGCGTCATGTTTTGGTAATTACAAAGCTGTGAGCGCTGCAATGAAAGTAGTATAATTAAGCAGGTGCTGTAATAATTAAGAAGGTACCGTTCCATACTCCGGCTGATTATTTCAGGTAATCAAGTGCAACCGCCGCCATTGTCCTCGTTGCCACCTTAATATATGCCTCATCCACCTTAAATCCGGGATTGTGGACCGGGGCCCCTTCCCCTGTTCCCATCATGATATAGCATGTTTTGGCCTTCTGCGAATAAAACCCAAAATCCTCCGATGCCAGCCTTAAAAGATCCCCCGTTACAATTTCCGGATACGGGGCGCTGATTGGATAGCCTTTATAAAGAGTATCCGCATTTTTTTCCATGATGGAAATCACCTGACCGGCCAATGCTTTATCATTGATTACGGAGGCGGAACCCTCATCAAACCTCACGTCGCAACTGCCTCCCATCGCGAGGGCAATCCCCTCGGACAGGGAACGTATCTTTTCCATCATAATTCCCCGTGTATGTGATTCGGCATTGCGCATCATTCCATGCAATTCCACCCGATCCGTGATCACATTGAGAGCGGTTCCGCCTGAAATCATTCCCATATTCAGGGTGGAATGCTCCATGGGACTTAAGTTTTTCGGCACCAGCGTGTTGAGCGCGACAATAATGGACGCCGCTATGTAAACGGCATCTACGCCGTCCTGGGGTTCCGATGAGTGAGCGGCCTTTCCATGCACCACAATCTCACAGCGGTCGGAAAAGGCGGTCAACGGACCGACTCCCACATAAAACTGTCCGCGCTGATCCGTTGTTACATGAAGAGCCATGCAGGCATCCGGCAGTTCATCCAGAAGACCTTCCTCTATCATCCGCCTTCCGCCGCCTCCATGCTCCTCCGCCGGCTGGAACACCAGCTTCACCCGGCCGTTCCAATACTCTTTCATCCTGTTTAAAATTTCCCCGACCGCCAGCAGATTAGACGTATGGACATCGTGGCCGCAGGCATGCATGACGCCCTTATTCCGGGAACGGAACGGCACATCCGCCGTTTCCTCAATGGGAAGCGCATCCATATCTGCGCGCAGCATTAAAAGGCGCCCAGGCCTGCCGCTGTCAATCTCCGCCACAATTCCCGGTTTCACAGGACTGTTAGTATAGGGAATCCCGATCCGTTCCAGTTCCTTCCGGACCAGTTCCGCCGTCTCAAATTCCTGGAACGACAGTTCCGGGTTCTGATGAATCTGTCTTCTGACGGCGATCGTATGCTGTTCCAGCTCATCCGATATCTCCGCCAGTATCTCCATTGGTTCCATTTCCTTTACTCCTCCCGACTCCTGCTGCATTTTATTCACCCCTTTTAAGCGCCCTGATACCATTCTCCAGTCCGCTTACCGTCAGGGGAAACATGGCTATCCGCTCCCGTATCAGGCCGATGGTCTGATAGCCGTATGTGTAATCCCAAACCTTTTCATTGATTGGGTTCAGCCAGATAGACGATGGAAATCTCCGTTTTAATGTCTCCAGCCAGTAAAGCCCCGTCTTGTCGTTGCGGTGAAAATAATCGAGGCTCCCGCCCCGGTAAAGCAGTTCCGACGGAGCCATTGCTCCGTCCCCCACCAGAATCACCTTATATTCCGATTTCAGGTTGTTCATCACCCACTCCGTCTGCACTTTTTCTCTCCAGTTGCAGGACGGCGTGGTAAACAAATAGTCATAAAAACAATTATGAAAATAGTATACCTTCAAATCTTTAAAATGAGCGGACCGGTCCACCGCCTGAAACAGCCTGTTGCAGAGCTCTGCATAACTCCACATGGAGCCGCCGCTGTCCATGAGAAGGAGCAGTTTCGTCTGGTTTTTTCTCGGCCGTTCCATGACAAGCTCCAGTCTTCCGCCCTGATCACACGTTCTTTCTATCGTCTTCTCCACGTTGAGTTCCGTCTTCGGACCGTCCTCACGGCAGGAAAGAAGGCGCAGCTTTCTAAGGGCAATCTGGAACTGCCGTACCTGAAGGACGGAATCGTCCCTGAAATCTCTGTAACTGCGCTCCTCCGCCACCTGGAGGGCGCTTCTGTTCTTCCCCGGGCCGCCTACCCGTATCCCCTTGGGACTGTAGCCGGAATGGCCGAATGCACTCGTTCCGCCCGTCCCGATCCATTTATTGCCGCCGTGGTGCTGTTCGTGCTGTTCCTTCAGGCGCTCCTCCATCATTTTTCGGATTTCGTCCAGGCCAAGCCCGTCAAAGCGGGCATCCACCTCATCCTTATCATAAGGCGTCTGTTCCCTGGCTTTGGAGAGCCAGTCGAGGACCTCCTGGGGCAGGCTTTCGTACGTAGTGACGTTTTTAAAATATTCCAGGAAGGCCTGGTCGAATTTGTCGTAATCCGATTCTTTCTTTACGAGAACCGCCCTGGCCATATAATAAAACTCCGTCAGGCTGGCCTCGTTCAGATTCATGGACAAAGCATCCATCAGGCTGTTCCACTCATTCAGCCCCGTCTTCATTCCCTGACGGCGCAAAAGATAAAGAAAATCAGTAAACATGCTTGTTCTCCACCTGTTTTAAATCCTCTGTCTTTTTTAACAGCACTCCGGCAAAAGGTATCTCCCGTTCCAGTTTCTTTACGGGAATGCCGCCGATGGACAGCGCCTGTATCCAGTCGAGCACCTCGGACGTGCTCGGTTTCTTCTGAAGTCCCCTGATATCCCTGACCCTGTAAAATGCATCCAGCACTCCGTCAATCAGTTTCTGCTCCAGATCAGGATAATGGGCTTTTATAATCCGCTCCATCATCGGCGCATCCGGGAATGCAATATAGTGGAAAATACAGCGCCTCAGGAATGCGTCCGGCAGCTCCTTCTCCGCATTCGAGGTGATGATGACAATCGGGCGCACCGACGCCTTCACCGTCTCCCCGGTCTCGGGAATGTAGAATTCCATCTTGTCCAGTTCCCAGAGAAGGTCATTCGGGAACTCCAGATCTGCCTTGTCAATCTCATCGATCAGCAGAACCACCTGTTTATCCCGTTTAAAAGCCTCCCCAAGTTTGCCCAGGCGGATGTATTTACCGATATCATTTACACCCTCCGTCCCAAACTGGCTGTCATACAGCCTCTGGACCGTATCATAAACATAGAGGCCGTCCTGTGCCCTGGTCGTGGATTTAATATTCCAGATCAGAAGCTCCATCCCCAGAGAATTGGCGATTGCCTCGGCCAGCATTGTCTTCCCGGTTCCCGGCTCCCCCTTCAGAAGCAGGGGCTTCTTTAATGCGGCAGCGATATTGACACTGCGGATCAGCTCGTCTGATGCGATATATTCTTCACTTCCATGAAATTGCAACATGATTTTCTCCTTTTTAATAATATTATTTCGTTGGATCCCAATACTTTAGGAACCCGGATTTAGTGCTCATAGTATATCATATTCACGAGGTGAATATGAGTCTCCGACGGAATTCAGCGCCAGACTTTCTGCGGCAGGCGCAGAAATCTGCAT
>NZ_URHZ01000041.1 GCF_900547735.1 uncultured Clostridium sp. | reverse complement strand
CGGGAGCGCGTCCCCGCAGGAATTTTTTTCTCCGGATTCCCCCTCACGACAACCATCCACCGGGACTGAAGACTCATATACAACCTCCCACTACCCCGTCCGCCGTCTTACAGAGGCGTCCTCGCATCTCAACTAGTATACCAACTTTCACACAAAAAGTATAGTTTTAAGCTATACTTTCTATGCGGTAATTCTGGATTTACAGCTATAGTTCCTCGGTGTATCATAATGGTATAAATTATGGCGCCATTGAATGAAGAAGGGGAGGTTTTGCTTGAAGAAGGGTTATCTGACAACAACTGATAAAGCCCGCATTTATTATGAGGACAGGGGGGAGGGGATTCCTCTCGTATTTATTCCCGGCCATATGTGCACTTCCCGTTTTTTTAAAAAGAACGCCGAGGCGCTGTCGCAGTCTTACCGTGTTGTGACTATGGATCCGCGGGGGTTTGGGAATTCGTCGAAGGTACTCCATGGGAATGATGTGGAGCGGAACTGTGACGATATTAAGGAATTGATTGAGTTTCTGGGGCTGGAGCGCGTGGTGCTTCTCGGATGGTCGCTCGGCGGGAGTTTTGTCATGATGTATGCGCACAAATACCATGAAAACCATCTGGGCGCGCTGGGACTGATTGATGCCGCACTTTTTCCGTTTTCGGGGGCGGCCTGGAATACCTACAGGGCCAGGGACTACAATATGGATGAGTGGTGCGGTAAATACGGCGTTTGGATTACGGATGCGGAACTGTATTATAACAATTTTATCCGCCGCATCGACCGGGGAATGACTTCTGAGGACAGGGAAGAACTCGGAAGGGAAATTAAAAAAACGCCTCCCTGGATTGGATTTGCCATCCATACGGACTGGTGCCATACGGATACGGAGCAGTTTTTAAAAGAACTTACGGTTCCTGTGCTTCTCATTTCAGGGGAAGAAGTTTCAATGGGAAGACATTACAAAGGGCAGATACGGGGCTGTAGCGAGCTTTACGAATTTGAGACGGGAGGACATGCCATGTTCTGGACGGAATGCGGACATTTTAATGAGATACTTACAAATTTTACCGAACATACGGTGCATCGGGAGAAGGAAAGAAGGGCATGAGATGAGAACAATATCGTTAGAGGGAGCCTGCGATCTGCATATCCATTCGGCGCCGGATATCGTTGACCGGATAGGAAATGACATAGAGATTGCACTTCGCGCCAGGGAGGCGGGCATGAGGGCCATTGTTTTGAAATCGGTTCTGGAGCCTACCGTATCGAGGGCCTGGCATGTGATGCAGCAGGTGGAGGGAATCCGGGTTTTTGGCGGCGTGGTGCTCGATTATCACATGGGAGGGCTGAATCCCATGGCCGTGAGTCCGGCCATCGAGATGGGAGCGAAGGTTGTCTGGCTGCCGACCTACCATGCGCTGGGGCACGAGATTGCCTTCGGCGCTCTGGGAAGCTTCGGCTACACGAAGGAAAACAGCCGCAGCCGCACGCTGGAACCAATCACGATACTGGACGAAGAGGGAAATATAAAAGCTTCGGTCATGGAGATTATGGAAATGTGCAAAGACGCCGGCATTATCCTGGCGACCGGCCATATCCATGCCTCGGAAACGTTGAAGCTGGCCAGGGCGGCGAAGGAGAGCGGGTTCCGGAAACTGGTGGTAGACCATCCGTTTTTCAAGGTGCCGGATCTGGATATTGCCACGGTGGGAGAACTGGTCCGTCTGGGCGCTTACATGGAGTTCTGTGCCAATGAACTCTGTCCGATTCCCCGGAGCGCCAACCTTTACGATTATACGGCATGTTTTGAGAAATACGGCGTGGATCATTTTATTCTGGCCTCGGATGCAGGGCATAACAGGAAGGGGTGGCCTGCGGAGGAACTCAGGATATTTGCCCAGCTTCTGGGCTATGCGGGAGCGAAGGAAGAGCAGCTTCATCAGATGATGAATGAGAACTATAATTTCCTGCTGTCCCTGTGACGGTGAGGAGGTTGAGATTGAAAGAACATACAGAGAGAAGGAGATGCGGTTATGAAAAAAAGATTATGGGTAAAAACAACGGCTCTTACAATGGCGGCAATTCTGGGTGCGGTTACAATGGCGGGATGCAGCTCGCCGGGTGGAACAAAGAGCGCCCCGGAGACAAAGGAGGCCCTGTCGTCTGCGGAGGAAAATCAAGCGGACGCAGGCGCTGCGGATTTTCCGGAAATGACGATTAAGCTGGGCCACGGTTCCGCTCCCGCCGATGATGATCCCTACCATATCCTGGCGGCAAACTTCAAGAAGAACGTGGAAGAGGCGACGGGAGGAAAAGTGACAATTGAAATTTTCCCGAGCGGACAGCTTGGAGGGGAAATGGACAGCTACGAGGGGCTGGGCATGGGAACGGTTGACATGTGCATTGCCACGGGCAATATTTTCGGCCTGTACAATAATAAGACGACAATCATGGACATGCCGTTTTTCCTGGAGGACGAGGCGGCAGCGGAGAAACTTCTGGACAGCAAAATGGTCGCAGGCCTTCTTGAGGAACTGTCCCAGACGACGGGAGCCGTTCATCTGGGCTGGGGTTCGGGCGGCTTCAGGAACATTTTCAACAATATCCGGCCAATCAATACACCGGCTGATTTGAGCGGAGTCAAGCTGAGAGTTCCGGAAACGACCATTTTCGTGGACACGTTCTCTGCACTGGGAGCAAATGTGACCCCGATGACCTATTCGGAGACTTATACGGGAATCCAGCAGAAGACGATTGACGGAATTGAAGTCCCGGTAGGCAACGGATATACGGTCGGATTTTACGAGGTGTGCAAGTATCTGTCCATGACAAGACATTTCTACAACGCGCTTTCAATCAGCATCAGCCGGAACCTCTACGATAAAATGACGCCCGAACTTCAGCAGGTTTTAAGGGATGCGGCGGTAAAAGCGGGACAGGATCAGCGTCTGGCCGTGGCCGAGAATGAGGGAAAACAGCTGGAGGCAATGAAGGAAGCCGGAATCCAGGTCAATAACATCGAGGATATCGAGGAGTTCCGGACACTTGTAAAGCCAATCTATGAAAATTATAAAAACAATATCAGCGCCGAAATCTATGAGGAGGCTGTAAACTTGCTGGGAATCGATGAATAGGGGAGATATTTATGAAAAATGGTTTCAAGCGGGTGGCGGATCAATTCCTTTGGCTGTACTCGGCCGCCGGAACTTTGTTTCTTGCCCTTGTAATAATAACGACGTTTCTCCAGGTGGCTACGAGATATTTTATGAAAGCTTCCCTGCCCTGGACGGAAGAGGGGGCCAGGTATGCATTTATCTGGATGAGCATGATGGGGGCCTCGCTGGCAACCCGTCATGCGAGCCATGCGACAATCGACGTCATCGGTGATTTTATTCACGGGAAAGCCGGACGGTACCATGCGGCGGCTGTACAGCTTGCCATGATAACGGCCTCCGTGCTCATCGGCGTCTATGGAGTCAATATGGTTAAGGTGATGATGGTGCGTTCGAGCGCGGCTCTGGGAATTCCGATGGGATATGTCTATTGCGCAATCCCAATCGGCTGTGTTGGAATTGTCATTCAATGCCTGGCTAATCTTGCGGAGCTTAAGGCTGCCGGGACGGAAGGGGAAAAGGAGGTGGGCGGCTGATGGCGTTACTTTTGTTCGGACTTATGTTTGTACTGATGCTGGCAGGAATTCCCATCGCGTTCAGCATTGCCCTTGCGACCGCCGGTTTCCTCATCTTCACCGGTTCCGGATCCCTGCTGCTGCTCGCCCAGCGTTTTTTCCTGGGAATGGACTCCTTCGTCCTCCTTGCGGTTCCGCTCTTTGTCATGACCGGTTTCCTGATGGATCAGTGCGGACTGTCAAAACGGCTGATTGACTGGGTGGAATGTATTTTTGGACGGATCCGGGGCAGTGTCGGCGTTGTGACGATTGTATCCTGCGCCATATTTGCCGCCCTGGTCGGCTCGGGACCGGCGACAATCGCCGCCATAGGCGCGCTGATGATTCCGGCTCTGAGACAGAGCGGCTACCGGGAGGAAACCTCCGCAGGCCTTGTTGCGGCAGGCGGAGCGCTGGGCCCGATCATCCCTCCCAGTGTCGGCATGATTGTCTACGGTTCCACCATGAACCTGAGCATTCCGAAAATGTTCATGTCCGCGATTATTCCGGGCCTCATGATGGTGTTCGGTCTGATTTTTGTAAACATGCTCATTGTGAAGAAACAGGATATTCCTCCGAGCGATAAGAAATTCACGGCGAAGGAGAAACTTGTAAGGACGTGGAGAGCCCTTCCGGCCCTGCTGCTTCCGCTCATCATTCTGGGCGGCATCTATGGCGGAATCTTTACTCCAACGGAGGCGGCCGTCGTCTCGGTTGTCTACGGTATGCTGGTGGGCTTCTGCCTGAAGGAATTATCACTCAAAAAGCTCAGAAAAACCATGGTTTCCACGATTGAGACATCTGCAATGATCACGCTGATTCTGGGTGTATCCAATCTCTTTGGCTGGATTCTGGCCTACGCCAAGATTCCCCAGACCCTGGCGGCTCTCGTTATCCCGATCGTGAGGACGAAATTTATTTATCTGATAGTCCTCTGTCTGCTGATGCTGATAGTGGGAGCGCTCATGGAAACGCTGACGAGCATCGTAATTCTGGCCCCAATTCTGGCGCCGATTGGAATCGAACTGGGCATCGATCCCCTGATAGTCGGGATGGTCTTCTGCCTCAGCCTGATCATCGGGGTAGTGACGCCGCCGTTTGGAGTGAACCTGTTCACCGTGGCGTCGACGACCGGCCTGTCGTTCAGGAAGGTGGTCTCGGGGGCGGCGCCCTTTATCCTTTCCCTGATCGTTGTGGTTTTCGTTATAGCCATATTCCCGCAGATTCTGATGTTCCTGCCGAATCTGCTCATGAAATAGGAAGAGACGGCAGAAGTCCCGCTCTTTGCACAGATTTTATATGCAAAGAGCGGGACTTCTGTTTTTAAATCGCAGGAAAGCGCCCCTGTGATATCCAATTTAGAACTGCGTTCCCGCAACTGCCTGCTGTTTACAGCGCCGAAAGTCTGCTGTTCTGATATTCCCCCGTAAAAGTGACATCCCTTGTGAACCACGCAGGGGGTGTAAATGCATTGGCTTCCTCCTCCGTCGTGAACTCCACCTCGGCCAGCACAAGCCCTTCGTAGGCGCCGCTGAAGATATCGAGTTCAATGGTGAGCTTTGTCCCCTCGATGGGGATCAAATAGCGCCGTTTTGTCAGGACGCGGCCGTCGGCTTTCTCAAGCAGATGGAGATAGGCCTGTTCCGTCAGGGGAAGATTATATTCCTCCCGAACCATCCGTCCCCTGGACTTGTAGGTCAAATAAAACGTGTCGTCCTCGCGGCGCACGCGCACCACGGGATCCGTACAAAGATAGGCCTGTTCAATCTGGTGAAACGGGTACTGTTCCGGGTCAAAGGGGAGCGTTTCTATGAAATACTTTCTTTCAATTTCCATGTGTGACTTCCTTTCATAAAATCAGTATGAGATAAAACCATTTATTTCATTCTAATGGTATGGGGACGGGAAGTCAAATGAGGGAGAGTGAAAAATGAGGACGCCGACGGCAGGATGGCGGGCGGGGCGGTGAGGGTGACTGGATAGGGCTTCAGTCCCGAGGGAGGCTGTCGCGGGGGAATCCGGGCTGAAAAAATTCCTTCGGGGACTCGCTTTCGCTTGTGGAATGCGCAGCGGATGCTAACCTCCCACATTTTGAAAATTTTCCTATAGCTTTCTGAAAAAATATGCTATACTAAATTTGCGTTAAAGTTTTTTTACGGGAATAGTTAAGGAGGAAATATTATGTGGTCAATAGGAGATATGAAACGTAATGGATGGGCTAAAGTAAAACTCTATTATTGGTCGGCATTCGCAGTAACGATAATCTGGTCGCTTTTAGGAGGCGGTGCAAGCCGCGGAGGCAGTGTTAATACTTATAGGGAGTATAGGGAGGATATTCACCACAGTTTTCAGGGGATTAATCCTGCGACGCTGCACATGATAATTTTTACGCTGCTAGGGATTTTCGCGATTGTGGGAATTGCGGCGCTGCTGTTCAAGGTGTTTATCGGCAACCCTGTTACGGTAGGAAAGAACCGGTTCTTCATGGAGAGCCGTCTGACCCTTAAGTCGGCCGGGATCGGCAAGGTGTTCTGGGTGTTTGGATGCGGCCATTATATGAACGTGGTGAAGATCATGTTCCTGAGGGATCTTTTTACGGGTCTCTGGTCTCTTCTTTTTATAATTCCGGGAATTTACAAGGGTTATGAGTATGCAATGATTCCGTATATCCTGTCGGAGAATCCGGAGGCGGACAGCAGGGACGTCTTTGCCGTGACCAAGGATATGATGAACGGAAACCGTTTCCAGATGTTTTTACTGGAACTGTCGTTTATCGGCTGGTATCTGCTGGGAGCGCTCCTCTGCTGTGTCGGCGGAGTGCTGGTGGTGCCTTACCAGGAGGCGGCCATTGCCGAGCTTTATCATCATCTGAGAGGTTATATTAATGGTTTCCCGTTTAACGGCTATGGAGTGCCGGAACCGGAAGTGTTCTATGACAACCAGGGCGGCGGGGACAATTATTATGATAACCAGAACCAGGGAGGCCAGAATTACGGGAATGGAAATTATCAGGACAATCAGAACCAGGATAACGGAAACTATTACGACAACCAATATTAGAGAATGATTTGAAAGAGGTGGCTGATATGGCGGAAGTATATGCGTTTTTGGCGGATGGACTGGAAGAGGTTGAATGCCTGGCAACGGCGGACGTCCTCATTCGCGCCGGGGTGAAGGTGACCCTGGTATCCATCAGTGATAAGAAAGAAGTGACGGGCTCCCACGGTTTTACGGTTATGGCGGATGCCACAATCGGGGAGATTGATTTTAAAAGGGCGGATGTGCTGTTTCTGCCGGGCGGAATGCCGGGAACAAGACATCTTTCGGAGTGCCGGGCGCTCTGTGACGCTCTGGTGACGGCCAATGAGGAGGGACGCCGTCTGGCGGCCATCTGCGCGGGGCCGAGCGTCCTGGGGGGACTTGGAATCCTGAGAGGGAAGAAGGCCACCTGCTATCCCGGATTTGAGGGTGCGCTGGCCGGAGCCGAGATTACGGGCGACGGAGTTGTGACCGACGGCAATGTGACGACGGCAAGAGGCCTTGGGTATGCTCTGGATCTGGGGCTGGAACTGGCAGGCCTTTTGATTGACGAAAAAACGGCTTCCCATATCAAAACAGCGATACAATACGATCAGGTCTGAAATCGCAGAATCCATCCGGTGCGAACCGGAACCGGAAAAACAATACCGAATAACGGACGGGAAAACTGGGGAAAAAAGTAGAAAAACCCTTGTGTTTTCCCGTTTTTTCTTTGGTTTTTTGACAATTTGGACTGGTATTTACAGAAGGGATATGATATAATGCTATCTTGAAGTGTAACGCCTAACGGGTATGGCTGTTCACATATAGAAGCAAGGAGGACCCCTTATAATGAGTTTACAGGTAGAAAAATTAGAAAACAACATGGCTAAGCTTACGATCGAAGTTCCGGCTGAGGAATTCGAGGCTGCTATCAAAACTGCTTACAATCGCAATAAAGGAAAATTCAATATTCCTGGTTTTAGAAAAGGTAAAGCACCGCAGGCCATGATCGAGAAGATGTACGGAGCAGGCATTTTTTACGAAGAGGCTGCTAACGAAGTAATCGATGCATCTTATCCAAAGGCAGCAGAGGAGTGCGAGGAAGAGATCGTATCCTCCCCGGAGATCAATGTAACACAGATCGAAAAAGGAAAAGATTTTATTTATACAGCAACCGTAGCTTTAAAACCGGAAGTTACATTAGGCGAGTATAAAGGAGTAGAGGTAGAGAAGGTCGTTGCAGAAGTAACGGACAGCGATGTTGAGGAAGAGCTGGAAGCAGCCCGCCATAAGAACGGACGTCTTATCTCAGTAGAAGACAGACCGGTTGCCGACGGCGACAACACAGTTGTAGACTTCAAGGGCTTCATCGATGGTGTTGCATTTGAAGGAGGAGAAGGTACAGATTATCCTCTGACAATTGGTTCCCATTCCTTTATTGATACATTTGAGGAGCAGTTAATCGGTAAGAACCTCGGCGAGAAGTGCGAGATCGAAGTTACTTTCCCGGAAGAGTACCATGCTCCTGAATTAGCAGGCAAGCCGGCTAAGTTTGAAGTGACCATTAAAGAGATCAAGATGACCGAACTTCCTGAGCTGAACGACGAGTTTGCAAGCGAAGTTTCAGATTTTGAGACTCTTGCTGAATACAAAGACGATATCAGGGCAAAACTTCAGGATAAGAAGAACAGAGAAGCAGCTACTGAGAACGAGAACCGTGTTATTGATAAGGTAGTTGAGAATGCCCAGATGGATATCCCGGAGGCAATGATCAACACACAGGCACGCGGTATGGTGGAAGACTATGCGCGCAGACTGCAGAGCCAGGGCCTGAATATCAATGATTACATGAAATATACAGGTATGACGGCAGACAAGCTGATCGACCAGATGACTCCTCAGGCTCTTAAGAGAATCAAGACAAGACTTGTTCTTGAAAAGATCGTAGAACTTGAGAACATCGAAGTTTCCGACGACGCTGTTTACCAGCAGATTGGAAAGATGGCAACAAGCTATCAGATGGAAGCCGAGAAGCTGAACGAGCTGATGGGCGAGAAGGAAAAAGAGCAGTTAAAAGAAGACTTAAAGGTTCAGGAAGCAGTAGATTTACTGGTTTCAGAAGCAAAATTAGTTTAATTGCCGTATAATGAATAAGAAGTGCAAATTGGTGGGAGGCCCGCACTGCGCGCCTTTCACCGTTTGGTGTCGGTGAAAAGTGCGCTTTGCGGGCTTTTCATCGTTTCCATTTTTGCAGAACAGGAGGCATTCTATGAGTTTAGTACCCTATGTCATTGAATCCACCAGCCGGGGAGAACGTTCCTATGACATTTTTTCCAGGCTGTTAAAAGAGAGGATTATTTTCCTCGGAGAAGAAGTTACCGATGCGTCGGCAGGACTTATCGTGTCACAGCTTCTGTTTCTGGAGTCTGAAGATCCGAACAAGGATATTCATCTCTACATCAACAGCCCGGGCGGTTCCGTATCGGCAGGACTGGCAATTTATGACACGATGAATTACATCAAGTGTGATGTTTCTACTATCTGTTTCGGCATGGCGGCCAGCATGGGAGCGTTCCTCCTGGCAGGCGGTGCAAAGGGAAAACGTTTTGCCCTTCCAAATGCCGAGGTTATGATCCACCAGCCGTCCGGCGGAGCACAGGGTCAGGCTACGGAAATTCAGATCGTGGCAGAGAAGATTTTACAGACAAAGAAAAAACTGAACGAAATCCTGGCAGCGAACACCGGCCAGCCATATGAAGTCATCGAGAGAGATACCGACAGAGATAATTATATGACAGCACAGCAGGCAATGGAGTACGGACTGATTGACAGTGTCATTTCAAGCCACTAATTACATTCATAGCCATTATTTTATAGAAGGAATTGAGGTGGGCATATGCCAGGCAGATCTGACGACAAGATTCGCTGCTCTTTTTGCGGCAAAACGCAGGACCAGGTCAGAAAACT
This sequence comes from uncultured Clostridium sp., assembly GCF_900547735.1. Classification (GTDB taxonomy): domain Bacteria; phylum Bacillota; class Clostridia; order Lachnospirales; family Lachnospiraceae; genus Otoolea. The sequence goes on along the minus strand of NZ_URHZ01000041.1, from coordinate 37,466 downwards.
GATTGCAGGTTCTAATGATGTTTATATATGTGACGACTGCATCGAACTTTGTGCAGAAATTCTGGAAGAAGAATTTGCTGATCAGAATGACAAGGGTCCGGACTTCAGCGGGATTAACCTGTTAAAGCCGAAGGAGATCAAGGAATTTCTTGATGAGTATGTCGTAGGCCAGGAGGAAGCCAAGAAAGTTCTCTCCGTAGCAGTCTACAATCATTACAAAAGAATCACATCCAAGGGAAGCCAGGAAGTGGAGCTTCAGAAGAGCAATATCCTGATGCTTGGACCAACCGGTTCCGGCAAGACATATCTGGCACAGACGCTTGCCAAGATCCTGAATGTCCCTTTTGCCATTGCAGATGCCACGACATTGACGGAAGCCGGTTACGTCGGCGAGGATGTGGAGAATATTCTTTTAAAGATTATTCAGTCAGCCGATTTTGATATCAGCAAAGCCGAATACGGTATTGTCTATATAGACGAGATTGATAAAATAACGAAAAAATCTGAAAATGTTTCGATTACTAGAGACGTTTCGGGTGAAGGAGTGCAGCAGGCGCTTCTGAAAATCCTGGAAGGTACGGTCGCAAGTGTTCCGCCTCAGGGCGGGAGAAAGCATCCTCAGCAGGAGCTGTTACAGATCGACACAACGAACATTCTCTTTATCTGCGGCGGAGCGTTCGACGGTCTTGAGAAGATTATCGAAAACCGTCTGGGTGCCGGTTCCATCGGCTTTAATGCGGAAATCGTGGATAGACAGAACCAGGATATCGACGAACTTTTAAAGCAGGTTATGCCTCAGGACTTATCCAAGTTTGGCCTGATTCCGGAGTTTATCGGCCGTGTGCCGGTTACGGTTTCCTTAAGTTCCCTTTCGGAAGACGCTCTGGTGAAGATTCTTTCAAAGCCGAAGAATGCCATTATCAAGCAATATCAGGCACTCTTTGATCTGGACGGCGTGAAGCTGGAATTTACGGACGATGCACTCGGTGCGATTGCCCATCTGGCCGTAGAGAGAAAGACGGGAGCCAGAGGCCTGCGCTCGATTATGGAATCCATCATGATGAACATTATGTATGAGATCCCTTCAGACTCCAGCATTGGAATCTGCACGATAACCAAGGACGTGGTGGAAGGAAACAGTGAACCGGAACTGGTGTACCGGGAGAACACAGTACCCCGTAAATCATTTACAGGGCGTTCAAAAAAGGATAAGACAGGCGAAATCGCCTGATTAAGGCCTGTCATCAGCGATGAAAGGTACGCTTCCCGCGCACTTTTAGCGCCTAAACGAAAGGGGTTTGTAAGATGAAGTGTTTCTCATTTTACAGATCCCTTTATTGTTACACGAAAGGTAACTGGCCCTGTCTTTATGGTTCCACATAAAGCGGCGGAGCAGTTATGATGTATATCCAATCAGGCGGGCGATGCAGTCCCGCGAAACTGTGACATACAGAACAGGAGATTTGAAATGGAAGATAAAAAGATGAGACTTCCTGCGATTGCACTGCGCGGACTCACCGTGCTGCCGCAGATGACGATAAATTTTGATATAATCAGGGGAAAGTCCATTGCAGCCGTTGAGAAAGCCATGGTGGGCGATCAGAAGGTCCTTCTGATTACACAGGTGAAGCCGGAGGAGATGAATCCCGACATGGAGGACTTGTTCCATATCGGAACCGTCGGCTTTGTAAAACAACTGGTGAAGATGCCGGGCGGCATGGTCCGCGTTACCGTGGAAGGACTGGAGAAAGCGGAGCTTTTAGAACTGGACAACAGCGGTTCCACCCTGACGGCCACCGCGGAGCTCCTCGGCGACATAGAGGACGACTTAAACGTGATAGAGAAAGAAGCGATGCTCCGGATTGTGAAGGAGAAACTGGAGGAATACGGCAAACTCAACCAGACTGCCGGTAAAGATTTTCTCCTGTCCCTGACCTCCGCATCCGGGCTGGAAGAGCTTCTTCATCAGCTTGCCGTGCAGTTCCCATGGGATTACGAGGCAAGACAGAGAATTTTGGAGTGTACATATTTAAGCTCCATGTATGAGACCGTGCTTCAACTGCTGCTGACGGAGACCGAGGTTTACCGCGTCAAGAAAGAATTCCAGACCAAGGTAAAGGCGGCAATCGACAAGAATCAGAAGGACTATATCCTGCGCGAGCAGATGAGGGTGATCCGTGAGGAACTGGGGGAGGACAACCCCGTATCCGATGCGGATGAGCTGAAAAAACAGCTGAAGAGTATTAAGGCGGACAAGGAAATCAAGGACCGCATCTTAAAGGAAATCAACCGGTTTAAGGGAATGCCCTCCGGCAGCCAGGATGCCAACGTGCTGAGGACCTACCTGGAAACCGTTCTGGAACTGCCGTGGAATAAGGTGACAAAGGACAATGCGGATCTCAAGTTTGCGGAGCGCGTGCTGGAGGAAGACCATTACGGCCTTACGCAGGTCAAGGAGAGGGTGCTTGAATATCTCGCAGTGAGAATTCTGACGAAGAAGGGCACCAGCCCGATTATTTGTCTGGTGGGCCCTCCGGGAACCGGAAAAACGTCGATTGCCCGTTCCGTAGCCAGGGCGCTGGGCAAGAAATATGTCCGCATCAGCCTGGGCGGCGTGCATGATGAGGCCGAGATCAGGGGCCACAGAAAGACATATGTCGGCGCAATGCCGGGCCGTATCGTGGAGGGAATCAAGCTTGCGGGCGTAAGCAACCCGCTGATGCTGCTCGATGAGATCGACAAGGTGAGCAGCGACTATAAGGGAGATACCTCCTCGGCGCTTTTAGAGGTGCTGGACAGCGAACAGAACATCCATTTCCGTGACCATTATATTGAGCTGCCGATCAACCTGTCGGAAGTGCTCTTTATCGCGACGGCAAACACGACCCAGACAATCCCAGGGCCGCTTCTGGACCGAATGGAACTGATTGAGGTCAACAGCTATACGGAGAACGAAAAATTCCATATTGGAAAGAATTATCTGATACGCAAACAGATGGAGAAGAATGGACTGACAAGGGCACAGCTTACCATCACCAATCCTGCCCTGGAGAAAATCATCCATAATTATACCAGGGAAGCCGGTGTGAGAAATCTGGAGAGAAGGATCGGCGATATCTGCCGCAAGGCGGCAAGGGAGCTTCTGGAGCAGGACAGGAAATCAATCCGAATTACGGATAAAAACCTAGAGAAATACCTTGGCCGAGAAAAGGTGCTGTATGAGGACGCGAATGACGAGGATCAGGTGGGAATCGTCAGAGGCCTTGCCTGGACCAGCGTCGGGGGAGATACGCTTCAGATTGAAGTGAATGTGATGCCGGGCAAAGGCAATCTGCAGATGACGGGCCAGCTCGGCGACGTGATGAAAGAGTCGGCACAGACGGCCCTCACCTGGGTCCGTTCGGTGGCCTCGGTGAAATACCGGGTTCCGGAAGACTATTTTGAGACACATGATATCCATATCCACATTCCGGAGGGAGCGGTTCCAAAGGACGGCCCGTCGGCAGGAATCACGATGGCTGCCGCGATGCTGTCGGCCGTGACGGAACGTCTTGTATCGGCAAAAACCGCGATGACGGGTGAGATTACCCTGAGAGGCCATGTCCTCATGATTGGAGGGCTGAAAGAGAAACTGCTGGCGGCAAAGATGGCCCACATTGAGAAAGTACTCGTGCCGGACAAGAACCGTCCCGACGTGGAAGAACTGTCGAAAGAGATCACAAAAGGCATGGATATTATCTATGTCAAGGAGATGGAAGATGTGATCCGGGAGGCGTTTGTAACGGGATGCGCAGAGGATGAGGCGGCAGACCGGGAGAGTGACGCATCCTCCGCCGCATTGGCCGAGGCGGCAGCTACCATGGCCGTAAAGCCAGAAAGAAAGGGAAAACCATGATTATAAAAGATGTAAACCTGGAAACCGTATGCGGCATTACCAGCAAGCTGCCGGAGAATACACAGCCGGAGTTTGCCTTTGCAGGCAAGTCGAACGTGGGAAAATCCTCGCTGATCAATGCGCTGATGAACCGCAAATCCTATGCCCGTATCTCGGCACAGCCCGGCAAGACGCAGACCATCAACTTTTACCACATCAATGATACGCTCTATTATGTGGATCTCCCGGGCTACGGCTATGCAAAAGCCAATGTGGAGGTAAAGGCGAAGTGGGGAAAGATGATTGAGGATTATCTCCACCGCTCCAAGATGCTCAAATGCGTTTTCCTTCTGATTGACATCCGCCATGAGCCGTCATCCAACGATAAGCTGATGTACGACTGGATTGTCTCTCAGGGATACCAGCCGGTCATTATTGCGACAAAGGCCGATAAAATTAAGAGGAGCCAGCTGCAGAAACAGATGAAAGTTCTGAGGGTCGGCCTTGATGTCGGAACCGATGTGCTGATGATTCCTTTCTCAGCGGAGACAAAGCAGGGCAGGGAAGAAATCTGGGATTATATAGAGAAACTGGCCGAAGAGTAAGTAAAACGGAATTCCCGCTTGTGCGGCCGTGTTCCGGTTACTGTTACAAGGCAGGCAGGTGATGATCCGCACGTTGCGGGCGTATCTTCTGCCTGTCTTTTGATGTCCGGAGTTTGTAAACCGCTTTCCGGAATGATATAATAATTGTAACTATTCAGTACCTTCATAATTGCCGTTTCACGATGCACAGAAACAGCAGGAAACGCTGTTTCGCGCGGGCTGATTTCGGGATTTTCATGCAAAAACGCATGAAAACGCCTCGCGGAATACTACCTTCTGAACAGTTACTAATAATTTTACATAAAAAGCTGGTATTTTACTGTCACAAAGTGAGTTCCGGTCTGTCTAATCATATATAACAGAAAACAACCGGAAAAGGAGAATAAATATGAATCAGACGGAAGAAAGCGGAAATAAAACAGAACTGGAAGTCCTGGCGGCACAGGCGGCGGAGGGAAAGAAAGAGGCGGTGGAAGAGATTCTTTTGAGAATTCAGGACATGGTATTTAATCTTTCCCTGCGCATGCTTGGGACGGTAGTGGATGCGGAAGACGCATCACAGGAGATTCTGATTAAGGTGATGACCCACCTGGGCGATTTCAGGCGGGAGAGCGCATTTACGACATGGGTCTTTTCCATTGCCACGAACCATCTGCTGAATTACAGAAAGCACATGTTTGCCAATGCGCCGCTCAGCTTTGAATACTATGGGGAGGACATTGTAAACGGAAGGACGGAGGACCTTCCCGACAGGACGGGAGGGGTGGACAGAGGGCTTTTGGAGGAAGAACTGAAGATGTCCTGCACCAATGTGATGCTTCAATGCCTGGACGGGGAAAGCCGCTGTATTTACATCCTGGGAACCATGTTTAAGGCGGACAGCCGGGTGGCGGGTGAGATCCTCGGAATCACGCCGGAGGCATACCGGCAGAGACTGTCCAGAGTCAGAAAAAAGGTGGGAGATTTCCTGAAGGAATACTGCGGCCTGTCGGGCGGACGGTGCTCCTGTAAGCGGAGAGTCGATTATGCAATTGCAACCCACCGCGTCAATCCGCAGAAACTGGACTATCTGGACCTTCCCGAAGGCGGGGCGGATGTGCATGAATATATCGAGGCGATGGAACAAGCGGATGACTGTTCCCAAGTGTTCTCCGGACTGCCGATGTACGGGGCCACAAAGCGCACAAAAGAATTCCTCAACGTTTTTCTGAACTCGGATGCCTGTAACTATATTAAAAATGCATAAATTCCGGCAGAGCGCCGCGTATCCTCAAAGAAACAGGGGAACGCGGCGCTTTGCCGTCTGATTCATCCGTTCAGCGCTGTTTAACCGTGTATTATAGGAGGCCGCTGCTCCGGCTGCAAACGGAATGCGGCTTGAAAAGACCGGTTCTCAGCCAGGGCCATGATGTGCAGGAAGAGCAGTGAAATACAATTTCTCTTGACAACTACTATAAAGTATAGTAGTATGTACCTTGTTGCTTTTGCTACTGTAATTTATAGTAATATAATTTACAAATATTGTTAAGAGAGAGGAGAACAATCATGAACGGAGGAAACAGAAAGATGGAACTGCTGGGGAGTGCACCCATAGCCAAAGCGCTGCTGGCTATGGGAATCCCGACCATGATCGGCATGATGATTAATGCGCTGTACAATCTGGTGGACGCTTATTTTGTCGGAGGTCTGGGCACCAGCCAGATGGGAGCGATCTCCGTCACATTTCCGTTAGGCCAGGCGGTTGTTGGTCTGGGGCTGCTGTTTGGAAACGGAGCTGCATCCTATATTTCCAGGCTTCTGGGACGGGGAGAAAAGGAGAGTGCGGACCGGGTTGCCAGTACCGCCCTGTACGGCAGTATTTCCGTTGGAGCTGTTGTAATACTCTGTGCCGTTATTTTTCTGCATCCCATCCTGAGACTTTTGGGGGCGACGGAGAGCATCATGCCCTATGCGGTTACTTATGCGGGAATTTATGTAATGTCGTCGATATTCAATGTGTTTAACGTGACGATGAACAATATTGTAACGAGCGAAGGAGCTGCCAAAACAACAATGTGCGCCCTGCTGGCCGGCGCGCTGTTGAACATGGTGTTAGACCCGATTTTTATTTATTCCCTTGGTTACGGAGTGGCGGGAGCCGCGGCCGCAACCGCGATTTCACAGGTTTTCTCCACGCTGGTTTATCTGTGGTATATATTCAGAAAGAAAAGTGTCTTCAGCTTCAGCATAAAAAAATGCAGTTTTTCACAGCGGATTATGTCAGAAATTTTTAAAATAGGAATCCCCACTCTGATTTTCCAGCTCCTGACCAGTCTGTCCATCACGCTGATTAACATGCAGGCCGGAGAGTACGGCGATTCTGTAATTGCAGGGATGGGAGCCGTCACAAGGATTGTTTCCATGGGCAGCCTGATGGTGTTTGGGTTTATCAAGGGATTTCAGCCGATTGCAGGATACAGCTATGGAGCTAAGAAATACGATCGTCTTCAAGAGGCAATCAAAACGTCCATTCTATGGTCTACCATATTCTGCGTAATCTTCGGACTGGCGATGGCCTTATTCCCTACCGTGATTATTTCTCAGTTTACAAAGGGGGATGCCGAGATGATCCGTGTGGGTCAAAGCGCCTTAAGGGCAAACGGTCTTTCCTTCATTCTCTTTGGCTTCTACACCGTCTATTCCTCCCTCTTTCTTGCACTGGGAAAGGCAAGGGAAGGTTTTATACTGGGAGCGTGCAGGCAGGGGCTCTGCTTTGTGCCGGTTATCCTTCTCCTTCCCCATATCTGGGGGCTGGGCGGAATTCTTTATGCCCAGCCGGCCGCCGATGTGATTTCTGCGGCAATAGCCGTGGCCATGGCCGTTTCTCTCCACAGAGAGCTGGCCAATGCAAAGACAAACTTTTTTTCCGCAGAGGCGGTGAACTAAAAAACAGCAAGGCTCCCGGGCGTTTCAGGGAGCCTTGCTGTTCTTTATATAGTAATCTATAAAAAGTTCGTTTTCTTTATTTTTGCCGGAAAAACCGGCCGCTGAAATAGAAACAGAGAAAAGATCCTGCAACAATGATGCATAACACAATCAGATAGGAATGCATCAGCCTGCCGATTCCGTCGAAATGGTAGATGATTCCGATCCCGGCCGCTGCCGTAGCCGCAATACATGACAGTTTAAAAGGAAGACTAACCTCGCGGCTTTTTAAGCAGGGAGGAAGTAGAAGAAAGGTCATAAAATAAGCAAATAACTCAAATACAAAACCGATCGGAAACCGCAGGACAATACCGGCGAAAAGACATATTGCAACAGAGAATATAGCGAGTTTTATCAGTTCTTTTTTAATTGGTTTCATAGGCTCACCAATTCCTTTCCTGGATTAGTCAACTGGTATATGATCCTATTGTGGAGGGAAAAGTCAAGTATATTAAGATAGTTGTATGATTAAGTTGAGATGCGAGGACGCCTCTGTAAGATGGCGGACGGGGGAGTGGGTTGGATGGATGAGTCTTCAGTTCCGGCGGTTGGTTGTGGTGAGGGGGAATCCAGGAGAAAAAATTCCTACGGGGACTCGCTCCCGCTGGTGGAATGCGCAGCGGATGCTAAGACGTCAAAGAACGCCGTCTAAGCACCGGCGGATTCCAAGGTCCCCTTCGGAAAGTTTTCTCCTTCCTTCCCCCTGGGCGGGTTGTCGACGGGACTGAAGACTCAGCGAAGAGTATTGCCCCGTCCGTCATCTTCAGGGGCTGATTGTCTCTTTCGTCAAGTGCGGAGGAGGTATTGTTGCAGCCACGTAATTTAATGCCTGAACGTACAACTGTACTAACTCAAATTAAACAGGATGCATTCTCATCTTATTTAAAAATCACTTTACAGATCCCCTCTATAACCCAATCATAAATGTTCCTGATCCACTCCATCTGGCAGAACATCACCAGTGCGGCGGCAAATACCATCATGCCGGCCAGGTTCCCATAAACGCTGCCGGCAAGCGGGATGAACCGTGCAATGAGCAGGTAGAGGGCCGGAGCGGCGAAGGAGGAGCCTGCGTAGACTAGAATGGCATTGGTGCCGACGCGGGAAAAGCAGTTTTTCCTCTCAGGGAAGAGATTGATCAGGGCTCCTATCATCAGGATGGCGATGAGATAGAAGAGGGCGCGGTAACCGATTCCGAGGACGGGGGTAAGACCGACCGACTCATAGGTGAAACGCACATTCCTGAAGCTGTAGGGCAGCACAACGGAGGGAATGACTGCAGCCGCCAGGATGGCCAGTGCCGGCAGGTGCGGAAGGTTCCGTATTTTCCTTACGTGTTCTTCCGTGCACTTGAGGCCCAGCACAAAGAATATCAGCAGGGAAAAACAGGCGCCCCATCCGATGTGAAAGGCTTCGTCGAAGACGATGCTTACGAGCAGGCCCGATACGAACGCAAAGAGGACGGGACTGCGCAGCTTCAGCAGATCCTTTGCAAACACCTTCCAGACGAAAACGCAGAGAAGATAATAGAGAGGACTGCTGGGAAGCAGGAGCGACGGCTTAAATACGTCCGTGTTATAGCTGGCCAGCCCGAGCCGAATGAAAAGCAGCGCCACCGCAATGTAGAGGAGCTGCCAGAAGGTATAGGGGATCAGTACATTCCTGACCGCCGTATTCCTGGCTTTGTCGGCATTCTTTGTAAAGTATCCGGTAATGAAGGCAAACATCGGCATGTGAAAAAGATAGATGTACTGCATCAGATATCGGTAAAGGCTGTCCTGGCGCTCGATATAGGGATCCAGGATATGGCCGATTACCACGAGAAACAGCATAAATGCCTTCAAGTTGTCAAACAGGTAGTCGCGCTCCTTTGGGGCTGCGGACGCGGTGTCCGTCATATGCCCGGAAGTTCTGTCATGGATGAATGAATTCATAGCTTGGTTTCCGCCTCAATCTTTTTATCGCCGCCGTCCGGCACGGAGACCGCGGCCCCGGAACATTCTTTATGGGGAAGCGCGCTTGATGCTTTCCGGCCGACCTCACGGATTTTGATACGTAAAAACTGTTTTGCCACCTGGTAAGCGATGACGATCAGAAGGATTGGCAGCACAAAGAGAAGAGTCCACTTGATTTTGAGGAACGTGTACTTTCTCCGGATCTGTCTGATATCCCGGTCCATGTTTTGTTTAAAGTTCTGCACCGCGCGTACCGGCGCAATTGAAGAATTCTGCGAACGCATCGTATTCCCTCCTCTGTACGGTAAAAAGCATTCTCCGTGCATTTTACCCGAATTAAAACCGCATCAGTCCGTAATCTGAGAGTTTCCATATATCCGGGAACTTCCATATAAAAACAGGGTTCCTTAAAAGCCCGGCGGCTATGCACGAAGCCGGAATTTCATCCCCCTGTTTCATGCATAGCCGTTATTTCGTGTTACGGTTATTTTCCTTTTCCCGAAGATTTGTCACTCATCAGGGATTTCATAATATAAGCATATATTTCCTGGCTTCTGTCTTTCCAATGGCTGCACATAATCTCGGCCTGTTCCTTATCGGGAACGGAGACGTCGATATTGACCAGGACATTCTTGCCCTCCCGGACTTCACAATGAACGATATAATCCTGATTGGTGGATTTATAAAAATCGGAAACCAGTCCCACTTCGTTGCGCATGCGGAAACGGTTCTCCTTTAAATATTCATCCATATCCTCCACGATGGCGGGAGATATTTTTTTTCCGAAAAATTCCAGGGTTTCCTCACCTTCTCTGGTGATCTCGTATCTGGTGCTGTTGTGCAGCGTTTCCATCTTGATAAGCCCCGCCTCTAAAAGTTCATTGAGGGCCTGCTGAAGCGTGAAATACGTCGTGTACTCACGGTCCAGGAAAAAGTTGGAGAGCTGCGCGTTCGTCAGCGGGAAATTTACCTGTTTCAGCATATACAGGTTCATCAGTTTGTATAAGGTCATCGGTTCAGACAGCATGGAAAGACTCCTTTATGATAGCATACTTGTACCTTCTCAGGTAACAGTTCAGCGATGATGCATCATGTTGCTGCAGTTTGGCCGCAGGCTGAACTGTAACCTTCTCAGATATGTTGTTTAACGGCTTTGCTGACCACATTGGCCACTCTCGGGTCGAATGCGGCGGGCAGTATATTTTCATCATTCAGTTCGCTGTCGTCCACAAGACCGGCAATGGCGGTGGCGGCTGCCAGCTTCATCTCTTCCGTGATAGCGGTGGCGCGTCCTTCCAGGGCTCCCTTAAAGATGCCGGGGAAAATCAGGACATTGTTGACCTGGTTCGGGAAATCGGAACGTCCCGTGCCGACCACCCTGGCGCCGGCTGCTTTTGCAATGTCCGGCATAATCTCCGGAACGGGATTTGCCATTGCAAAGAGGATGGCATCGCTGTTCATGGCGGAAACCATCTCGGCGGTCACAATGCCGGGAGCGGAGACTCCGACGAAGATATCGGCGCCTTTCAACGCATCGGCGAGGGAACCGGTCTTTCGTTCAAGATTGGTGACGTCCATCATCTTTTCCTGCATCCAGTTGAGGCCTTCCATTCCCTTTGTAAGCATTCCCGCTCTGTCACAGAGGGTGACATGGCGGAATCCGTAGGTCAGGAGAAGTTTTGTGATGGCAATGCCTGCGCTTCCCGCACCGTTGACTACGACGCGGCAGTCCTCTTTCTTCTTTTCCGTTACCTTGAGGGCGTTGATAATGCCGGCCAGTACGACGATGGCGGTACCGTGCTGGTCATCATGGAATACGGGGATATTAAGGAGCTTCTTTAAACGCTCTTCGATCTCAAAACAGCGGGGAGCGGAGATGTCTTCCAGGTTGATGCCGCCGAAAGCGGGAGCGATGCGGACTACGGTCTCAATAATCTCTTCCGTATCCTGGGTGTCTAGACAGATTGGGAATGCATTGATGCCGCCGAATTCCTTGAACAGGACGGCCTTGCCCTCCATAACCGGCATGGCGGCCAGCGGACCGATATTGCCGAGGCCCAGGACGGCGCTTCCGTCTGATACGACGGCCACGGTATTGGCCTTGATAGTGTATTTGTAGGCTGCCTCCGGATCCTCTGCAATTACCTTGCACGGTTCGGCTACGCCCGGCGTATAGGCGAGAGCCAGATCTTCCCTGGATTTTACCTGTGCTTTGGAAACGGTGTCAATCTTTCCGTTCCACTCCTCATGAAGCTTTAACGCTTTCTCACTGTTTGTCATTATGCTTTCCTCCAGAAACCAAATTACTTTCTATGTAATACAATATTTTTCTTAACCACTCAAACCCGTCCCGGCGATACCGGTACGGAGGTGAAAGAATGGCCGCAAATTCTCATGTTCCTATCATAGCAATTTTACATTCTTAAATCAAGGACATAAAAAATGAATTACCGAATTAAGTGACAAAAAGTCGATTTATGTAGTGTAATTGCGGACAAAGTATGATAGAATAATTACCAACGAGAGCGACAGCAGGTGGTAAGATATGAAAGAAAGGATTAACCGTCTGGCGAAGGGAATTATCGATTCGGAACTTCCGAAGATAATATGGACGCCGGATGTAATTGAGGAAACCGTACGGGTCGGCACGACCGTGAAGAGGGAGATTTTTATCGGCAGCGAGAATGGCCTGAATGTAAAAGGGTTTGTCTATTCTTCCAGTATCCGCGTGCGCATTCCAAATGACAATAATACGTTTGGAGGACTCCGGAATCATATAGTCTATGAAGTGGATACCTCTTTTTTATCCGCGGGAGATGAGATAGACGGTTCCTTTTATCTTGTAACAAACTGCGGGGAGAAGGAAATCCCTTATCTGTTCCACGTAGATCTCGCCTCATCGGGCAGAATACTCGGGAACCTGAATACGGCAAAAGACTTTTTAGAAGTCGCGGAGCATGATATGGATACGGCTCTGCGCCTTTTAGAGTACCAGGATTTTAGAGAAGCGCCCTTTATGCAGGACATGCATACAAGGGCTATTTACGATGGACTGAAAGGACATGGGAGCAGACAGAATTTCATGGAAGAATTTCTGGTTGCCCTGGGTGTCAAGAACCCTATCCGTCTGATGATCGAGGACGGGAAGAAGGTATATGACAATCCGGGCAGGCTCCTGGAAGATTCCATCACGATAAGAAACGACACATGGGGCTATCTTTACCTTGAGGCCTCGGTGGACGGAGATTTCATCCATCTGCCGAAAAAGAGTGCAACCCAGGCCGATTTTAAGGACGGGACCCTCAGGCTGCCGTTTAACATTCTTTCCGAACGGCTTCACGCGGGAAGAAATTACGGCGCCGTCCTGATCAAGACGGCCAGGGGCATTACAAAGATTCCGGTGGAAGCCACACTGAGCAGCAAATCAGCCGACGCGGAGCGCGCCGCATTCCGGGAGGAGCTGAAGGAATACCTGGAGCTGCGCCTGGAATACGAAAGCGGTATGTATGAGGATGCCCTGATTCTGAACCAGATGCAGAAAGAGCTGGATCTGATGAAGATGACGAGCGAGAATCTGCTCCTGCCTCTTTTACAGGCGGAAATCTACGTCCTGACCGGACGTCAGGACAAGGCGTGCCTGATTCTCGACGAGGTCAGGGACAGGGTTCTGGCGAAGCGGCTGGAGCAGAAGGAGCTTTACTGCTTTTACCAGTATCTCCAGGTGAAGATCTGGAACGATCACGAGCAGAAAGATTCCCTGATCCGTCTGCTTCAGAAATACTGCTCCGACGAGGATCGGGGGCAGAATGATTTTATGCTCTATCTGATGTTACTGAAGGTGAATGAGGAGTTATTTGAAAATCCGGTGACGGTCCTTATCAGCATGGAGCAGGAGTTCAAGGACGGCTGCCACAGTCCGTTTTTGTATGTCGAGTGCCTGAAGCTGCTGGAAAAGGAGCCTGGATTTTTAAGGAATATGGCCCGTTTTGAACTTCATGCCCTCCATTTCGGCGCAAAGCGCGGCATGATGAGCCGCGAACTGGCTCTGGCGGCGGCGAAGGCCCTGAACAGCGCCAAGGGATTCAAGGAACTTTATCTGAAGCTCCTCTGCACATTATATGAGAAATATCCGGAGCAGGAGATTCTTTCTTCCATCTGCTCCATGATGATAAAGGGCAACTGCCGTGGGAACCGTTACTTTGAATGGTACGACAAATCTATCAAAGCGGGAATCAGTCTGACCAGACTGTATGAGTATTTTCTCTACTCCCTGCCGGGAGACTACGGAAAGCTTCTGCCCAGGGAAGTGCTTCTGTACTTTTCCTATGCCACGGAGCTGGATGCACACAGCCGTTCCGTGCTCTACAGAAATATCCTGAGCTACACAAAACGTGATTCCGATATTTACCGTCTCTATGAGAGGGCGATTGAACAGTTTGCGCTTGAGCAGCTTTTTGCCGGAAGAATCAACAGCCGCCTTGCGGTCATTTATAAACATATGATCTATAAGGAACTGATTGACACCCAGATGGCCAAATCCCTGCCGGTGGTGCTTAAGTCGAACCGGATTAGCTGCCGTGACGCCGCAATGCGGTATGTGGTGGTACGCCATGAGGAGCTGATGACGGAGGATGCTTATCCGCTCCACGACGGAGTGGCCTATGTGCCTCTTTTCTCGGAGCGCGATATTATCCTGTTCCAGGACGCCTACGGGAACCGGTACCTGAATATCCGGTATGACAGGACGCCGGCCATGGAAGAGGTGGACGAGCTTTTGGAATGCTGTTTTGAGGTTTATCCCGATCACCCGGTTCTGTTCGTCAATGCCTGCTATGAGGCCATGGAGAAAGAGGAGCTGAGTGAAGACAACGCAGCCCTTTTGGAGCTGGCGGATCAGAAGATGAAGCTTCATCCGCTGTTCCGTTCACGTATCATGTCTTCGATTGTGAAGTATTACAAAAAAATGGTGGATGAGAGTGAGGACGGCACGAGGAATAACAGCGTGGCCTATCTGCTGTGCCTGGACAAGGATTCTCTGACCAGGCAGGAGAGAAGCGGCGTCTGCGAGACGTTAATCAGACAGAATTATTATTCGGAAGCTTATGAGATGATCTGCCGCTACGGTACGGAGGGCATCCAGGTTAAACGCCTGCTGAAGCTGTGCACAAAGATGGTGCTCCAAAATCTCTTCGACGAGGACGACAGACTGCTTCACCTGGCCTATCAGGTGTTCCTGGAAGAGAAGAACGACAGCGTCATTCTCGATTACCTGTGCGAGCACTTTAACGGTACCGTGGATCAGATGTACCAGGTATTGATGCAGGGAATCAAGGAACACGTGGAAACCTACGATCTGGAGGAGCGTCTCGTGGCGCAGATGCTGTTTACCGGCGGCACGGAGAAGATGGACCGTGTCTTCGAACTCTATGCATCCAGGAAAAAGACGAGTGAGAACGTGGTAAAAGCGTATTTTACCGTGAAGAGCGTGGAGTATTTCCTCTATGACAGGACGACCGAAGACAAGGTTTTTGCCTATCTGGAAGCCGCTGTCAACAACAGTGTGGAGAAAGACAAGGTGCCGGACATCTATCTGCTGGCGCTTACCAAATATTATTCCACTCTCCCTGTGCTTTCGGATGAGCAGAGGGAACTGTGCCAGTCGGTTGTGGATGTCCTGATTGAGGCTGGGATGATTTTTGCCTATTTTAAGGATCTCGCAAAGTTCATTATGGTACCGGGCAATATTCTGGATAAGGAAATCATCGAATATCATGGTAATAAGGAGACAAAGCCGTATCTGCGCCTTCGGATTCTTCCGGAAGAGGAGGAATACCATTACGAGGATATGCGTCCCGTATATAAGGGGATTTATATCCGGGAGAAGGTTCTGTTTGAGGGCGAGATTATGGAATATCAGATTCTGGAGGACGAAAACGGGGAACGGAAGAAAGTGGCGGAGGGAAGCATTTCCTGCCGGGAGGTGACGACCAGGACGCCGGGCAACCGTTTTGCCTGCCTGAATGAGATAAGTCTTTCCCTGGAACTGAAGAACGAGGCGGCCCTGAGAGAACAGATGGAAGAATATTTAAAGAAGGATGCAGCGGTTGCAGCGCTGTTCTCATTGCAGTGAGCGGCTGTTCTAATAACTGCGCTTTTGGGCAGTCGGAGAACAGGAATGTAAGTGACCTTGAAAGGACTTTTAGAGAATGGACGGACTTGTAATAGGAATTGATTTATGTGATAACTACACACATATTTCGTGCATGGAGCCGGAACAGACCTGGGTAATACCCACAGTCGTGTGCAAGAACAAGAATATCGACGAATGGTATGTGGAGGAGGAAGCTTACGCCCATACCCTGGTCGGTGACGGGATCATGGAGGATAAGCTCCTGACACAGGTGCAAAAGGACGGAACCGCCACAATCGGAGGCATCAAGTATGAGGGGATTTATCTCCTTAAGATGTTCCTTGAAAAAGCGTTGGAACTGCCGAAGAAAGCCTCCGGCAAGGAGGATGTGGCCAGCCTGGTCATTGCAGTGGACTGCCTTGAGGTAAAACTGATGGACAGTCTTCTTTACTGTGCCGATTACCTGAAGATTCCGCGTGACAGGGTGCATCTGATCAGCCATACGGAGAGCTTTGTCTATTATGTCATGAGCCAGAAACGTGAAGTCTGGAGCAACCAGGTCGGGATGTTTGATTTAAGCAATCAGAGCCTGCGCTACTATGAACTGAAGGTACAGAGGGGGCTGCGGCAGATGCAGGTGGTGGCCGATTACGATAACCTGGATGAAGGATTCCACCTGGATGTGCTTGATAATACGGCAGGGGCCAGACTGGCGGACCGTATTCTCTGTTCCTGTGCGGACCGCATTCTTCAGAAGCGGCTGTTTTCGGCCATTGTACTGACGGGTAAGGGATTTGAAAATACGGAGTGGGCGCCGGAATTCATGAAGCAGGTATGCAGCCGGAGAAGAGTTTTCGTGGAAAACAGCCTGTTTTCCAAGGGAGCGCTGATGAAAGCCGCCGATTACCTGCAGGAGAAAACATCTTATCCCTTTATCTGCATCTGCGAGGGCAGGCTTAAGACAACGGTCTCCTTAAAGGTCCTGAATCACGATAAAGAGGGGCAGTTGGTCCTGGCCGCGGCCGGGGACAACTGGTATGAGGCAAAGAGCACGGTGGATTTTATCGTCACGGGGACTCCGGAGGTGGAATTTACGATTTCCCCGCTGGATCCCAAACGGAAAAAGCTGGTAAAAATCGAACTGGCCGATTTTCCGAAGCGTCCGGACCGGACGACCAGAATCGAACTGTCGCTGGGATTTTCCAATGACCGGACAATGGTGGCGGTGATAAAGGATAAGGGGTTCGGCGAGCTTTACCCTGCTGGGGATACGGTGATAAAGCAGGAGGTTATATTATGAGCTTGATACTTTGCAGGCATGAGCCGGTGAAACATCCATATTTTATAGATCGTCTGGGAATTCACATCACATCCTCCCAGGAGCTTTGCTATGTGATTTATAACAATCCCCTGCTGGCCATGGGAGGCTTTATCGACGACAACCTGATTACTTTTATCCGTTCCGAGCTGGATATGGCGTTTCTGGCGGGAAAGCTGGAGGCCTATAAAAAAAGTGGGGAGGACCCCGATGAGATGATCTTTATCATCCTTCAGGAATGCTACTACTATACGGCGAGGGAGATAAACAAATTCCGGCAGAAGATTGCGGCTTACAGAAAGATGAGCGCCGCGGAATTTACAAAAGAAACGGCCGATTTCTATTTCAGGCTGAAACAGTACGGAACCGCCGTACTTTACTATGAGAAAATCCTGGATGACTGGCGGATTAAGTCATTAAGCGACGATTTCACCTCGAAAATCTGGAACAATATCGGCGCTTCCTATGCGGGGATATTCTGGTTTGAAAAGGCGATGGCGGCTTTTGACATGTCCTACAATTTCCAGAAGAACAGGGATACGCTTAAGAAGATTTACCAGCTTACGCTGCTGAACCCGGAGCTGACCTTAAAGGAACGGTATGAAGCCCTGATTACGAAAGAGGAAAAGGACGGATGGAAGGAAGAGCTTGAGACGGTTCTTAAGGACGCCTCCGAGGATGGAAAAGTAAAGGAAGTGGAAACTCTTTTTGACCGGGATCCGATTAAGCGGATGGCCGGAGCCGGAAAGATGCTGACTAAATGGAAGCAGGAATACAGAAAGATGATATAGTCCGGAGCCGGAAAGCGGCGCCGCCTGCTCAGCCGGACGAATGACCGGTGAAAAGACCGGCGGCCTGTGGGAGGATACCGGGCGGTGCGGCCGGTTTTGCTGTTTCACATCGGTCACGATGAAAGTACTGAATCGTTACAGAAAAGTTAAGAATAACCTGGGAGAAACTGTGGAATGAAAGAAGTTAAAGGGTCTGTCTATGCTGTCATTTCAGCAATTATATTCGGGTGTATGCCGATTGTTGCAAAATACCTGTATGCCGAGGGATGCAACGCGGTCAGCCTGGTCGTATACCGTTACAGCCTGGCGCTGCCCGTGCTGTTTATCCTGGCGCTCAGGGAACAGGCGAAAGATAAAAGGGAAAGGGAGGCTGCGGGAGAGCTTAAAAAGCGTGATTACGGGATGCGGCTTACGGTGTCCCAGCTCGGTCAGTTTATTATTCTGAGCCTTGGATTTTCACTGACCCCAATCCTTTTATTTTCCTCTTACAACTATATCTCAAGCGGCAGCGCTACCACAATTCATTTCAGCTATCCGGTGCTCGTAATTCTTGCATCGGTATTCATTTTTAAAGAGAAGGCAACGTGGACCAAGATTGCCTCGGTCGTTTTCTGTGTGATCGGCCTTGTCCTGTTCTATGAACCGGGGCAGGAAAACGGGATGATGGGAATCCTGCTGGCCCTGGCATCCGGGGTTACCTATACGTTTTACATGATGTATTTCGAGCGGAGCACGCTGAAATTTATGAAGCCGTTCAAGACGAATTTTTATATGTCCCTCGTTTCGGGCGTGATGGTCTTTGCGCTTTCGCTGGTCACGAGAACCTTTGTGCTGTTTCATACGGCCAGAGGCTGGGCGGCCGCGTTCGGCTTCTCCTTTATGCTGATTGTAGTGGCCTGTGTGCTGTTCCAGCTCGGCATAGCCATGACCGGAGCGCAGAAAACGGCAATTCTCAGCACCTTTGAACCTCTCACCAGCATTGTGCTGGGAGTTGTCTGCTTCGGTGAAGCGGTGGGCGTGAAGACGGGGCTTGGCGTTCTTTTTATACTGGCATCCGTTATTTCGATCACGGTGTTTGGAAGAAAAAAGGCGGCATGAAAGCGGTGCGAGAAGGATGGGCGGGTGGTGCTTTGAACGGTATGGCATCCCGTGCTATACATATCCCGATGAAGATGGGAACGTAATAACTGATATGTGTTTTTAGGTGTAATAGAAAAAACAGCAAAAAAAGAATGATGCGAAAGATAATTCCTGTCTTCCGGATCATTCTTTTTTTAACGACGGTTTGATTACCGGCGACCGGGCGGTTACCGGCTTGTAAGCTGTCCGATATTTTTGATCAGCACGGATATGGTTCCATCCTCATTTGTAATAAATTCCACGTGATCCGGATTTCTGTATTCTTCCATCGGTATCGAGATTTCAATACCCGTGTCGGTGGTCAGATGCTGTTTCTGGAACTTTTTGATGGTCTGCTCGCTCTTTGGCTGGACGGTTTCATAGGACATATTATACTTGTCCAGCTTCTCGTCCAGATCCACCTGCATATCGGGGCTGTCCGGGAAAATCTTTTCCTTGATTGTGGCGACCTTGATCTCCCCCTGCTCCTCCAGCTCGGTACAGAGAACATTTTTGATTTCCATTCTGCGCTCGGGAGCTTCATCGCCGTAATATTTCTTATTTACCTGTTCCACCGCTCTTGTTACGATATCCAGCTTGGATTTCTGGGAGAGGGGAGCGTGGCATTCCAGGAACAGCTCGGAGAAATAGAACCGTTTTTCACCGTTGACCTCATATTTTTTCTCGGTCAGGAGAATGCTGCCGTCCGACAGGTTAACGACAAAGGCCTCGGAGAGCTTCTGTCCCTGCGCAGGGAGCAGGGCGCGCTGAAGAATAATATCATTGCGGTTGCCGCCGTCGGCCTCTCTGGTGGCATGGGTATAGGATGTTTTATAATTCATCTTCAAAAATGCCAGATAGTCGTCACCTGCACAACTGAACACCAGGATGGCAATATCGGCGGCTGGAATGTCGATGTTGGAGTTCATGATATCATAGAGATTCTCGGCAAGCTGTTTGCTGGTCGCCACAAAGTTCTCCGGTGTACAGTTCTCAATCAGTTCCTTTAAAGGGGAACTGTCGGAAAAGCGGCACTGCTTAATATCGTCGCTCTCGGTA
This sequence comes from uncultured Clostridium sp., assembly GCF_900547735.1. Taxonomy (GTDB): domain Bacteria; phylum Bacillota; class Clostridia; order Lachnospirales; family Lachnospiraceae; genus Otoolea. Next base: position 17,651 of record NZ_URHZ01000041.1, on the reverse strand, counting down.
ATTTTTTCAATATGTGCCTTTAAAAAATCGGAAAAATCCGGGCCAATCTCCATGGCCTGATCGGAGAGCACCGGGATGCCGACCGAGGAATCCAGGATGTGGATGATGGCTGCTTTCATGATTATATCGTCACTTTTCATTGTGTTGTCCTCCCTACGTATGGTACTGCGATGAGGCCGGTGCATTATGTAAGAGTCTGTACGGAGCCGGCGGTTTTCAGGGCAGTATTAGTATTATAGCGGAAATGGGAGGGAAATTCAACAGGAGGTAGTGGTGAGAAATGAGGACGCCGCCGGGACGGTCGGGGGACGGGATGGTGAGAGGGAGGTTATGAGTCTTCAGTCCCGGGCTTTAGTTTGGTGGCGGGTGGGGAATCCGGAAGAAAGAAATCGCCTACGGGAACCGCTTGCGCTTATGGAGTGCATAACGGTCACTAGGGCGCCTGAGAAACGCCGCCCAAGTGCCGATGGACTCCAACGTTCCCTTCGGCGATTTTTTCTTCCTCCTCCCCCACCGGGAAGGTTATGGCCGGGACTGAAGACGCGAAGCTTACCGCCATCCCGTCCCCGGGCCGGAGGCTGCTGAATTGTCCTGTTTCTTCATCAGGGGGAGATATGGTCGCGCCCACTATATGCATCCGATGATTTTAAGGTTTCTGGATATCGCAGTCAGTGAAGGAAAGTTAGCAAATTACAGTTGAAATTTCTATTTTTTTATAACCGGTTTCAAGACTATAAAGGGGCAAAAATAATCTTAAAAAAGAAAAGGCGCTTTTTCCGATGTGGAACAAAAATCATGTTCTGATATCAGAAAAAGCGCCTTTTTTAAGTTATAAACTTAATAAGAGTGAATGTTGACAGGAAACGAGTAGTGACAGCGGCAATACCTGCCCCGCACTTGCTGGAGGGGACAGTCAGCCGGGGGATGGTGGCGGGCGGGCGATTTACTATGGCGTGGGGGCTTCAGTCCCGTCGATAATCTTCCCAAAAGGGGGAAGGAGGACGAAAACTTTCCGAAGGGGACATTGGAATCCGCCGGCACTTGGGCGTCGTATTGTGACGCCTTAGTACCGCTGCGCATTCCACAAGCGAAAGCGGGTCCCCGCAGGAATTTTTTCGTCCGGATTCCCCTGCACGACAACCTTCCCCGGGACTGAAGCCCCCTCGATCCACCTCACCATCCCGCCTGCCACCATCCCTCCGGCGTCCCCTCATCAATTAAATATAAACTCTATAACATCCCGCACATTCCCCTCATCCGTATAATTGAATTTCACCTGCTCATCGGCCTTCATAAACGGAAGTTTCTCCGATACGGTAATCTCCGCCGTATAAACCTGCGTGCTTCCCTTCAGGGTGAAGTAGTAGCAGGTATTCCCGCCCACAACGGCGCTCTCAATGGCGTCGATGGTACCGGAAATCTCTGTTCCCTCCTTGATTTCGGGAAGTTCCACATCTTCCAGGTTCAGGGCATTGCGGTAATTTCTCTTTGCCTCGTCGATCGTCTGGCCCGTTCCTACAATCTGGTACTGCTCCACGTCGACGAACGCGTACATCTTAACAAGTCCTGCGGCATCCTTCAGGGAGATGAAATAGGTCGGCCTGTCGGAAATGTTCAGGAGCAGCGGGAAGGTAGCGGTGTAGTTCAAATGCTGAACCTGGCCCTTGGCGGACTCCATCGCAGACAGCTCGGTGGCTCCGGGAACCGCATAGAACTGGGTGTCTTTTGTTCTTAAGTTAACCAGCACGAAACCAATATTGGATTCATCGGAGGTAACGGAACTCATACCCGTATACAGATAAACGTCGTCATCGATTGCCAGGTAATTGTATCCGTAGGTGGTTCTTCGCACATTTCTCTGGCCGAAGATGGAGTTGATATAACCGTTCTGGAATCTTCCGTTGTCGTCCAACTGCTCAATGATCAGGTTGGAATCGTAAAGCTGGTCGATCCACTGAGGAACATCGGCCTTGTCATAGTAAGCCGATTCTCCCGTCTCTGCGTTTACAAGCACGGCGCCGTCAATATCCTTGCCGTCCCACCAGCCGATCCGGTAGGCGATAGTCGGAGCAACCCAGTAAGGAGTACCCTCGTCGTCGATCTCAAAAGAGACGGTTTCAAACATCTTTGTAGGATATTTAAAACGGATATAGCGGTAAATGTTGCGGAAGAAATATTCACTGGTTGAGTATTTCATGCCCGATTCAAGCCATACAAGATTGGTGTCCTGGTTTACCATATCCACGGCAATATAGGCCGGAAGACCGGTTTTCATATTATAGAGCCATTTGATCGGATCGGCGTAGGACAGCGGCGTAACGCGGTAAGGCGTGCCCTTGTAGTTAATCTGGGTGTAGTTATCAAGAATTTCAAACTGGGAGACAAGCTCCGTCATCTCGCCCAGCTTCTTGCTTCCCAGCCTGGATGCGGTATCCTTGTCAACGACAGGTATCTGTGACATGTTAAGTTCGGAGACGTCGGAAGTGAAGTCACCGTCGGTGATGGTGATCAGGTCACGGTAGCGTCCGGCATTAAATATCTTGAGTCCCAGCGCGGAGGCCAGAAGCATCAGTGCAATCAGGACCGCAATGGCGATGAAACCGTACTTCAACGGTTTGCCCATATTTACCTTGCCTTTATTCTCACCCGGGGTCTTGCGGAAGACGACCTGGCCCGTCACCGGATCTCTTGTCATCTCCATTCCGCGCCCGCTGCTGAGATTCTGAATAAAATCTTTGACATAGGTGAGGAAGTTAACGACCAGGAAAATGATGATGCAGGAAATCAGATAAATGATAAAATTCTTATCCTTTAAATTGATGGCCGGCAGCATGGAATAAAACAATAGAAACATAAGTACTGCAGAAATGATGATTCTGGTGATCATCGACGAAACTTTCTTAATTTTCATAGGTTCCTCCTTTAGGTGATACAGCCTATTGTATCCAGAAATGGAGAGAAAATCAAGGAAGAGTATGAAAAAAGTATAAGACAGCACCAATTGAACTATCAGCGGTACTTTGAACCTGTAATTTTTACAAATTATCGGCGGCGCAGGAGCAGTAGGCGGATGAGCGGATTGCGCGGCGGATGCTCGGACTGCGGCCCGGTCCGCGCAGGAGCTCCGCCGCGGCAGGATAAGAACAAACAGGAAACGTCAAAAATCCGCATCATATGATTGATGTCTGAAAAAATACAAAATAAAATAAAATACACAAAAAACATTGCAGAGCAGATACAGGTGTGATATAATTCTTTTTAAAGAGCTGTTCTTTAAGTATGCTTTAATTAGAGAACGACAGAGCAGATTTATACTTTAATTGGGAACCTGGTGTGTGTCTCCGCACGGCGGAGACGGTTTAGAGGAAACTCAGAAAGGATGTGTGCTATGGCAGAATACAAACTGTCGGAAGTAAAGAAAGCGGTGGAGGGACACTTTCAGAAGGCGGCTGAACTGAGCTGCTACCTGAGGGAACATCCGGAGCTGCCGGATCAGGAGTTTGAATCCAGCAGAAGGATGGTGAAAGTGCTTGAGGACGCGGGATTCGAGGTTACATACCCTTACGCAGGATACGAGACGGCGTTCCATGCCCTGTTTGACAACGGGGACGGACCGGAGGTGGCGATTCTGACGGAGTATGACGCGCTTCCTGAAATTGGACATGGCTGCGGCCACAATCTTCACGGCTCCCTTTCGGTGCTGACGGGACTTGCTTTAAAAGATCTGAAGGACTGCTATAAGGGGAAGGTTCATGTAATCGGAACTCCTGCAGAGGAAGAGAACGGCGCAAAGATAGGCATGTCGGCCCAGGGCATATTTGACAACATGTCTCTGGCCATGATGATGCACAGCTGGTCCGGAGGAAAGTGCCGGGCGGATATGGATGCTCTCAGCCTGCGCTGCTACTTTGTGGAATTCTACGGGCAGGCGGCCCATGCGGTAGCCGCTCCCTGGGAAGGAAAGAGCGCCCTGGCGGCGGCCAGGAAATTCATGGACCTGATCGATGCAAGGCGTGAATGTTTCACACCGGATGTCCATGTCAACAGTATCGTAGTGGAAGGAGGAAAAGCACCCAATATCATACCGGATTATGTGAAGCTCAGAATGGAATTCAGGACGGCTACGATGAAATCCATGGGAGCGGTGGATGAGATGGTAAAGAAATGTGCGGACGGTGCGGCGATGGCCCTCGACTGCACGGTGAAATTCACAACGGTGTTCGAATTTGCGGATATGGTCCGCAACATGACACTGGAGGAGGAAGTAATTGACCGGTTTGAGTCCTTTGGCATGCCTACAACGGGGGTAGAGGCGGCCAGCGGTTCTTCTGACGTGGGAAATGTAAGCTATCATTGTCCGGCGATCCAGCCGCTGCTTGCAATCACGGATGAAGACTATGCATTGCACACCGAGGCGTTCAGGGATGCAACGGCCCTGCCGCAGGCGGAAAAGGCAATGGAAAACGGGGCCTGTATCCTGTCCCTGATGGCTCTTAAGATATTTAATGACGAAGAGTTCAGGAATAAGGTTTACGCGGAGTTTCAGGAGCAGGTGGAGAAGAGAAAGTAAGTAAACGGGTCTGTCTTATGAGAGGAGAGAACATATGAGTAGTGAGTCCGCAACCAAAAAGAAAAAGTTTAAAATGCCTCATATTTATGTACTTCTTGTTTCAATTATTATTATTTGTGCGATTGCATCGTGGATTCTTCCCGCAGGTGAATTCGAACGTGCTTTGAATGATGCCGGAAGGGAGATGGTAGTTCCCGGTACATATCACATCATTGAGTCCACTCCGGTAGGCTTTTTCACCCTTGTTCAGTCACTCTACAACGGTACTGTGGATGCAGCGGGAGTAACATTCTTCGTATTTATTTCTTATGCTTCCATCGGACTGATTATCGCCAGCGGCGCATTTAACGGTCTCGTTGCCAGCATGCTGAGAGTGTTAAAAGGCTCCGCAAGAGCCGTCATCATCCCGGTATTTATCACCCTGATTGGATGCGCCAGCTCCACCATCGGTGTATTTGAGGAGATGTTCCCGTTTATCCCGATTTTCGTAGGAATTTCGATTGCCATGGGATATGACGCAATCGTAGGTCTGGCCATCGTTGCCCTTGGTACGGGGCTCGGTTACAGCGGCGCCGTTATGAACCCGTTTACGGTCGGAATGGCCCAGAGTATTGCCGACATCCCTCAGATGTCCGGCGCAGGTTTCAGAATTGTCTGTCATCTTGTCCTGATTGCCGTCGCTTCCGTATACGTCGTACGTTATGCCCTGAAAATCCAGGCGGATCCGTCAAAGAGCCTTGTTTATGGGGATAACTTCGACACCCTTACCATGGATTCGGATAATATAGAAAATGAGCGTTTTGGCATAAGGGAAAAACTTGTTCTTGCAACACTTGTTGTAGGTATTATCGTAATTGTCTGGGGAACAAAGACAAAAGGCTGGTATTTTGCCGAACTGAGCGCTGTTTTCCTGTTAATGGGTCTTGTCAGCGGATTTATTATGGGCTGGGGACCTAATGTGATTGCGGAAAAAGTGGCCAAGAGCTTTTCCGAGATTGCGGTTGCCTGTATGATGATTGGTATTGCCCGCGGTATTCTGGTAGTGCTCCAAGCAGGCCATATCATTGATACGATTGTTTATTATCTGTCTATTCCGCTTTCCAATCTTCCGGGAGCGATTTCTGCAATTGCAATGTTCCTGGTGCAGACGGGACTCAACTTCTTCATCCCGTCCGGTTCCGGTCAGGCGGTAACAAGCATGCCGATCATGGCGCCTCTGGCAGATTTAATTGGTATTTCCAGACAGTCGGCCGTTCTGGCATTCCAGTTTGGCGACGGCCTTTCCAACATCATGTGGCCTACCGCCATGACACCGATTATCTGTGGTATCGCAGGCGTCAAGATTGATAAGTGGTGGAAATGGTTTGTACCGCTTTTCATTGCACTTGTTATTACACAGAGTATCCTGATGGCTGTTTCTATCGTAGTCTGGTAATATAACAACCGCCCGGTATCCAAATCAATAACAAAACATAGTATCGTAGATAAGAAACTGCCCGGGGCTTTTGCCGGGCAGTTTCTTTGCATTGATTGGCAATGAAAAGTTCGCGAAGCGTGCTTTTCGTTGTATATTCTCTAATCACATCCTCTAATCAGAGATTCACAGACAGCCCTGCGGCGCGGGCCAGACTCAGCGTCCGCACGGCTCCGTCGTAAAAGGCGATATCCACCATTTTCCCATCCACGGTAAAGACACCGATGCCCTGTTCTTTCTGTTCGTCAATCGCGCGTATCAGCTTTTCCGCATAGATAATCTCTTTTTCCGAGGGAGTGAAGATTTCATGCACCACCGCGATCTGCTTCGGGTTGATGATAGATTTGCCGTCAAAGCCCATCATGTGGATCATTTCCACATCTTTCCGGAATCCCTCCATATCATCCAGGTTCGTGTAGACCGTATCAAAGCACTGGATTTTGGCGGCCCTGGCAGCCAGGATCATGTGCTGTCTGGCCCCGGCCAGCTCCACTCCGGTTCCCGTGATGGTGGTCTGGATATCCTTCGTGAAGTCGCCTCCGCTGAGGGCGATGCCGAACAGCCGCTCGGAGGAGCCGCAGATTTCGAGCGCATTTAACACGCCTTTTGCGGATTCCAGAGCGGCCATGAGAAGCGTGCTGCCCTCAGGCCTGTGAAATTCCTGCTCGGCGGAGAGGACAGCGGCCTCCACGGCCTTTACGTCCTCCGCCGTTTCCGTCTTGGCGATCCGGATGGCGTCGGCGCCGCCGGCAACGCAGACACGGATATCTTCCTTCCAGTAAGGCGTGTCCAGCCCGTTGATGCGCACGACGCGCTCCACTCCGCGGTAATTGATTTCCTTTAAGGCGTGATAGAGAGAGTATCTGGCCGAATCTTTCTGGTTCGCAGCAACCGCATCCTCCAGGTCGAGAATAATGGAGTCCGCGCCGTAGATATAAGGATCCCGGATCAGGCCCGGTTTCTGGCAGTTCAGGAACATCATGGTTCTTCTGAGTCTGTTCTTATTCTCATTCATCGAATCGCACCTCCCCACGGCAGCTGCTCCGTAATATGGTTGGAGCGGAAAACCGCGCATTCCACCCGGGCCTTTAACGTACAGTCCAGCGCGCCTTTGTCAATCACGCGCAGCTTTGCATTTTTTACTTCCAGCCGTTCCAGTGTTTCCATGATAACCGCCCGGATTTGCTTTCCGTACTGGTTGATAACGCTGCTTTCAAGCTCAAGTTCAATCCCCCCGGCCGCCGGTTCCACCATCACCTGGACATCGCTGGATTCCAGGGTACCGGCTATGGCAGTATTTAAAATTTCCATAACAACCTCCTCATACTGTATTTACTTGCGATTATACTGAAAAGTATTTCAAAACGCCAATAGTAAGATCAGATATCAGATATTAGAAAAACTGATAGGGTGGGTGTGGGAATCCGTATTGTTCAAATTCAGAATTATCTGATAAAATAAAACCATCGAAAAGGACGGAAGAAGTGGGGAAGACGTCCGATAAAAAAAGAATCAAAAAACAGGAGGAGTACCTATGAAAAAAAGAGTGATGGCACTGACAATGGCGGCAATGATGGCAGTTACGGCTACGGGCTGCAGTTCGGGCGGGGCAAAGGGAACGGATACCGGTTCAAAGGCCGAAGAGAAGGAAGCGGCAGCTCCGGCGGAGGAAAACAGCAAGGCAGAGGAGGGGGAGAGCACCTGGCCCCAGGGAGAGACACTGACGATAGTTGTTCCGTTTAAGGCGGGAGGAAGCGCCGATTTGATGGTCAGGGGAATTCTTCCCTACTGGGAGGAGACGGCGGGATGCACCTTTGTCGTTGAGAACCGGGAGGGCGCGTCCACCATGGTCGGCTCGGTATACTACCAGACGCTTCCGGCGGACGGCACGAATATCTACTGCGGAACCCAGACATACCTGAGCGGCAATCAGGTTTTACAGGGGGCTACCTACGATATCTCTGATTTTGACCTGATTAATATGCAGCAGATCGATCCGACCACGATTACGGTGCTCGACACCTCACCTTATAATACGATCGAAGATCTGGTCAAGGCGATTCAGGACAACCCGGGGAAAATTAAAGTGGGTCTTACGGCGGGCGGAGCCGGTTCCATTCTGCTCGGCATCCTGACCGAGGCATTCAACCTGGATTACAAGACAATTTATTACGACAGCGGCAATGATTTCCGTACGGCTTTAATGGGCGGCCATGTGGACTTCATTACGGGTTCCGCCAACGGCGATATGGGACTGGGCGATCAGGCAAAAGTGCTTGCCGTCTGCGGTTCCGACAGAAACGCCATCTGGCCCGACACCCCAAGCTTTGACGAAGTGTATCCGGATCTGAAGATCCCCGGCTCCCTTGGTTCCTGCCGTCTGTTTGCAGTCCAGAAGGGGGTAAAAGAGAACTACCCGGATCGTTACCAGACGCTTATAGATACCTATAAAGAGGCGTTCGAGAATCCGGAATACCAGAAGTTCTTAGAGTCCAGCGGCGAGCTTGCCGTATCGGCGTTCCGCGGACCGGAAGAGAGCAATAAACTGAATCTTCAGCTTCATGAACTCGTCGTACAGTACCAGGACTGGCTGAAAGAGGAATAAGACAGAACGCATAGAAAAAGAATATTCCATGTGAGTATAAAACAAGAAAACTGCTGCCCGGTATCCCGCATCTTCGGATATCGGGCAGAACAGACAGCGGGAAAACCGCGGTCTCAGGAGGGGAAGCGGCGGGCCGTCGGGCTGCCGCAGTACGGAAGGAGGACAAAAAATGGGTTCGCTTATAAAAAGACTGGCCATTCCTGCCATTGTATTACTCTGGTCGGCAACCTATTTTATCGAGGTTGCGGGATACAGCAAAAAGAACCAGTACCTGATAAAACCGGTTTTTATCGTGATGGTGATTCTGTTTGCGGTAAATACGTTCACCGATATCAGGGAGTGGAAGAGGGAGCGGGAAGAAAATAAAGGGGCGCTGCAGATATCACAGGAGGAGAAACAGGTCCTGTTCAAATCATTCCTCGTGGTGGTGTCCATGGCGGTTTACGTGATCGTCATGCCTCATCTGGGATTTATCATTACCACTGCGGTTCTGCTGGCGGTTCTGTTACTGATTATGCAGGTCAAAAAGCCGCTGCCTTACATTTTACTGCCGCTCATCGTCACCGGGATTTTATATGCGGTATTTAAGATCGGGCTGCATATTCCGCTGCTGGCTGGATTTCTGGGATTTTAGGGGAGGAGGAACAGAATGCAACATTTCATAGAAGGATTTTCGGTTATTTTTCAAATGCAGTACCTCCTCTATATGTTCGGAGGAGTGGCGATCGGACTGGTGCTCGGCTGCCTTCCGGGTTTGACGGGAAGTATGGGGATTGCGCTGATGCTGCCCTTTACCTACAAGATGCCGCCGCTGACTGCCCTTGTTTTCCTGCTTTCAATCTACACGGGAGGATTATTTGGCGGGGCGGTTACGGCCGTTATGATTAATACGCCGGGTTCGACGGCCAATATGGTGACCATGCTGGACGGTTATCCGATGAATCAGAGAGGAGAAGGCGGAAAAGCGCTGGGAATTGCCCTGATGAGCTCCGTTATCGGCGGCCTGATCGGCTGCGTTTTCCTGCTGTTCGCCACAAAACCCCTGGCGACGCTGTCCCTGAAATTTGGACCGGCTGAGATGTTTATGGTGGCGATTTTCGGTTTGAGCTGCGTGGGCAGTCTAGCAAAAAATACGCTGAAGAGCGTGTACGCGGGCCTGTTTGGAATTCTTCTCGGCACAATCGGGATGAGTTCCCTTGGTACAATCAGGGGAACCTACGGTAATATGTTCCTGATGGACGGCATTCCGATGGTTCCGGCCCTGATTGGTTTTCTGGCAATGCCGGAGATCATTAATCTGGCGGGAAAAAAGATGATGACGGACGAGAACGGAAACCATTCCACCGGATTCAGGGCGGTTATTTCGGGCTTTAAAGAGGTGCTGAAACGTCCCGTGCAGGCGGTGCTCTGTTCCCTTCTCGGCGTGATTATCGGAATCATGCCGGCAGCAGGAGCGGCCGTGGCCGGTATGATGGGATACAACCAGTCGAAGCAGTGGTGCAAACGGGGGGATCAGTTCGGAACGGGAATCCCGGAAGGCGTAATCGCCTGTGAGACGGCCAACAATGCATCCGAGGGCGGAGCCCTTGCAACTCTGTTTGTGCTCGGTATTCCCGGCTCGGCCTCCACTGCGATGATGCTCGGGGCATTGGTGCTTCAGGGATGGAACCCGGGTCCAAAACTTTTTATCGACCACGAGGATGTCATCTATATGGCGTTTTCTTCCCTGTTTATCCAACAGTTCGTCATGCTGATTCTGGGACTGGTGCTCTGTGCCTTTGCCGCTTACATTGTAAAGGTGCCGACAAAATATCTGGTCCCCTGTATTCTGGTGCTGACGCTTCTGGGCGCGTTTTCCAACAGAAATACCCTGTTTGATGCCGGGCTGATGCTGCTGTTCGGAGTAATTGGCTGGGCAATGAAAAAAGCAGAATTTCCCATTATGCCTCTGATACTGGGACTTCTGCTTGGTAAGACCGCCGACAATGAGCTGCTTCGGACCATTGAATCCTACGACAGCTTCTGGGAGATATTTACAAGGCCGATCGTACTGGTACTGGCGATAGCCAGCATTGCCTGCGTATTCGGCCCCATGCTTGCGAAAAAAAGAAAAGCCCGGGCATAACGGCGCATGACGGTTCCAATTCAATTGGATGGGTTCCGGTTCGATTGGAGGGCATGAAACACGGGCGGCGCGGCTCTAGGAAAACTTGCCTCCGGGAGCCAGCAGCCTGGAAGCCATCTCCACGAAAGCCATCGTTGCTTTGGAGCGGTAGGTGTTGGGCGGGAACGCAAAGACCAGCTTGCGGTGAAGTCCCTCCCTGCCGATGGACAGATAGGAGAGCTTATAACTGCCGTTGTAAATGGGGTGGATATAGGAACCTGCCATGAATGCCAGGCCAAGACCCTGTTCGGCCAGGCGGATGCTGGTTTCGGGATTCTGGGTCTTCTGGATGACATGGGGTTTACAGCCGTATTTGTCAAACTGGCTCTCCGCCAGGGTGAAAAGCCGCTGGCCCTTTGAGAGTAGAATGAACGGCTCATGCATCACATCCTCAAACTCCACATAGGTGCGCCCCGTCACCGCGTCGTGTTTGGCCAGCTCCAGGACGTGGGAATCCCGGTTAACAGCCAGATATACCTCCTCCTCATAGGCGTCCTCGGTGGGCAGCTTCTTGTTGATGAGAGGATAGGTCAGCAGGGCGACATCGATAATGCCGCGCAGAAGATGATCTTCCAGTGTCTGGGTGTTGGCTTCCACCGTATGGATTGTAATCTGCGGATATCTGGCGTAAAAGGCCGGAAGGATATCGGGCAGTACAAAGGAACCGCGGAACGGGGTAAGGCCGAGGGCCACCTTGCCGGTGGAAAGGTTGGCGATGTCCCAGAGTTCATTCTGTAAATTGTTGCCGATGGCAACAATCTGGTGAGCGGCTTCCAGGACGCGTTCACCGGCTTCGGTGGGGCGCATTCCAGTGGAAGTGCGGACAAAGAGGGAGCAGCCAATGGAGGCTTCATAGCTTTTGAGAAACTGGCTTAACGAGGACTGGCTTACAAAAAGCTTTTCGGCGGCTTTCGACAGGCTGCCCTCCTCGGCGATTGTTAAAATGTTGGTTAATTCCCGGAATTCCATATGAATTCGGCCTCCTTACTGCTGAAAAAGAAATTAGTCAATATGCACAAAAGATGTAATAAAATGTCGAATAATATATACAGATAAATCATATAGTGTTTGACTCAGCAAGTCAAGAACAAAAAAATGGAAAAAAATGGAAGGAAATAGACGGCCATGATCAATCGAGTGGGGAGAGAAATCCCGGATGAAATATTAGAGCGGTATGGTAAAGAGGGGTATCAGGGCCCCGGTTACCGCGACGGGGCAGGCTACAAAAAAGCGGCTCCGGCGGTCAGAAGCAATATGCAGGGAGGAAAGAAGCTTCTGCCCTCCCTGGAGGATGCCCTTAGAAAATGCGGCATCAGGGACGGCATGGTTCTTTCTTTCCACCATCATTTCCGTGATGGAGATTACGTGGTTAACATGGTGATGGAGACCGTGGCGGCTATGGGAATAAAAGATTTAACCATCTGCGCCAGTTCCCTGGGGGCGGCCCATGACCCGGTTGCAAAGCTGATTGAGGACGGCGTGGTGACCGGCATCCAGTCCTCCGGAGTGCGGGGGAAAATCGGGGAGGCCATCTCGGGAGGCAAACTGAAAAACCCGGCCATTATCCGTTCCCACGGAGGAAGGGTGAGAGCAATTGAAGAAGGGGACGTACATATCGATATTGCGTTTATCGGCGCCTCCACCAGTGATGAGTACGGAAATGCCAGGGGAGTGGGCGGCAAAAGCAACTGCGGTGTCCTGTCATACTCCATGGCGGATGCAAAGTACGCGGATCGGGTGGTAGTTGTCACGGACTGTCTCGTCGGTTTTCCCAACCTTCCCGCCAGCATTTCGCAGGTGGATGTGGACTACGTGGTGCAGGTGGAGGAGATCGGAAACCCGGATAAGATTGTCAGCAATGTGGTGCGGATGACAAGCGACGTCAGGGAACTGAAAATGGCGGAATACTGTGCGAAAGTAATCGCGGGCGCCCCGTTTTTCAAGGACGGTTTTTCGTTTCAGACCGGAGGAGGAGGAGCGGCGCTCGCGGTAAACAGGATGCTCAAACCCTATCTGGAAGAAAAAAATATTAAAATGGGTTTTGCCATCGGCGGAATCACGCAGCCCATGTGTGAACTGCTGAAAGAGGGATTTGTACGGACCATTGTGGACGCCCAGTGTTTTGACGCCGCCTCGGTCGAGTCGGTTGAAAAGGATCCGGGCCATTTTGAGATTTCCACATCCGAGTATGCCAATCCAATGAATAAAGGGGCCTACGTAAACAGGCTGGACTATGTGGTGCTGGGAGCGCTGGAAATCGACACCGATTTCAATGTCAATGTGGTGACGGGCTCCGACGGAATTGTCAGGGGAGCGCCGGGCGGCCATCCCGATACGGCGGCCGGTTCCAACTGTTCGATTATTGTTGCCCCCCTTCTGCGCAGCCGCATCCCGACCGTCTGTGACCGGGTGGTAACGGTGACGACTCCGGGTGAGGTGATAGACGTGCTTGTAACGGATTACGGCATTGCCGTTAACCCCCGCAGGCAGGATTTACTGAGCGCATTCAAAGAGACGGGGCTGCCGCTGAAAACAATCGGGGAGCTTCGGGATATCGCCTACTCGATTGTCGGAAAGCCGGAGGAACTGGAATTCGAGGAGCGGGTGGTAGGAATTGTGGAGAGCCGTGACGGAACGATTCTGGATGTAATCAGGCAGACGAAAAAAGAAGGATAATGGTCCCGACGGAACGGGAAACGAACGGAATCGTTATGATTAGGGACAACAAGGTGGAATTTGCGATGAGAAAAGAATATGACGGCGTCTACCTGGTAGACGGCGAAAGAATTGTATGTGATAAAGATAGGGAATCCCTGACCGCCGGAGGCCGGTTTTCAGAACAGGAGCTTGAAGCGGCGGTTCAGGGAACCATGGCGTGGTCCATACTGGAAGCGCACAATACGTCTTCCGACATGGGAAACCTGAAGCTCAAATTTGATGCGCTGGTCAGCCACGATATGACTTATATGGGAGTGCTGCAGACGGCGATTGCCTGCGGCGTGGAGGAATTTCCGATTCCTTTTGTCCTGACCAACTGCCACAACAGCCTGTGCACAATGGGCGGGACACTGAATGAGGATGACCATCTCTTTGGGATGGGGGCGGTGAAAAAGTACGGCGGAATCATGGTTCCGGCCCATCAGGCGGTTCTTCATCAGTATATCAGGGAGCAGCTTGCCGGGGGCGGAAAGATGATTCTGGGGGCGGACAGCCATACCAGATACGGCGCTCTCGGAACCATGGCCATCGGCGAGGGGGCCGGAGAGCTTGTAAAACAGCTTCTTCTGAGAACCTATGATATCGTACGCCCTCCGGTTGTCCTCGTGTATATGAAGGGGGCGCCGGCGCCGGGAGTAGGGCCGCAGGATGTGGCTCTCGATATTATCAGGAATGTGTTTGACGAGGGTTTTGTGAAAAACAGGATTATGGAATTTGCGGGCCCGGGAATTGCAAACCTCAGTGTGGATTTCAGAAATGGGATCGATGTGATGACGACGGAATCCTCCTGCGTCTCCACAATCTGGCAGACGGACGACAGCGTCAGGGAATGGCTTAAGATCCACGGACGCGAAAGCGATTATAAGGCAATCAGGCCCGCCGGACTGGCTCATTATGACTATCTTCTGGAAGTAGACCTGGGAAAAATCAGGCCTATGATCGCCCTTCCTTTCCATCCGAGCAATGCCTATACGATCGAGGAGCTGAATGAGAATACGGAGGATATCCTGAATCTGACCGAGAAAAGATGCAGCGAGCAGATGAAAGAGTTCGGCCTGAAGATGGATTTGAGAAGCAAGATAGAGAACGGCCGTCTGAGAGTCGATCAGGGAGTGATTGCAGGCTGTGCGGGAGGAATATTCGAAAACATCAGCAAGGCGGCGGATATTCTGAAGGGAAGCTCCATTGGAAACGATGTGTTCCAGTTAAATATTTATCCGGCCAGCCAGCCCGTGTTCCAGGAGGTGGTGGAGAAGGGGATTGCTTCAACGCTTCTGGAGGCGGGGGCAAACTTACGTTCCGCTTTCTGCGGACCCTGTTTCGGGGCGGGGGATGTTCCGTTTAACGGGGGCTTCTCCATACGCCATACGACCAGGAACTTTTCAAACCGTGAGGGCTCCAGGCCGAAGAGCGGTCAGTTAGCGTCGGTTGCATTGATGGATGCGCTGAGCATCGCCGCAACCGCCGGAAATAAAGGATTCCTGACACCGGCGACGGAGTGGGACGGAACGTATACAAAGTACAACTACTATTTTAATCCGAAGCTGTACGAGAACCGAGTGCTCGACTGCTTCGGAAAGGCGGACCGGAGCGTGGAGCTTAAAAAGGGGCCGAATATCAAGGACATTCCTGTGATTCCGGCGCTGAACGACGATTTGCTTTTAAAGGTTTCGGCCGTTCTTGACGATCCCGTGACGACGACCGACGAACTGATTCCGGGAGGGGAGAGTTCCTCTTACCGCTCAAACCTTTTAAAACTGGCGGAGTACGCCCTCTCGGCCAGGGAACCGCAGTACGTGGGCCGCTGCAAGGCGGTAAAAAAATGGGAAGATGCGCTGATGGAAGGAGCGGCCCCCTTTGAGACGGACGGGGAGCTGAGGGAGGCCGCGGCCTGCCTGACCGCAAATGGACTGCCGTTTAACGCAGGAAGGACCTGTATCGGAAGCGTCCTCTGTTCCCAAAAGCCGGGCGACGGTTCGGCCAGGGAATACGCGGCAACCTGCCAGCGAGTGATTGGCGGCTGGGCCAACATCTGCCGCGAATACGCGACGAAGAGATACCGTTCCAATCTGATTAACTGGGGGATTCTGCCCTTTACCTGCGCGGACGGGGCGGAGTTTGAGACGGGAAGTTTTATCTGGATTCCCGGCATCAGGCAGCTGCTTGAGTCGGAGGAGAGCGAAACGGAAGCTTATGTGCTCCCGGAAGACAGGTCGCAGAGTCCGCATAAAATTACTCTGTCCTTAGGGTATCTAAGCAAAACGGAGCGGAGGATTCTGCGTGAGGGCTGCCTGATTAACTTTTACAGGCAGGAAGAATGCGAATTAAAATAAGATTTTGAGAAGTAACGGGACTGAGGTAATAGGATTGAAGTAACGGGACTGAGGTAATAGGATTGAGGTAACGGGACTGAAGTAATGGGGCTGAAGTAATAGTACCGGCAAGTAGAAGAGGCTCCGGGTGCCTGTATTGGCATCCGCGAGCCTCTTTTATGTTGCCTGCATAGATAAAGTATTATGTCTGCCGGACAGTGCAGCCGCCTTTTAAGACGGACTTAAATCAAAATTCACCCGGTAGATGTTCACGGGGCGTCCCTTGATTCCATTTCTTTTCTGGCCGCATACGGAGGCGTAACCGCCCTTTTCCAGATTGGATAAAAATTTATTGGCGCTGCGGAGGGAAACTCCCAGACTGTTGATCAAATCCTGGGAAGTGATCTCTTCCGTATTCAGGGAAAGAAGGACTTCCGCGATACGGACTACCGTTTCGGAAGAGAGTTTTACCTTGTCGGCAATCTCAGAGACGGTGTCGGCGCTGATTTTAAAGAGAGAGCCCGAGCCGGAGGAACCGCCGGCCGACAGGAAGGTCAGGGACTCATTCTGATCCAGCAGAAAACTGCCCATGCTGTCCTTCATCATGTTCCGGCCAAAGTGGCTGGCATTGATGGCATTTAAGCGGGCCTGATAGATATTGTCCCCGATGCCGTAACCGATCGAGCCGTGAAAATCCATCGATTTCGTCAGAAAGGTGAACAGGGGGCAGCTATGGAACCCGTCTGTGAGCAGGTTCATGGTTTCATAATCCATATAAAGTTCCATCGCATCATAGCTGGATTTAAAAATAGCCTTGTTTAAATGCTGCTGGTTAAACTGCAGCACCGTACTCATAAGCTGGTGACGGAACTGCTCATAGTTATCCCGGTACAGCTCTCTGGCATTATCGGTATTGATATGGATGACCGCGGACCGGTTCTTATTGAATTTCTTGATGAAAATGCTCTTTTTCAACTCCTCCATGCTGTTCCAGAAGGCCCACTCGCCGCGGTAGACGTAATAGCAGCTGATATCCTTATCCCTCAGACGTTCCAGGACGCTGTAATAATAGGTGATAATAATATCCAGCTTACCTTCCTGACACTGTTTCACATAGAAATCCTGGACACGCAGTTCCTCCTGCTCAATCTCGTCCACCGTCTGTAAGCTGGTCCAGCGTTTCTCATAGGTGTAGGCGGCCTGGGCAAATTTCTCCTCGCGTATCAATTCCTCCAATGTCTTTTCATCGTCCAGGAAATCCATTCCGACGCGGGAGAGGTTGACATTCTCGATGCCGGACGTGACAATATGATGAAGCAGGGCCTGATACACATTTTCCACATTAACGGAAGAATGGGCGATGATGGCGTCCCTGCTCTGTTCACCGATTATTTTGATAGCCTGCAGCGGAATCAGGCCGCTGACGTAAAATCCGTCATATTGATCCTTGATAGAAAGAAAAACATCCTGGATTTCCTGAATCGTAGTATAAGGAAAGAAGTCAAAAACGACGTCGTCCGGTTTGTTCGGCATGTAGCTGTTGATTTTTTCTCTGAAATGTTCTTTCAGGATCAGAGCAATTTTAAAGACCATTTTTTCTCCTTTGTTTAAGAGCTTTTTATATTATAAATATAGCAGATGGCCGGAAAGAACACAAGCGGGGGATTTGAGAAATGAGAACGCCGCCGGGACGGTCGGGGGAGGATGAGTCTTCAGTCCCGGAGTTAGGTTGTTGTGAGGGGGAATCCGGGTAAAAAAATTCCTACAGGGACTCGCTCCCGCTTGTGGAATGCGCAGCGGATGCTAGA
>NZ_URHZ01000040.1 GCF_900547735.1 uncultured Clostridium sp. | reverse complement strand
GCATCCGCTGTGCGCTCCACAAGCGGGAGCGAGTCCCCGTAGGAATTTTTTCTCCCGGATTCCCCACCCGCGACAACCCTTAAACCGGGACTGAAGACTCATAACCTCCCTCTCACCATCCCGACCCCCGGCCGTCCCGGCGGCGTTCTCATTCCTCTGACTCCGCCTCCGTCTTTGGAATCCCCAGATACGGAAGGATGTTCTCGAATATGCTCCCCACAACCGGGGCCGCTATCGTGCCTCCGTAGTATACTCCCTCCGGCTCGTCGATCGTGATCAGGGCGATTACCTGAGGATCGTCGGCCGGGGCAAAACCTACGAAGGAGGAAATGTATTTTTTCAGACTTCTTGGAAGTTTCTCGGAGGTCGCCGTCTTTCCTCCGATCCGGTATCCCTCGATTTTGGCGTTTTTACCGCTGCCCTCGGACACGACCTGTTCCAGGATGTAGCGCATTGTGCCGCTGGTCTCCTCGGACAGGATTCTGTCACCTAAGGGGAAATCAAAATTGTGCACCGAGCCGGTCTGGGGGCTGACCGATTTTACGGCCAGATGGGGCGTTACCCTGTTTCCTCCGTTGATGATGGACGATGCCGTCGTGATAAGCTGGAGCGGCGTGATCTGGAACGACTGGCCGAAAGAGACGGTGGCCAGTTCCACAAGGCCCATGTTCTCTTTCTTATGCATGATTGTGGCCGCCTCGCCGGGCAGGTCGATTCCCGTCTTTCCGAGCAGGCCGAACTGAGAGAAGTATTTATAATAATTATCCACGCCCAGTCTCTGCCCTACGTCGATGAGGACGGGATTGCAGGAGTTCATCATTCCCTGCAGGAATGTCTCGCCTCCATGGCCTCCCACTTTATGGCACCTGATTTTTCGGTCCTCCACCACGCGGAAACCCGGGCAGGAGAACTGATCGGTCAGCCTTACAGCTCCGGCTTCAAGTCCCGCCGCAGCGGTCACAATCTTGAACGTGGAGCCGGGTTCATACGTATCATTGATGCACTTGTTTCTCCACATCTGGTTCAGCAGATCCTGGGAACTTTTTCCGTTACCGTCGGCCGCGATTCCCGGGATCAGGGTAAACGGCTCATTCAGGTTGAATTCGGGTACGTTTACCATGGCGAGAATTTCACCGTTTTTCGGGTTCATGACAACCACCGACACGCTGTTCGCCTGCTTTTTCTCCATGACCTGATAGGCTGCCTGCTCGGCGAACTTCTGGATATTGACGTCGAGAGTGACGACAAGGTCGTTGCCCGCCACCGGCTCGATCCGGTCCTCCGCCGCATTCTCAATCTCCACTCCCGCCGCATTGGAAAGCGTCAGGATTTTTCCGTCCTGACCCTTTAAGTATTTCTCATACTGGACTTCCAGCCCGATGATTCCCTGGTTGTCTCCGCCGGTAAATCCCAGTACCCTGGAGGCCAGGCTGTCATAAGGATAATACCGCTTATAATCCTCGTCTACCTTTACCCCGGCAAGTCCCTGGGCGCGGATCTTGTCTCCCTCCGCTTTATCCACATTGGTCTTTATAATCTCACGCGCCGAGTATTTCTCCACTTTTTTTCTGACCGTGTCTTCCGGCACTTCAAGTTCGTCGGAAAGCACCCGTATGACATTTTCCGGATCTTTGATCTGGTTGTGCACCACCGATATCGTACATACCGTCCTGTTGTCGGCGATCACCACTCCGTTCCGGTCCAGAATCCGTCCTCTGGCAGCCTTGATCGTCCTCTCCCTCTGATGCAGATCCTCCGCCATCTGGCTGTAATAGTCCGCTTTATAGATCATAAGGAAGAACAGCCTTCCGGTCAGTCCTGCCATGCACAGGCATAACATGATGCATACGAACGCTATTCTTCCTCTGTGATGTGTCTGATTTCTGTTCATGCGGTACCTTTATGCTTTCGTTGGTACAGTATATTAAAAAATCAGAATTTTATTCTTTAACATTGGTCCAGGCTGTTTTTCCCTGCCTGTAGCCGGCCCTTTTTAAGGGCCTTAAGCCGGCGGGCTGGGAGCCTGGCTGCTCTCGGGCGGCGCCTCGGTGCTGCCCGGCGGTTCCGTCATATCGCCGCCGGAGCTTTCAGGCGGTGCGCCCGTTCCTCCCGGCATTCTGTCCGGATAATTATAGTCTTCCTCTCCGGAATCAATAAATTCGTCATCAAAGGACGGCCATGTTTCCGCCGGAGCCGTACTCTCTCCGCTTTCACCGGTCTCTCCCTGGGTTTCTGAGGTTTCTCCGCTTGTGATCCCCTCTTCTCTTCCTGCCAGACCCTCATCCTCCGGAATTCCCGTATCGGTATCCGGGAATACGTTCATATAGGGAAGTATTTCCGCCATTATTTTACTTGAAATTTCACTGGCAAACTTGGAATGCGCCTGTTCCTCTCCCGGCAGGTTCGGCGTGTCAAGCACGACGTAAACAAGAACCTGGGGATCATAGGCAGGAGCATAACCGATAAAGGATACAAGGTAATTTTTCTCTTCACGCGGCTGTTTCTGGGCCGTACCCGTCTTACCGGCCACCTGGTATCCGGCAACCGCAGCGGCTCCCGCCGTACCGCCCACACCGGAAACGGTCTGGTAAAGCGCGTCGTTGATAAATCTCGACGTGCTCTCGGATACGGTCTCGCGGACCAGCTTCGGGCTGCTCTTCTGCACTACGGCGCCCTGGTCGTTCAAGACTCTTCTGACCACATGCGGTTCATAGTAGGAACCGCCGTTAATCAGGGAGCTGTATGCGGCCGCCATCTGAATCATCGTACAGTTGTAGTTCTGTCCGAAGGCGTTTGTCGCAAGATCGACGGGACCCATCTTATCCGCCCTGTATACAAGACCCGCCGTATCGGCTTCTCCCGGAAGGTCAATTCCCGTTTTGGAACCAAAGCCGAAAATACTCTGGTATTTGCTGAATTTCTCTTTGCCTTCCAGACGCACGATATTCATCATGACAACGTTACATGACTTCATGAGTCCCTGCGTAACGGTCAGAGGGCCGTGGCCGCTTCTGGCAACGCAGCGGATTTTCCACTTGTCGAGCTGGAGCATACCGCCGCACTCAAATGTCTCATAGCCGCTGATGGCGCCCTCCTCGATGGCTCCCGCCACGGTAAACGCTTTCTGCGGGGAACCAGGCTCAAAGGTATCGCTGACGCAGAAGTTCCTCCACATCTTATACCAGTTATCCGCCTTTGTCTTCTCATCCATGGCGGCCTGTTCTTCCTGCGTATAGTAACGGTCCATATTGTAAGGATCGTTTAAATCGTAACGGATGTTGGTGTCCATCGCGAGGATCTCCGCATTGTTGGGATCCATGACAATGACGGCCGCCACCTTACTTCCAATTCCGGCCTGCCATTCGTCGATATATTTCTGGCAGATCTTCTGGATGTTGGTGTCGATGGTCAGCTCCAGAGTCTCTCCGTTTCTGGCCGGTTTTACCACCCTCTCCAGGTTGGAGTCGTCGTTTAAATAACCGTATTCCCTGCCGTTGACGCCGGTGAGGACATCGTTATAAAACTGCTCCACTCCGCCGGAGGCATTGCCGTCCTTCATCGCAAAGCCGATGACATTGCAGGCCAGATCTTTGTATGGGTAAACTCTCTTATATTCATCCTCGAACCATACTCCGGTGATTCGTTTTTTACCGCCCTCATCGGCGGCCAGCTTCCTGTACTCGTCGTTCCTGGCCTGTTTCAGGTTTTCAAACTGCTCCTTCTGCTCCGCCGACATCTGCTTTTCATAGATGACGTAATAGCTGTCTTTCCTGTCGTTTATCAGTTTGCGCAGTTCTTCCCGGTCATAGCCAAAGCACTCGTTCAAGGCGTCCAGCGTCGCTTCCAGATATTCATAGCTCTCATCATTTTCCAGGATTTGCTTGGGATCCAGGATCAGGTTATATACTTTCTCACTGATGGCCAGATACGTTCCGTTTCTGTCCACAATATTTCCGCGCTTAAAGGGGATCGTCCGGCTCTCGTAATCCTGGTGGCTCAGAACGATCTGGTTATAGTCTTCCCCTTTACTTTTCACAATATTATATAGCACCAAGACCAATGCAAACAAAGCCAGCGTAATTACCATTACGGTAATCGCCAGCTTTTCCTGCATATATTTCCGAAAGGTCTGTTTGTTGTTAGTGTTTTGGGATGTCCTCATACTGCCTTACATACTCACTTTCCGTTTTATTATACAAAAGAATCTGGTTCTTATTGGCATATACCATGCCAAGTTCTTCTGTAGCGACTTTATATACATGATCCAAGTCAACGTAAGTGTCAATTCTTGTCTGAAGGGCATCATTTTCGGATTTCAAATGTTCAAGCTTAAGCTCCAGCGCTTCTATATTGTTGATTCTCGTCGTGATTGAAGCCTGAATGCGCAGATAATTCATGCACAAAAACAGCGTAATTACCGCTGCTACGGTCAAAGCGAAGACATAAGGCCCGTCCATATAGAGGGCTTTCTCCCTGTTTCTCCTAACAACGTGGCTGCGTCTGTAGTCGTCCTGTACCCTGCGCTCCGGCTTTGTCTGCGTCGTAGTTCTATTTACTTTTCTCACGGTATTGCCGTCTACATAAGTACCGGCATATTCAGGATGTCTTCTTCTGGCAGCCATAGGTTTTACCTCCTATTTTTCTCAAACACCCTCAGTTTTGCGCTCTTGGAACGCTTGTTTTCTGAGAGTTCTTCCTCTGACGGTAGGATGGGCTTACGTGTCACCACGCGGCCCCTGCTCTTCTTTCCGCACATACACACAGGGAAGTCGGGCGGGCAGGTACACGGATTTTCATTCGTCCGGAAACGGTTCTTCACAATCCTGTCCTCAAGGGAATGGAAGGTGATAATGGAAAGCCTTCCCCCCGGGGCCAGAAGATCCGTCATGGTATCAATCGAATTCTCCAGAACCTCCAGTTCTTTGTTGAGTTCTATCCGGATTGCCTGAAAGGTCCGCTTGGCCGGATGGCCTCCCGTGGCTCTCACCTTGGCCGGGATTGCGGCTTTTATAATCTCGATCAGCTCTCCCGTCGTTTCAATCTCTTTTTCCTGTCGTGCTCTGACAATGTGTTTTGCAATATTTTTTGCAAATCTGTCTTCCCCATAATCTCTGATGATATGGAACAGTTCTGATTCAGTGTAGTTATTTACAATATCTTTCGCGGTCTCCGTATTTCTCTGGTCCATTCTCATATCGAGGGGGGCATTGTCCTCCCTGTAGGTGAATCCCCGGTCCGCCGTGTCAAGCTGATAGGAGGAAACTCCTAAATCCAGGTAAATCCCATCCACTTCTTTTATGCCCAGTTCTCTTAAAACCGTTTCGATATTCTCATAGTTGCTTCTAACAATTGTTACTTTATCTCCGAATTCTTTCAGACGTTCGGATGCTGCCGCTATGGCGTCGGCATCCTGGTCGATTCCGATAAGCCTTCCGCCCTCTCCGAGTCTTCTGCACACTTCGTATGCATGTCCGCCTCCGCCCAGGGTTCCGTCCACATAAATGCCGTCCGGCTTTATGTTAAGGCTTTCGATTGTCTCATCTAAAAGTACTGATTTGTGTCCAAATATCATATTCCAAGGCCTTCCATGTTCTCTGCAATTTCGTCCATGTCGTCATAGACGTTCTTTTCGGTCCAGGTTGCTTTGTTCCAGATCTCAATCCGGCTTCCCACTCCCACCAGAACCACTTCTTTTTCCAGGTTCGCAAATTCCCTGAGTACGGCGGGTAGAAGGATTCTTCCCTGCTTGTCCACCTCACAGGCGGAAGCTCCGGCCAGGAAAAAACGTGAGAACTTTCTGGCATTCGTATTAGTAAGCGGCAGTGACTGGAGCTTTTCTTCGAAGTTTTTCCACTCAGAATTATCATACACAAAGAGACAGCCGTCTAAACCCTTTGTCACGACAAATTCGTCTCCAAGCTGTTCCCTGAATTTGGAGGGGACAATCAGTCTCCCCTTCGCATCGATTGTATGATTGTATTCACCCATGAACATCGCAATCACCTGTCATCCATTGTGCTCCACTTCGTTTCCACCTGGTACCATTTGGCACCACTTTCCACCACTTTCTACCACTTTGTATTCTAATTCTAGTACATATGTAAGGAAATAGCAAGAAATATTTATAAAAAAATACAGAAAAAGGGTGGTAAGATCTGGGAATCTTACCACCCTTTTTCATGTACTTCTACATATGTAATTCACTTAGTAACCGGCTACAACATATTGATTTAATAACTGATCAAGCTCTACACTGCACTGATAAATCACTTTATATTCATCCTCCGTGTCAATGCTTCTATTCAACCGTTCCCTTGCGTTTTCGATTTTACTGATCAATTCTTCTCTCGCATTTGCCATATCCTACTCTCCTTTTGTTAATGCTGTCTTCAGTTGTGGCGCTGTCGAAGGATATTGTTGTCATTGTTGTAAAAAAATATTTGCACAAACCGGTATTCCAGACCCTCAATCCGGGAATACAGTCCTAAACTCCAGATATCCGATGCCAGCAATCGCGGGCGCACTTACAGACAAGGATGTTTGTAAATACTTCCTCGATATATCTTCATTTTAAGTCCTGATCCCCTAAAAATCAAACTAATTCGGCCGATAATATTCGACAAAAATTGACGTGAAGCCCCTTTTTATCAACCAATTCCCTTGTAAATGATACCCAGGATAAATACGATAATCGTAAGCGGGACATAGAGTCCGCAGGCAATTTTGCCAAACAGGGACGGCAGTTTTTTCCCTCTTCCCTGCTCCATTTCTTTCCTGATTTCTTTGTATCCGAGAATGTAATAAATGGAAACCGCGCCGAGCACCGCTCCAAACGGAACCACCATAATGGTGATGAAATCCATCCAGCTTCCGACGGAAGGCTCCGCTTCCAGAAATACGCCGACACCAAAACATATCACGCCGCACAGGAGCACCGCGAGTTTTCTCGGGACCTCAAACCGGTGTTGGATACTTTCAATTACCGCTTCAAACATATTAATTAAAGAAGTGATTCCTGCAAATACCACGGAAAGGAAGAAAATCACGGCAAAGATCTGCCCCATCGGCATCTGTGCGAAAATCTTCGGAATCGTGATAAACATCAGGGACGGACCGGCGCCCGGTTCGATACCGAATGCAAATACGGCCGGCATGATGGCCAGAGCCGCAAGAAGAGCCGCCACCGTGTCAAACATCGCCGTGCGCAATGACGCGCCCACGATATCGGCGTTCTTATTAAGGTAGGAACCGTATACGATCATTCCCGAACCCGTGATGGACAGGGAGAAGAACGCCTGTCCCATGGCCATAACCCAGGTATTGACATCCCTCAGACGCTCCCACTTCGGTACAAAGAGAAAGCGGTAGCCGGCGGATGCGCCGGGCAGGAAAAACACCCTGACCGCCAGGACGGTAAAGAGGACAAAGAAAATAGGCATCATTACGCGGTTCGCACGCTCTATCTGCGTAACGGAGCCCGTGATCAGGATCACAACCGTAATCAGTACTACCGCCAGATGCCACGGCAGACTCCCGAAGCTGCCCGTAGCCTGTGCAAAATATGCGGCCGACTCCTCCGAAAGAATGGCGCCGGACAGCGAACCGCCCAGGGAACGGAGCACCCAGCCGATAATAATTGAATATCCGATAGCAATTCCCAGAGAACCAAGGAGCGGAATCCAGCCGAGCAGACGCCCCACTTTCCCCTGCCCCCTGTGAGCCCAGCAATATTCATAAGAACCAAGCGTCCCTGTCTTTGCCCTTCTCCCGATGGCAAACTCCGCCGACAGGCCGGTCAGGCCGAACAGGCAGATGAAAAAGATATAGGGAACCAGAAAGGCTGCTCCTCCGAACTGGCCCAGACGGTATGGAAACATCCATATATTACCCAGGCCCACCGCGGACCCTACGCAGGCCAGGACAAAACCCAGCGAACTGCTGAAATTACCATTTTTGTGACTCATGAAATAAACCTCCTCGTTGTTATGGTGGAAAGTCCGTGGAACGGGCCTTTCATCATTGGTTACGGTGAAATGACTGTGTCTGTAATTTTCACCGTGTAAGCGCATCCGCCTATCCGTCTCCTGTTCGTCTGAATATCTGCGGTATCCATGCAGGACCGGGACAAACCGGCTTACTATGCCGCTTTAAACGGCAAAATCATTTCTATCATAATATATCCTGCATATAAAAGCAACTTATTTTACTTACGCGATTTTAGTTGAACCTCCGTTACTGTTCACAGGCAGCATTCCGCGAGGTGTTTTTCGTGAGTGGAGCATAGCGGAAGTCCCAAACACCGTCTCCAGTAACAGACCTCCTTTTATTAAGGAAGAAATACTCCGGAAAACGGTAAGAACGGCGGGGTATGTTTTGCTTTGGGCCGCTTGACATGAAGGAGAATTTAGATGATAATGAGTTTATTCACTCATCGAAATTGCTATGGAGGTAGGTTTATGAGATATTCAGATGATCCGGGGGACAGAGGGGTCCGGAGGGCGCGCAACAGTCCGCGGAGTCCCCGCATTTCCAAGGATCCCGGGGAACGGAAACAGGAAATTATCGAGACGGCTTTGGAACTTCTGGCGGAGAAGGGATATCATGATTTAAATGTCCAGGATATTACGGACAGGATGAATGTTTCCCCCGGACTCTGCTACCGCTATTTTAAATCTAAAACCGACATTTTTGCCGCTGCATCCGAATTCTATGCCATGAAGATGGTGGAACAGGTGAAGATTCCTCTCTCCCAGGACATTCCTGTAATCGAAAAACTGAAGATTGTGATAAACCGCATCTTTGAGTTTACGAAGAAACACGAGGAATTTGAAGCGCGCTATAGCGAGGGGGAGGATATCCGGGCAATTTACCTCGATCACGTCGCGGAACAATGGGCTCTCGTGCTTCTCCCGGTTATCGGACAGGGTGTAAAGGAAGATGTTTTTCACTGTGCGGATGCGTCCGCCGCCACCCATTTTCTGATTTTCGGACTGGTCCATACATTTCACCGGCTTATGCCCTCTCAAAATACAGGAGAATATATGACTTCTTATCTCGATTTCACCCATGAAATGTTTGCACGCGTTTTGGGCATCCCGGCGGATTCATTCCGTTAACCGGCATCACCCCTGTATATGGGCTGTTTTTTAATTCTATCAATGCTTTAATTGAGCACCGGAACTGTGAGCCGACGGCGGCTGCGCCGCGCGGACCAGCTCCGGTATATTTTCCCCTCATACAATGAGTAAATTTATTTATTGACACCAAAAAGGGTGTGTAGTATTATTGAATGAGGAAATTTACTCACTACACAAAGGAAGGTGATCTCTTTGCAGCTCGGATACTCCGGTGAAAATTATTTAAAAGCGATCCTGCTGCTCCATCAGAGCCAGGATGAGGTCAGAGCGGTGGATATTGCCGCCCGGCTGGATTTTACAAAGGCCAGCGTCAGCCGCATGATTAAAAACCTTTCAGAGCAGGGTTATGTCACGGTGGAAAGAGGCAATATTTGTCTGACCCTGGAAGGCGGGCGGGCGGCAGACCGCGTTTATGGGCGTTTTCTGGCACTCCGGCAATTTCTGACACAGTATCTGGGAATTATGCCGGAGATTGCGAAACTCGATGCCGGCGCCATGGAACATTTCATCAGTGACGAAACATTTGAAGCCCTGATCAAAATGATGAACCGGAATGGAGGTGAATGAACCGGTGATCTCATTTCTTATCAAGCGCTGGATTGCAGACAGTGAAAACATCTCCTCTCCCGCCGTACAAAAGGCATATGCAAAAATATGCAGCAGCGCCGGGATTTTTTTCAATCTTCTCCTTTTTATAATTAAACTGCTTTCCGGCCTGTTAAGCGGCTCCGCAGCCATCACTGCAGACGGATTTAACAATCTTTCGGACGCCGCTTCTTCCGTCGCTTCGTTTCTCGGCTTTTGCCTTGCCGGCATCGGAGCGGGTAAAAATCACCCCTTCGGCCATGGACGATACGAATGGCTCATGGGCTTTTTATCCTCCGCCGCGGTATTTATGGTCGGCGCCGCTCTGGCGAGGAATTCGATTGCCGCGATTCACTCCCCCACCCCGGTCCACTTTAATTTCTCCGTTTTTTTCGTTCTTCTGTGCTCCGTCCTTATTAAATTTTACATGTATTCCTACAACAGGACAATCGGAGACAGAATTGGCTCCTCCTCCATGAAAGCCGCTGCCGCCGACTGTATCAGCGACATGGTATCCACCTCGGCCATCATTGCATCCCTGATTGTGGAACGTCTTACCGGCCTGCATATTGATGGATGGTGCGGAACCCTTGTTTCCTTTTTCATCATGTTTTCCGGCCTGAAAGCCATGTGCGGGGTGGTGCAGAGGCTGATGGGG
Organism: uncultured Clostridium sp.; assembly: GCF_900547735.1. Taxonomy (GTDB): domain Bacteria; phylum Bacillota; class Clostridia; order Lachnospirales; family Lachnospiraceae; genus Otoolea. The sequence goes on along the minus strand of NZ_URHZ01000040.1, from coordinate 38,750 downwards.
GAAGCACCGGACAAAAGTCTGGAGGAAAAAATCATATCCTGCGTCATGCGCCATCCTGAAGTAGGTAAAATCAGTAATCTCCTAATCCATGACTACGGAATGGGCCGCTATGCCGTTTCCATGCATATCGGCGGAGCAGACCCGGCGCTCACGGAGCAGACGGCCCAAGCGGAGCAGGCGGTTCAAATGAGCCAGATACCGCAAATAGAACAGTGGATGCAAATGGAACAGAGGCCGCAAATGGAGCAGATCGCCCAGGAAATTACATATGAGCTTTTCTCCTCCCTGGACTGTGACGCCACAATCCAGACCGAGCAGCTCATCACCGATGAAGCCGTCATAGCTCCTATACGCAGCAGCGCGGAACGGGTGATTAAAAAATTCGAGGAAACGGCTCTCATCAGGGAACTGAGGCTGGTAAACGCCGGTTCCCACATCAATGTATTTCTAACGGCCGCCTGCTCCAGACGGCTGCAAAAGAAAGAGGCCGCTGTAAGGCAGGCGCTCCGGGATTCCATTTGTAAGGGGAATGACCGGTATCAGATTATTCCAAAATTGGTGATTGCTCCGATCGGCAAGAAGAAAAAATGAATTATGGTTTTCAGCGTTTTAGCTGTTATCGTTGACAATAACACCTCCCTGCTATATAATGTACTTATTGTATAAGTACATTATATAGCAGGGAGGTTCCATGTGGATATCATTATCAGCAGTAATACAAGCAAGCCGATTTATGAGCAGATAACCTCACAGATCAAGGCATTGGTTATGAGCGGCGAACTGCAGACCGGCGACCCGATTCCGTCGATGCGCTCACTGGCAAAATCACTTCATATCAGCGTCATCACCGTTCAGAAGGCGTACGAAGATTTACAACGGGACGGATTCATCGAGACGACCGTTGGACGGGGCAGTTTCATATCGGCGCAGAACAGGGATTTTATACAGGAAGAACAGCAGCGCCTTGCGGAAATGCACCTGCAGGAGGCCGCGGAAATCGGCCGGACAAACGGAATATCCCTTGAGAAATTAACGGAACTTCTAACCCTTTTCTATGCGGAGGAACAATAATATGGCTCACATACTGGAAGTAAAAAACCTATCCAAACAATATGCAAAATCAGGATTTGCCCTCAAAAACGTATCCTTCAACGTTCCTTACGGTTCCATCGTGGGCTTTATCGGAGAAAACGGAGCCGGCAAAACCACGGCTATAAGCTGTATCCTGAACGTCCTTTTTAAAGACAGCGGAACTATTAAAATCCTGGGTTCCGAAATGACGGACGGCGACAGCGCACTCCGTGAAGAATTAGGCGCCGTATTTGACGCAGGCAGTTTCCCCGATCAGCTCGACGCCCGGAAATTGTCCAGTATCATGCAGGGCATTTACACAAAATGGGATCAGAATCTTTTCACAGATTACCTGAACCAGTTCCAAATCCCGGCCGATAAGAAGATCAGCGCCTTCTCCAGGGGAATGTTAATGAAACTATCGATTGCAGCCGCCCTGTCCCACCGGCCCAAGCTGCTCATATTAGACGAGGCCACCAGCGGCCTGGATCCGATCGTCAGGGATGAAATCCTGGATGTATTTTTAGATTTTGTACAGGACGAAGAGCACTCCATCCTGCTCTCCTCCCACATCACAAGCGATCTCGAAAAAATCGCCGACTATATCGTATTTATCCACAACGGTGAAATCATCCTGACCGCCCAAAAAGACGAATTAATTTACGACTACGCCGTCGCCCGCTGCAAAACCTCACAGTTTTCACAGATAGAAAAATCCGATATTATCGCCTACCGGAAGCGCGACTACCAAACCGACGTCCTGGTCAAAAACCGAAAAGAAATAGAACGGAAATACAAAAATCTCACGCTGGACACCGTTTCAATCGACGATATTATGCTTCTGCTCATAAAGGGGGAACGAATATGAAGGGCTTATTATTAAACGAATTTTATTCCGCAGTCGGAAACATCAAACTGTTCCTGTTCATCGCATTGGCCGCCGCGCTTTCCCTAATCATAACAGGCAGTCCCACGGCCCAGGAATTATTTGTCTACATCACCATCACGGCATTGTCCGTAAACGCCGTGGTAAGTTTCCGCAAAGACGCCGTCTCCAAATGGGACAAATACGAAATCACAATGCCCGTACACCGAAAAGACATCGTCCGGAGCAAATATTTATCCTACCTGTTCTGGCTCCTGTTCGGAACCCTCCTGGCTCTGACCGTCACCATACTGGCATCCGTAATCCACAAAACCACCACCTGGCTCCCGGGAACAGGCACCCTCCCCTCCATGTTCACCCTCGGAATCGGAATCTCCCTCCTGACCGGAGCGCTCTTCTACCCGCTATCCTACCTGTTCGGCATAGAAAAAAGCGAAACCATCCTTATCATAAGCATCATAACCGCCATCCTGTTGTCAATCGTAACCCTGAACATCCTCAACCATTATCTCCCATCCTTCCCCACCAGGATGACCGTTTTCATTTTACTGTACACAGCCTCATTTGCCCTATCATACAAAATAACGCTGTCACTATACCTGAAAAAAGAATTTTAACTGCACATTCCAAAAGCGAGAGCGAGTCCCCGTAGGAATAGTTTCTGCCCGCATTCCCCCTCACAACACTCTCTCCCAGGACTGAAGACCCGCCACACACTCCCTCCCCCTCCGCACTTGAGAAAATCCGTCCCAAGCGATGCCGGATGGCGGGCGGGCCGCAGCCTACACGGTCTTCAGTCCGTTCGACGCAGTTCCCGGGGAATTCGGGAGAAAACATTCCGCAGGGGACCTGGGAATCCGCCGGTGCTTAACGAGGTCTTACACGAGTTTAGCACCCGCTGCGCATTCCAAAAGCGAGAGCGAGTCCCCGTAGGAATAGTTTCTGCCCGCATTCCCCCTCACAACACTCTCTCCCAGGACTGAAGACCCGCCACACACTCCCTCCCCCTCCGCACTTGAGAAAATCCGTCCCAAGCGATGCCGGATGGCGGGCGGGCCGCAGCCTACACGGTCTTCAGTCCGTTCGACGCAGTTCCCGGGGAATTCGGGAGAAAACATTCCGCAGGGGACCTGGGAATCCGCCGGTGCTTAACGAGGTCTTACACGAGTTTAGCACCCGCTGCGCATTCCAAAAGCGAGAGCAAGTCCCCGTAGGAATAGTTTCTGCCCGCATTCCCCCTCGCAACTCCCTCCCCAGGACTGAAGACCCCACACCCTCTCACTCCCCGCCCGCCATCCCCTCCCTTCCCGCATTTTCTCAATTAAATTCCCTCTTCCTTTTCCCCCCATTTTATGGTATCCTATTCTGGTACGCCCAGGCGTAAACAGCGGTAAATGAACTTTGAAAACAGCTTGCTGTTTCTCAATAATAGAAAGGATGTTTATTATGAAATTAGGTATTGTAGGCCTGCCGAACGTAGGTAAAAGTACTCTCTTCAATTCCCTGACAAAAGCCGGCGCAGAATCCGCCAATTATCCGTTCTGTACCATCGACCCCAACGTGGGCGTCGTACCGGTTCCCGACTTCCGCCTCGGAAAGCTTTCCGCTCTCTATAATTCTGAAAAGATTACCCCGGCCGTAATCGAATTTGTAGATATTGCAGGCCTTGTAAAGGGCGCATCCAAGGGCGAGGGCCTCGGCAACCAGTTCCTCTCCAATATCCGTGAGGTGGATGCCATCGTGCACGTAGTGCGCTGCTTTGAGGATCCCAATGTCATCCATGTGGACGGCAGCGTCGACCCGCTCCGCGACATCGAAACAATCAACCTGGAACTGATTTTCTCCGATATGGAAATCCTGGAAAGAAGAATTTCCAAGACAAATAAGAGCCTGATGGGCAATAAAGCCCTTGCAAAGGAATTAGAAACGTTAAAAGTGCTCTATGCTCATCTGGAAGACGGCAAACTGGCAAGAAGTTTTGAAACCGAGGATGAGGACGAGCTTGAATTTATTAATTCTTTAAACCTGCTTACCTGGAAACCGGTGATCTTTGCGGCAAATGTCTGTGAAGACGATCTGTCCGACGACGGGGCGAATAATGAATATGTAGCCGCCGTACGCAAATTCTCTTCCGAAACAGGCAGCGAGGCCTTTGTCATCTGCGCACAGATTGAGCAGGAAATCGCGGAACTGGACGAGGAAGAAAAGAAGATGTTCTTAGAGGATCTGGGCCTTACGGAATCCGGCCTGGAGAAACTGATTGCCGCCAGCTACCGCCTTCTCGGCCTGATCAGTTACCTGACGGCAGGACCTCAGGAAACACGCGCCTGGACCATCAAGGTCGGCACCAAAGCGCCTCAGGCAGCCGGTAAAATCCATTCCGATTTTGAACGCGGCTTTATCAAGGCAGAGGTTGTCAACTATCAGGATCTTCTGGACTGCGGCACCTACACGGCCGCCAAGGAAAAAGGACTGGTCCGGATGGAAGGCAAGGAGTATGTGGTAAAAGACGGTGATGTGGTTCTCTTCCGTTTTAACGTATAAAACCGGTATAAATCTGTACTGCAAAGAGGCTGCTGCAAAATCAATATCAATAAATTAAGATAATAAAAAGGGTGAGTCATACAAACTGATGTATACTCACTCTTTTTTAATAAATCAATACAAACGGTTAAAACAATATAGCTGAAGTTGAACAGATAAAACGGGTTATCCCATCAAACAAGGATGCTATTGTATATCAACCGGAACATAAACGTCCATATAAGTGACACCCTCTCTTACATAGGTCTCCTCCATACAGATGCGGTTCTCATAACTTTGGGCTGCCATATGGCGCGCGTCTGCATATTCAAAAATTTTTCCATAAGCTCCGGGGATCTTCTCCCAGGGTGCCGAGAAGGGGTCTGTAATGGTGATTACCGCGTAGTGATCCGTGTCTTGGACAGCCAGTTCTGCTCCCCCGCAGGAAGGAACAAAATCCTCTGGAATGATATACGCCGCCACATATCCATGCAGTCCAAATCTTTCCTTCTGTTCTTCAGAGACAAAGGGGAAATCCCAACCAATCCTTTTTGGGGTATATCCGGGAGTATCAAGCAGCCCGCTGTTTTTTGCCCAACGCTCCATATATTCCATTGCATCCGTTTCAGGATTCGGGCTGATTACGACATATCTGGCAAGCCTGAATTTTTCCACCATCTTCAAACTGATTTCACTATATACCTGATTCATTTCTCATTCTCCTGACGTTTAAATTTAAATCTGCTCCTCCAGCTCCTTCATACCTGCAATCAATACCTTCAATGATAGGTTGAAGCTATCCTCCACCGGCAAAACGTGACCAAACGCGTGGTTGTTTACCAATAAGGAAAAGCCCTCCAAAAATGCCCGGAAAGTGCGGATCAGATGATTACAGTTTTCTTCTGAAATGTTTAATGAGGCCGTAATTTTCGAGCAGATTAAAAACAGCCCATCCGTAGCGCTCCCCGCTTCGTCGCTCTGGTATTTGTTATACCAAAGCATGGCGCTGAACACGCCGGGGTTTTCCGTCGCGTACCGATAGAATGCCCTGCATATCGCTTCCCACGCGGCATATCCGCTGACCCCCGCCGCAGCCTCCAGCATCCGTTCTTCCATGTGCCGCCAGCCATAGAGCATCAGTTCATTTTGCAGATCGTCAAGCCCCTTAATGTGATTGTAAAGGGACGGAGGCTTTACATGTAAGCTGTCCGCCAGTCGTTTTAATGTCACTGCTTCAAATCCCATGCTGTTTGCTAACTGGGCTGCTTTTTCAATCACGACGCTTTTGTCAAGACCCGCTCTAGCCATTATATGCCTCCAAAAACTATTGATAATAGTATTATAACTAATTATATTAGTTTTGTAAAGAAGGTATGTCTCTATCGTCGTGTGTAATCCGGGATTTCCGGTGCTGTATATGATGCACGCAAGCGGTCCAATATCATTTGCGCCTATGCAAAATACTGTATCGTCCCATCGGAAAAAATCCCGGCTTCCGTGCCTTCTCCGTGGTCTTTCCTCAGAAGCTCCATTGCCTCCTCCCACGTTTTCACCCACACCACGCGTTTCTTTCCATCCACATCGCCGAAGCGCAGAGTCGAATATTTATCGGGATAGGGGCTCAGGCAGATAATGCGGCGCACATGGGCCGCCTCGTCCCCCATCGGGCCCCATTGTCTTCCGCAGGCCTTTCTGCCGAAGGGACCTGAAAAATAGTGTACCACCTGCCCGTCCGGACAATAATTGACGAGCACGATATCTCCCCCCGTTTCTTTCAGGTACGCGGCCGCATTCAAAATAGCCAGATCCGCCTCGTTGACCTTCGCATTGGCATTTGCCACGATCACGTCCTTTTTCTCCGGAATCCGGCTCCGATAAGTCACAGCCGCCGCCTGAATCCCCTCGTAATATTCCGCAACCGGCTCTCCCGCGAACAGTCCGATGATGTCCAGCCTTGCATTATAGATTACATCTATTTTAAAAAACTCTCCCGCCATCCGGGTCATATCCTCGATCTCCATCCTCATAACGGGGGAACTCTGCTGTCCCATCTGCCCATACTTGCTTTTCGTATGGTTTCCCGTGGTTGTGGCGATGGAGGCAATTCCCGGAAACAGAAGCTTTCCCCCGCCTCCAAACCCATTGAGCGGGTGCGGGGTAATGGCCCCTATTCCAATCCTTACGCCGCTCTCCGCAAACTCCCGGTTGATTTCCACCGGAACGCCCTCCGGCGTATAGCCGAGCAGTACGTTATTTTCGTACGGATTGTGGTTGAATACGCAGAACCGGCCGACTATATTTTCCCCCAGTTTTTTTACAAACTGACCTCTCGTCATGGCCCCATGGTTTCCGAGGGCGCAGAGGAATTCGATATTATCTTCCCGGATTCCCGCCGCCAGAAGCTCCTCCACCACAAACTCCGCAATCTCCTTCAGCTTTGTCCCACGGCTGGCATCGTCGAATACAATAACGGCGGTCTCCCGTCCCCGGGCCAGCTCACGGATTGTCTTCATCCCCCCGGACGGTCGGTTGATCCGGCTTCTGATCTGCTCCGGCGTCAGGGCGGGCATCGTATCCCCCGGCATCCCGTAATACTCCGTATCCCATTTTTCGGGCAGACTTATCCTGACTTTCCCATTTTCAGCGGCATCCTGATACAATGTGACATCCATATAATTCCTCCACCGCGAAGAGCGGTCCCCTGAAACAGCCAAAAGGCCGCCGCAAAATGAAGTCTCTCATTTCACGGCAGCCCTCCGGCCGATGCGATTTCCCTGATTTTCCAGAAGCGTGCTTAAAAATTGTCCAGCAGCTCTTTATTTCTCACATACTGTGACAGTTCCCCCTTCTCCAGAAACGCTTCGATCGTCTCCGCCATGATGGTCTGGGACCGCAGTCCCCCCTCCGCCGTCTCCGCGCCCATGTGGGAAGTGATAAATACATTTTCCATGTCCAGGAGCGGATTGTCATCCATCGGCGGCTCATCGCACAGCACATCGAGACCCGCTGCCCCAATCCGGCCGCTCTTCAGCGCTTCTACCAGATCCGCCTCATTCATCACGCTGCCGCGGCAGGTGTTGATCAGGTATGCGCCCATCTTCATCCGGTCAAAGCATTCCCGGTTGATGCTGCCCGCCGTCTCCGGCGTGCTTGGGATATGCAGGCTCACAATGTCGCTTTGCTCAAATAATTCTTCCCTGGAACCGGCAGACCGCACCCCCGCAGGAAGCTGTTCCCCTTTTATATAGGGATCATAGGTCAGGATCTGCACCCGGAACCCCGACAGCATACGGGCCAGGTTCCGCGCAATATTGCCGAATCCCAGAAGGCCCACGGTTTTGCCGTCCAGCTCGGTCCCCGTAATGGTGGAGGGCCAGATGCGGGCCTTTACGCCGCCGACACAGGGGGTAAATTTCCGGCCTGCGTTCAGGATATGTAAGAGCGCCACCTCCGCCACCGAGGCAGAATTTGCTCCGATAATATTGGCCACCGGAATGTGATGTGCGGCTGCCGCCGCAAGGTCGATATTGTCGAGTCCCATCCCATATTTCTGGATAAATTTCACCTTTCCCTCGGCCTCTGCCAGAAGCGCCTCATCCCATTTTTCCAGTGTGCTGATCACCACGTCCGACTTAAGCGCCTGTTCCCTCACGAGATCCGGCCGGTTTCCCGGAATGGCCTTTGCCACAAAATTATATTTTCCCGAAAACTGCTTTTCCAGATAGGACAAATCCACCTTTACCGGATCCACGTTAATCCAGATTGTCTGTTTCATACCGTCACCTTTCCCTGCCTACTGCATTACGTCCTGGATGTCCTCAATTGCCCGGACTGCCGTATCGACCGCTTCCTGTCCGGTGGCCGAACCCGTCATTACCTGGTTCACCATCTTGCAGGCCGGATAGCTGAAGTAGTGTTTGGATGCCACCGCGCGTCCCTCCAGCGTGTTAACCGGATAGCCGTAATATCCTCCGGCATTGCGCGCATAATCGACAATCAGGGCATTCACTTCATCCTGCCATACATCCGCTTTTGCCGTATCTTCAAATACAGGGGCCAGGAATGGTGCCGTCGTCTCGAAGCACTGGCCGTACCATTCGGGATCCAGCAGATATTTAATCAGCTCAGCCGCCTCATCCGGGTATTTGGAAGTCTTTGTGATGCCGTAGCCTCTCGGGAAGCTCATGTAGATTCCGTTCTCCGAGCCGACCGGAGCCGATACAAAGGCAGTGTTTTCAAAAATTTCTTTATTTTCTTCGTTGTCACGAAGAGCCACATAGAGGGACGGTCCGTTGATGCAGATAGCCGCCTTGCCCTGGATATAGGCCGAATTGTTGCCGCCCGCATCCCAGGTCGTGCTGTCCGCCGGAATCACGCCGTCTTTGTAGAGCTGACCGATCATATCCAGCCTGTCCGCCCATTTATTGCCGTCCTTGATCGTGATATTTCCCTCTTTGTCAAACATATAGGCGCCTTCGTTCCACTGCCACTGACGCCATGCATTCTCATCATCGTCGTCGGTGTCGCCGCAGCCCATGGCCAGCCCGTAGAAATTGTTGTCCGGATCCGTTACCTTTTTTGCTGCCTCCACTACCTCGTCCCAGGTCTTCGGCATCTCGGTAATTCCCTTTTCCGCCAGGACATCCTTGCGCACATACATGATGACCGCGGAGCTGCTGTACGGCACGTAATAATGGACCCCGTCGATCTGGGTGCTGGCATAGGCGGAGTCAAAATAACCACGCTCCTCATTCAGCTCATTCACCAGCTCCGACACGTCGGTGTAGGGAATATTCGGATAATAGTTCATCGTTCTGGTGGTATCGGTATAAGTCACATCCGGTGCGTTTCCGCCCTCAATGGCCGCATTCAGCTTTGGAATAAAATCCGTCGAGTTTATAACCTCACAGTTCACCTTAATTCCGCTCTCCGCCGCAAACTGCTGCACCCTCTCCTCGGTTGCCTTGTTCACTTCATCACTGAACAGCTTCTCCACCCAGATCGTCAGTTCCTTTGCCTCGGCCTCCTTGCCTGCCTCCGCTTTTGCGCTCTCTCCCGCCGGGGCGGCTGCGCCCGTCGTATTCCCTGCCTTGCCGGAGCATGCGGTCAGGGAAATCCCCATTGCCGCACACAAGGTAATGCCGGCGGCCCGTTTCCAGAAACGTCTGTTTTTCTTCATAATATTTTTCCTCCTTTTATTGTTTCACACCGCCCGCCGTCTTTCCTCCGACAAGCGCGCTGTTTGATAAGATATAGATGCAGAGAATCGGGATACATGCGACTATCGCCCCCGCCATCAACTGGTTCCACGCCGGCATATCCCCATAAATAATGGCCGACAGAATCAGCGGGAAGGTCTGCACCTCCTTGCTGCTCACATTGACAAGTGCATACAGGTATTCGCCCCAGCACATGGCAAAGGCAAAGATTGTGGTGGAGATAATGCCCGGCAGCGCCAGTGGGAACACAATCCGGTACATCGTTCCAATCCTGGAACAGCCGTCCACCCTGGCCGCCTCCTCTAACTCCACCGGAACCGAGGCAATGTGCGGTATCAGAATCCATGCCACATAGGGCAGGGTAAAGGTGGGATAAATCAGCATCAGCCCGTAAATACTGTTGCTCAGTTTCAGCGTCGATACAAACATATAAAGAGGGATGTACAGCACGCAGGTCGGAAGCAGATAGGTAAACAGGACCGTTTTCGAGTACATCCTGCGTCCCTTAAATTTGATCCGCGCAATCGCATAGGCGGCCGGATATGCCACCAGGATGGAAAACGCAGACACAAACACCGCAATAATCAGGCTGTTCTTCAAACCGCTTACAAATGAGGTCTCCGTCAGCAGGTAGCGGTACGCCTCCAGGCTGAACTTGTGAGGATACATGGTTGGAATCTTTGCATATATTTCCCCCTGTGATTTAAGAGACGTGTTGAGCATCCAGTAGATGGGAAACAGTGAAACGATCAACATCAAGGCCACAAACAGATAATTAACCACTCTCAGCATTTTGTTACTTTTCATCGTCTCACCCCTTTCCCCGTCTCTTCCGCTTCCCGGCATTCTCATCCGGCAGCATCATCTTCGCGATATAGTTAATAATTAAGAACAGGAACGGCATTGCAATAACGGCCACCGCCACACCGCGTCCCAGCATCATCTGCATCATGGCTGTCTTGTAGCTGTATACATTCATGACCTGGGTGCTTCCGTTTGGTCCGCCTCCCGTCATCAGCCAGACGCTCTCAAATTCATTGAGGGTCCAGATCGTGGACATCAGCGTCGATAACAGCAGCACTTCCTTAATCTCGGGAAGTGTTATGTAGATAAAACGCTGCCACACATTGGCCCCGTCTATTTGCGCCGCCTCGTAATAGTCGCCAGATATGGTCTGCAGCTTCGCCAGAATCGACATCCCGAAAAACGGGGTTCCCCTCCATACGTTGCTGATGATAATGGCCGTCATGGCCAGCCCGGCCGAGCCGAACCAGATGAGATCCTTATCAATCAGGCCGAACGTGCGCATCAGATAATTTGCCACGCCTCCGTTGGTGCTGAAAATCCATTTCCAGTTATAGACGGCCACGATGTTGGGCAGCGTCCACGGAATCATCAGGAGCGCCCGGACAATGTTGCGTCCCTTAAATTCCATATTGAGGGACAGAGCCATCGCGGTTCCAATCACCGCCTTCAGTGCAATCGCGAAAAAAGTAAATTTCAGCGTATTAACAATGGAATGCAGGTATTCTTTATCCGTCAGCAGACGCACATAGTTGCGGAACCCGATAAATTTGGCGGGGCCGCCTATGGTTTTGTTGGTAAAACTGATGTAGATCCCCCAGATAATCGGCACAAGCAGGACGCACAGCAGATACACAATCAGCGGAATGTTGATCAGCCAGGCAAAGCGCGCTTCCTTCGACATCTTTCCCGCCCCTTTTACTTTGGCCTCATTCATGGCATCCCTTCCCCCTTCCCCTTTTATTAAACCTCTGTCAGCAGAATTTTACTATTCACAGCCATTATTCCGCGAGGTGTTTTCACGCGCATTTTGCGTGAAAATCCCGAGTTGTACAGCGCGAAACGGTGTTTTTTACCGTTTCTGTGCATCGCGGAGCGTGTTGCCGTTCACAGAACTGCGTTTTATGCAGGGCTGTGAATAGTAACGCAGAATTCCTTCTTTGCTTCCACAATCATCCTTGCCGCCTCGCCGGCAACGGCATAGTCGGCTTCGGCAAGCGGCGCCAGCGGCAGCCTGACTCCTCCGATATCCAGCTTCTCATTGATGCGGAGCACCTCTTTTATCACGCCGTACATATTGCCGTGGGCGCTGCACAGCTTTGCAATGATATCGTCAATTACATACTGGAGACGGCAGGCCTCCGCCATCTCGCGGGCCTCAAAAAGCTCGTTGAGCTTTAGGAAAAGCTCCGGCATCGCGCCATAGGTTCCGCCGATCCCGCCGTCGGCCCCGATGGAACGGCCTCCGATAAACTGTTCGTCGGGACCGTTGAAGATAATGTAATCGTCCCCGGCCGCCGCCTTCAGTATTTGAATATCCTGTATCGGCATGGAAGAATTCTTCACTCCGATGACCCTCGGGTTCTTTCTCATCTCCGCAAACAGGGACGGAGTCAGCGCCACGCCCGCGAGCTGCGGGATATTATAAATAATAAAGTCGGTGTCGGGAGCGGCCTCACTCATGTCGTTCCAGTACTTTGCAATGGCATACTCCGGCAGGCGGAAGTAAATCGGCGGTATCGCCGCAATGGCGTCCACTCCCTGCTCCTGGGCATGTTTTGCCAGGGCCACGCTGTCCTTCGTGTTGTTGCAGGCCACGTGGGCAATGACGGTCAGTTTTCCCCGGGCCGCCGCCATTACATTTTCCAGAACGGTTTTCCGGTCCTCCACGCTCTGGTAGATGCATTCACCGGAAGAACCGTTGACATAGACTCCCTTTACGCCCTTTTTGATAAAAAACTCCGTCAGCGCCCTCACCCGCTCGGGACTAATCTCTCCCGCTTCATCATAGCAGGCATAAAATGCCGGAAAGATTCCTCTGTACTTATCCAGATTTCTCATATTTCCTCTCCTTTATCTGTTTTACTTTTTGTTCCCCTGTTTCAGGAAAAATGCCCTGATTATGTTACTATTCACAGCCCCGCTGTAAAGCGCGGTTCTGTGAATAGTAACCTGATTATTTCTTTCCGGCAGAATTCCTGTGTGCATTAATAATAAATTCATAATACTACAAAAAATATTTTTCGTCAATCTTGTATAAAAAAATATTTTTTTATTTTTAAATTATTGGGTTGACGTTTTTTTCTTCTAAAAGCCCGGAGGCCAGCCAGGCCGCGCCAAGCATCCCCGCCCTGTTTCCAAGACCGGCCGGAAGCAGTTCCACACCGCGGAAGCTGTCCATAATCTGGCACTGCGTTTTCTCCCGGATTCTGCCGAGCACATGCGGCTGGGCCATCACGCCGCCGCCCAAAATGATACAGGAGGGGTTGAAAATATGGGTAAGCGTGATAAGGCCATAGACTATCTCATCGATCCAGACATCGACCAGGGCGCAGACTTCCGGCTCCGAAAGACGCTCAAATATCTTCCTTCCGCTGTCCAGTTTACCGTCACACTTTTCCGCCATTCGCACCAGCGCCGCGGTGGAGGCGTATTTTTCATAACAGCCGCTGAAGGGAAGGCCCGCCACACGATCCTCCGGATGCACAATAATTCCGCCGAACTCTCCGGCCGAGAACGTGCTGCCCGTATATACTTCCCCGTTTATCACGACAGCGCCTCCCACCCCGGTACCGTAAGTAATACAAAGAAAATCACTTCGTCCAATCCCCGCGCCGAACCTGGCTTCCCCCAGGGCCGCCGCATTCACGTCATTTTCAACCGCTGCCGGCACCGCAAATTCGTGTTCCAGAATCTCCCGTACCGGCATTCCGGTATAGCCCGGAATATTTTCATTGGCATAGAGGATACTGCCCTTTTTAGAATCCACCTGTCCCGCGGTGCTGATTCCGATCGCCTGGAATCCCCGGTATCCGCGAAGGATTTCCTTTACCCTCTCCATCACATAGGCGCCGCCGTTTCGGGCATTGGTGTCCCACTCCCTCACTTTTGTCAGTTCCCCTCCGCACCAGAGGCCGGACTTGATGGAGGTGCCTCCGATATCCAGCGCCACTATTTTTTTCTCCATCCCTCTCTCCTTTTCCTGTTGTCTCTATCCAATACCTGCACCGCCTCCGGAACAGTTACATCCTTTCTTACTTAATAGCCGACACAAACCGCTGCGTAATCTCCCGCGGCCTTGTGATGGCGCTTCCAATCACAACCGCCCAGACACCCCGGTTAAGCGCCGCCTTCAATTGATCCGGCATCCAGATTCCGCCTTCGGCAATCACCGGCCTGCCGCACTCTTTCGCCAGCCTTCCCATCAGCTCAATATTGGGAAGTTCCACACCCGCGGTATAATCCGTATATCCGTTCATCGTGGTCCCCACAAAATCAAATCCCAGCTCGGCCGCATGCATCCCCTCCTCATAACTGGAGCAGTCTGCCATAAACAACTGATCCGGATATTTTATACGCACCTCGCCAAAAAACTCATCCAGCGTCCTTCCGTCCGGGCGCGGTCTTTTCGCGGAGTCCGTCGCATCCGTCGCAATGATCGACACACCGCACGCCACGAGAGCGTCAATCTCCTTCATCGTGGGTGTAATATACACATTGCAGTCCCCGTACACCTCTTTAATAATCCCGATAATCGGAAGGTCCACCGTCTTTTTTATCTCCGTAATATCCTCAACCGTATTGGCCCGGATCCCGACCGCGCCTCCCTTCATAGCCGCATAAGCCATCCGGGACATAATATAGGAGCTGTGCAGAGGCTCTTCCTTCAACGCCTGACAGGATACAATTAAGCCCCCCTTAATCCGATCCATAATTGCCTGATTCATCTGCTTCATACAAATCCCTCTCATTCACCTTATTTATAAAACTTATTCGCAACAACTTAATTAAACTATATCACGTCAAGAAATTTTTTTCAATTATTAAAAATAAATAAAAATGTTTTTTAATGATATTAAAAACCGCCAAAGTAATGCGGCAGCCCCATAAGGACTGCCGCATTACTTTGACGGCTGCTATTCAAATACAACCATCCATATTCAAAATCAAACCCTCTCATCATTCAAATGCCATCCGCATGCCGCGGCTCAATTCTTCAACTCCTCTTCCTGTCAAGAAATGCCTTCGCATCCTTTGACACCACAAGAATCAGCACACTGACCATATAGATCGTCGTGATAAAAAATAATACCCACACATAAAGCGAAACCATGCCTCCCAGCACAAACCCCGTCACCGTAAAGGCCCCGAACACGGCCGCTATGCCGTTCAGCGCAGTCAGCAGGTATTTAGCCCACCTGTGTCCCTGGTAAAGGAAATACCAGACAATGCAGCTTAGCATAATCCTTATCAAATTAACCGAAATTGCAACGGTGCACAGTTCCGCAACGGCTCCGCCCGCAATGACTCCAATTATGTAAATCTGCCCCTTTTTCTGCTGTTCTGTCATACTCTTCTGCCCTTTCCTCTTATCGTTTCGAATCGTCTGTAAACATTATACCATATTCACTCCGTGAATACGGTGTCTCCGACGGAACTTAGCCCCCGTATTTCTGCGGTAGACGCAGAAAACGGCATGCGCAGGTATAATGCCCTTTATGGTCATTATACCATATCCACCCCCAAAACAAAACCTGATCACGCTGATCCGGCGGGACTTTCCTCCGCGGAGCTTCCGCCCTCCCCCTGCCCACGGCGCCTCTTTTTCCCGTCCTGTTTCAGCTACCTTCCCGCTTTTTGCATAAAAACATGTTTTCGGTAATAGATTGTAATAAACAAATCCGGAGGGCTTTTTTATGAGCTCTAAAACAAAAATAGTAGTGCTGCGCATGAAGGAAATTATTTACACTGCCATCTTTATCGGTCTCGGGATCCTTTTGGTAACGTTATTCCTTATCATGTTCCATCCGAAAAAGGACGCTGCCCAGACGGCATCCGACAGTGTACAGTACATACCGGGCGTATACACAGCCTCTCTTGTCCTTGGCAGCCAGAACGTCAATGTGGAAGTAGCCGTCGATGCGGATCATATCAATTCCATCAGCTTCTCCCCTCTCAGCGATTCGGTCGCAACCATGTACCCGCTGATGGCTCCGTCAATCGCCCAGCTTTCCGAGCAGATCTGCCAGACGCAGTCGCTGGAAAACCTCTCCTATCCCGAGGGCAGCCAGTATACCTCACAGGCGCTGGTCAATGCAATCCGTACCGCGCTGGACAAAGCTTCATCAAATTGATGCAAAACACACCGCACCAGGCGATAAGGGCGGAAACAGGGACAGAAAATTCCAGGCAACACAGAATTTTCTGTCCCTGTTAAATTGTCCATTTTTTAACATATTTTTCAGATTTTTCTGTTTTTTATTGTATTTTATCAAACTCAGTGAGATAATGGACGCATGCTCTGGTTTCTGCGCAGTGGCTGTGACCGGCTGGGGACGGTAAAAGGCGCTTCACACGGCAGGAAATCACAAAATGGGGAGGAATTATTATGAACGAAACGGGGAATTCATTCATTACCATCGACCTGACAAAAATCAGGTCCAATATGGAAAAAATCAGGAAACACGTAGGGCCGGATGTGGAAATTATGCCTGTGCTGAAGGCAAACGCATGCGGCCATGGCCTGATCCGCACCGCGGACTGGCTGATGAGCGAATGTAAAATCAGAAGGCTGGCCGTCGCCCAGGTGCGCGAAGCACAGACGCTAAGGGAAGCCGGAAACCGCGCGGAGATTATGGTGTTGGGAGGAGTGCCGGTCAACAATCTGCCCTACGCGGTGCAGGAGGATCTCATCCTACCGGTCTTCCGCACTCAGGATGCCGCCCTCCTGTCCGGACTGGCTCTGAAAAGCGGCAAAAAAGCCCGCGTCCATATAAAGATAGACACCGGGCTGGGGCGCATCGGCGTGGAAAAGGGAAGGCAGCTTGAGGATCTCCTGGACGGCATCCTGCCGCTTCAGGGGTTGGAAATCGAAGGCGTTTTCACCCATTTCGGCGAGGCCGAGGTAGCCAACCCGGAATTTACCGAACAGCAGATCAGGGATTTTGAGGAAGCGGTCGGACAGATACGGGCAAGAGGCATTCACCCGCGCTACGTCCACGCCACCAATACCCCATCCACGGTACGGTTCAAAAAGGCCCACTATAATATGGTGAGGACAGGCCTCCTCTGGCTGGGCTATGATCCCTGCCTCGACGAGGAAAACCGGCTGGGCCTTGAAACGGTGCTGGACTGGAAGACGTTTATTACCAATAAGAAATATGTCCCTGCCGGAAGGAGCATGGGCTACTGGAGAAGTTTTACGGCAAAGCGCGACACCGTAGTCGGAATTGCCAGCTTCGGGTACGGAGACGGCTATCTGGAGGATTTGGGCAAGAAGGGCGGCTATGTGCTGATTCACGGCAGACGCGCCCCCATCATTTCCGTCTGTATGGATCAGACATTCTTAGATATCACGGATATTCCAGAAACGGAAATCGGTGATACGGTCACGCTGATCGGCCGGGACGGCGGGGAAAAAATCGACGCGTTTGACCTGGAAAAAATCACAGAGAATTCCTATGTCGTTTACCTTTGTAACATCAGCGAACGCCCGGTGAAAATTTACAAAGATCAGGAATAGGCGTTCTTTATTCGTAACGGCGTTTCATAGAAAAATAGCAGCCGGGCTGTATCCGGCTGCTATTTTTGTGGCTGGATGCCGGTAACACGCATTATTTTTTACAAAATATAAAACAGGTATTGACCCTCACGTATCGTGATATTGTATAGTAATATCAGAGGGAAGGTTTCATGCATAACTTCCTCTCTGTCTTCAAAGAATCATACCGGTAGGATTCGCCCGTAAATATGCAGATTGTAAATATAGAGTTAGTATATATATAAGCAGACAGATAAAATAAGGAAATAACAGGAGGCAGATAAGATGATGACTGTAAAACAGGTTTCATCGCTGACCGGCGTCAGCGTAAGGGCCCTTCAGTTTTATGACGAGATTGGACTGTTTAAACCGTCGGAGGTAACGGATGCGGGATACCGTCTGTATGATGACCGTGCGTTGGAGGTGCTGCAGCAGATTCTGTTTTTTAAGGAACTCGATTTTACCCTGAAAGAGATTAAGGCGATCATGGAGAGTCCCGGGTTCGATAAGACGGAAACCTTCATAAAGCAGCGCGAACTGATACAGGTGAAACGTGACAGGCTGACTTCCCTGTTGGGACTGCTGGATAAGCTGATCAAAGGAGAAACGTGTATGGATTTCAGTAATTTTGATATGGAACGGTATTTCACCGTTCTGGAAGAATTTAAAAAAACAGAACCGGAAAAAATCGAAAAACAGATGGGCGGCATGGAGCGCTTTGACGAGATGCTCCTGGATCTAAAATCACGCGAGGATGAAATTGCCGCAATGGCCGTCAAACAGTTCGGAAGCATTGAAAACTTTACAAAGGCAATGGAAAAAAATTTCCAGACCTTCCTGTCGGATGGCCCGTCCATCTCCCCGGAAGAGGTGGACGGCCTTGTTGAAAAGACCGAAGAAATTACCAGAAGACTGACCGCCGATTTGAGTAAAGACACTTCATCCGCGGAAATCATGGCAATTACCGGGGAACTTATTTCTTTCACCGAGGAATGCAATCAAGGCATTGATATGGGAGAAAACTACTGGCAGTTTATGGCCGACACTTACGTGTCATCCCCCGCTTTTACCGAGGTGACCGACAAAAAATACGGAACCGGCGCATCGTCATTTATCAGCCGCGCCCTGAAGGAGTATCTTAAAGAGCGTCAATAACAGATAAAAACCGGACGCGGAAGCTTGTATAAATGCCCTGCAGGGACAGTGAATTCTGTCTCTGCAGGGCATTTGCTTATCTTAAATTATTTTATTTGTTTACTTTATTTGTTTATTTTAATTTTCTCATTTTATCTGATTATAAAACAGGCCCATTCAGCAGGCACTGTTTCACCGCTTCCAGAAATCCTCCCGCATAGATGCTGACCGAGGAAACCGCATCGCCTGCGTAACCGGAATCCGAAAGGAGGCCTTTCTCCGTCTGGTTCTCCACCAGGTATCCGGCCAGCGTATCCGCCTGCTCATACCACTTCGGACCGTTCTCCGTCATCGTATACTGACCCTCCTCGGAGAGCTGTCTTTTTCCGGTTCCCTCTGCATTTACCGCATCCCATTTGAGATCAATGATTTTATGATCTTTTACCGTCATGGAAATCGCGTCGCAGAAACCGTTGTCGTCGGCCTGCCCGCTCTTCCAGGAATACGCTCCGTCGGCCGCCGCAGCCAGCAGCGCATCAAGGCTCATGTGGGAGGTGTCGCCCTTTGCCAGAAGAAGGCATTTTTTCAGGCAGTCGATAAATCCTCCAATATGGATGCTGACCGAGGAAACCGCATCGGAGGTTCCTCCGTCGTTCATCAGGCCTTCCGTCGTCTGGTGCTCCATCACATAGCGGGCCAGCTCGTCCGCCTGCTCATACCACTTCGGACCGTTTTCCGTCATCGTATACTCGCCTGCCTCGGACATCTGTCTTTTGCCCGTTCCGTCCGTCTGTACGGCATCCCATACGAGCTGTGTGATTTTATTTCCGCTTATTTCAATTCTGATTTCGTTATAAAAACCGTTTTCATCCGGCTCGGCGTCGCGGTAAACGTAGGCTCCGTCCTCTATCTCCTTCAAAAGCTCAGCTACCTCGGGCAGGGCTTTTTCGGCATTCTCCTGGGCAACCTCCTGCTCAATAATCGCAGCCAGTTCGGTGCCCTCTTTCACCGCTCCGCGCACACAGTTTGCCATGGCCGTCTTGACCGCATTGCTGGTCATCGTAGCGCCGGATACGCTGTCCACACTGTGGGTCTGCTTCATCCAGATATCCTTTGAAAGCTTTACAGCCGCCGCCTTTCCAATCTCCGGCGTTTCATCCGGAGCGTTCACTTTAACATCCTCTATTCCGTATTCTGAAAATCTGGCGGTCACGGTTATCGGTCCGCCGTATCCTCTTGCGCTTCCTTCATAAATTCCTTCATTATAAATCGGCACGTCCGACACCGGCAGGTTTCTGCCCGCTATGGATTTATAAAGAGGCCCTGAAACTGCAATCAGACCTCCCGCCAGTACAATCATGATTCCTGCCCCGGCAAGTCCTGCCGCCATGCTGTTCTTTCCATTGTTATTTTTGTTTTTCTTCACGTTTCTCGAATCCTTTCCTTTTTCATCGGCTGGTGTTTCTGATACATGGGAAAACTTCCCCCGAATAGTATACAGGAACATGGCATGATATTCAATAAATTTTATAGAAATTATATATTTTTGCAAATATAGGAAAAACTTACAATCCTTAAACCGGCGGATACTTCTATCCTGTTTCGGCCGCCGGAAAAAAATCAAAATATCCGGCCAGACCGGGAATATTTTGCCCTTAGTCTGGCCGGATACCTTTATTTTATTCGTTTTCCGCCAATTTCGTATTCCGCTGCCGCTTTCCAAATATGGTTACGGCGCATCCTCCAACCATGAAACCATCATGATACTCTCTATATCTCATCCTGATAAATATCGGCCGCCAGGGCATGATACTCTTCCAGCGGAATTTTAAATGCCCGGGACTCTTCCACCGCCGCAATGAAAGCCGGGACATCATCGTCAAAATCATAAGTCCAGAGCGTTTCATTCAGACTGGCGAGCCGATCATCGGCCGGGTAGATGAGATCCAGGTGGATCTGTTCCATATAATCGTACTCTCCGTCCACTTCTATGGTAAACTGTCTTACCATGGAAAGATAAAACTGCTCCTCTCCCGTTACATCATACACTCCCGTCTCAAAAAGCAGGCTGTCGTCGGAACAGTCAAAGCGGAGACGGTTAAATTTTTTAAATACTTCCCAGGCGGTTTTCAGGTCCGGCTCCTTGGGATTGAATCCGGCCTCCTTGAGGGACGCCCTGAGTTTTCCCAGCGCATCGACTGTTTTTAAAAGTGTTTCTTTCTGTTTCTTATTTTTCTGTGAGCTATCCGCTCCCGGTTTGTGTTCCATGTTCAACCTCCTTATCCGGCGCCGTTTCGCACCGGCAGACGGCGGTAGTTCCGTCCGGCGGACTACTGCGTCCGGTCTGTCTGTTCCTTCTTAATAAATTCCTTAATTGCGGCGCTGTCGGGCAGGTGCATCATGTGATGGCGCGTCAGCGGCAGTAAAACAAGTCCGCCCACCGTATGTTTCCCCCAGAAGTCTTTCAGCCACAGCGACCCTTTTTGTTCCAGCAGACCGCCCTCACCGACGAGCCGGTCCAGATATTCGGGCGCAGGCCTCCGTTTCATATCGTCTGCGGTCAGGGATTTTAAAATCTCACGCGTCCTCCGCCCTACCGCATCCCGGTAATTGATCAGTTCCTGCTTGTTGATCCGCTCACTGAGGCCGATAATCTCGGGATCGGACATGATGTTGCCGGTATCTTTGACGGTCACATTCATTCGGTCCATCCATTCGTCATTAAAAATCTGGTCCTGCTCCGCTATGAGTAGATTTCCCACCAAATCCTCAATCCTGGCGATATGCCACAAATGCCATGCGATGGTTTCATCCTTTTTGGTCGGCATTACGCTGTAATCCTCGTCCCTAAGCCCCTCCAGTATTTCATCGCAGTAGGTTGGCTCCGCACTCATTGAAACCTGCCCCGTATGTGTAATCGAATGCATCTCAAGCGCCAGCTCAACCGCCGGTTCAAAATTCCTGCGCGACCGAATCAGCCTGCGCAGCTCGTCCACCTTAAGCTTATAATCATTTACCGTATCCATCATATCGTCTTCCTCCGCTCATCGCGTTTCCGGGTGTTACACTATTTTTTCATCATGGCTATCTTTCATTATAATTCATTCCTTAGCCGCGGTCAATCATAGGGAAGAGGATGGCATTCAAAGAAACACAGCGGGTTACTGTTCACTCCGTGCCCAGCAACACGCTTCGCGATGCACAGAAACGGAAAAAGCGCCGTTTCGCGCCGTAACCCTCGGGTTTTCTGTGACTTTCGCTTTGCTCCACTCACAAAAAACACCTCGCGGAATACTGCCCGTGAACAGTAACCATAGCGGCCTCGCCCCCATCCCCTCGAAGGAATAGAACAAGACAGCGGCCACCGCCCGGGGTTCGGGATGGCGAAAACCTTCGCGTCTTCAGTCCCGCCGACGGATTCCCCTCACCATACCCATCCCCGGGACTGAAGACTCACAACCTCCCCCCATCATCCCGAACCCCAGCCGTCCCGGCGGCGTTCTCCTTCCTCCGTCAACACAGCAAAAAGCACGCCCCACAGAGCGTGCTTTCTATTCCCAGCCTTCAATCAAAGCGCATTGCTGCGTCTTCACCGTCCGCTTTCTTATTTAATAATCTTTACAGGGCACTTCGCCGCGCACTTGCCGCAGTTGGTACACTTCTCATAATCGATTACCGCAAGGTTGTTATCCATATGAATGGCGTCATCCTCGCACTGTTTGATACAGAGCGTACAGCCGATACAGCCGTTGTCACATTTTGCCTTGACAGCCGGTCCCTTATCATGGGAATTACACTGTACCAGGTGCTCTGCCTTATACGGAACAAGTTCAACAAGATGCTGCGGGCAGGCGTCCACACATTTGCCGCAGGCCACACACTTCTCTTTGTCTACGACTGCAATGCCGTCGATCACGTGAATCGCGTCGAACTGACAGGCGGTTACACAGGAACCGAATCCCATACATCCGTAGGTGCAGGCTTTGTCGCCGGAACCCGGAACAACGGCCGCCATCTTACAGTCCTTGATACCGTAATAATTATACTGTGATTTTGCCTTGTCACAGGTGCCTTTACATTTTACAAAGGCAACCATCTTCTCGCTGCTGCCGGCTTCCACACCCATAATGGCTGCAATTTTCTCGGCACAGGGAGCGCCGCCGACCGGGCAGGCGTTGATTGGAGCCGTACCTTCGGCAATGGCTTTTGCAAGACCGTCACAACCAGGGAAGCCGCAGCCGCCGCAGTTGTTGCCCGGAAGTTCTTCCCTGACAAGGATTTCTTTTTCATCTACTTCTACTTTAAATTTCTCGCTGGCAACTCCGAGGAGCACACCGATGATAATACCGGTGAGACCTACGATAACCGCCGCAATAATAATTCCAGTTATATTCATCCTTCGTCTCCCCCCTTAAATTAATCCGGAAAATCCGAAAAATGCGATTGACATGAGACCTGCGGTAATTAACGTAATCGGGGATCCCTGGAAGTTGTATGGCACATCATTGAACTCAATTCTCTCACGCACACCTGCCAGAAGCACGATTGCAATGGTAAAACCAACTGCGATACCGACGCCGTTGACAACGCTCTCTACGAAGTTGTAGGTTTTCTGTACGTTTGTTAATGCTACACCGAGAACGGCACAGTTTGTTGTAATCAGAGGAAGGTATACGCCGAGCGACTGATACAGGGAAACCATATTTTTCTTAAGGAACATCTCTACGAACTGTACTAAAGCCGCAATAACCAGGATGAACACGATGGTCTGAAGGTATTCCATACCAAAACGCACCAGGATGTTATCATAGATTAAGCTTGCCACTGCGGATGCAATCGTAATTACGAAGATTACGGCCACACCCATACCTGCTGATGTCTCTACCTTCTTGGATACGCCAAGGAATGGGCAGATACCGAGGAACTGGCTTAATACAACGTTATTTACCAGGGCTGAGCCGATGGCAATTAATAGTAATTCTTTCATCTATCCATTCCTCCTATTCTGTTTTCTCAGGTTCTTTTGCAGCTTCGGCTTCCGCTTTTGCTTTCGCTTCATCGGCTGCCTTCTTAGCCGCCAGGGCTTTTTCTGCCGCAGCTTTCTTCGCTGCCGCAGCCTTAGCCGCTTCCTCTGCCGCTTTCTCAGCCAGCGCCAGATGGTTTCCCGCACATGAGGAACCCGCACAGCTTGCACAGTTGCCGCCGCATGCCAGATTGGACTGAGGCACGGAACCGTTGGTTGCAGAAGGAGCTTTGAACTTATTCTGGAGCGCTGTCAGGATTGCAAGGACAAAGAACGCACCCGGAGCAAGAACAAAGATCGAAATGTGGAAATCTTCCGGGATAATCTGTTTGCCGAAGAATGCTCCGCCGCCCAGGAATTCACGGAAAATACCGATACAGGTCAGGGCGATGGAGAATCCAAGACCCATTCCAAGTCCGTCGAAAAGGGAGGAAATTGCATCATTCTTGGAAGCGTAAGATTCGGCACGGCCAAGGATGATACAGTTAACTACGATTAACGGAATGTAGATACCCAGCGATGCATAAAGGGAAGGCACATATCCCTGCATTAAAAGCTGGACTACGGTTACAAGGGTTGCCACGATAACGATGAATGCCGGAATACGCACGCGATCCGGAATAATCTTACGCAGCGCCGCAATAATTAAGTTTGAAAATACAAGAACGGCTGTTGTGGAAAGTCCCATGCCCAGACCGTTTACGGCAGATGTTGTAACTGCCAGGGTCGGACACATACCTAACATTAACACGAAGGTTGGGTTTTCTTTAATAATACCGTTTGTAATACGTTCTGTATATTTGTTCATATTTCCCACCTCCTGTTAGTCTATGAAATTCTGTTTGCAGTACAGGGCTGCATTTACCGCATTGGTTACTGCCTTGGACGTAATGGTCGCGCCGCTGATGGCATTGATCTCAGCATCGCCGGCATTGCCGCCCTTTACAACGGTGAGCTCCGTAGCGGTTTTACCGTCATACTGGGTTCTGAACGCGTCTTCCTTTGCCTTAAGGCCCAGGCCCGGCGTATCGCTGATTTCGCGGAAACCGATGGCGGTAATGCTTCCGTCTTCCTTGATGCCGACGGAGATGGCTACTTTTCCGCCGTAGCTGTCATTGGAATAGGAATTGACTACATATCCGAGGTCACTGCCCGCGTCGTCTTTTGCCACCATAACGGTCTCAACGCCGACACCGCCGAAAGCGGTTGTTGCAAGCTGTGTATTGCATTCTTCCAGGTTGATTTCGCTTGACTCCTCAAAGGAGGAAGCCTCCGGGAACACACCCCTGTAAGTCTTGTTGTTTGCTTCAATTGTGGCCTTTTCGATCGGGCCTTTTGTCACTTCATATACGCCTCCCAGCGCAATACCGGAAATCAGGGTGATTGCAAAAAGGATAAAGGCGTCTTTCATAAATCCGGATTTAGCTGCCATTATTTCTTACCTCCCTTTTTTCCAAATGCAGTCGGAAGGGTGAACTTCTCGATTAACGGAACCAGGATGTTGCAGAAGATAATCGCATAGGAAACACCCTCTGCAGAGCCGCCGAAGATACGGAAGAGGCCTGTCAGAAGTCCCAGGGCGATACCGAATACATACTGTCCCTTTGGTGTAATCGGGCTTGTTACATAATCCGTTGCCATGAAGAAGGCACCGAAAATCAAACCGCCGCCGCATACATGGGCCAGAATGTAGCTTACATCGAATCCGCTGTAGATTGCGGCAAAGATTGCAACCGTTGCAATATATGTAAGCGGGATACGCAGTGTGATAACCTTTCTGAATACCAGATAAGCAGCGCCGATTAACAGTGCAATCACGGAAACCTCACCGATGGTTCCAGGGATACGTCCGATAAACATAGCAGTTACATCCACCTGCTCTCCTGCCTTTAACATAGCCATTGGAGTTGCGCTGGCTACCGCGTCGGAGAAAGGTTCGGTAAATGTGGTCATCTTGCCTGCGAATGAAATCAGCAGGAAACATCTTGCCGCCAGGGCCGGGTTCATCCAGTTCTGGCCAAGACCGCCGTACATCTGTTTTACAATGATGATGGCGAAAACACCGCCCAGGCATGGCATCCAGACCGGAATCTGAGGAGGCATGTTGAGCGCAAGGATCATACCGGTAACAACGGCGCTGCCGTCATAAACGGTAATCGGTTTTTTCATCAGTTTCTCAAAAATATATTCGGAAAGTACGCAGGATACAACTGTAGCAATCAGTACAAGAAGTGCGTGCATACCGAACTGCCATACACCGTAAATGGATGCAGGAAGCATTGCAATTGCCACGTCAAACATGATTGCCTGGGTGGAATGTTTACTTCTTACATGAGGTGATGACGATACGTTAAATAATTTTCCCATTTCTTCACACCTCCTACTTTCTGCGGCTGGCCGCCACTGCTTTACGCAGCTCTTTGAATGCCTGTGTCAGCGGTCTCTTGGCCGGGCATGTATATGCACAGCAGCCGCATTCCACACATTCCATACCGTTCAGCTTCTGGAATTTCTCCATGTCGTGACGCTCCGCGGCGTCCATCATCATCTGCGGCACAAGGTGTTCGGGACATACGTCCACACACTTGCCGCACCGGATACACGGAGTCGGATCCATCGCTGCAACCTGGTCTTTTGTGAATGTAGTCAGTGCGGAAGATGTCTTGGCCACCGGGAAGTTAAGGCTGAATAAAGCCTGGCCCATCATAGGTCCGCCGGAAATCATCTTCTCTGGTTCTTCCTTAAATCCGCCTGCGGCTTCTTTAAGTCTGTTGTAATTCGTTCCCAGCCTCACCTCAAAGTTCTGAGGATTCGCTACGGCATCGCCTGTTACCGTAATAATCTTACGCATCAGCGGCGTAGATTTGCAGACTGCATTATAAATAGCAGCCACAGTGTCAATGTTGTCAACAACACAGCCTGCGTCTGCCGGCAGCATGGAAGAATTGATTTCTCTTCCGGTAACGGCATAAATCAGGGTACGCTCACCGCCCTGCGGATACTTGGTAAGCAGCGGACATACCTCAATTCTCGGCTCGTCCTTTACCATCTCCGTCAGTTTCTTGATCGCTTCCGGTTTGTTATTCTCAATGCCGATGATTCCCTTTGCATTGTCAAATAACTGGAGGATGACTTTCAGTCCGCCGATAATCTGTTCCGGACGCTCCATCATCACACGGTAGTCGCTCGTAAGGTAAGGCTCGCACTCTGCGCCGTTCACAATTACGTGATCGATGGCAGCCTCATCCTTCGGCGTCAGCTTCACATGGGTTGGGAAACCGGCTCCGCCTAAGCCGACAATACCGGCTTCTTTAATGATATTTCTGATTTCTTCCTTAGAAAGCTTTGTGTAATCCCTCTCGTTACCAAAACCTTCAATCGCATTCTCTTCCCCATCGTTCTCTACGATGATAGACTGTACCATTGCACCATTCGCTACCAGTCTCGGTTCGATCCCCTTTACCGTACCGGAAACAGAACTTAAAACATTGGCGGAAATAAAGCCTCCTGCTTCTGCAATAATCTGACCTTTCAGTACCTGGTCGCCTTTGGCAACCAGCGGTTTTGCAGGAGCGCCAATGTGCTGGGACAGCGGATATACCATCTCTTCGCCCTTTTCAGGAGCGATTACCTGGATCGGTTTATCCTCAGACAGTTCTTTTCCCTCATAAGGATGAATGCCGCCTATAAATGTAGCCAAACCCATCAAATAAACCCTCTTTCTCTAGTTAGATTTTCTCTCCCGGATGTGAATTTTTTATCAGATTTTCGTGAATTTTTTATCACTTCCAGGGTTAAAAGCTATCGCGTATAGTATAGCATAGGTAAAAGTTTTTAACAATTGGGAAATTTAAGATAATCGACCGATTTTTGTATAAAAATTAATACAAAATTTATTTTTTTCAACCTGTGTTTCATACAGAAACGACAAAAAAGGCTGCCATAAATTTCCCATGACAGCCCATTCTTCGTATTGTTATTTAACAATTTTTCACCTGTAAAACAGGTAGAATGCCGGATGACGGGAGGCACATTCCGTTTCCACCGTGTCCGGTTCGGCCCCAATGTACGGCTCCCTTAATTCTACTTTTTCCCGCCGGTCCGGCCTTTCGTATTTCTGTTTTGTATAAGAGGGATCCAGAAACCATATCCGCTCCGGTCCGTCCGTACCGCGTCCATTTCCGTCTCCGTCCATCCCGGCCGCAAACAGATAATGGCCTCCGTCGGAGAAAATACCGTTCTTTCTCCCCACGTTCACCACCGCACAGCCGCCTTCTCCCAGGCATTTACGCAGGGCATCCATTTCTTCCGCCGTCTCAAACCGCAGCCCGTACGCTTCTGCCGCCGCCTCTCCAAGGCGCTTCATATCGGTTCCGAAAACATTGGCCCCCGATTCCATAGACAGCTCAATACACTCTTTGATAGGGAGAAGTTTCCCCGTCATAAATTCCACCACCATGCAGATGCAGCACAGGCCGCAGCCCGCCACGGCCACGCTGGGATAAGGTTTTTGCAAACGCTCCCCTCTTTCAAGCGTCGTAGGATACGGCACGCACGCATAATTAAGCTGGTTGACCGGCCTCAGGGAGGGCGGCTTCATCAGGCTTCCTCCCGCATCTTCTGTGCCGTCTGCGGTTTCAGCGCTCCGTCCGCTATCTCCTTCCAGTAATGGCAGGCTATGTAATGTCCGGTTCCCGCCTCCTCAAGCTTCGGTCCCGAGGCAAAGCACCGTTCCTGCGCATAAATGCACCTGCTGCAGAAACGGCATTTGTCGCCCGGATTGATCGGCGAGGTGATCTCGCCCCTCAGCAGGATCCGCTCCGTTTTCTGATGGATTTTCGGCCGCGGAATGGCAGACAGCAGCGCTTTTGTATACGGATGGAGCTGATTTCTGAACAGTTCCTTCGACTCACACATCTCCACCATCTGGCCGAGATACATCACCCCTATGTCATCCGAAATGTGTTTCACAACCGACAGGTCATGGGTGATAAAAATATAAGTAAGGCCCCTCTCCTCCTGCAAATCCTGCATCAGGTTCAGGATCTGCGCCTGAATCGACACATCCAGGGCCGAAACCGGTTCATCGCAGACGATGAATTTGGGATTCAGAGCCAGCGCCCTGGCAATCCCGATACGCTGGCGGCGGCCGCCGTCCAGCTCGTGAGGATATGTATTGTAAAGTCTTCCTGCAAGGCCTACCGTATCCATCAGCTTCAGCACCTCCCGGTCACAGTCGGATGAAGACGCACACATTTTGAATATTTTCAGCGGTTCTCCGATGATCTCGCTGACCGTCATACGGGGATTGATGGAGGAATAGGGATCCTGGAAAATCATCTGCATCTCCTGGTGCAGTTCCTTCATCGCATGGCGTCCCGGGTTTGAGATATCTTTGCCGTCAAACACAATGGTTCCTTCCGTGGGTTCCAGCAGGTGCAGGAGCACCCGGCCGAGCGTCGATTTGCCGCATCCCGACTCCCCTACGATTCCCAGGGTCTTTCCCTGTTCCAGCGTAAAGTTGATATCATCCACCGCGTGCAGCATCCCCTTGGGAGTGCTGAAATATTTCTTAAGTCCTTTTACTTCAAGCAGTGCCGCCATCTCTTACTCCTCCCTTCTTCCACCTTTTTGCCGCGGCAGGTGGCATTTCACCATATGGCCGGGCGCCGTCTCCCGGAGAGGCGGATCCTCTGCCAGGCACCGCCCGGTGCAGTGCGGACACCTGGGGCTGAACGAGCATCCCGCAGGAAGGTTCGTCGGATCCGGCATAAGGCCCGAGATGGGGCTGAGCCGCTCCGTGTCATTGTCGAGATCCGGAATGGAACCGAAGAGGCCGATCGTATACGGATGCTCCCCATGGTCGTAAATATCCTCCAGATTGCCGTACTCCACGATTTCACCGGCGTACATGATGGCAACCTTATCACAGACCTGGGCAACGACTCCCAGATCGTGGGTGATCAGGAGCATCGAAGTATTCAGCTTATCCTTTAAATCGGTCATCATCTCCAGCACCTGGGCCTGGATTGTCACATCCAGCGCCGTTGTCGGCTCATCGGCAATCAGAAGTTTGGGGTTACAGGCCAGGGCGATGGCGATCACCACCCTCTGCTTCATCCCTCCCGAAAACTGATGGGGATAATCCTGGTAGCGCTCCGCATTGATTCCCACCATCTGAAGCATCTCCTGGGCGCGGACGGAGGCCTCGGCCGGCGAGCACTGGTTGTGGAGCCGCACCACCTCCGCTATCTGATCCCCCACCGTCATAACCGGGTTTAAGGATGTCATGGGATCCTGGAAAATCATCGAGACTTCCCTGCCCCTCATTTTCCGCAGCTCGTGCTTTGACTTCGTCAGGACATTTTCTCCCTGGAATACGATTTCCCCGCCCACGATTCTTCCCGGCGGGTTTGGAACAAGGTTCATAATGGCGAGGGCCGTCGTCGTCTTGCCCGCCCCCGTCTCTCCCACAAGGCCCAGAGTCTCCCCTGCGACGAGATCAAACGACAGGTGATTCACGGCTTTCACCACGCTCTTTTCCTTGACATAGTGAACCGACAAATCGCGGACCGATAATATAGTTTCGCTCATTTCGTTCCTCCTTTACGTTTTCAGTCTGGGATCCAGGGCATCTCTTAAGCCGTCTCCAAACAGGTTCAGGCCGAAGATAATCATGGCAATGGCAACGCCCGGGAATGTGACAATCCACCATGCCTTCCTTATATAAGCGCGTCCCGCCGACAGCATGGCGCCCCATTCCGCCGAAGGAGGCTGGACGCCCAGTCCGATGAAACTTAAGGCCGACGCCTCCAGTATGGCTTTGGCAACGCTCATTGTAATCTGGACGATAATCGGAGCCAGACAGTTGGGCAGAATATGTTTCATAATAATACGGTAATCGGACGCGCCGATGGAACGGGCCGCTTCGATATACTCCTGCTCTTTCACCGAGAGGATCGAGGCGCGGACAATTCTCGCATAGGCCGGGACGGCTCCGATTGCAACGGCGATAATCACATTCCTGATTCCGTTTCCAAGGGCCGCCACAATTGAGATTCCCAAAAGAGTGCTCGGAATGGCCAGCATGATGTCGATCAGACGCATCAGGATATTGTCCGTCCTTCCGCCGTAGAAACCGGCTAAAGAACCGGCCAGCATGCCGATGACGGCCGATAAAGTCGCCGCCACGGCTCCTATCATCAGGGAATAGCGGCTGCCGAACACGATTCTGCTGAATATGTCGCGGCCGAATTCATCGGTGCCGAATAAGTGCTCGCCGCATGGTTTCATAAATTTCCTGGTCAGATCCTGCTCGTCCACGCCGTAGGGAGCGATAAAATCCGCAAATACCGCAATCAGTATCAGGATGACGATTAATGCCAGGCCGAACATTGCCAGCCTGTTTCTCTTCAGTCCGTTCCAGGTCTGGGTAAAAAGCCCCTCTTTTTTAATGGAGGAATAATCAATTGCATCATTTACCGCCGCTTCTGCTGTGCCTGCCATATGTTATTCCTCCTTTCCCGTCTTCTCTTCTGCCGCACCGGGTTTTTCGTTCTTACCGGCCTGCATAGGCGCCCTGGCCGGAACCGCTTTCCGGCCGGAGTTCTTATACTGTGACTTAATTCTCGGATCCACAAAGGCGTACAGGATGTCCACCAGCAGATTGACGATGGAGAAGGCGAACGCTATAAACAGGACTCCGCCCTGCACCATCGGATAATTCTTTACATTGATGGCATCCACCATCAGCTTTCCGATTCCCGGTATGGAGAAAATGGACTCCGCCAGAATCGCGCCGCCGAGCATGCCGCCGAAGGAAATTCCCACAACGGTGATAATCGGAATCAGCGCATTTTTAAGCGCATGGCGGAACACGATTACAATCTCCTTCTGCCCCTTTGCCCGCGCGGTTGTAATGTAATCCTGGCGGATGACCTCCAGCATCGCCGACCGCGTCTGGCGCATAATGGTGGCGCTGGACGCCATTCCCACGGTCAGGGAAGGCAGAATCCAGTGCAGGGGCGTATCAAACCCCGAGGGCGGCAGCACCTTAAAATGAACCGCAAAGATGATAATCAGCATCAGGCCGGTCCAGAAGTTCGGCATGGACACGCCGGTCAGGGCGAACACCGTCGCTATCTTGTCAAAGATGGAATACTGCTTCACCGCCGCTATCACTCCGGTCACGACTCCGATGACCGTGGCAAAGGAGACGCTTAGAACCGCCAGCGTCACGGTGGCCGGCACTCTCTGGAGAATCTCAATGGACACCGACTGTTTCGTCGTATAGGATTTTCCAAAATCAAATTTTGTCACAATGTTTTTTATGTAATTGAAATACTGTACCAGAAAGGGCTGATCAAGTCCCAGCTCACGGTGGAGCGTATTAATATTTTCCTGGGTGGCATCCATTCCCAGCATATACTCCGCGGGATCTCCGGGAGTAAAATACAGGAGGCTGAAAATAATCAGGGAGACGCCCAGCATGACGGGAATCAGCGCCAGTATACGTTTGAATATAAACTTGCTCATTAAACTCTCCTTCCGCATTGCCGTTAAGCGCACAGGTCTTTTGCCATTGGTCCGGCCCGGGCTACCGTCCGCTTTATGGGCGGGCGATAATCTCATCTACGATCTGTTCCATGTATTCGAGGGAGGCCTCCGTCATCTTCTTTCCTATCTCATAGGTCGCTTTTCTGGCGTCTCCCAGAGCTCCGTTTAACGATGCGTCGTTTTTCCAGCTCCAGGCGGCTCCGCCCTTTACAAAGGAATCATGGGTCAGCATGCTGTCCTGCATAATTCCCGGCACGCGCTCTTCCCGCACCGTCTCGGGACAGAGATAGAGGCAGGAACTGGTCTCCACCTCACAGGCATGGCCGATGAGCTTCGGCAGTCCCGTCAGCCCTCCGAGGGAAATTTCCGAACCGACCGCCGACCAGTATGCATCAATTTCATGGTTCTGCTTTAAACTAATCACCGCGCCTTCCAGAGCCGGAAAATTGCCGCCGTGTGCATTTAAAAACAGGATCTTTCTGATTCCGTGTTTTGCAATGGAAACGCCGATATCCACCAGCAGGTGCATCATCGTCTCCACCTGCAAAGTCACGGTGCCGGGGAAATCCATGTGGTGAAGGGACAGTCCGTACGGCACGCAGGGGAATACAACCACCTTATTTTTACAGCGCTCCGCCAGTTTCTCCGCGTACGCGGCCGCTCTGGCCGCGTCGGTCGCAAATGTGGTGTTGGGGCCGTGCTGTTCACAGGAACCTACCGGCACCAGAGCGACTTTAATATGTTTCATCTCGGCCTCAAGTTCCGGCCAGGTCAGGTTATTCATGATCAGTTTATCCAAAATCTTACCTCCTGTTTTTCTCTGAGACGTTTTTTAGTTACTGTTCGGCTACGGTGACGCCCGCAAAGGATGGGATGTTGCCCGGATCACAGTAGAAGTTTTCCACCTGGTCCGTAATCACGTAATTCACCGTCTTGTTTGCCACGCCTATCATGTAATACTGGTGGTAAATGTAGTCCTGAAGTTCCTCGTAAACGGCCGCTCTCTCCTTTGAATCGTAGGCGGCGCTTCCCTTGTCCAGAAGCTCGTCAATCTTCTTATCCACCGGTCTGAAAAAGCCGTCGCTTCTCGTGTCAAAATCCGCCAGGGCATGTCCCGGATCGCCTGTGGAGTAAGTTGCCGCCATGATTGTCACCTGATTGTCCCCGCGTCTGCCGGCCGCTATAATCTCGGAGGTGGATGCGGTGGAAATATTGGCCGTCACGCCGATCTCTTTCCACATGTTCTGTGCAATGACGCCGATGTTCTGCTGCTCTGAGCCGTTTGGAAGATTGAGTTCAATTGTGAGTCCGTCCGCGTAACCCGCTTCCGCCAGAAGTTCTTTTGCTTTCTCTACATTATATTCATGCTTTCCCTGTGATTGGTAGGCAAATACGGTGGACGGCATGACGCTCTCGCTGACCGTCGCATAATTTCCATATACCGTCTCCACCAGGGAGTCGAGATCCAGGGCCATGGACAGGGCCTGCCGGATTCTCACATCGCCGAGCACCTCATCATCCATGGAAAATACGATATAGGACATGCCGTAGCTGTCTCCGGACACCACTTCAAGTCCGTCCGTCTCCGCCAGTCTGTCCAGGTCGCCCGTGTCGGGATCCAGTACGATATCGGCATTGCCGGACTCGATCTCCAGCGCCCTGTTTGCCGTCTCCGTGATAAACTTCAGGGTGAGGGTGGAATAAGCCGGTTTTTCTCCCCAGTAGTTGTCATTGCGCTTTAAGGTGATACTGGTTCCGCTCACCCAGTTATCAAATGCAAACGGGCCCGTTCCTACGGGACTGCGTCCGAACTGGTCGTCTCCCATCTCCTCCACCGCTTTTTTACTCACAATGCCGCCCCTCGTCGAGGTCAGGTAATTGTATACGGCCGCAAACGGCGCTTTCGTCGCCACGTCCACGGTCAGCTCGTCCACCGCCTTCGTGTTTTCGGCGTCAAAGGAGGCAAAAATGGAAGCGCTGGACGGTTTTTCCGTGGCCCTCTTAATCGTGTAAGCCACATCCTCCGCCGTCATTTTTTCACCGTTGTGGAAATATACATTATCCCTCAGTTTAAAACGGATTGTCTTATCGTCTATCTGTTCCCAGCTCTCCGCAAGTCCGGGAACGATGTTGCCTTCCTCATCTTTTTTTACCAGTGTCTCAAAAATCTGTACCTGGGTGGTCATGGCCACCAGCTCCGTGTTTCCGTGAGGATCGATATTGGAGGGTTCCCCCTTAAGGACTGCAATCACTTCGTCCTTGACGGCCGCATTCCCCGCCGTCTCCCCCGCCGGGGCCTCGGTGCCGCTGCCGGTTCCCGCTTCGGAACCTGCCGGCGCTTCACTCTTACCGGAACAGCCTGCCAGAACGCCGGCCGCCAAAAGCATTGTCAGAAACAATCTCGTTTTTTTCATAACCTCTCTCCTTCTCCTTTGTATGATAGGTAAATAGTTTACAGAACTGCGTTTTTTGCAGGGCTGTGAATCGTAGCAAATCAACGGTTAACCTGTTTGTCCCCCTACAGCCAGTGAGCCTGATCCCAGAGCGTCAGCATCGTACCCAGATCCTGTCTGACCGCCTCCTCGAACAGAGTGTACCCCCATGAAACATCCTCCACCGGAAGACCGCCGGATATGAAAATAATTTTCTCGTCCTCGGACTTTCTCGGGCTTATCTTCCCCGCCGCAACGTCGCTCAGGCTCATCATGTTTTCCGCTTTTACCTTCCCCTGCTCCATCATCTTAAGCATCTGGTAGCTGGGCGCCCAGTCTTTCGTGCTCTCAATTCCGTCCGGATGCATCCTGCCCTCGTCGTACCACACCTCGTGCATCGGCCAGTAGTCGAAAACCACCTGATTTTCCAGCCAGCATTCCTCGGACAGCTCCGCATGGCCGGTGGCCGTAAACAGGCAGCCCGGCTTCAGCCACTCCCTGTCAATGACAACGGGCACCGGCCCTGCCGCTGCGACGCTGATGACATCGGAATCCACGACCGTATCCCTGAGATTGTCTTTTATAATAATTTCTATCTCATATTCTTTCCGGAATTCCTCGGCGAACGCCTCCGCGCTGGCCCTGACAATATCATTTAAATACAGCCGTTTTACCCCTGGCATGCTGTTTAAGATTCCCCTTGCGCATGCCCTGCTGATGACCCCGCAGCCAATTACGCCGAGGGACTCCGCATCCTTCTTTGCCAGATATTTGGCCGCCACGCCGGGTACGCTGCCCGTCCTCATCGCGCTCAGAAGATTGGCCGACATGATGCAAAGCGGCTCCCCGGTCACCACATCATTCAGCCCCACCATGAGAATCGAACGGGGAAGTCCCCTCTCTTTGGGATTCGTGATGTTGGAACCGTACCACTTCACGCCGCAGCAATTGTATCGTCCGCCTATGTAGGCAGGCATCGCCATATATCTCCGGTCCGGCCCTGCCACCGGCATACCCGGGAAGGGTGTTTCCTTTGGATACCAGAGCATACAGCCGTGGCTGCTCTGATTATAACCGCCCATCACAAAATCACCCGTTCCCAGAAGCTTGAATGTGTCGTCCATCACCTCCACGCATTTCCTGACGTCCAGCACTCCCGCTTTGATCATGTCAGGTTCGGATAAGAACCTGAATCCCACCTGTTTCCGTTCCATAAAATGCCCTCCATTTTTATTCACGGTACTCTTTCTGTAAAATACCTGAACTGCGTTTTTAAGCGCCGCTCTATGTCGTAAGCGCCTTTCTGATATGCTCCATCCCCTCCTCCAGATAAGCGCGGGGACAGGCGATGTTCAGGCGCAGGAACTGTTCATAGCCCTGCCCGTATTCCGATCCGAAGTTCAGCGCCACCTTCGCCTCATCCCGCATCTTATGGAACAACTCCTCCTCGGTAAACCGGTATCCGGAAAAATCCATCCACATCAGGTAAGTGCTCTCCGGCATGGAGGCCTTCACCTTTGGCAGATATTTTTTCACATAATCCAGGACAAAACGGGCGTTTCCTTCCAGATAGGAAAGCATCTCATCCACCCAGGGACCGCCCTTCTCATAGGCGGTTTCCGTCGCCCGGTAGGCAAACAGATTGAGATACAGGTGCATACCGGCCGCAAATTCTTCCACCTTCCGGCGCAGCGTCTCATTCTTTATCATGATGACCGACGATTTCAGCCCCGCAATGTTGAACGTCTTGCTGGGAGCGGTAATCATGATCGCGTCCTCGTCCACTTGCAAAATCGAGGTATGGCGGTGCCCGGGATATACAATGTCGTAGTGGATTTCGTCTGAAATAATCAGCACCCCGTATTCCCTGCAGAGAGCCGTGAGCCGTTTAAGCTCCTCCCCGCTCCACACCCTGCCCACCGGGTTGTGGGGACTGCACAGAATATAATATTTAACTCCTTCCCTGAAGTTCTTCTCTATGTCCTCAAAATCCAGCTCATATCTGCCGTTCCGGTAAAGGAGGGGCGATTCCGCCAGCTCATACCCAAGCCCTTTCACGACCGTAAAAAATGGGGAATAAACCGGAGGATTCAATAGGATTTTGTCTCCTTTCCCCGCAATAGCCAGGAGTACGACCGAAAGCGCCGTTATCACGCCCGGAGCCGGAAGCAGATGCTCTCTTAAAAGCTCCAGGCCGTGACGGTCCCGGTTCCACGAAATGATGCTGTCATAATACCCGTCACCGGCAAATGTATATCCGAACGTCATTCCGTCGTCCGCCCGTTCCCTGATTGCCCGGTTGATATCCGGCAGCACCGGGAAATCGGCATCCGCCACCCAGAACGGCATCAAATCATCTCTGCCGTAATCACGTCCCAGGGCGTCCCACTTCGTGCTGTCCGTATGCCTGCGCTGTAAAAGCACATCAAAATTATACATACACGCTCCTCCATCTCTAATCATTTATCTGCTTCTGTATTTATGTACTTCTTTGTTTAGCCTATTTTTAGTTAATCTGCTAAACTTTATATCTTAGTTATTTTATATCACTGACCGCCCTGTTTGTCAATATATATTCTGTATATTTTGATATATTATAATTATTTTTATTTAATAGTTTAATATATCATTCTTATATCTGGCTTTATTTCAATCTTCTTTCATAATTGCAGACTCTACAATAGGAAGACAAAACGCCGGCTCTGTTTTTTTGTGTGTGAGGATTTTTCTGCACTCACAAAAAGGCAAGAGGAAAAATACACTTTCCTCTTGCCTTCAGGCTGCTTATATTCAATTAAATAATTTCCGTCCGCTCAATCTTTATGCAAAAAATTTAGACCAGTATCCCTGGAAGAAAATATACAGTACAACCAGCGGTATTACATAAGAAACATAAACTCTGGCCCATGCCGGGAATTTCATGCCTCTTCCCTCATTGGCCTCCTTTGTGAAGTTCTTGAATCCCCAGCCGTAACGGCTTGTACAGAATAAAAGGTACACAAGGCTTCCCAGAGGAAGAAGGTTATTGCTGACGATAAAGTCCTCCAGATCAAGGATGGTAGATCCGGGGCCGAACGGAGTTACACCGCTCCACACATTGAATCCCAGCACACAGGGAAGGGATAAGAGTGTCACCGCAATCATATTGACAACAACTGCTTTCTTTACGCTGCATCCGGTCAGATCCGTTGCAAAGGAAACAATATTCTGGAATACGGCGATTACCGTGGAGGCTGCCGCAAAGGACATAAACAGGAAGAACAGCGTTCCCCAGAACCTGCCGCCCGGCATGTTGTTAAATACGTTCGGCAGCGTGATAAAAATCAGGCTGGGTCCCTGTCCCGGCTCAATATTGTATGCAAAACAGGCCGGGAAAATAATCAGACCGGCCATAAACGCCACCAGTGTGTCAAGGATTGTGACGCTGATCGCTTCTCCGGTCAGTCTTCTCTCTTTGCCGATATAGCTTCCGAAGATTGCAAGCGCTCCGATACCGATACTCAGCGTAAAGAAGGATTGTCCCAGGGCGGCAAATACCACCTCCCCGATTCCAGCCTCTTTTATCTTGTTAAAGTCAGGTTTCAGGTAGAATTCCAGTCCCGGACGGCTTCCTTCCATTCTCACGGAATTCACTGCCAGAACTACCATCAGCACAAGAAGGCTGACCATCATAAGCTTCGTAATCTTCTCGACTCCGCCCTGAAGTCCCATTGCACAGATGGAAAAACAGAATACAACGCAGAGCACCATGAATCCGATCATCAGGGACGGATTCGAAAGCATTGCGCCAAATTCTCCCGCCACTCCGTCCGCATCCAGGCCCACAAAATCGCCCGCCGCCATCTTGACGAAATACAGGAACAGCCATCCCGCAACGGTAGTATAAAACATCATAAGAATATAATTACCGGCCATTGCAAACCATTTCTCAATATGCCACTTACTGCCTTTCGGTTCCAGCACATCAAACGAAAGCGCCGCACTCTTCTGGCTCGCCCTGCCCACTGCAAACTCCATGACAATAATCGGAAGTCCCAAAAGCAAAAGGAATACCGCATAAATCAGAACAAAGGCCGCTCCTCCGTACTGACCAACTATGTACGGGAATCTCCAAACATTACCCAGGCCGATAGCACAGCCTGCGGAAATCAGGATAAATCCCAGACGTGATGAAAATTTTTCTCTGCCCATTACCATTCTCCTTTATAAATATACATATCTTAGCTAGTTTACTATATATTTCATCAAAAGACAAGGGATTAATTGAGATGTGAAGACGCCTCTGTGAGACGGCGGACGGGGGAGTGGGAGGGTGGATATGAGTCTTCAGTCCCGGTTTGTA
>NZ_URHZ01000039.1 GCF_900547735.1 uncultured Clostridium sp. | reverse complement strand
TTTTCTCCTGGATTCCCCCTCACCACACTCTGCAAACCGGGACTGAAGACTCACATCTTCCTCTCCATCCCGCCCCCCAGCCTGCGGCGGCGTTCTCATTTCTCAGCCGCAATATACTTCTTCTCCCTCTCCAAAGGCGTCGAAAGAGAAATCGCATTGCGGTACATCACATTGGCCGACCCGTTCACCGTAATCTGGACCTTATTGACCGTCTGCAGTTCCGTCAGCGAATTGACCAGCGCGTAGACCGGAATATAATCTGCCGCCTCCACCTCGCCGTTTATAAAAGTACTGTCGAGATTTACATAGCAGGTATTATCCGTCAAAGACACGTTCAGAATTCTGGTGTCCTTGGGCAGCACGGGCGAATTTCCCGCCTGTGAACCGGCTATCAGCTGTTCTACCACGAGTCTCTCCAGGGAGGTGTTGACATTGTGGACGACTTCCCTTGACTCTTCCACCAGCATATCTTTCTTTTCGTTGGCAAAATAGAGCTTCAGCTCCACTCTCTCGAAGGAGTTCACGTCGGAGATGCTCTCCGCGAAGTCGGAGGCTGAAAATGCCCCCACCGGGTTGCCCTGGTGATCGAGAAGCGGCTGTCCGTCGCAGTTGATGCTGATATAATCGATTCCGTCCACCTGGGTAAAGGTCTTTGCCATCGCCGCCCGGCACAGGATCTCCCTTGTCGCCTTCATCGCCGTATAATCTTTATTAAAATTCAGGTAGAGGACATTGTCCTCTTTTCTCATATCCAGAAGTATTACCTTTTCCCCCAGCGCAGCCTGGTAATCGGGGTTATCCGGAGCCTCTAAAAGCTGTCCCGCCAGTTCTCCGATCAATGTCTCCTGATCGGTTGTTTCCGTTTTATACTCCACGCTGGCAAGCTTTGTCCTGGAGGGATTCAGATAATAAATCCTGTAACTGCCTTTTTCCGGCTCGGCAATCTTTTCCTCCCGCCCGCATCCTGAAATTCCAAGACACAGCAGAAGAGCCGCCATAAGGCAAAATAATCGTTTCAAATATACTTCCATCCTTTCACATCTAAGGGGTCCGGCGCAAAATACTGCCCGTGGACAGTAGCCAGAATACAGCCGCCGCGGAATATTACGGAATGTAATTAAGAGGAATACGGACCGTAAATGTGGTTCCCTCCCCTTCTTTACTCTGGAGCTTAATCGCCCCCTGGTGCAGAATTACAATATTTTTTGTAATCGCCAGGCCCAGGCCGGTTCCGCCCGTCTCCCTTGAACGCGCCTTATCCACCCTGTAGAAACGCTCAAACACGTGCTCCTGGAACTCCTGAGGAATCCCGATTCCGTTGTCAATTACCTTTACATAAAAGAATTTATGATCCGCATCCAGAACCACATGGACCCAGCCGTCCTCACGGTTGTACTTGACCGCATTCTCCACCAGGTTGCTTAAGGCCAGCGACAGTTTTACCTCGTCGATATCGGCCGTAACCTCTCTCTGGCTCTCAAATACCAGCTCAATATTGCGCCTCTTGGCAATCGGCCTCAGGCGCTTTAAAATCTGTTCCATCAGCGCGTTGATGGAAATGGATGCAATATTCATATCCGGTGAGGATTTATCCATCTTAACAAGCGAAAGAAGATCGTCGATAATCTTGCCCTCGCGGTCGATCTCATCCGAGATATCCGCCATGAATTCCTTATACAGTTCTACCGGAGCGTCTTCCATCCCCATCAGCGAATCCGCCAGCACCCGGATTGAGGTGATAGGCGTCTTAAGTTCATGGGAAACATTGGATACAAACTCCTGCCTGGACTGATCCACGGCCTTTAACTTTTTCAGTGTCTGGCTGACCGCGTCGGATATGCCCTTTGTCTCTTTGTAATCTTCCACCTGGATATCCTGGTCGAGATTCCCCTCCGAGACGAGGTTCAGTCTCTCCTGAAGCTTTCTGAACGGTTTCATAAGGAACGATGCCGCCAGAAAATCCACCGCAATCACAAAGCACAGAAGCACAAACTGCAGAAATCCCGCCTTATGCATAACCTGGCTTTCCAGAAGGGCCATACTCTCCGTGGAGGCCGTCATCAGCAGAACTCCCTCCACCTTCTTGGCATCCGCCTTGGAATAGACCGGAAGGGTCAGATAGAAATAATCCTTCTTTTTGTTGCGCCGGTTTATGGTTTCTCCCTCAAATGAGCGCAGAACTTCCTCCACTACACTTGTCTTTCCCTTGGTCAGATCAAACGTGTCTTTGATTATCTTAAAGCTGCTGTCAATGACGATGATACGCCCGTTAAACAAATCCGCCGTCACATTCATCTCGGCATCCAGGCCGGGATTGTTGGACGGATTGTTGATATAATCCAGGGTCACCATCTTGTTGGCAAGCATCAGGCATTTGCTTTGCGCCTCTATCATGCTCTCCTCAATCTGGCTCTGACGGAAAAATCCGGCCAGAAACCTGGCCTGAATGAGAAGCGGCATCAGAGTCACCAGCAGGAAACAGAAAAGCAGCGGCACCTTCATGCTTACGGAACGCTTTAATTTCCTTCTCAGTCTCTTCATCTCTCTCATTTAGCTCTCGATTTTCTTCACTGCCGCGATTGCCAGCCCTCCCGGGCCGATATGGCACGCAACGCTCAGTGACAGGGGATCCATATAAATGTCTGTATCCGGGAAAATCTCCTGCAGCTCCTCTTTCAGCTGTAAAGCAGCTTCCTCACTGTTGCTGTGGGCGATTTCAAGGTGGGTATTCTTTCCCTCCCTGTCGTTCCATCTTGTCTCCAAATCGTGCTGGATGGCGGAAATCATCATCGCTTTGGCCTGCTTCATCGTCCTGGCCTTGGCAAAGGCGTCCAGCTTCTCTCCCTGTATTGTAAGGACCGGTTTCAGTCTGAGAAGTGTTCCGAGAGCAGCGGCGGCCGGCGTGATCCTGCCGCCCTTTTTAAGGTATTTCAGGGTATCCACCGTTATATAGATCGTGGAATTATGGCTGGTCCGCTCAAGCTCCTCCCTGATTTCCAGGGCGCTCATTCCCCTCTCAGCCATCGTGAGGGCATCCAGGGCCGACTGTCTCTGGGTTACGGATATCTGGTGGTTATTTACCACCTGGACGCGGCCGTCATAATCCTCGGCCAGCATCAGAGCCGTCTGACAGGAACCCGACAGGCCGCTGGACATCGGAATATGGACAATCTCATCATATTCTTCAAGGAGCCCGTCCCACAGCTCCACAATTGAATCCGGCGACGGCTGGGAAGTGGAAATGTCCAAATC
Source organism: uncultured Clostridium sp. (assembly GCF_900547735.1). GTDB lineage: Bacteria > Bacillota > Clostridia > Lachnospirales > Lachnospiraceae > Otoolea. The sequence goes on along the minus strand of NZ_URHZ01000039.1, from coordinate 47,045 downwards.
CTCGGCCATCTTCTCATAAAATTCGCGCTGTGTCAGGCTGATATCCTCCATATATTCTTTTCCATCAATCATAAAAGGCATGGGAAGAACCTTAATTCCAAGTTCCTTGCCCTGCGCCTGCGTAATACCGCTGTTGCTGTCTGTCACAACTGCAATTTTCATTTTGTTTCCTCCAATCGTTCTGCCCCGTCGTCTTCAAAGCCATTGGCAGATGTATATAAATGATAGTAGATTCCCTGTTTTTCCATCAGCTCGTCGTGACTTCCCTCTTCCTGTATGCCGTTGCCGGACAATACAAGAATCCGGTCCGCGCCGCGGATGGTGCTGAGCCTGTGGGCAATCGTAAGTGTTGTCCTTCCCACAGCCAGCTTATCGAGAGACTGTGACACCATCTTTTCACTCTCATTGTCGAGAGCCGATGTCGCCTCATCCAGAATCAGAATCGGCGGATTTTTTAAAAATACCCTGGCAATGCTGATGCGCTGTTTCTGTCCTCCCGACAGCTTCACGCCGCGCTCTCCCACATAGGTATCGTAGCCTCCTGACATCCCGTCGATAAATTCATCGGCTCCGGCCATCTTAGCCGCCTCGATGACTTCCTCTCTGGACGCTCCCGGCCTTCCGTATACAATGTTATCATAGATCGTACCGGAGAACAGGTACACATCCTGCTGCACCATACCCACCTGGCTTCTCAGGCTCTCCAGCGTAATTCCCCGCAGATCTTTCCCGTCAACACAGATCCTTCCCTCGGTCGGGTCATAAAACCTCGGTATCAGGTTGCAGAGCGTCGTCTTACCGCCGCCGGAAGGTCCCACCAGGGCAATCTTCTCCCCCGGACGGATGGTCAGATTGATTCCGGATAACACCAGTGTGTGATCATCCGGATATTCAAACGAAACATTTTCAAATGTAATCTCTCCGCGGGAATCTTTAAGCTCCACCGCATCATCCTCATTAAAGATATCAATGTCGGCATCCATAATTTCACAGAATCTTTCAATTCCTGTCATTCCGCGCTGGAACTGCTCGGCAAATTCAATAATTCTGCGGATCGTGGATAAAAGCGTCGTCACATACATCGTATAGGCCACCAAATCTCCGGGGCTTATAATCCCCCTCACCAGAAATGTTCCTCCGGCAATGATGACAACCACATACATCACACCGTCAAACATTCTGACCGTGTCCTGGAATGCCGCCATGTAAAAATAAGTCTGCTTTTTGATATCGAGGAATTTGAGGTTATCCTGCTGGAACTTTTCAATTTCCAGTTTTTCATTGCCAAAGGCCCTGACCACTCTGTTTCCCAGAAGGCTGTCCTCGATTCGGGCGTTCAGTTCCCCGACATGGTTGCGCTGCATCTTAAAGGCTGCGCGCACCTTCAGGTTAAAGTAAGTACAGGATACCGCCATGACAGGAATAAAGATAAAGATCACTACGGTCAGCAGCAGATTAATCCTGGCCAGTATGAAAAATGAGATTATGATTTTCAGGAATGCAATAAAAAATTCTTCGGGACAGTGATGGGCAAATTCCGTCACGTCAAACAAATCACTTGTAATACGGGACATAATCTGTCCCACCTTCGTGTTGCTGTAAAAACTGTCCGACAGCTTCTGCAGGTGGCAGAATGCGTCCTTCCTCATATCCGTCTCAATCCTGGCTCCCATTATGTGGCCCGTGTAGGCCATGTAAAAGCTGGCCAGCCCATCCACGATTCTGAGCCCAAAGTACATAAGACCGATGGTGACAATCGTCTTTACCGTGAGGTTTGCCAGATTATACATACCCTCGTTGGTAATATACCGCAAAATAAGCGGGAGCACGATCTCACACAGCGTCGTCAGCGCAGCACAGAATAAATCAAACAGCAGCACCTTCCAATATCTCAGATAATACGGTGCAAAGCGTTTCATCAGTTCACTCGTCTTCATTCGGTTCATCAGTATCTCTTCCCTTCTTTTGAACGCTCTTTTTATTCTATCTTATTTTGATGGTAAATGGAAGTGGATAAAGAAATTTCTTTCCTGGATAGGGATTGAGAGTTACTGTTCGCAGCACAGATGATTTCAGCCGGGGTGTGAACAGTAACGATTGAAAAAAGGGTACCGCGCAAATACTTCAGTGAAGTGATTGCACGGTACCCCTTGGGTATTTGTTACTGATAAATCTGGTTGATTTTCCAGTAGCCGTTGAATTTGTACATGTTGAGTCCGGAGCTGTTGCCCATCTGGACGCCGGAGTTGCCGATTTCCTGGAGCTTTCTGATATCGGTCTGGTCTATCGCTGTAGACAGTTTTTTCGTGAAGACTTTATCCTCTCCCAGTTTCATGAGCTGCTGGGGCGTGCTGTATTCTACGGAGCTGCCGTCGGCATAGGTGATGATGACCGGATAGTTGCACATTTTAGAAAGTGTCTCCAGGTCACGGTAGGAGAATGTTTTCTGAATCAGCTCCGCCATCTGGGCCGCATCTTTGACGTTGACGGAATCGGATACCGTGCCTTTAGCGCTGTCTAAAATAAAATTGTTGATTTTCCATTTCCCGTTAATTTTGCAGAGCGCCAGTCCGTAATCCTCTCCCATCTGTACGGCCCCGTTGCCGGTGCTGCTCAGTTTGGCAATATTTGTGGATTCGATTGAATCAAGAAGCTTCTGCGTAAAAACCGCCGAGTTTCCCAGGGCCATAAAACCGGCTTTATCTGGAATTTCCTCCAATTCGCCGTCCGCATAGGAAATGACCACCGGATACGCGCAAAGGTCCGCCACCTTTCCAAGATCCTGTTTTTTAAATGCGTTCTGCACTTTTTCCGCAATATCCTGCATCTTAGCCGTATCTTTCCCGGTAGAGGCCGCAGCATGGTTCCGCCGCGCCGCATAAGCAGGCATAGCGGGAACCGCATTCACCATAGCCAGAGCACACATTGCAACAGCAGCATATTTTTTTACCTTGTTTAATTTCATCATTTTTTCTCCTTTTTGATTTTTATCGTTTTAATTGTCTTTTCAAACATTAGACTGCCAAAGAAGGAAAAAAGTTGCCGTCAAATTAAAAAAAACAGGCGTCCTCATTTCTCAACTCCCTCTGGACGTATCCCCTTTTCTATCTTATAATAAACCTATATAAAATACCAAGGAGAACTGATTATGCCATATTGCCCGAAATGCGACATGGAATTTGTCGATGGAATCACTACATGCAGTGACTGCGGCGGTGAGCTAGTGGAATCACAGGAAGCTTATGAAGCCGCAAAACGCGCAAAGGAGAAGCAGCAGAAAATAGAAGCTGCCACGGACCGTTACCATGACATGGAGGGATTTGACGCCTCCCAGATTATGGATAACCTGATTGACTTTGACAACCTGGAAAACCTGGAGAATTTTGAGACGCTTTTAAGCCGCGACAGTGAACCGGAGGACGCCGCAGAAGGTTCCGGCTCGGCCGGAACGCAGGAAAGCCGGACCAGAGCCGCCTCGGCCGGAGTCTATGTCAGCGGCCGCCAGCGCTGCGAGGATCTCCGTTCTTCCAGCTCCGCTTTTCTGATGGTGGGAGGCGCTGCGGTCGTGTTTGCCGTTGTCTGCTGGGCCGGAATTATCAATCTTCCAATGGCCGGGGGATCCAAAATTTTCTTTCAGTCGGTCATCACGCTCATCGGTCTTTCCTGCCTCGTCGTCTCATTCAAGACCCGGAGTTCACTGGCCACAGCCTTAAAACAGGCCGAAGCGGAAGAAAAACGCACGGAGGAACTGATTGCATGGTTTACCTCCACCTGGACCGGAACACAACTGGATGAGGAACTGAAAAAAGAAGAACCCGGACTGACCGGGGAAGAACTGGAGCTGAAGCGGTTTGATTTAATTCAGGATCGTCTGGTCACAGGACAGGATCTTCCGAACCAGGCCTACGTCGACGCCCTCAGCGAAGAAATCTATCACAAGCTCTACGAGTAATTCAACGTCCGGAAACCTGACTCCTGATTTACACACCGGCACACCAATGGATAACAATACGCCGATGCCTTTTCAATAATGCAAAAACACCCCGGTTTACCGGTTCTCCCTTCAGGAGTTTCCGGTCGGCCGGGGTGTTTCTTATTGAGTGGCAATGAAAAGTTCGCGAAGCGTGCTTTTCGTTATTTCTACTTCACAAGAAGTGATTTTCCCGTCATTTCTTTCGGCTGTTCCATTCCCATCAGTTCGATTAAGGTTGGAGCAATATCGGCCAGGCATCCGCCTTCCCTCAGTTTATAGGAAGGATCTGCGTTTACAAGGATGAAAGGAACCTGGTTCGTCGTATGGGCGGTCCAGGGTTCGCCTGTCTCATAATCCACAAGCTGCTCTGCATTGCCGTGGTCGGCGCAGATGAAGAGCACGCCGTCTGTCTCTTTGATGGCGTCCACGGTTCTTCCCACGCAGGCATCCACCGTCTCAATTGCCTTGATGGCAGCCGGTTCAACTCCCGTATGGCCCACCATATCAGGGTTTGCAAAATTGATGATGATCACATCGTATTTGCCGGACTTAATTGCCTCCACCAGTTTATCGCATACCTGCGGTGCACTCATCTCCGGTTTCAGATCGTAGGTTGGAACCTCCTTCGGCGACGGAACCAGAATACGGTCCTCGCCCTTGTTCGGCTCCTCGATTCCTCCGTTGAAGAAGAATGTCACATGGGCATATTTCTCCGTCTCGGCAATTCTTGCCTGCGTCTTTCCATGCGCCGCCAGAAATTCACCGAATGTATTGGTAATCTCCTCTTTTCTGAAAGCAACCAGTTTATTGCCGATTGTCTCGTCATAATCCGTAAAGCATACAAATACCAGGTCCAGACGTTTCTTTCTCTCAAAACCGGCAAACTCATCATCACAGAATGCTCTTGTAATCTCCCTTGCGCGGTCGGGACGGAAGTTATAGAAAATAACGGAATCCCCATCCTGAATCAGGGCTGCAGGTTTACCGTTCTCCTCTACATTGAAGGGAACCACAAACTCATCATTGACTTCCTTATCATAGGACGCCTGGATGCCGCCGGTCGCACTGTCCGCCTTCTCTCCTTCGCCGTCCACCAGCACCTTGTATGCCCGCTCCACACGGTCCCAGTTTTTGTCACGGTCCATTACATAGTAACGTCCCATTACGGAAGCGACGCGGCCGACGCCAATCTCTTTCATCTTCTCTTCCAGCTCCGCAACAAAACCCCTGCCCGATGCAGGCGGTGTGTCACGGCCGTCCAGGAAGCAGTGTACAAATACTTTTTCGAGTCCGTTTTTCTTTGCCAGTTTAAGAAGTCCGTAAATGTGGGTATTGTGGCTGTGGACGCCTCCGTCGGAAACAAGTCCAAACAGATGAAGAGCCGAATTATTTTTTTTGCAGTTCTCCACTGCCTTCAAAAATTCCGGAATGGTGAAGAAATCTCCGTCTTCGATAGATTTTGTGATTCTTGTAAGTTCCTGATATACGATACGGCCGGCTCCCATATTCAGGTGGCCTACCTCAGAGTTGCCCATCTGCCCGTCGGGAAGACCGACGGCAAGACCGCTGGCATTGCCTCTCACGTAAGGACACTGGCTCATCAACTGATCCATAACCGGTGTCTTCGCCTCACAAACCGCATTGTGCTCACAATTGCTGTTCAGGCCGTAACCATCAAGTATCATTAATACAGTTGGTTTTTTGCTCATAATCTATCTCCTTTATCTTCTTCTCCTGTTTCACCCGGAGCGCATTCTTAAACCGGGTCTGATGCCCGAAAAAAAGCCACTGAAATGCCGGATATCACGGGTAAAACAAAAGGCATTTATATTATTCTTGCCAATTTCTTATTTTACATGATTTCACAGTAACTTTCAATGGCTGTATGATAAATTTTTGACGAATTTTCCCAGGTTTTCCTGTTTATTCCGCCCGAATGACGGGCTCATGGATCGTAAAACCGTTCTTTCCCTTCTCCTTCGTCTGATAAAGAGCTCTGTCGGCATTCCTGTAAAGTTCTACGAACTGCCGGCCTCCCGAAGGATAAACCGCCACACCGATACTGGCGGAAATATTCCATTCCATATCCTGATAATCGATCATCGTATCAAGGGAATGGGTAAGCTCTTCGGCCTTTTTCCGTACCGAGTCCATATCGGGCGCCGCTGCAAAGGCTGCAAACTCATCGCCTCCTATCCGTCCCAGAATATCCCTGTCTTCAAAATGGCTCCTGATAATTCCGGTAAATTCCCTGATACAGTAATCCCCGAACACGTGGCCCAGTTGATCGTTGACTTTCTTAAAGTTATCGATGTCAAAGATGAAGAAAGCATACATCCCCGGCCTGTGTTCAGCCAGGACTGCCTCTATCAGGCGTTCCGTTTCCGTCTTGGTATAGAACTGGGTCATCTCATCCATCACGGCCTGCATTTCCTTTTCCTTCTCCTCCTCAATATTCTTCCTGTAGGTGAACATATGAACCGAGTTATCCTCCGCGGAATAGAAAATATAGGCGTCTATCCTCATCCAGAAATAGTCTGAGCCGTCCTGTGTAATCTGGAAATCATAGCGCAGATGATTATTGCCGTTCTCATATTCTTTTATCACATTGGAGGGTTCAAAGGTACTGACATAGCCTTCCCGGAATTCTTCCTTAATCTGTTTCTCAGCGATAACATGCAGTCCTTCACTGTATGGCAGATCCCCGGCGCCAAGGCTCTCGAAATACTCTTCCGTCCTCTTTCCCACGGTGCAGTTTTTCGTGATGTTCAGCTCATAGATATTATCGTAGAGCTGCTCCGTAGCCCTCTTAAAGCTGCCCTGTCTCTCTTCCATCAGCTCGGTAATCTGTTTGTTAAAATTGCGGATTACGGCTGTAATGACAAGCAGAACCGTCACAATAATGAACAAAAGCAATATCGCGGTCATGTAAAGCTGAGTCCTGATGTCACTGAGTATCTGTCCCGTATCCTGTTCCACGGTCAGATACCAGGAAAGTTCCGGTATAAAACGGGCGACCACATAGCTTTTCTCCGTCCCTTTCGTCCCCTGGGATGCCCAAATCTCCAGATTCGTATCCGATGACTTCCAGTCCAGCACCTGGCCCCTGATGGTTTGGCAGCCGTTGATTTTAAACCAGTCCGTCTGCTCGTATCCGTTATATGACGTCGATACCTCGATGATTCCATCCTGGTTCAGCAGGCTGGCCGTCACATCGAATTTATCTTCATAGCTCTGAAGCAGTTCTTTCAGGTATTCAATGTGGATTCCGACGCCGACAATCCCCAGTGTGGAACCATCGTCCGCCTTCACCTTGCAGTTCACAAACACGGTAATCACATTGTCGGCCCCGTCTGCTTCATCATTATCCACGTTCAGGGAATATTCCTCATCACTTTGAAGCAGTTTGTAGTACCAGGTATTCTCCGGACTGTCCTCAGTCAGTATACGGTCAACTCCATTGAAATTGTAATAGCGCGACGTGGCGGCAGAAACAAGAAATACAGAATCGAAACCGTATTTTTCCCGGTATGTGTCAAGATATGTTTTTGTTGTCTTGATATACTCCTCATCCTCCAGGCAGGAAGCTTCCTCCAAAAGATGGTTCTTAAGCAGGCTGTCATGAGCCATCGTCAGCGAGATGTTGACCGGCTTTGTAAATTTCGTCGACAACTGATAGTAAATTCCTTCTGCCGTCAGGGACGACACCTGCTCAATACTGTCGAGTGAGGCCTGATAATTGGCCCGGTAGCTGAGCATTGCCGTAAGGGCAAAGCCGATTACCAGAATCAGGCTGACCAATACATTCGTCTTAAAAAGCCTGTTATTTTTCATACCGGCCCCACCCTCCTTTGTAAAAAAGAATCACGTTTTCTTCCGTCTTGTCCTTTTGCATCCCGCGGCAGACACGGCAGCCGCCGCGCCTGCTTTCGGTGTTCCCGGAACTCCGGCCCGTTATCGGCCTCACTTAAGGAAACAGTTCCGCAGCGTTTCAAGCTCCGTCTCCGTCACGCCATACTGACCCAGGTATTCGGGAAGTGATATCTCTCTGTAGAACTCCAGAAGACGCTCCATGCTCTGTGCATCCGATCTCATAAAAGGCTCCATCCTGCCTCTTGTCTCCTCATCCAGCATACCCAGCAGTTTGTCCATGCCTTTTTTGTTATATGTATATGTCACTTCATAATCTGCAATAATGTCTTCCTCCGCGATACCGCAGAGATAATAAATGCAGGATGCCAGAATTCCGGTTCTGTCTTTCCCTGCCGTACAGTGGAAAAGAACGGCTCCCCGCTCCAGGCCGGCAATCAGCTTCTTTACCGCCTCGGCCAGAAGAACGCCGTGGTTCTTAACAATATTCAGGTATCCTTCCGTCAGGCTCCCGGCAAATGCTTTCTCCGCAGACTCCGATATATCCTTTGTATCAATCTGTTCTGTCTGTATCGGGCAGTGAAACCACTCCACTCCCTCCGGCGCCGCATCCGCGGCTGTCTCAATCTCCGACTGGCTGCGCAGGTCCAGGACCGTCGCAACTCCGTATTCAGTCAGCCTTTTCCACTCCTCCTCCGTCAGGTTGTGAAGGGCTCCTGCCCTCAGGAGTTTCCCAAAGGCAGTCATCCTGCCGTCGGCCGTCTCAAATCCTCCCATGTCTCTTATATTAAGTCCGTGCTCCAGCCGAAACCTTCTGACCGGTCTGTCCATATTTTCCGTCCCCTTTCAGTCGTTGTAAAACTTGCTTTATCAGTATAATAATTTATTATATCACAGCGAAACAGGTGTTTCAACGTCTCTGCCGTTCCGGTTATGATTGGAAAAATGCAATTTCGGTAATTTTTTTCAAAAAAGTCAACCCGGCCGAAACCCATGTTCCGGGTACGGCGGCATATTCCGTCTTCGTGCGGGTGCGTATCCTGCCGGAGGGCTTTTAATATCACAGGAACACTTTCCTATGATATTAAAAAGGAGCCGCCTGACTCTCTGTCATTCGGCTCCTGCATTGTTAAAACACCTTATTACTAAAAAGATTTATTTGTAATTGACGATTTTCCCAAATTCTTCTTTCAGGGAAGCGCCGCCTACCAGACCGCCGTCGATATCCGGCTGAGCAAACAGTTCCGCAGCGTTGCCGCCGTTTACAGAACCGCCGTACTGGATACGGATTGCCTCTGCCGTTGCCTCATCGTAGATCTCGCCGATGCATACGCGGATTGCCGCACATACTTCTTCCGCCTGCTCCGTTGTGGCCGTCTTGCCTGTTCCGATAGCCCAGATTGGCTCATAAGCGATCACGGCAGTTTTGGCCTGCTCTGCGGTTACGTCTAAGAAAGCAATCTTGATCTGCTGGCGGATCCAGTCGATCGTGATGCCCTGCTCTCTCTGTGTCAGAGTTTCGCCGCAGCATACGATTGGTGTAAGGCCGTGTTCAAATGCCTTAAGGACTTTTTTATTTACGGTCTCATTTGTCTCCGCAAAGTACTCTCTTCTCTCGGAATGACCGATAATCACGTATTTCACGCCCGCGTCCGTGAGCATGTTCGGTGCGATTTCTCCGGTGTAAGCGCCTTTTTCTTCAAAGTACATGTTCTCGGCGCCCACTGCGATATTGCTTCCCTTGCAGGCTTCTGCGACAGGGATGATATCGATAGCCGGAACACAGAAAACAACGTCAGTCTCTTCTGAAGCTACCAGTGGTTTTAATGTATTTACAAGGGCAACCGCCTCCGTTGGGGTCATGTTCATCTTCCAGTTGCCTGCAACAATCTTTCTTCTTGCCATCTTTTTATCCTCCTACACTCCGTTTCGTCTTATCGATCGTTGGCTGCCGCCACACCGGGAAGCTCTTTGCCTTCCAGGAATTCCAGGGAAGCTCCGCCGCCCGTGGAAATATGGCTCATCTTATCGCCAAAACCAAGCTGGTTCACTGCGGCCGCAGAATCGCCTCCGCCGATGATGGTAGTTGCCTCCGTCTCAGCCAGCGCTTCAGCCACGGCGATTGTTCCCTTTGCAAGAACAGGGTTTTCAAATACGCCCATCGGTCCGTTCCATACGACCGTTTTTGCGGATTTTACGGCCTCTGCATAAAGTTTTGCCGTCTCGGTTCCGATATCGAGTCCCATCGTATCTGCCGGGATCGCGTCTACCGCTACATAGCGGACCTCGATCGGCGCATCGATTGGGTTCGGGAAGGATTCAGCTACGGCGGCATCTACGGGAAGGAGCAGTTTCTTGCCGAGTTTCTCAGCCTTCTCCACCATCTCTCTGCAGTAATCTAATTTCGTATCATCTACAAGAGATTTTCCAATCTCAAGTCCCTGTGCCTTTAAGAAGGTAAATGCCATGCCTCCGCCGATAATCAGGGTATCGCATTTTTCAAGCAGGTTTGAAATAACATTCAGTTTGTCTGCTACCTTAGCTCCGCCCAGGATTGCAACAAAAGGACGTACCGGACTGTCAACGGCATTGCCGAGGAAATCGATCTCTTTCTGCATTAAGTAACCGACAGCGGCCTCTGAAACATACTGGGTTACGCCTACGTTGGAACAGTGCGCCCTGTGGGCCGTGCCGAATGCGTCGTCCACATAAACCTCGCACAGAGATGCCAGTTCTTTGCTGAACGCCTCTCCGTTCTTAGTCTCTTCCACTCTGTAACGCGTATTCTCCAGTAAGACCACGTCTCCGTCCTTCATGGCGGCTACGGCTGCCTTTGCATTTGGCCCCACTACCTCGGGATCCGCTGCAAACTTTACTTCCTGTCCGAGTAATTCGGAAAGACGTACGGCTACCGGCGCTAAGGAAAGTTCCGGTTTCGGTTCGCCCTTCGGTTTGCCGAGGTGAGAACAGAGAATTACTTTTCCGCCGTCTCCGATTAATTTCTTAATAGTCGGAAGAGCTGCCACCAGACGGTTCTCGTCGGTGATTTTACCTTCCTTTAACGGTACGTTGAAGTCACAACGCACCAGAACTTTTTTGCCTTTAACATTGATATCATCAACTGATTTCTTATTCAGCATGCAAAATGCTCCTTTCTTGACTGTCCTGTTTAAGAAAGAGTCCGGTACACCGGACTCTCGCGCCGAGCGCGGCCGCATAGCGGCATATTACATCTTCGCGCGAGTGCGCATCCCGCCCGGAGGGCTGTTTAATATCATAGGAGCACTTTCCTATGATATTAAAAAGAGTCCGGTACACCGGACTCTCGCGCCGAGCGCGGCCGCATAGCGGCATATTACATCTTCGCGCGAGTGCGCATCCTGCCCGGAGGGCTGTTTAATATCATAGGAGCACTTTCCTATGATATTAAAAAGGGTCCGGTCCCGAGGACCGGACCCATGTTGAATCCTTATATGCTTGTTCGCTCTCTCCGTTCACAAAGGAGCGGGGATCCAATCACTGCAAATACGTTCTGCTGTCTCTCCGATTATGATAATTCCGCGAAGTATTTGATTGTACGAACCATCTGGCTTGTATAGGAGTTTTCGTTGTCATACCAGGAAACAACCTGCACCTGATATAAGTCTTCGCCGATAGGGGAAACCATGGTCTGTGTTGCATCGAATAAAGAACCATATCTTACGCCAACGATATCGGAGGAAACGATCTCATCCTCTGTGTAACCAAAGGACTCAGTGGAAGCTGCTTTCATAGCTGCATTGATTTCTTCTTTTGTAACACCGGCTTTTTTAACTACTGCTACAAGGATTGTTGTGGAACCTGTCGGTACCGGAACACGCTGTGCGGAACCGATTAATTTTCCTTGTAATTCAGGAATTACAAGGCCGATTGCTTTTGCAGCGCCTGTGGAGTTCGGAACGATATTAACAGCGCCTGCTCTTGCTCTTCTTAAATCGCCTTTTCTGTGCGGTCCGTCGAGGATCATCTGATCGCCTGTGTATGCATGGATTGTAGACATGATACCGGACTGAATCGGAGCATAGTCGTTTAATGCCTTAGCCATAGGAGCCAGACAGTTTGTTGTACAGGATGCTGCGGAGATAATGGTATCTTCTTTTGTCAGTATGTCGTGGTTTACGTTGAAAACGACTGTAGGAAGGTCATTTCCTGCCGGAGCGGAGATAACTACTTTCTTAGCGCCTGCATCGATATGAGCCTGTGCTTTTGCTTTTGATGTATAAAAACCGGTACATTCTAATACTACGTCTACACCGATCTCTCCCCAAGGAAGTTCAGCAGCGTTAGCTTTAGCGTAGATTGTGATCTTCTTGCCGTCTACAACGATGTAATCTTCGCCTGCTTCTACGGTATGTCCTTCGTATCTGCCCTGTGCAGAATCATACTTTAAAAGATGAGCTAACATTGTTGGATTTGTTAAGTCGTTGATTGCTACTACCTCGTAACCTTCAGCGCCAAACATCTGTCTGAATGCCAGACGGCCAATACGGCCAAAACCATTGATTGCAACTTTTACTGCCATGATTTCATTCCTCCTAAGAATATATTAAATTCATGATTGTTAAATAATAATCAACCTACCTTGTATTGTAACCAATTAATCCCAAAATAGCAAGGGTTTTTTTGAAATTTCATAAATATTATTCCCCCTCATTCGCATTTCATCCGCGGTATTTGCCTGCTTGTGCAAAATTTTGTAATTTTATTTCGCAGCGGACGCCGGAACGGAAGCCGCGGCCCAATTGCACGCATCGGAGCAAATAAACTACCAAAACATGAAACAACATGGTAAAATACCATCATAGTAGAATTGAAACAGACAAAAATATAAATTTCCGGAGAATAAAAATGAAGCAGATATTAATCATTCAGGGCGGCGGCCGCCCGCATGGTAACACCAGCCGGCTTGTGGACGCTTTTTCAAAAGGAGCCTCTGAGGCAGGCCATCAGGTGGAGATAGTTTCTCTGCTGAAAAATGAGGTAAAAGGATGTCTGGGCTGCAATGCCTGCAGGTTTGGAAAACCCTGTATTCAGAAGGACGCATTTAACAGTCTTAATCCCAAAATCAAATCCGCTGATTTGATTGTATTTGCATCCCCGCTTCTGTTCTGGACGTTTTCTTCCAAACTGAAAGCGTTTATTGAACGTTTTTACTGTCTTGCCGAGGAGGACGCCAATCCGCCGCTGGGCCGTTATGAGAAATATCCTGTGAAGGATGCCGCGCTTCTCATGACATCCGCGGACAATTTATTCTGGACCTATGAGCAGGCCGTTTCCTATTATAAATTCACCCTCATCAATTACATCGGTTTTCATGATAAGGGAATGATACTGGCCGGCGGCTGCGGTGATACAAACGGGAAACCGCAGATTGAAAAGACATGCCATCTTCAGGATGCCTATCAGTTCGGGAAACAGATCTATATAGAATAAACTCCGTGTTTCCACCCCGCATGCGGACTGTTTTTTCACGCCGTGATAAGAAATCTCATTATTTTACTTCACGTTTTTTTACCAGTATCAGCACTGTAAGGCCGCTTCATAAGCCATGCAGCGCCATTTGCAAAGGAGGTGCGCCGTGGATCAGACGGATTCCCGGAATGCGCTTGAAAAAGAGCTGTACCGCTCTTTCACACTGTTATCCGCATTCGTTATCGTATTTTCACTGGCAATTACCCTGTATTTTGATATTACGAGGCAGCGCCGGGATATGGACGCCATCATAAGCGGCACCGCTTCTTATATTGCCTCCATGCCGGAAGTAATTTCCATGCTTGAGGACGGGTATCCCAGCAATGCGGCCAAGGAGGATATCGACTCTCTCAGCGCCAATATACCCGATATCAGCGTCGTCGTCATCTATGACAACAATGGACTGCGTTTCTACCACACGGACCGCCTTAAGACGGGTGAAACCTTTGTGGACGGGGATGAAACCATGATCTTACAGGGGAGCGAACCCTATATCACAACGGGATACGGGACAAAAGGCGCCCAGAGGCGTGCTTTCCATGCCGTAAAAAGGACGGACGGAAAAATCATCGGTTTTGTCATGGCATCCGTCTTTACCGCACATATTTCGGCAAGGCACCGGAATATACTGCTTGTGCATATAGCGATTTTCTTCCTGATGATGCTTGTCAGCATTCCGCTGACCCACGCTTTTATCCGGTTTTTAAGAAAATCCCTGATGGGCTTTAACCCCCATGAGCTTCTCAACATGTACATACGGCAGGACGAGGTGATGAACGCCATTGAGGAAGGCCTGATCGCCACGGACACCGAGGGTAAGATCCTGTTTTCCAACATTGTCGCCAGAAATCTTTTTCACGACGGACCTGAGGAAGGGCCTCCGTTGATGGGAAAATATTTCCGCGAGCTTTACCCCGCCACAAATTTTGACTCGGTTGTAAGTACGGGCAAATCCGTCCACCGCCAGTCCTGTATGATCGGCGGCCGTTCGATCCTGATGAATGAAATTCCGATCCAGGGAAAAGGCAAAAAACCGATTCAAGGCATGCTCGTAATCATGGTGGATCGCACGGATATGCTCGCCATGTCCGATGAACTGTCCGGCACCAGGAGCATGCTTGACACTCTGCGGGCTTTTAACCATGAATTTTTAAATAAGCTCCATGTCATCCTGGGATATCTCCAGATCGGAGAAATCGAGCAGGCCATACAGTTTATCATCAACAGCAATCTGGTTTCCAGCCAGTCCATCCGTGAGACGGCCGACTGCATCCGCGTATCCAGAATCTGCGCGCTGATTATCGGGAAAATGATGCATGCCGCAGAGCTGGGTATCCGTCTTTCCCTGACTCACGACAGCAGCTGCATCGAAAGTGAGCTGATTCTCCCTCAGGACGCCTTTATCACCATCATCGGCAACCTGCTGGAAAACGCCATAGAGGAACTGAACAGCTGCCAAAACCGGGACAATGAGCTGAAAGAGATCACGCTAGGCATCTACTGCCGCCCTGACTGCAACATCATTACATGCGAGGACACCGGAGGCGGAATCAACCGGGAACTGCTGGAGCATATTTTCGAAAAAGGCATTTCTTCCAAGGGCGAGACCCGTGGAACCGGCCTCTATCTGCTTCGCCAGATTGCAGAAGAGTATAACGGCGATATCGCCATTGATACGGAAAAAGGCGAGGGTTCCTGTTTTACCCTTACCTTTACAAGAAAGGAGGACCTGTAATGTATCAGGTCATTATCATAGAAGACGATCCCATGGTGGCGTCCATCAACAAACAATATGTGGAGCTGACCCCTTCTTTCCGGGTGATTAATGTATTTAAAAGCGGAATCGAGGCACTTGAGTATCTGAAAGAAAACGATGCGGATTTGATTATCCTGGATTACTATACCCCGCTTATGAACGGCACCGAATTTATCGATCAGCTCCATGCTATGGGCAAAGCGCCCTCAATCATCATGGTAACCTCGGCCAGCGACACGGATATCGTCCTCCAGCTGCTCTCCCGGGGCGTAATCGACTATCTTGTCAAACCGTTTGAGTATACCCGTTTTAAAGTGGCCCTGGATAAATACAGCCAGATGAAGGAGTATTTAAGTCAGGCTAAAAGCAACATGGAGCAGGGTGAAATCGATAAGCTGCTGACCCGCCAGGAAAGCACCGGAACCGCTGCGGCTAACCTGGCAAAGGGGCTGAACGAAACGACACTCGGGCTGATACGCGCGTTTCTGAAAGAAAACAGGGATGACACGTATTCCAGTGAGCAGATTGCCGAACAGATTCATCTGTCACGGATTACAATCCGCAGGTATATGAATTACATGGTGGAAACAGGGGAGCTTATCAGCACAATTGATTATCAGACCGGGGGAAGACCGTCAATCCGGTACCGGTATGTAAAAGATTAGAATTCCAGAGGATACCGGCCGCCGCATACCGAGCCCGATGCGTTTGGTATCCCGGTTTCAGGGGGAAGAAAAATGAAGTTCAGAATCATTTCCGGAAATCCGATTTAAATAGAACGGCATAGGATTATAGCGCTGGTTTTATCAGCGCTTTTTGTTGAGTGGCAATGAAAAGTTCGCGAAGCGTGCTTTTCGTTGTTGTGTTTAAAATCGGAAAGGAAATGACTTTATGAAAAAAAATATTTGTCTTATGTATGTCATCGCACTTTTGCACGGCATGATCTTTTACGGTCCTATTGCGGCTCTTTACCGCCAGTCGCAGGGTGTTACCATTTTCCAAATCTCTCTTATCGAAAGTATTTCTCTGGTTTTATGTCTTCTATGCGAGATTCCATGGGGAATCCTTGCCGATAAAATTGGGTATAAGCGTACAATGGTATTCTGCTGTTTTCTCTATTTTTTATCAAAGATTGTGTTCTGGCGGGCAGATAGGTTTTTGTGGTTTCTGGCGGAACGCATTATGCTCAGTGTTGTCATTGCGGGACTCTCTGGTGTTGACGCCAGTATTCTTTATCTTTCATGTGAAGGAAAAAACAGCCAGAAGGTTTTTGGTGTTTATAACAGCCTGCAGACGGCCGGGTTATTGGGCGCCGCTGCCGTTTTTTCCGTTTTTGCAGGGAACAACTACAGACTGGCAGGATTCCTTACCGTTGTAAGCTATGGTCTTGCGGCGTTGGCCTCATTATGGCTGGTGGAAGTAAAAAAGGAAGAAACTCATGCGTTTTGTATGGACGGGTTCGGAAAAATATTGAGCCATACACTGAAAGACCGGCATCTGCTGCTCTTTCTGGCTGCTGCGGCTTTCCTGACGGAAACTCACCAGACAATCACGGTATTTCTTATTCAGCTTCAATATATGAAGTGCGGACTGTCTGTGCAGCAAATCGGATATGTCTATATTGCAGTTACGCTGACAGGGCTGGTCGGCGCCGCTTCATCGTGTTTTTCCCGGCGTTTTGGGACAAAACATGCCGGAATTCTACTCTATTCCATGGCAGTGCTCTCCTGTTCGGCGCTGGCTTTTACAGAAAAGGCATGGTTTTCCATTGGATGTGTTTTGATTCTGCGTATCTCAAACAGTCTGTTTCAGCCTTTCCAGATGGAACTCCAAAACAGGCAGGTTCATACAGAAAACCGTGCTACGGCCCTGAGCATTAACGCTATGATTACCGACACAGCCGGTGCGGGCACGAATCTTGTATTTGGAACCTTAGCCGATTCCAGCCTGAGCGGCGCCTTCCTTTTTGGGGCTTTCCTATGTATGGCCGGGTTAATGATGTTTATTGCCTGGTATCGAAATTGGAACATGAAATAATTTTTTTATTGCCCGGGCGCTGATTCCGTGGTAATTCCAGTTTTTCCCTAATGGTTTTCCAGTTATTATGTGTTAATATAGTTTTGTAACAAATATGCAATAATTACGTAACAACTAAGGAGGAAAACCATGAGACGAATATTAGTTAACACTTTATCTGCTGCTGCGGTTATGTTTGCAACGGCTGCAATGCCAATGACATCCCTGGCTGCGGTATCTACCTATCAGATTCCTTTTTCAGGCGGAAGCGCTTATGTAATTGGAATAGGAGGAAAGGATTGCCTTCCGGGCAGCGGAAATTGGGGACAGAACGGTAACTGGAACCAGGGCGGAAACTGGAATCAGAATGGTAACTGGGGTACAAGGCCGGTTCTGCCGGAAATAACTCCTCCTGATTTTATTTTCCCGACGCCGGAGCTGCCGGGACCGGAACTGCCGGACCAGCCTGGTGACATGCTCCCGGACCAGCCCGGAGATATGATTCCGGATCAGCCCGGGGATATGCTCCCGGATCAGCCCGGAGATATGATTCCGGATCAGCCTGAAAATCCAGGTGTGACACCGGAGGTTCCGGACGATGAGACTCCCGATAAACCGGAACAGGAAGAAGGACAGGATGCATACGGCAATGCAGTTGTCGCCCTGGTAAATGCAGAGCGTGCAAAAGCCGGTTTAAGTCCTCTGACTGTCGATACACGCGTGGCGGAAGCAGCCCAGCTCCGCGCCCAGGAAATCAAAAAAACATTTTCCCATACCAGACCGGACGGCAGCAGTTTCAGCACCGCTCTGAGCCAGGCCGGAGTCAGCTACAGAGGAACCGGCGAAAACATCGCCTATGGCCAGAATTCACCGGAGGCAGTAATGCAGGGCTGGATGAACAGTTCAGGACACAGAGCAAATATCCTTAATAAAGACTACACCTCTATCGGCGTAGGACATTACAAAGACGCCAGCGGAACAGATTACTGGACACAGCTTTTTATTTATTAAGACAGGAACCCGATAAAAAAAGCGGCCCCGTTCACCGCTCCACTCCACAGTCGATCTCAGTCTGCAAGAACGTGCCTTAAAAGCATGTCCTTCAAACAGAAGACAGACTTAGTTTCTATAATTTTTTAATTCAAATTGTGTATAAAAATGCAGGACACCAGATAACTCAAGCTATCTGGTGTCCTTATTACGAATAATTAAACCGCCGTTTAAATCAAGATCGATTTCTTTAATGTCCTTCCAGGGATCATTATAGGTATCGTCATACAATTCCTCCGAATTTGATTTTCTTCTCCATTCAGAATTTTGTGAAACTGAGATTTAACGCTTTCCAACCATCCGGTTATCCTCCCTGGTTTTTCTTATTGCATAGTAACCGCAGGGCATATCTGCTAACATACCAACTGAGTTATCCATATCAAATACATATTTTAGAGAAACCAGCCTTGCCTCTTCTATTTCGTGTTCCTTTCCACATAAAAACTGCCACATACCACTTCAAATTATTCGGCGCAACAGACTTGAATTGTTTACTTCAAATCTATCTTCTCTCAATCAGTCCTAAGGTATTTTGGATCTACTCCATTATCTAACAGTATTTTTGAAATTTCATCAAATAACTGTAAAACAGCGCCTCCTTTATATGGCGGAATTCCAATGATTCCAACATCAACATTTCCTCTAAATGCCCAAATATTATATGCGGTAATTGCGTTTGCAAAATTTTCGTCCAGTGTAAATTCAAATGTGTTGATAACCCCATCAAGCACCGTTGGAAACTCAATTTCTTTATATTGAAAAATGTCTATGTGACTATGCATTGCATTCTTTATTGCATTAATATCTTTCTGACTGATTGTAGTAAAGAAAGAATCAACCTTGGTATTGCCCTCATGGGTCAGGCTGCGTGGTCTGTCAAAATATAAGCATCTTATATTTTTATCTTCAATCCCGTCTAGTACCTCAACTTGCGAGATAATATCTTTCCATGCGTCAGCAAGGGTATATCTGAAAATGCGTCTTTCTTCTCTTTTAACTTTTGTTTTATCTGAACTTTCTGTCATCATTTTCCACCCTTTCAAAATAGTTCTTTCATTAAGCCCAATGAACGCAAACTTCCTTGACTTCAGCTTGAAAAATCCTAATTGTTGTATAGTCCATCTTCTTGGCCTGACGGTAAAGAAGTTTCCCTTGCTCTGCCCGGTCAATTCTTGTTTATTCTATTATACAATACTGCAGGCCGGAAGTATAGAAATGCATATTTATATTTGAGAAACAAGCACACTTAACGTTACTGTTCACTCACGATATATTCCGCGAGGTGTTTTCACGTGTCTTTCGTGAAAGTCCCGAGTTCTGCGTCGAGAAATGGCGTTCTTGCCATTTCTGTGCATCGCGAAGCGTGTTATTGTTTACAGCGCAATGCGGTGTGAACAGGAACCACTTAACGGCTGCAGACCGGGCACCTGGATGGCGGAAACCTTCGCGTCTTCAGTCCCGGGCCATAACCTTCCCGGATTCCCACCCGCGACAACCTCCCCCCGGGACTGAAGACTCACAACCTCCCTCTCACCACCCCAATCTCCCACTGCCTGTCCGAATTTCTCATCAATTCCCCCTTATTCACTTACTATAGTTACTAAACTCTTTACTTAATTACATAAATTGACTTCGATTAATGAATCTTTTACACTAAATTTATAAAAAAAATATAAACTTTATTAAAAGAAATGGAGGGTATTGTTTCTATGGAAACTATTATGGGCTATTTCGGCACTTACACACCGGCAGCAGATGGGGCTGTTGCAAATTTCAAGTTCGAGTATCTCACCACACTGGGCTTCGCCGCCATTGTAATCTTTCTTGGCCGTGCGATTGTAAACCACTCAAAATTACTGCGTAAATACGCAATTCCGGCACCGGTTGTGTCCGGTATCATTTTCTCAATTGTTGTCGCCATCATCAAAGGCTCCGGCATCATCGGCCTTTCCTTCGATGCAGCCATTATGAAAGACTTATGTCAGAACCTGTTCTTCCTCTGCGTAGGTTTCGGCTTCAGCTTAAAGATGCTCCGCCATGCAGGCGGCAAGCTCTGTGCCATGATTGCCATCGCAGCCTGTGTCCTGATTACTCTTCAGGATCTTCTGGGCGTATTCGTAGGCAACATGATTGGCCTCCATCCGCTTCTGGCTCTGCAGTGTTCTTCTTCCGCAATGTCGGGCGGCGTTGGTACGGCTTCCGCATTTGGTCCTATCTTTGAAAGCTGGGGCGCAGCGGATGCCACCACAATCGGTGTTGCTGCCGGTACCATGGGTAATATCATGGGTTCCCTGATTGGCGGCCCTGTAGCTGCATTCCTGATTTCCCGTCACGGTCTTAAATCCGACCCGAACGACAAACCGGAATCAGCAAAAACCGGCACTGTTGCAACACTTGACAACAGCAGAATGATTTCCATGTTTGCCATGACACTGCTTATCGCTGCTCTCGGTATGCCGATTTACTGCATCCTTGACAACATCCCAATGATTGAAATGCCTAAATTCATCGGCTGTCTGTTCGCAGGCGCAATCGCACGTAATGTTATGGAAACATGCAATATCAAATTCTATGTTCCTGAAGTCGACGCCATTGAGCATATGTTCCTGGAACTTTATCTGGCCCTGGTGCTCATGACAACCGATATCACGAAACTGGCTCCGGTAGCCGGCCAGATGGGTATCATCCTTCTTTGCCAGGCAGTTTTAATGGCAGTATTTGCAATCTTCGTATCTTACAACATGTTCGGCCGCGACTACGGCGCTGCTGTAATGGCTGCAGGTAACTGCGGATGGGGATGCGGTTCCGGCCCTAACGCCGTTGCAAATGAGAAAGCTGTTATGGATGAGTATGGATGGCATAATATAGCATGGGTTCTTTACCCTTCCTTCGCCGTTATCATCGACGATATTTACAATCCAATCTTCCTTTCCGTATTTGGAAGCTTTGTAAAATAAAAGCACGTTCATCGCTAACTTAATATAGTAATTTTACATAGACAGTCCGGCCCCCCAAAACAGCCGGGCTGTTTATCGTTGAGTGGCAATGAAAAGTGCGCGAAGCGTGCTTTTCGTTGTTTCAT
Organism: uncultured Clostridium sp.; assembly: GCF_900547735.1. Classification (GTDB taxonomy): domain Bacteria; phylum Bacillota; class Clostridia; order Lachnospirales; family Lachnospiraceae; genus Otoolea. The sequence goes on along the minus strand of NZ_URHZ01000039.1, from coordinate 25,787 downwards.
TGGACGAATTCCCCCACCTGTGTTATAGTATAGACGGATGTAAAGATTTCGCTTATTTTTTTCTTCATCTTCTGCATCAGACAACCGTGTTGAACCATAAAATACAAACAGGTGATATATAAATGAAAAATTTATTTTCAAAATTTTTAGTCTTTACCGCCCTTCTGGGTTTTTCCGCCGCTTTATGTAGTTGTTCCTCCGCCAGCTCCGACATTTCCCCGTTCACCGCCGATTCTGAAACATCTCAGGAGGTGAAAAGCGGACTTCAGGTTTTGACGATTGGAACAGCGGACAGCGGCGGTACCATGTTCCCGGTCGGAAACGCCATTGCCCAGGTGATCAGTGAGCATGATTCCAATATCAAGATTAATATCAGCGCCTCCAACGGTTCCTTTACCAATGTGGAATGGATTGAGGACGGTCAGATTGATATGGGGCTTGTGAGCGGGGATGTTGCGCTGGCCGCATATACCGGAACACATGAATTTGAGAACAGGCCTGTTGAAAGCCTCCGCACTATTGGAGCCATTTATGTCAGTGTTTCCAACTGGATGGCGCCGGAATCGGCAGGACTTATTTACGTCCACGATCTGGCAGGCAAGAGCGCGGCGATTGGTCCCCAGGGGTCCACAACGGATCTCTCGGCTCGCATTGCTATTGACGCGGCAGGCCTGACTTCCAAAAATACCACGCTTGTCAACTCCGGACTTGGCTCCGGCTCCGTTGCCGTAGAGGACGGAGGACTCGATGCGGTACACGGTTTCGCGGGGATTCCCATCACCGGTCTGACCGAACTTGCAGATACCATCCCCTGCCGTCTACTGAAGTACACGCCCGAAGAACTGAAGACGATTCTATCAAAGAATTCCTTCTATTATAAAATGGTGATCCCGGCCGGAACGTATCCGGGCCAGGACGAAGACGTTGAATCTTTCGGTATTAAATGCCTCCTTTGCGTCGATGAGAGAATGGATGATGATCTCGTCTACCAGATTACAAAAATTCTGGATGAATCTATCCCACAGCTGGCCGCCAGCCACGATTCCCTTGCCTCACTGACGCAGAAAGGGTTTATCTGCAACGATCTGGCAATACCGCTGCATAAGGGTTCTGAACGGTACTATATGGAAAAGAACTATCTGGAAGAAGAATAACTTTTATTACATAACGATAGCACACTCCTTGAGCAGTTTGCGTCTTAAACAACAAAAATTACGCTTCACGAACTTTTCATTGCCGCTCAATAATAGGAAACGGCCGGTGGTAAATACTTTTGTATTTCCACCGGCCGTTTCCTGTTATAAGGTTTCTTATTTATAAAATCTTCTATTATAAAATTCCTTTATTATAATTTTTTTATTATAAAATTTCTTTATTGTAAAGCTCCTGCACTCATCTTCCCATATAAATCTTCTTACATCTCATCTTTCACATATCCCGCCAGATTATAAGCATGGTCTGATATTCTCTCCAGATTACTGATAATATCCAGGAAAACGACACCGGAGGACGGATCGCACTGGCCGCTTGAAAGACGTTCAATATGTTTATCCCTCAATTCTTCTTCCAGCATATCCACATCATCCTCATACTGGCTCACCTTCCTCACATCGTCCATATCGCCCGTTTGTCTGGCCGCAATGGCGTGGGTGAAGGATTTTACCACCTTCTCGCTGATCGCGCTCAAATCCGCGCTTCCCGTCTCTGAGAAGGCCACCTTATGTTCTTCCATGTAATCGGCCTGCTCCGCCAGGTTCTCACAGTGGTCGCCAACTCTTTCAATATCGCTGATGCTGTAAAAGAGGTTGTTGACCAGGAGCTTCTGGTGTTCGGTCAGGGACAGGTTGTTGACTTTGATAAGATATCCCGTCAGAAGCTCTTCCATCCTGTCGATATCCTTCTCATTCCTGTAAACTTCTTTTGTCTTCTCCTTATCCCTGTTCAAAATGGCGCTTGTGGCAAGACGGATATTATTGAGGGCTATCTGCCCCATATGTACGGTCTCCATCTGAGCCACCTCAATGGCAAAGACAGGCGATTCGAAAATACGTTGATCCAGATGGCGGAACGCCGTCTCGATCTCGCGGCTGTCTTCCTTGCTCTCCTCTTCCGGCTCCCCGTCCTTTACAAGCAGTCCCGAAATCTTCACGAGCTGGTTGGCAAACGGATATAAAAGAAGGGTATTCGTCACATTGAAAATAGTATGGAACATCGAAATCTGGACGGAACTAATCCCCGAACCGGCCATCATCGGCCGAAGCAGGGACAGCGCATACATTCCGATACCGAAAATAACGGCTCCCAGCGTATTAAACGTCAGATGGATGGCCGCAGCCCTCTTGGCCGTCCTGTTGGCTCCGGCACTGGAAAGCATGGCCGTAAGACACGTTCCGATATTCTGTCCGAGGGTGATATAAATGGCCGCCCCCGTCGTCACGACGCCGTTCATCGCCAGTGTCTGAAGAATTCCGACGGAAGCCGTGGAGCTTTGCAGAAGCGCGGTCACCAGGGCTCCTGTTAAAATGCCGAGAATCGGGTTCCGTCCCATAACGGCAAATGCCTTTGCAAAGATCGGGGCATCCGTATAGGGGTTGATCGCACCGCTCATAAATTCGAGGCCCACAAAGAGAAGGCCGACGCCTATTACGATCTCACCGATCAGGTTATTCCTCTGCTTTTTGGAAAATACGATCAGGAACGTACCGATGCCGATGCACAGCGGCGCGAAAAAGGCCGGCTGAAGTACGGTAAACGCGTCTCCTAACTGATTTAAAGATACCATCCAGGCCGTGATTGTCGTACCGATATTGGCACCCATGATAACACCCACCGCCTGTGTCAGATTCAGAATTCCAGCATTGACGAAACCGACCACCATAACCGTCGTCGCCGCACTGCTGTGAAGAATTGCCGTTATTAATGCTCCCAGGACTACCCCCAAAAGCCTGTTATTTGTTACCATGCCGAGAAAGTGGTTCATCTTGCTTCCGGCCGTCTTCTGCATGCCGTCACCCATAATGCGCATACCATATAGGAACATGCCAAGGCCTCCGGCAAATGTAAACAGATTGCTTACGTCATTTATCGACATAAAAATTCTCCTCCTGTGTCCGCTTTTTTGGCAGGAGCACTGCCGGGTAAAAGCCGATCTTTTCTATCATATCACAGGGAAAATAGCTATTTCAAGCTTTTTGTAAAATATGTAAAATTTATGTAATTTACAGGTAAAACAGACTGAATTTTATTGCATTTTGTCACTTTTTGTTTTTGGCCGTCCATGCTCATTTTATCGTTATATGAATACACTTTTAATATAAACACTTATAAAACGAGGTATGGTATGTTACATGAAATGAATCTATCGCCGGACTCAGATATTTTTGAAATGAATGACTCTAATGTTTCCGGTATTGCCACCCCGGCTGATAACGGAAACTTTGACTCCGGACTTTCCGCTATGCAGGATAACCGCATGATTGATCCCGACTTTTCCGTAATGCCGGAGGACGATGTCATCGATCCTGATTTTTCCGTTATGCCTGATTACGACGTAATTGATCCTGATTTCTCCGTTATGCCTGATTACGACGTCATCGATCCCGATTTCTCCGTCAATCCGAACTGGTTCCCAATCGGCCCCGGTCCCGTCATCCCCTGCCCGAACTGCTTCCCGTTCCCGACACAGAACGTCAACGCCAGATTTATCAACGCTTCCCCGGAATTCTCCGGCCTCACGGTGGAAGTTGACAACCGGGTTATCCTGACCGGCATGGACTTTGCGGAAGTCAGCCGCTACAGAAGGTATTCCAGAGGATTCCACAGGGTAACGGTTATGGCTGCCAACGGATTTGTCTTCCTGCAGCAGAATGTTTTCATCGGCAATAATTCTACGATCGCAATTGTAAGCTCCAATAACAGAATGAACCTGACCACTATTACGGACGGCGGATGCAGCGCCAGCTTCAGCAACTCCTGCTTCCGTGTCTGCAACCTGGCTTATGCAAGCGGCGCCGTCAACGTAATACTGTCTAACGGATTAATGAGCTTTACCAACACCCGCCCAGGCACAGCCGGAAGCTTCAGCAGGCTCCGCCCGGGAAGTTATCCTGTCTCCGTGGCAAGATCCGCACGTCCGGCAGTAAACCTGCTCTCTACCTTCATCAACCTCAATCCAAACAGGGTATACACCTTATATGTCCTGAACTGGAACCCGTCTCCGGACACAATCCAAATCCTCCTTGTGGAAGATATGCGCTGAAAACGGCAAACCGTATCATTCCTTTAAGACAAAACAGAAGTAACCTAAATATAGTCTGCGGGGACCCCTCTCAGGGCGCCGCCGCAGACTATAACCGGTAATGCTTCTGTCTCATTTATCTTATTATTAAAATGTGCCTTCCTCGCGCCTTTTCAAAACCTTTCGTATCACAAGCAGATAGACGGCAACGCTCACCACCGTTCCTCCGAAATCGGAAATCATCTCCGTATAGAAGATGGAGGTTACTCCGAAAAGGATGGGAAGTCCGAACACTCCGCCCAGATACAGCACCTTTCGGAACATGGACAGGAAGATGGCCACGGAGGCGACTCCCATTCCTGTAAAGCCGTCGACCACCGTATACTGCAGAGCCAGAGGGATGATTCCCAGCGTATAGATTCGGATAGCCCACACGGTCAGGGAAATGTATTCTTCGTTCTGTGTAAAAATCCTGGCAAAATAATAGGGCAGAGTCTGTGAAACCACAAACATAACCGTTGTAAAAACAAGTGCCAGGCTTACAATGTATTTCTGCGCGCTTAACACCCTGTCGGAACGTCTTGCTCCGAAATTATATCCGAGGATCGGCTCCGTGCCGCCTGTGATGCCTCCGAGGGGCATCGTCACCATCAGCATAAAACTCTGGACAATTGTAGCGCAGGTTAAGAGTTTGTCTCCTTCCGCCCCACCGTAATGCTGCAGGGCCGCATTAAGGGCAATAATCAGCACATTGTCAAAAGCAATAATCAAAAACGGCGTCATTCCCAGCACGGTAATCTTTCTGATAATTCTCCATTCGTAGCCGCCAAAACCAATCCGAATCGGCACCTTCTTCCCAAACAGGAACAAAAGCACAAAAATACAGGATGCCATCTGCGACAGAACCGTTGCCAGGGCGGCTCCCGCAACCCCCATGTGAAGTCCAAAAATAAAAATAGGATCCAGGATAATATTGATAACGGCTCCCAGAGTCACCGATTTCATTCCCACTTTGGCAAATCCCTGACAAATGATAAACTGGTTCATTCCCACCGCCATCAGGGCAAAGATGGTTCCCATCAGGTAAATCGTTATGTATTCGTTGGCATAGGGAAAAATCGTTTCACTCGCGCCAAACCACATCAGCAGCCTGTTTTTCAAAAGCAGCGCCGCTGCCGTTGTGATGACCGAGATAACGGCCAGCATCAGAAAACTGTTGGCCAGTATCTTTTTTGCCTCTTTCTCATTGCCCTCGCCCATTCTGATACTCATAAGCGGCGAACCGCCGATTCCTACCAGGGAGGCAAACGCCGATATCATCGTCACGATCGGTCCGCAGATGCCCACTCCGGCGAGCGCAACCTCTCCAATCCCCGCAATATTTCCTATATACATTCTGTCCACCACGCTGTAAAGCACATTTACAAACTGGGCCAGCATGGACGGAATCGCAATTCTGATTACAAGTTTCTTTATGTCGTCTTTTCCAAGGTCATTTTCTATCTTCATACTTCTCTTAATTCTCCCTCATTGATTGGCAATAAAAACTCCGCAAAGTGTGCTTTCCAAATTCCGCACTCTATGGGCGCCACTCGTTTATACCGTGTTTTAGTGGGAAAGTCAAGAGGTTTTTATATGGGCACTTCGTATGATATAAAAAAGACCGGTACTGAAATTTTCAGTCCGGTTCTTTTTTACTCAGCTGCAGGCCCTGGTTGTCGTCAACCTGCTGCTGAAATGATTTTCTGTAGGGTACTGCCTTCGCGGAATCGTAACGGAGTGTAATGCATCAAGGAATTTCGAGTAACTTGATATTTGGTTTGTTCTTCATCCGTTTTGGTCTCCCGAACAGAAATGATTTTCATCCGTTCAATAAGTTAATGCACCACATGCGCATTTTATTGCACGTATACCAAAAAAAATTATTTTTTTTTGATATAGTCTATTTTAGTATGAAAATGGCGATCCGTCAAGTTTTAGCGCACTATCTTGAAGAGATTCCCGTCTTTTGCAAATCCTGGTATCTGATAAAGCACAAGAATGTCGGTAATTGCCTGACTCTTCGCAAAATCAGACGGTTTCATATTAAAATATCTGAGATCTATCATATGAACTTCCTCAAAATGATTGATGACAAAGGGAGCAAATGAGTGGGCATAGGAATCTTTTATAATCAAAAGCTTTTTTCCCTTTGCCTCCTCCCCTGCTTTTTCATTTACAATTTTTGTCCATCCGTGGTTTCCGTCCAGAAAAACGGAATACTGATCTTTTTTCTCCAGCGCCTTTTCATTATAAAGCGAATCATGCGCCTCCGGAAGTCCGTCATAGAATACTTTATATTTCACAGGGGCTGCCGGGAGGAACAGTGCAATCTCGTCCGGAACCAGATGAATGCCCAGTTTTGACTGGATGGTCCCCAGGAAACCAGAGGACACCACCGTTTCCACAAAATCTTCCGGCTCCCACGGTTTAAACCCGGCTGCCTGCCCGTACAGCCGGTAGGCATAATAGGCGCCGAGTGTCGTCCAGTGATGATCCGTTCTGTAATAAACCGGTTCGTCCGCTGCTTTTTTGAGTGTTCCTTCAACATCCAGGAGAATGTCATCCACTCCCGTCGTTTCCCTGATCTTTTCCCGGGCCAGCTTTGTCACCGCGGCCTGATCGGCGGGAGCCGCAAAGGGCGGAAGTTTCCCGGTCAGAACCTGGGATGCGGATGGAACCAGCATGATTTTCACATGCTCTTTCCCGGCCATGGCGGTAAACCCGGCCGCAGCAGCTGCCAGATAATCCAGATTCTGTGACAGCTGCTCCGTCATTAAATCCTCGGTATCCGTTTTTTCTATATAATAGTGATCTTTTCCAAAATAAACTCCGTTCACGTCTTCCCTTAGAATCAGCCGGTCCGCGTTGGTTTTAGCCGCCACAAAAGTTCCCCTGAACGGAAACTGGTCGGACAGCCATGTCTCATATTTTTTTCCAAAACTTCCGTCCATAAAAGATTCGGGCGTAAATGACGGTTTTCCCGCCAGATACCGGTTCTCCTCCTCCGAAAAGGTTTTTGCGGGCAGCGCCGCGCTCAGAACCGACAAACATGTGAGCGGAATTAAAAATGCCGCTGTTGTAATTACTTTTCTTTTCAAAACGCCTCACCGCCTCCCGTCTGTGTCCTCTTTACCGATGTTACTGATATTCTTTTTACTGTTCTGCTTTTTACTGTTCTGCTTTCCGCTGTTTCTAAAATCTGAAATACAGAAACGGGTTATATCCTGCGTTCACCAGGTAAGCCGTCGACAGCAGAAGCACGGTGCAGACAAAGAGCGGCTCCAGGATAAAAAGCGTTTTCTCCTGCACATGTTCCCTGCAGAAGGACGCGGGCAGGGAGGTGGCTCCGACTGCCGCAGCAGCCATCAGAAGCAGGTTTGTAAAAAAGAGATAAAAGGTCCTCGTATTGACCGCGCTTATTCCGGCCGCTCCAAAAAGCTGCCTGAAGTATAAAATCCCCTGCCCCATATCATCGAAGGCAAAGAGCACCCAGCCCATGTAGACGGCAAACATCGCGTAAAACCACCTGATAAAGGACGGGCATTTTTCCAGCAGGCTGTGCAGGAAAAATTTCTCCGCCAACAAAAGAACGGCAAAATAAAGCCCCCACAGCAGAAAGTTCCACCCGGCTCCATGCCAGATTCCCGTGAGCAGCCAGACAATCAGGATATTCCGAAACTGAAGCGCCCGGCCGCACCGGCTTCCGCCGAGCGGAAAATAGACGTACTCCTTAAACCAGGTTCCCAGCGAAATATGCCAGCGGCGCCAGAACTCCGTAATGCTCTTCGATTCATACGGATAGTGGAAATTCTCCGGAAAATGGAACCCGAACATCCGGCCCAGCCCCATGGCCATATCGGAGTAACCGGAAAAATCAAAGTAAATCTGCATTCCGAATGCAAAGACGCCAATCCACGCCATCAGGACGCTTCTCTCATCGGGAGCAATATGAATAATCTCATCCCAAATCTGCCCAAGCTGGTTTGCAAACAGTACTTTCTTCCCCAGTCCCGCGGCAAACAGGACAATGCCCTCCGGAAAGCAGGCAAGCGTCTCCTTCCTCTCCGTCAGTTCCTTGGCGATTGTGCTGTAGCGCACGATCGGGCCGGCAATTAACTGCGGAAACATCGCCACATAGGCGCCGAAGGCCACAATACTCGTCTGGACTCCGGCCTTTCCCCTGTATACGTCTATCGTGTAGGACATGGTCTGGAACGTGTAAAAAGAAATGCCGATGGGAAGCGCCAGGTTAAGAAGCGGTACTCCCGCCCCCGTCGCGGCGTTCCATGCGCCAATCAGAAAATCCGTATATTTGAAGATACAGAGAAGCGAAAGATTAATCAGTACCGAGGATGCTACGGCAAGCTTCGCGCCTCTAGTATTCCCCTCGCCTTTTAACCGGTAAACAAGTTTCCCGTGAATAAAGTCAACAACCGTGGAAAAAAGGAGGAGCAGAATATAAACCGGCTCCCCCCATCCATAAAAAATCAGGCTTGCTACAAACAGTATCCCGTTCCTGTACCTGCGGGGCGCTGCATAGTAGGCAAGCAGCGCCACAGGAAGGAAACGGAACAGAAACAAAAGACTTGAAAATACCATTTCCAGCTCTCCTTACATTTATTTTACTGTCTATGATTCAAAAAATCCGGCAATCGTGTCAACCGCGATACGGTTATTCTCCTTTGCAGACTCAAGCGCCGCTTCCTCGCCCTGCTCTTCCGCTTCCATTTCAGGTGAACCAAGCATAATGAAGAATACATAGTCGCCGTGTGTAACTACTTCAGACGCTTCGATCTTAGGCATATTCATCGGATACTGAAGCGCTCCGTCAAGCTGGCTCTTCCTGTAGTCCTCAAGCGCCTTTGCCACATCGGCTGCCTTTCCTTCTTTGGCTTTAACGCCGACAAACATCTCCACATGTGCGGAAATCATCGGGCCTTCCGCCACGTAGGAATCATACTGGTCCTTCGTGATGCCGAAAGTGCCTTCCATCATTGTCTCGTCAAACATCATACTGGGTACGTACTTTTCGCCGTATGCTTCTTTTACCGCCGCATAGACTTTGCCCAGAAGTTCATCTGAAATCTCTGCGTTTGCCTCTGTCCCGGTTTCTCCTGCCGTCTCATCATTCTCTTCGCTCTCCGCCGTAACAGTCTCCTGTGCAGTTTCCTGCGTTTCCTCTATCGTAGTTTCCGGTGCTGTTGCCTCCGTTTTCGGTGCACAGGCTGTAAGGCCTGCCGCCAGCGCCGCCGCTGCAAAAATCATCGTTCTTTTTTTCATAATAAGTCTCCCTTGTCTAGTTTTTTATGCTGCCGCCCACTCTATGTAGGATAACACGCCCTGAGGGCTATCCTGGCCGGACTACAGCATTTTTATGCATTCCGGGCCTGTTAATGGCCTCCGGGCTATTGCCGAATCGGAATTTCTATATTATAATGGACGCACATAGAAATATCAATTGAATTTTAGTTACGAATAGTTTACGATTTACAGGAGGACGATACCCATGGGATTTGAATATGTCAGCAAACTGCCGACACCGGATGAGATTAAGGAACAGTTTCCGCTGGCGCCCGAACTGGCCGCAGTCAAGGCTGTAAAGGACGCGGAGATCCGTGATGTTTTTACAGGGAAGAGCGATAAATTTCTAGTTATTATCGGTCCCTGCTCGGCCGACAGGGAGGATTCCGTATGTGATTACGTAAACCGCCTTGCCAAGGTACAGGATAAAGTAGGAGACAAACTGATACTGGTTCCCCGTATTTACACCAACAAGCCGAGAACCACCGGCGACGGTTACAAGGGTCTGCTCCATCAGCCGAACCCGGAGAAGAAACCGGATCTTTTTGAGGGCCTGCTGGCCATCAGGAAGCTTCATATGCGCGTTATCAGGGAAACGGGATTCTCAACGGCGGATGAGATGCTCTACCCGGAAAACCTTACTTATTTAAATGATGTAATGTCCTACATAGCCGTCGGCGCCCGTTCTGTTGAAAACCAGCAGCACCGCCTCGTATCCAGCGGCATCGACGTACCTGTCGGCATGAAGAACCCAACCAGCGGCGGACTGTCCGTCATGCTCAACGCGGTTCACGCCGCACAGCACGGCCATGAATTTATCTACCGAAGCTGGGAAGTCATGACACAGGGCAATCCTCTGACTCATACCATCCTCAGAGGCTCCGTCAACAAACACGGCCAGTGCCAGCCGAACTATCATTATGAGGACTTAAAACTGCTTCTTGAGCTTTACATGGAACGCGATTTACAGTACCCGGCCTGCATTGTGGATGCCAACCACTCCAACTCCAATAAGCTCTATCAGGAGCAGATCCGTATTGTAAAAGAGGTGCTCCACAGCCGCCGCCATTCGGATGATATCCGCAATTTCGTCAAAGGCGTCATGATTGAGAGCTACATCGAACCGGGCTGCCAGAAGGTCGGCGAGCACTGCTACGGCAAATCCATCACTGATCCATGTCTGGGCTGGGATGATTCCGAGCGTCTTCTTTATGAGATGGCCGACAGCCTGTAAGAGGCTAAACCAGTAGCTATTTAAAACTGAAACTGTAGAATTTACAAGGCCCTGCCGGTACTGCACCGTCAGGGCTTATTAATCTGTTTTTCGTCTGTTTTAATCTTATCTGTCTTACTCCCAACTGTTTTAATTCCATCTGTTTTAATCTCATCTGTTTTAATCTCATCTGTCTTATTCTCATTTTTGAGTTCTTTCAGCACCTCATCCAATTTCTTCACAATAATGCAGGTACAAACGATAATAATGGCTGCCAGGGCTGCCATGCCGCTGTAAACAGGATTTAGGTAGGAATTAATAAACGAATCTCCTTCCGGTTTCATCAAAGCTCCCAGTCCCGATAAAATGACAAAGTTGGAAAAGTAAAATACGGAAAAAGTAATTATGCTGATTACGGCCTCTCTCATGTTAAAAACCTCCCTGGTTCCTGTTCTGTAATCCCGCAGATGTAGTTTAACGTCTGGGTTATTTTTTATTTGTTTTATTATACCATATTAAAAACATGAGAATATGAATATTTATTGACAGATATCCGCCGATATTCTTAAAATTCCGCCCTATCCGGTGGGATTTTATCTTATTCAGGAAGAACTTATTTAGAAAGAATCTCCTATGATAGAAAAGAAAGCCAGCCGTTTCTGCGCGGCAGACTTTCTTTCTTCCTGTTCTGATTATTCTTCTTTATTTCCCATTTGTTTATAAGCCGTCCGCGTGAAATACCGAATCGGGAAGTTCAATTTCTACAAGTCCCATATAACCGGGAGCCACGTCGTATTCGTTAAAAACAAGCACCATGCGTCCCGCATCGTTGATATAGAAAGTCTGGTTCTCGTTGATTTTTTCAAAATCACTGCCCATACCGTCGTCCAGGAAGTAGGATTTGTTTTCATCTTCCTGCATGTTCTTTTGCATTACCTTCTTAGCCGCGTCGGACAGCAGGGTTACGTAGTCCGTCCCCGCCGGGAACATATCTTTCAGTTCCAGTATTGTGTCTGTTTTCTTGTCTATATTGTATATGATTGCGCTCTGGTATCCGCTGGCCATAACCTCGTCGGTCTGGATTTTCAGGGTGAAGAACCGGTTGTTGTCCGCCAGCACCTTATATTCGGTATAAAGTCCTATGTGGGCCTCTTCTCCGTCCCTCTTTACATCTTCTTCAAACTGGGCGATGATCTGGTTGGTGTAGTCTTCCACCGACTTATTTACCTGCTCGGCAGCACCGGTAATACCGGAGCCTTCACCGGCCTCAATCTTCGGGACCTCAACCTTGGCTTCCGAATTCTCATTCTGCTGCTCATAGGTACGGAATGTAACTACTTTTGTGATGGCGCCGAGCACCGGGATACGGCTCATTGCATATGCCGTTTCGGCGCTGGTATTTGCCAGAACCGTAACCACCAGAAGGGCTGCGGCCGCAGTCTGTGCGGTTCTGAGGAAATAATGGGAGGCGGTTTTCTTTCTGCCCTGTTTCCCGTTATCCTGAACCTGTTTTGAAACTTCTTTCTTTTCTGTCACTCGCTCTGTCTCCTTCTCCTGTTCCGCGCCCAGGGCGTCTTTTCCTTCCTGCATTGCCTGGAGCACTCTGCCTTTCAGTTCCGTTGGGACTTTGATTTCTTTATATTCGCGTTCCATCTGCTCCATTCTGTTATTTAATTGTGGATCCGCCATCAGGGATTCCAGTTCCTGGTTTTCATTTTCCGTGATTTCTCTTTGGTTTTTCCCCGTTTTTTTCATGAAACTGCCTCTCCTTTCATCAACTCTGTTTTCAATTTCTTCAGGCTCCTGTACAGGATGCTCTTAACGGTGTTCAGGTTGAGCTCCATATACGCGGCTATCTCCTCTAACTTCCACTCCTCACAGTATCGGAGTAAAATAATTGTTTTTTCTGTCTGCTCCAGTTGTGCCAGAGAATTTATCGTATCAAAATCACAGTATTTATCTTCTTTTGCGTCTTCGTTTTCCGAGAACAAGGGAAGTACTTTTTTCCTCTTCTCAAGCTCATCGATAGCCGTATTGATTACGATCCTGAACAGCCACGTTTTCATGTATGATTCTTCATTAAGCTGTCCGGAATTTTTGATAGCTTTAACTACGCTGTCCTGTACCACATCCAGTGCATCCGCTTCATTTTTCATATATACAAATGCCATGCGGTACATGGATTCGTAGGAAGCCAGAATTACTTCTTCAAGTTTATCCCGCATTGTCTCTTTTCTCACTTCTCTATTCTCCTTTCTTGACCGTTAGACGGCCAAAACTGCAGAAAAGTTTCAATTTTTTTATGGTTTAATATGGATTTTTCCCGAAACGCCGGGCTCGGGGTACTTTTTGTCCATATTTTCATATTCTACAATAAGACTTTAATTTATACCAGGTATCTTCTATGCATATTAATGACTATTACAATAAAGATTATGAAAATCAAGAGGTTTTATCTCAATGTTCGAAACGGCCCGCCTGTTCCGACCGGCCCCTTTGTCCGCCGTGCCAAAAGTGCTGTTCCACCGTCACCGTTGGCACGACTCTGACCGGCGCCCCCGGAACAAACGCCAGAGTCACCAATTCAGGTACTCCCTGTAATGCAGTTCTCAATTTTGAAATTCCAAGGGGCAGCACCGGGGCTACCGGGGCGGCCGGAAGCAACGGCGCTACTGGGCCGACTGGTGCTACAGGTGCAGCCGGAAGCAACGGCGCTACCGGACCGACTGGCGCTACCGGCGCAGCTCCCGAAGATGTTTTCGCATCTTTTGCAACTTTTGCTCTGCAATTTGTAAATGCCACCCAAATCCAGATGGGAACTTCAATTGCGGATCCGAGCGGCCAGATTGTATTAACGGATCTTACCAGGATTGCACTTGCACCGGGATATTATCTGATTTCGTACCACGTTTCCGCGATTCTTGCAACTCCCGGATATATGCAGATTACGCCTGCCTATAACGGAAGTCCGCACATTGAATACGGAATCTATTTTAAGACAGGCACCGACTATACAAGCGCCTATGGCTCCAACTCAATCATCATTGAAGTTTTGCAGGAAACGTTCTTTACACTGACCTATAACAGTAACGTCTCCAGCAGTGAGGGCACCGCAACGATAGCCATTCTCAAGCTCAACCGGGCTGCTTCGGGTGCAAACGCAGTGAGCGCTCTTATTTAGAAAGTTAGAAAGCAGTAAACTTCTCTGCTCCCCCGCGCTTTCTTTCACTGTCTATTACAGACAATGAATAAAGTCCGCTCCGGTTACGGGCCGGGGCGGACTTTATTCATGCCATGGAAAATTGGCGGCAGCGGCAAATTCACAGACCAGCCTTCCGCTGCTCGATTCATTTCCTCCTTTTCAGCAAGATATGTGAAGTATTTTCCTCCATAATCTGCTATTCTGAAATCAGGAGGAATTCAGATATGGATAACAATTTACTGGAAACAGCACGGGTGATAGAATATATTGAAACGCATTTACTGGAAGAAACTCTGGATTTAGAATCTGTTGCAAGGGAAATCGGCTATTCGAAGTATCATTTACACAGAATGTTTTCCTCTGTCGTCGGCCTCACACTCCATAATTACATTAAAAGACGCAGAATGACGGAGTGCGCACGAATGCTTTTGTCTACCGATTTATCCATCCAGGAAATTGCACTGTGCGCCGGCTATGATGCACAACGCTCTTTTTCCAGAAGCTTCCGAGCCATGTATCAATGCAGTCCTCAATATTATAGAAAACACGGCGATTTTCTCCCCCTTCAACTGAAATATGATATTACCAGCCGAAAGAAAATCAAAGGTGATATGATACGGGAAATTAAAATCGCAGAATTGGATGCGCTGACTCTCATTGGCTACAGCACCGTCACCGGAAAGGGATTTCAGGCCATTGGAAGATGCTGGCACAAGCTTCACAAAAACAAGTTCAGGATAAAAAACAGAGCGGACTTTTCCTTTTTAATCGGTGTCAACGATTACTCGGAATTTGAAAACGGGGACGAAAATCCGGCCTTCAGATATATTGCGGGAGCGCAGGTATCCTCCACCGAATACCTTCCCAGAGGAATGGAAGTCTTTCGGCTGCCAACCGGCAGATATGCCGTATTCCACTGGAGAGGCAAAAATGAAGATAGTCTGCAGCCGGTTGCGGAGTATGTCTATCAGGAATGGTTTCCCCATTCAACCTGCCGGTTTAGTGAAAATAACCCCTATGATTTTGTCCGGTACGGAGAGGAAACCGACGAACGCGGGGAAAATGAAATCCAATACTGGATTCCTATCGCATAAGGCAGCCGGAGCATCATATCAACGCTCCCAATACTTCTCAATTTTCCTAAGAATCCTGTCCGGCGGCTCTTTTCTCACCGAAGTATTCGTACAGACAAATTTTCCGCCGCATTTCATTCCTGATGTTTTGAAAAATTCCTTCATCGCCCGCAGTGCCCCGCTGCTTTGGCCGCATAACACGGAGAAAGGAAACGGGGTGTTGCAGGCCGTCATGAGGATATACTTCTGTTCTCCCGACAGCCGCGGCTTCGGAAAGGTGCAGGTCTCTTCCATCGCAACGCCCAGAAGGCGGTCAAACATATTTTTTACCGCGGCAGGGACATTCGCCCAGTAAACGGGAGCCGCAAGAATAACCGTGTCACACTCCTGCAGAAGGGCTGCTATCTCCCGAATATCATCGTTCCGGACACACATTCCTGAGGTAAGACAGGAACGGCAGCCGCTGCAAAATTCAATATGTTTCTCGTACAGATTTATCTTATCCACTTTCCAGCCATTGCGTTCTGCGGCATTTACCGCGCACTCCAGCATCTTCGACGTTATCCCGTTTCTGCGTGGACTCCCTGCAATGGCCAGCACTCTCCTGTCGTTCATCCGCTCTCCTCCCTGCTCATCAGCCTGTTTTCAAAATGGACCGGTAAAGCGTATCATAACCGTAATCTAAAAATTCCTGTTTGGAAAGCTGAAGGTTTCGGCTGATGTAAGCTTCTTTATTCGCAGCCGTCTGTATCAGGCCGGAGAGCATCCCCCAGAAAGAAAATATAGTTGCCATGACCTCTATTTCCTCCCTCAGCTCCCCCTCCCGGATTCCATCATTTATAAATTCTTTCAGTTCTTCATTCAGCAGTTCTCCGACGCGGTACGTCTCCAGTTCTTCCGGCAAAAAATCCCGGCCGTCAAAATCAATATTGATCGTATCTAAAGCCATCTTAAAATAGAATGGAAATTCTTCCTGGTACTGCTGCAGCGCCCGGCAGATTAAATCGTATCTGCGCCGTGTGCTTTTCTCTTTCCTGAGGGCAGAATTTATACAGCCGTGCAGTTTTTGCATACTCTCAAGGGCAAGTATGCCTGCAATCTCTTCCTTATTTTTGAAATACACATACAGTGTTGCCTTACTGTATCCCGATTTTTCTGCAATTTCATCCATTGACGTCGCCTCAATGCCCTTTCCGGCAAACAGCGCTCCGGCTGCGGAAGCAATTGCCTCGCGGTGAACACTTCCCGGTTCTTTTTTTCTCCGTCCCATCAAAGCCTCCATTAATTAAACTGATAGTTTAATTTTATCCGTCTTATCGATGCCTGTCAACCCCTATCTTTAAACCGGCGGACATTTTTATTCAGCCACTCACAAAACTTGTTCAATTTTCATATAGTATATTGAACAGAAAAAAAGCCATCCAAGTGAGAGCTTCTTATTCCTGACTAAAATTTAAAGTAAGGAGATAACACTATGTATTTAAATAATTCAAACGGAATGAATCATTCCAACTACTCCGATTATAATTCGGACGGAGATTCATTTGAAGGACGCCGCTGTCCGGAACCGGACACGGCTGACTATAGATGCGGCTGTGGCGGCTGCGGATGCAATTGTTGCGGCCGTGGACCGACCGGACCAAGGGGACCGCGTGGGTGCCCAGGACCACAGGGACCTCAGGGACCAAGAGGACCGCAGGGACCTCAGGGGCCGAGAGGGCCGCAGGGACCTCAGGGACCAAGAGGATTCCAGGGACCTCAGGGTATGGTAGGACCGACAGGCGCCATGGGACCTCAGGGCTATGTCGGACCGACCGGACCACGGGGACCTATGGGACCGACCGGAGTAACGGGAGCCACTGGCGCTACCGGCGCTACGGGTGCTAACGGTATGAACGGCGCTATGGGACCGACCGGACCGACTGGTGCTGCCGGTATGAACGGCGCTATGGGACCGACCGGACCAACCGGTGCTACAGGCGCTGCCGGCGCCAATGGTGCTAATGGCGCTACCGGCGCTACCGGCGCTCAGGGACCTGCAGGACGTACGGGTGCTACAGGTGCTACGGGTGCCACGGGCGCTACCGGTGCTACGGGCGCTGCCGGTGCTACGGGCGCTGCCGGTGCCAATGGTGCTAATGGTGCTACGGGCGCTACCGGTGCTCAGGGCCCCGCAGGACCTACCGGCGCTACGGGCGCAAATGGTGCCAACGGCGCTCAGGGCCCCGCAGGACCTACCGGTGCTACAGGCGCTGCCGGTGCCAACGGTGCTACAGGCGCTACAGGTGCTACAGGTGCTACGGGCGCTGCCGGTGCCAATGGTGCTAACGGTGCTACGGGCGCTACCGGTGCCACGGGTGCTACCGGTGCCAACGGTGCTGCAGGGCCAACAGGACCTACCGGTGCCACGGGTGCCAACGGCGCTATGGGCGCCACGGGACCAACCGGTGCTAACGGTGTTACAGGACCAACAGGACCTACCGGCGCGAACGGCGCTACCGGGCCTACAGGACCTACCGGTGCCACGGGTGCCAACGGCGCAAACGGCGCTGCAGGACCTACAGGTGCTACGGGCGCTACCGGTGCTAATGGTGCCAATGGTGCTGTTGGACCGACAGGGCCTACCGGTGCTACAGGTGCCAACGGCGCTGCAGGCGCTACGGGTGCCACAGGTGCCAGAGGTGCTACAGGCGCTACGGGTGCTACCGGTGCCATAGGTGCTACAGGCGCAACAGGCGCAAACGGCTTAAACGGTGCTACCGGACCTACAGGACCTACGGGTGCCACAGGCGCAACCGGTGCCACAGGCGCTACGGGTGCTACCGGTGCCGCTGCTACCATCACCATCGGAACCGTAACCACAGGCGAACCTGGTACAGACGCGCAGGTTACCAACTCCGGCACGGACCAGAATGCCATCTTTAACTTTGTAATCCCACGCGGCGCGACGGGATGCTGCTGCTGTTGCCCGAGTATGCTGGCTGCGGTTGATACCGACTCTCAGTCACCGGCAGATCAGGGCGCCCTTGTATTTACCGATACGCCTATTGTTTCGGGCAGCGGAATCTACCATCAGCCGGGCAGCTCTGTAGTGGAAATCACGGAATCCGGCATCTATCAGGCCTTCTTCCACAGCACGATCTCGGTTGATTCCTGCACTCCAATTCCTGCTTCTGCCCTGGTACGGCTCTATCTCAACGGTTATCCGATACCCGGTGCCTCAGCACGGCGCACCATTACTTCTACAAACGAAGTTGCCACCATATCTTTCGACGTAGCATTCCCGGTTAACAATCCGATTGCCTACCTGGAAGTTATTGTTGATAACGCCGGATTTACTTTCTCCGATTCTGCGCTTACCGTCATAAGACTTGGAAATCTGTGTTACGCAGATGCGCAGTAATCCCGGGCTATAACCTGCACGCTTCGCGCACAGCTCACCGTAATCAATATGTAAAACACTCTCCGAAATTTTTTATTACCAGACACTGAGCGGGTAAGACGTACGCCACACATTTTACCCTGTTAATATAGAAAGCAGACAAAAAGTCCTTTCACCACCGCTATGAAACAATGAAAAGCATGTTCTGCGGACTTTTCATTGACAAACAATAAAATATGCCATATTGCAGTTCTGCCGCCAGTCTGCAATATGGCATTTACATTAAACGATATGTAGCCGTTTATAAAATCGGCAGATATCCCAGCAGAAGACCTGCACCCATGAATATCACAAAGATACCGATACACCATTTGAAAATATATCCCTGGTACTCGGCCAGTGAGATTTCCGTCATATCCATCAGCAGATAAATAAACGGCACCAGCGGACTCAGGAAATGGAACGCCTGCCCCATCAGGGCTGCAAAGCCAATCTGGAGATCGGTGAAGCCGTATGCCTGTGCGGTAGCGGCCAGAGGCGGTAATACGCCGTAATAAAATGCGTCATTGTTAAGAAGATATGTACCGGGTGCGCTGACTACGGCAATGATAACTGCAAAATAACGTCCCAGTGATTCCGGAATTACCGATACAAGGAGCTGCGCAATGGCATTGGACATGCCTGCGTCTTCCGGTCCGTTTAAAACTCCCATCAGTACGCCTGCTCCCAGAACCATCATAACAACGCTGATCATATCGGGCGCCAGAGAACTGATGACCTTTCTCTGCGTTTTCTGGACCGGATAGTTTACCACCAGCGCAATCGCGGTGCCCACACCGAAGAGAATGGCCGAAGACGCGAGCCCCATAATCAGGGATGCGATAATGGCTGCCGTCAGGATTACGTTAAACAGAATCAGTTTCGGACGTTTCCATTCACGCTCTTCACCGGAAATCTCAACCGTATTTACCGAGTTGGTGACATTTGCAATGCCCAGTCTTTTGCGTTCTTTTAATCCCAGATAATATGAAACTCCGATTACATAGATTGCCGACAGAGCCATACCCGGCACAAGCGGAGCAAGAATCTCTCCGGCATCCAGGTTCATAACCGACATCACGCGGGCGGTCGGGCCTCCCCACGGAATCAGGTTCATGATACAGTTCTGAAGAATAATCAGGTTGGCAAGATAAATCTTTTTGATTTTCAGCCTGTTGTAAATCGGTATCATCGCGGTACAGCAAATCATTACCGTTGTCGTTCCGTCGCCGTCAAGAGATACAAAAGCGGCGAGAACGGCCGTTCCGACGAGAACCTTAAGCGGGTCTCCCTTACACCAGGCGACCACCCGGTCAACCATTGGATCAAACATACCGGCGGTGAGCATAACCCCAAAATACAGAATAGCAAATGTCATCATTGCAAATGTAGACGCAACGCTCTTGATTCCGTCCATGGCATACTTAAGCGTATCCCATCCATACCCCGCCAGCAGGCCGAAGACAATCGGCACCAGTATTAAAGACGTGAACGGACTCAATTTTTTGGCCATAATTAACGCCATAAAGACAACGATCATGGCTAACCCCAGAAAAGCTAAAGACATAACATACTCCTCCTTTTATTCATTTGCTTCTTTTGTTCCTTTACTGCCATTCTATTCCGCGCTTCTTAATATCTCGTGAAAAAGTCTTAATAAACATTCACATTTTAGTCGGATTGGCCACTCTTAGCGGAAAATTAACGGGACGTTTCTGCTATTTTTCTTATAATAAGAATAAGTAAATGAAAGGAAAGGTGGAAATTTATGTCGGACGGAACCGTATTGATAGTAGACGACGAACCTGCGATACGCAAGCTGCTTTCGAGAGTGGCTTCAAACTGCGGCTATGACGCTGTCACCGCATCAAACGGCCATGAGGCGATCATCATGAGCCGCGACAGCAAAGTAAACCTGATCCTTCTGGATATTATGATGAATGGAAATGATGAGGGGTTTGAGGTAATCCGCCGCCTGAGGGCTGCCGGCAACGAGATTCCCATTATCGTCCTGAGCGGACGCACAGAAGACTTCGATACGCTGTACGGCCTGGATATCGGCGCCGACGATTATATCGGCAAGCCCTTTAACCCTGTCGTGCTGGGTGCGAAGATGAAGGCCCTTATCAGGAGGGATCAGAAAGCCTCCCGCTCCGTTCCGGACTTCATCACCGCCGGACCATTCCGGTATAACAGCATGTCAATGGAACTGTTTAAGGAGGACCGCCGTATCCCGCTCTCCTCCAGGGAAAATGTCCTGATGAAACTGTTCCTCTGCAATGCAGGCCGCGTTTTTACAAAAGAACAGCTCTATGAACAGGTCTGGAACAGTTCTGTCGTAGATAAAAATACCATTATGGTCTACATAAGCCATCTTCGGAACAAGATTGAGGAAGATCCAAAAAATCCCAGATATCTGAAAACGGTATGGGGCCTCGGATACAAATTCTCAGCTAAAAAATAACAACTTACCCGCGTATTCAGAAATGGAACTGTCTGTTCCGGCCGCTGCCTCTATTTTATATAGGCAGCGGCCATTTTATTGCTATTTTATTGTTGCATAGAAAGTACTTATACCATAGAATAGAACTAATATGGTAAAATCTATCTATTATTGGTAAAACATGTTACATCAACTGTCACGAACCACTCCTGCAAAAGAAAGGATGCAACTTTATGTTGGAGCATTTTAAAGATATACAGAAAATACAGGAACTCCTGCACGCGGCCCAGACCGGACTCTGGGCTATCGAACTGGATGAGGGCAGGGCGCCCAGAATGTACGCCGACAATGCAATGCTTTACCTGCTGGGCTTTCATGAGACACCGTCCCCCGAGGAATGTTACCGCGCCTGGTATGAACGCATTGACAGCGATTATTATGACTATGTCCAGGCCGCCGTGGAAAAAATGATTTTTGATGAGCGGGCCGAGGTACAGTATCCCTGGAAGCACCCGGAATGGGGCGAGATTTTTATAAGATGCGGCGGCATGCGGGACTGGAGCTATACGGACGGCGTCTGTCTGCGCGGCTATCATCAGAACATCACCAACACGGTTATGATGAAAAAAGAATACGACATCATCGTCCAGACTCTCGGCGAAAGTTACACCGGCATTTTCCTGTGTAATTTAAATGATCAGACTTTTAAAACAATTAAAATCTCAGACCGCCTGAAAGAAATGGCACGGGACGCTGCAAATTTCGGAAAGCTGTTCCGCCTGTACGCCATGGAAGACGTCGCCATTCCATACCGGCCGCTGATTACCGATTTGGCTAATCCAGAGTATATTGCCCGCAGGCTCTCCCACGGTGAAAAACAGTTTGAACTGCTTTTCAGGAATGTGGCCGGAGGATGGAGACGCATTAAGATACTTCCTGTAACGGATTTTTCCGAACAGCATCCCTGGGTGATCGCCGCCTTCGATGAACAGGACGATAAACAGGAGGCCCAGATGCGGGAGGACGTACTTTCCACGCTCTGCCAATGCTACTATTCCATTTATCTGTTCGATCTCGACAACAACATCGAAGAGGCCATCTGGCAGGAAGATTTCATCCGTGAAAGCAATGATTTTCCAAAGGGAAGTCTCAGCGTCTATTATGATAAATTTGTCCGGAACTTTGTATGTGAAGAGGATCAGGAAAAAATGTTCCGCGCCGGCAGCCCTGAATTTCTCAGGAAGACTCTGTCCCCGCAGCAGCCTGTCTACGATGTGGACTTCAGGCGTATTTACCCGGAAGGCCTCTTCTGGGTCCGCTCCCGTTTCAGTATTGCGGAGATGACGGACGGACGGGTGAGCAAGGTGATTTTTGCGAATATGCAGATACAGGATCAGAAGCTCAAGGAACTGGAGGAGGAACAGCAGAAAAAGCTGTATTTTGAACTGCAGAATATTATCCAGGGACTTTCCGCATTCTACCAGTCCGTGTTTTACGTCGATCTGTCCGAGGAAACCTTCCAGCATTTCAATATCATGGACGACATAGCGTCCCGGCTTAACGGCGATACCGGTTTTGACAGCCTGAAAGCCGTTTTATGCGACTTTGTCCACGAAGAGGACCGGGAACTTTTTGCCAAAAAGTTTTCGCTCGATGAGATCCGCAGAAGAATATCGGGCGGCGAGACGATTTATTCCTTTGAATACCGCAGAAAATACGGTGATTCCTGCGGCTGGATGCGCATGCATGTCATCCTGGCCGAAAGCCGCGCAGGCATGCCGATCAAAGCAGTTCTGGCCTCCCACAGCGTGGATGAGGAAAAGGAGCTGGAAGAGCAGAACCGCAAAGCCCTGATTGCCGCCTATGAGACGGCCAAACAGGCCAACGAAGCCAAAAGCAATTTCCTTGCCCAGATGTCCCACGATATCAGGACACCGTTAAATGCCATCACGGGAATGACGTCCATCGCCATGTCCCAGGCCGGAAACCCGGAAAAAACAAAAGACTGCCTGCAGAAAATTTCCCTTTCCAGCTACCATCTGCTGGAACTGATTAACGACGTGCTGGATATGTCTAAAATAGAAAAAGGAAAGCTGGAACTCTCGGAAGAACCGTTCTCCCTGCGGGAACTGATGGAGAACGTGAACTCCATCCTCTCTTCCCAGGCCTCCGCTAAAAACCAGGGGATTATTTTCCATACGGCGGAGCTGGCCCACGATCATCTGCTGGGGGATGCCGGCCGAATCAGGCAGGTTCTGATCAATCTTCTCACAAATTCGGTCAAATACACGCCGGAGGATGGGACGATTATTGTCACCGCACAGGAGGTGTCCCCGCGTCTTCCTGGATACGGCTCTTTTGTTTTCACCGTGGAAGACAATGGAATCGGCATGTCAAAAGACTTTTTAAATTACATATTCGTTCCCTTTTCCAGGGCGGAGGAGGCCAAATCCTGCCATATCCAGGGCACCGGACTTGGAATGCCCATTGCCCTCGGGATTGTTACCGCCATGCAGGGCAATATCCAGGTGGAAAGCATGCCGGGAAAAGGGAGCCGTTTTATTGTCACGCTCAACTTAAAGATTGCCGAACCGCTCTCCGTAAAGCAGGCCGGTCCCGAATTTACCCCCGCTCTTTCCTCCTCTTCCGATTTATCGGAAATCAGGAAAATCGCCGCCGGAAAACACCTGCTGCTGGCGGAGGATAATCCGTTAAACATGGAGATTGCCCAGACCATCCTTACGGACGCCGGTTTCAAGGTAGACGGCGCATTCAACGGTGAGGAAGCGCTCCGGCAATTCCTGGACTCCGAACCCGGCACCTACGATGCAATCCTTATGGATCTTCAGATGCCCGTCATGGACGGTTATACGGCCACCCGCAAAATCAGAGCCAGCTCACACCCACAGGCCGCCGATATTCTCATTATCGCACTGACGGCCAACGCCTTTGCCGAAGATATCACCAAGGCCCTGACCGCGGGAATGAACGACCATGTGGCAAAACCGATCGATTACAGGCAGCTATTTGAACTCCTGACCCGGTAGAACAAGTAAGTGTCCTGCCCGGAGGGCTTTTTATATCATAGGAACGCTTTCCTATGATATGAAAAAGCCCTGTGCCGTTTGGCACAGGGCTAAATCAATTAGGAATTCGGATTTCAAAAAGGTTAAAGGATTTAATTCGTTTGTATCGTGCATTTATTATGTTTATAGTATAGCACCCTTCTCAGGAAAATGTTTGTATTCTCTTTGAATAAATTATGAAGACTTTCTTAATATTGCACTTTCGACTGCAATAAAAATGCCTTTTTCTGCATTATAGCAGAAAATAAATTCATTTTCAGGCTCAACCCTTTTTAAACATATCGCAGAAATCGAAGGTTGCAAAATAATCTTCCGGTGTTTCTTCCCGTCTGATCATCTGCACGGAGCCGTCCTCTTTGAGCAGCAGCTCTGCCGATCTCAGCTTTCCATTGTAATTGTATCCCATGGAGAATCCATGGGCTCCCGTATCGTGGATGACCAGCATATCTCCCGGCTGGATTTCAGGGAGCATTCTGTCAATCGCAAACTTATCGTTATTTTCGCAGAGGGAACCAACCACATCGTATTTGTGATCACACGGTTGATCTTCTTTTCCCATCACGGTAATATGATGATAAGCGCCGTACATGGCCGGACGCATCAGGTTCACGGCACAGGCGTCTACTCCGATATATTCTTTGTGTGTATGTTTTTCATGGATGGCAGTTGTCACAAGGCAGCCGTAAGGCGCCAGCATGAAACGTCCCAGCTCCGTATAAAGGGCCACATCGCCCATCCCGGCCGGTACGAGAACTTCCTCGTACACCTTTCTCACACCTTCGCCGATGGCAAAAATATCATTCGCCTCCTGGCCGGGACGGTAAGGAATTCCCACGCCTCCCGACAGGTTGATGAAACGGATATCGGCTCCCGTCTCCTCTTTCAGCTTTACCGCTACCTCAAACAGGATTTTTGCAAGCATAGGATAGTATTCATTGGTCACCGTGTTGCTGGCGAGGAATGCATGGATTCCAAAATGCTTTGCCCCTTTTGCCTTTAATACCTTAAACGCCTCAAAAAGCTGTTCCGTGGTCATACCGTATTTGGAGTCTCCCGGGTTATCCATAATATCATTGCTGATCTTGAACAGGCCGCCCGGATTATAACGGCAGCTTATGGCCTCCGGAATCGCTCCGATGGTCTTCTCCAGAAAATCGATATGGGTAAAATCATCCAGGTTAATGACGGCCCCCAGCTCACTGGCCAGTTTAAATTCTTCCGGAGGAGTGTCGTTGGAAGAGAACATGATTTTCTCCCCTTCAAAATTCATGGCCTGAGCCATCATAAGTTCGGTCAGGGAAGAACAGTCCACTCCGCTTCCCGTCTTTTTAAGAATATCGATGATAAACGGGTTCGGGGTTGCTTTCACCGCAAAATACTCCCTGAATCCCTTATTCCATGCAAATGCCTTGTTCAAACGCTCTGAATTCTCCCTAATTCCTTTCTCATCATAGAGATGGAACGGAGTGGGATATGTCTTTATAATCTCCTGAAGCTGCTCCAGTGTGACAAATGGTTTCTTTTCCATTGCGGTATCCTCCCTTGTATCTGTCAAAATATATTTTTCTGCCTGCATGTACGTTTCCGCTGATACGTAAAAAGAGCCTGAACCGGTTCCGGAAACTGATTTTCCTGAATTCGGGGCAGACTCCATTGTCCTGATATTATTTATACACCATTTTTCCGGATTGATCAACCTGTATTCCTGGAAAATAAGGGATTTAATTGAGGAATGAGAACGCCGCCGGGACGGTCGGGGTTCGGGATGG
>NZ_URHZ01000038.1 GCF_900547735.1 uncultured Clostridium sp. | reverse complement strand
TGAAGACTCATAACCCCCCTCCCACTCCCCCGTCCGCCGTCTCACAGAGGCGTCCCCGCCCCTCAATTAAACCTAACTATTTAGTGACAACCCGCCCATCCTGTTATATACTTGTAGATGTGGAATGATAATAGCGGCTTTTCAATACGGCCGTGTGCTCATAATACAGAAAAGAGGTAAATGATATGAAACGTGTATTTTTAATTGTACTGGACAGCGTGGGAATCGGAGAAATGCCGGATGCGGCCGACTACGGTGACGCAGGCAGCAACACAATTGCGGCGGCGGCCCGGAGTTCCTCTTTTTCCATGCCTAATATGCAGAAACTGGGTTTTTTTAATATTGACGGCGTTGACTGCCGTGAAAAAAGTGCGTCTCCGTCCGGAGCCTTTGCCAGAATGACGGAGAAATCCAGAGGCAAGGATACGACGATCGGCCACTGGGAGATTGCGGGCGTTGTTTCCGAGCAGCCGCTCCCAACGTTCCCCGACGGTTTTCCAAGGGAACTTTTAGATGAATTTGAAAAAGAGACGGGAAGAAAGGTTCTCTGCAATAAGCCGTACTCAGGAACAGAGGTTATCAAGGACTTCGGCGAGGAGCATCTGAAAACGGGAGCCCTGATTGTTTATACGTCGGCGGACAGTGTGTTTCAGATTGCCGCCCATGAATCGCTCGTTCCGATCGAGGAGCTTTACCGTTACTGCGAGATAGCGAGACGCCTCTGCACCGGAAAATTCGGCGTAGGCCGTGTGATTGCCCGTCCGTTTGAGGGAGAATTTCCGTTCAGCAGGACTTCCAGGCGCCATGACTATTCCCTGGTGCCGCCGAAGGCTACCATGCTCAACTATATTAAGGATGCCGGAAAAGATGTTCTGGCAGTCGGTAAGATTAACGACATCTTTGCCGGAAGCGGCGTGACGGATATGGTGCGCACCGTGAACAACGGGGACGGCATTGACAAGACGCTTGCCTATGCACAGAATGAATTTAACGGAATCTGCTTTACGAACCTGGTGGATTACGATATGCTCTACGGACACAGGAATGATGTGGAGGGTTATGCAAAGGCCCTGACTTATTTTGACGGTCGTCTGCCGGAGCTTCTTGCAATGCTTGGGGAAGACGATATTATGATGATTACGGCCGATCACGGCTGCGATCCCAGCACGCCTTCCACCGACCACTCCAGAGAGTACACACCGCTTGTGATAGCAGGACCGGCTGTGAAAGAGGGCGTAAACCTGGGAACCAGAAAGACATTTGCCGATATTGCGGCATCCATCCTGGATTATCTCGATGTGCCGGGAGAGACGGCCGGTGAGAGCTTCATCGGAGAAATTATTTAACAGAACGGGAGAAGTTAACATGAACAGAGAAAAAATACTGGCAGCGGTCGATCACACCCTGCTTCATCCGGAATCCACATGGGCACAGATTAAAGAACTCTGCGACGATGCAGTCAAATACGGAACGGCATCCGTGTGCATCCCTCCGTCCTTTGTAAAACAGGCAAAGGAATATGTGGGAAACAGAATGCGCATCTGTACGGTCATCGGTTTCCCGAATGGATATAACACCGAGGCGGTCAAGGTATTTGAGACAAAGACGGCAGTAGAGGAAGGGGCCGACGAGATCGATATGGTGATTAACATCGGTGATCTGAAGGACGGAAAGGAAGAGAAGATCCTGCATGAGATTAAGGCGATCAAAGAAGCCTGCGCAGGAAAGCTTCTCAAAGTAATTATCGAGACCTGCCTTCTGACGGAGGAAGAGAAGATTGTGATGTGCCGTCTGGTGACGGAGGCAAAGGCCGATTACATTAAAACTTCCACCGGCTTTTCCACGGCAGGCGCCACTTTTGACGACATTAAACTGTTTGCCGCCCACGTAGGTGACGGAATCAAGATTAAAGCGGCAGGGGGAATCGGTTCCCTGGAGGATGCGGAGCATTTCATGGAGCTGGGCGCCGACAGGCTGGGTACCAGCAGAGTGGTTAAAATTATAAAAGAAGAAGCATAACCGGCTGCGCAGCAAGTTCCGAGCCGGGATGATGAAACAGCGGGGAGGGCCGGCCATACGGTTTGTCCCCGCTGCTTTTTTATATCATAGGAACAATTTCCTATGATATAAAAAGCCCTCCGGGCAGGATGCGCACTCGCGCGAAGATGTAATATGCCGCTATGCGGCTGCGCCCGGTGCGGAAGTCCGGATCGCCGCGCAAAAAACTGCTTGCCTTACAGGCTGTTTAAACGTATCATAATATTAAATATGTTATTTCAGGGGAAGATATTATGGATAAGATAGGAACCCGGCAGATTTGCGCCACGTTTATGGGCTGCTTTCTCGGAGCGGGATTTGTCTCGGGGCAGGAGTTATGGCAGTATTTCGGCTGCTTTGGCATACAGGGAATTGCCGGTTTGTTTGCGGCATGCTTTATATTGACGTCGTTGGGAATCATACTGCTCCTTACGGCAGGGATGAGCGGCACGGGGGAGATGGACCGGGTCGTGATGCCGGTGGAGCTTCCGTGGCTGCGCACGGCGATCGGAGCGGTGCAGATTACCTTTATGTTTGGGATTTATACGGTTATGGCTTCCGGAGCGGGCACTCTGATTGAGAACCTGACCGGCAGCCATACGGCCAGAATCGTGGGAAGCGCCATATTCTGTGCGCTTGTAACCGCCGTGTCGCTCGGCGGAGTGGAAGCGGTGGTGAAGACCTTCGGACGCGTCGTCCCGGTCCTGGTGACGCTGACCATTGTCACGGCTTTGATTGTGATTATGAAGAATGGGATTGGCCGGATAGCGGTTTCGCCAAAGGCCGCATCCAATCCGCTTTTGGGAAGCTGGGGGATTGCCGCCGCCAATTTCACTTCCTATAACTTTTTCTGTGCCATCGGCGCCCTTGCGCCCCTGGGCCTTGCAAACGAATCAAAGAAACCGGCGATCCGCGGTGTGATTGCAGGAGGCGTTATTTTATTTATTATTGGGCTCTGCCTTGTTTTTGCCATGCATTCGGGAAGCGCGGCGACGGAGACGGAGCTGCCGATCCTGACGCTGGCGGAGATGGTTCATCCCGTTTTTTCATGGATTTGCGCCATATTTCTTCTGGGAGCCATGTTTGGTGCGGCAATGTCGGTATTCACCCCGGTCCCACGGTATTTCTGCCGGTTTGCCTGTATAGAGAAGCATAGAATGGTGTTTTCCTCCCTGCTGGGCGTTGCGGCCTGGGCCGCGAGCCAGTTGGGATTCGGCAGTCTGATTGGAGTACTGTACCCTATTTACGGATATATTGCATTTGCGGTCATTGCGCTGCTGATTATTAATTTTATAAAGCGGGTGCAAACAGATTCGCGGAGCCGTTAACAGAGAAAAATAAAATAGTTAATTTAACCCGGCGCGGTAAAGGAGGAGTAAAGATGGCGGAAAAACGGACAATACGGAAGATACGGGCCGGAAACGGCGAGCCGCAGGCGGAACTTACAAAAGAGGAGATAAGGGCTCTTCTCGAAGCGGCCTTTGAACGGCTTCCTTCCGCTTATGCGCCCTACTCCCATTTTCATGTGGCGGCGGCCCTTCTGTGCATGGACGGAACGGTCTGCACGGGAGTTAATGTTGAAAATGCCTCCTATCCTGCGACCAACTGTGCGGAACGCACGGCATTTTTCAAAGCGGTCAGCGAGGGGCGGCGGGAGTTCAGGGCCATTGCGATATGCGGAGGAAAAGACGGAAAGACGGAAACATACTGCGCACCCTGCGGAATCTGCCGCCAGGTGATGAGGGAATTCTGCCGTCCGTCCGGTTTCCAGGTGATTGTGGCGAGAGCGGTGGATGATTACAGAACTTATACGCTGGAAGAACTACTGCCAGAGAGCTTCGGGCCTGAAAACCTGGTGTAATGCGCCGTATCAACCGTGCACGTTTTACACGGTTTGGAACAGCCGAATGAAAGGGAGGTAAGACGGCTTATGAGAATGTATGATCTGATTGAAAAAAAGAAAAGGAATGAGAGCCTTGACCGGGAGGAAATCCGCTTTATGGTCCGGGGATTCGTAAACGGTGAGATTCCGGATTACCAGATGGCGGCTATGCTGATGGCGGTCTGCTTTAACGGGATGGATGATGAGGAGACGACGAACCTGACACTTGAGATGGCCCACTCCGGCGATATGGTGGACCTTTCGCCAATCGAAGGATTTAAAGCGGATAAGCACAGCACCGGAGGCGTGGGAGATAAGACGACCCTGATTGTCGGCCCGATTGTGGCGTCGCTCGGAGTGAAGGTTGCAAAGATGTCCGGCCGCGGGCTTGGGCACACGGGAGGCACCATTGATAAGCTGGAGGCGATCCCGGGCTTTCAGACTTCCATACCAATCGAAACATTTTTTGAGATTGTCAAGAAAACAGGGATTGCGGTGGTCGGACAGAGCGGCAACCTGGTTCCGGCCGATAAAAAGATTTATGCGCTGCGCGACGTGACGGCCACGGTGGACAGCATACCGCTGATTGCATCCTCCATCATGAGCAAGAAACTGGCGGCCGGGAGCAATGGGATTGTTCTGGACGTCAAGACGGGAAGCGGGGCATTCATGAAGACGCTGGATGACTCCATCACGCTTGCTCAGAAGATGGTGGCGATAGGCAATGGAGCCGGCCGCTCCTGCTCGGCCCTGATCACGGACATGGATGTGCCTCTTGGTTTTGCCATCGGCAATTCCCTGGAAGTGATGGAGGCAATCGACACGCTGAGAGGAAAAGGACCGGAGGATCTGCGGGAAGTCTGCCTCAGGCTGGCGGCCGAGATGCTGCATACCGCAGGACGCGGGAATGCGGAGGAATGTTACCGTATGGCGGAGCGGGCGCTGGAAGACGGAAGCGCTTTTGAATCATTTAAAAAGATGGTCGAGGCACAGGGAGGAGACGGCTCTTTCATCGATCATCCGGAACGGTTTGAGAAGGCGCCGTATTGCAGGACCGTGGAGGCGCCGGAAGACGGATACGTCTCCCGCATGGATACGGAAGGGTGCGGAATCGCCTCGGTTCTTCTGAAGGCCGGAAGGAGCACGAAAGAGGACGTGATCGACAATGCGGCCGGAATCATTCTTTATAAAAAATATGGTGATTATGTAAAAAAAGGGGAGCCGATTGTAAAACTGTATGCCTCGGATGAGAGCCTGTTCGGCCCGGCAGAGACAAAAATCCTTTCCTCCTACCAATTCTCGGACGCCGCTCCGCAGGCCAAAAAACTGGTGTATGCGAGGGTTTCGAAAGACGGTGTGGAACGATAAAACAACCGTATTTCAAAAAAATATTTTAAGCGGAAGACACTGGAAATAAAGGGAAGAACACGAAAGACAAGAAAACCTTAAGATAAGGGCCAGTAAATGGAACTTGAAAAACACATGGAACTGGTGTATAATAACGTTATCAAAAGATGAAAAGCTTATCAGATAAAGCTTTCCATCCCAATGAATAAGAGCATTTGTAACTCCTGGGATGCTCGACAACTCTTACTTTTTTTGAACCTACATCGGACATAACGGGATTCCAATATTTTTAAGCGGATGTCAGGCCTCCTATGAGTGGAAGGCAGAAGCCTAAGTGAGGTTGCCCACCTAGCAGAGCTAGGCGTCAATACTGTAAGAGCCGGCATTTTGGGGTTACAAACGATAAAAAGCAGCGAGCAATCGCTGCTTTTGCTTTGCCTTGAAGCGGTAAACAGCAGGGCGATCCTGGCCGGCGTACACAGGCGGCATCCCATGAGGTGCGTTTTCACCCAATGTTTACTTTTTGTTAAGAAATCTTTACATGATATTACTTGCCAAGTATGGAGGACTTCCTGTATACTGGTGGTGAATAAATACGGACGAGGGAAGAACATGAAAAATAATGAATTTAAGCGTTACCTTTACACCGGCCTTACGGCGGTTACCGTGATTGCGATCTGTATCGTGTTCTGGTACTGTATCCAGTACTGGGATCAGGTGGCAAAGGTTATACATCTGATTATCGGAATTGTCGCACCGATTATATACGGTGCGGTGCTTGCCTATCTTACAACCCCGATTTACAACCGGGTGACAAATGCCGTTAAGCGGAAACTTCTGAAGGTATGGAAGGATGAGAAGCATGTGACGGGTATTGCAAAGGCAGTCGGGACAGCGGCCAGCGTATCACTCGTCCTGGTGGTCGTGGCAGGCCTCTTCCAGATGCTGATTCCCCAGATGCTTGAGAGCCTGGCCGGGATCCGGGATTCGTTCCCAACCTATCTGCAGAACCTCTATTCCTGGATACGCCAGGTCCTGGCCGACAATCCGGATATTGAGGAGATGGTCTTAAGCAACCTGCAGAACGGGGTCCAGATGGCGGAAAGCTGGCTTGAGAAATCCTTTACCAATATTGACATGACAAGGCTTGGGGAATTCCTGACCGGCGTCTCCAGCAGCGTTCTGAGCCTTCTGGTGTTTGTTAAGAACTGGCTCATCGGCCTGATCGTCATGGTCTATCTTCTCAACATCAAGGATACCCTGGCAGCCCAGGGTAAAAAGGTGATCTACGGCTGTCTCAATCTCAAGTGGGCCAACAGCGTGGTGGAAGAGCTCCGCTTTGTGAACAAGATGTTCGGCGGTTTCATCATTGGAAAGCTGGTGGATTCCCTGATCATCGGTATTATCTGCTTTATCGGAACGTCGCTTATGAAGATGCCGTTTACTCTGCTGATCAGCGTCATTATCGGAGTGACGAATATCATTCCGTTCTTCGGTCCGTTCATCGGAGCGATACCGACCGGTTTCCTGGTACTGCTTGTAAGTCCGGTCAAATGTATTTATTTCCTTATATTTATCCTGCTTCTCCAGCAGTTCGACGGCAATATTCTGGGACCGAAAATTCTCGGTGATTCAACGGGACTTTCCAGCTTCTGGGTTCTGTTTTCCATTTTGCTGTTCGGAGGGCTTTTCGGGTTTGTCGGAATGATTATTGCGGTTCCGGCATTTGCGGTTATCTATGATCTGATTGCCAGGGCGGTGCATTTTTCACTCAGGAATAAGAACCTGTCCATGGCGACGGAAGATTATAGGGATCTGGATCATATTGACGAAAAAAACGGTAAGTTCATTAAATAACAGTGAAAACTATTTCATTGCCAAATAATAATGAGGCGCTGTCCGGGAAAGGATTTTTATGAGATCAAAGAAGATGGTTTACTGGGCCTTCCTGATTCCGGCGGTTGTGATAGTCCTGATTATCATAATTGTCAAACTCGATACAGCAGATAATTACATTTCCCGCGCCATGGCATCCAAAGCCATGGCGCTCGCGCTGACGGACAAAGACGGCTGCCTGTCCTCCCAGAAGGAGAACGGCTCCCATCTTCCAGCCAGGATGCAGGAAGACTGGTCGGCGAAATACATCGATTATCTGCTGGAGCAGGGACTGATCGAGGAGGGAACCGTTAAGGAGGATGATTATGCATCCTCGGCTCTTACATACGGGGAGGCGGCATTTGCGGCAGAGCAGGTGTCAAAGGGGCTTTCACAGGCTCTGGGCGTCTCCAGGAAGAAGTATAACAAACCGATGCCGAAGGAGGCGTGGTGGCTCTTTTATCCGTCGTTCCTGAAAGCCGCAGACAAGGAACAGGAGGTTAAGGAAGTCGACCTTCTGCTTTATGGAACTCCCGATAATGTGAAGGAGGCGGCGCCCTGGACCGCATATACGAGCGAGGGCATTATGGGCTTTGAGGGACTCTCCATGGATTCCCACATCGACCGTGAGATCCGCGTCCTGGCCAGAAACGGCGAGATGATACACCTCACCGAGGAGGTGTCGGAGGACGTCGTATACAGGAATGTATGGCTGGCGGCCGGCGAACGCGATAAGATGAATCTTTACATAGGCACCATTGTCCGGGAATTTCCACTGGCAAAGGAAGTGGAAGAGCAGGAGAGCGGAGTGCTGGCCGATATCTCCCTGAGCAGGGGGAAAATTAAAAAACTGTCCCTGAAAACGGATACAATCGAGGGAAAGGTTCTGGCGGTCCGCGACGACTCAATTGAGATCGAAGGATACGGGGAGGTGCGCCTCGATAAAGACTTTAAGGTATATAAGACATACGGCGTGGTAAAGGAACAGAGGAAAAAAGATATTCTGGTGGGATATAATCTGGAGAAATTCGTGGTGGCCGATAAGAAGATCTGCGCGGCCCTGCTGGTGAAGAGCTTCTCCGCAAAGAACATCAGGGTCCTTATCATGGATAAGGGATTTTCCTCGATTTTCCACGATCAGGTGATACTGAAGGCCGATACGCCGCTGACGGTGGAGTACGGCGATTCTACGGAACGGATTGAGGCGGGCAGCGAGCTGGTCATCAAAAAGGATGACGAACGCCTGAACAAGGGCAGGATTACGGTGGAGCCGGAGGACCGGCAAAAAGGGATTAAAGTGCTGAGTGTCAGCAGGCAGCAGGGAACACCGGAATATTTCGGCTGTTTTGAAATCAGCCGTGAATCGAAAGGGCTCCTGCTTCTCAACGAGGTCGATGTGGAAGATTATCTGACCAGGGTGGTGCCGAGTGAGATGCCTTCCTCCTACGAGGTTGAGGCACTGAAGGCCCAGGCCGTCTGCGCCAGGACCTATGCCTACCGGCAGATTCAGGCCAACGCTTACAGCCAGTACGGCGCCCATGTGGACGACAGCACCAATTATCAGGTATATAATAATATTGAATCCAACGAGAGAACCGACCTGGCCGTCAAAGAGACGGACGGAGAGATGGTATTTTACGGGGACACCCCGGCGGAGACCTACTATTTCTCCACCTCCTGCGGCTATTCCACCGACGGGACGATCTGGGGAGCCGATATCAAGGATGTGCCGTACCTGAAGGGAATTTCTCTCACCGAGGACGGCGGCATGGATGACATGACGACAAATGATGCCTTTGTGCCGTTTATACAGGGGCAGGGAACAAAGAATTATGATTCAGGATATTCGATGTACCGCTGGTCCACAACAGTCACCAACAAAAAACTGGCCGAGAAGATAGATGGGATCGGTACGATTCAGGCCCTCTTTGTAACCGAACGCGGCACTGGGGGAATTGCAAAAACCGTAAAGGTGGTCGGAAGCGACGGAGAAAAAGTCCTGAAGGGCCAGACCCAGATCAGGAACACGCTGGGTGCGCCGGAACTTGTTTATAAGAAAAACGACGGTTCTACGATGACGGACTGGTCGTCCCTGCCGAGTGCTTTTATTGCGGTGGATGAGACGGCAAGAGACGAGGAGAAAGGCACCAGGACCTTTACGATCTGGGGCGGCGGCTACGGCCACGGCGTTGGAATGAGCCAGAACGGCGCCCAGCAGATGGCAAAGGAAGGAAAGACCTACAAAGACATTCTGTCCTTTTTCTACAGCGGAATCGAGGTCAGGGAGCTTACAGAGTAAAACGGCGGCCATGTATCCGCCTGTTTTCGGAAATAAGAGCGGATGGACGTTCTGGCAGTACTCGGATACCGCGGTGCTGGAAGGATATGAGGGGACGGAGAAGTATATTGACATGAATGTGTTCCGCGGCCCGGAGGAAGAACTGGAACAATATCTCGTGCCGTGAACGGTTTATAAAAAGAGAAAGATATTTTGATGAACAGGCAGTAGAAAGACAGGCAGCAAAAAGGGAACTTCCGTTTCACGTCATTTATGTGGACGGAGGTTCCCTTTTTTCAGTGTTATTTATCCTTGAAAATTCCTATCGGGATTTCCATTCTCACCGTCTTCATCGGGTTGACGGTCTGGCATACGGCCAGATCCCCGCAGAGACTTAAGAGAAGAGAGGTGTCCTCGCAGCTGAGGCCTGCCTGGGAGGAGATAAAGGTTTCCATCCGCAGGGTTGCCAGTTTCCAGGCGTCATCCACCGTTTCGGCAGCGGCGATCACGATGAAACGTCCGTC
Source organism: uncultured Clostridium sp. (assembly GCF_900547735.1). GTDB lineage: Bacteria > Bacillota > Clostridia > Lachnospirales > Lachnospiraceae > Otoolea. The sequence goes on along the minus strand of NZ_URHZ01000038.1, from coordinate 40,455 downwards.
CGTGATGGCAGCCGGCCATTTAAGAGGACAGTCTTTTAAGACCGTGACGCGGACCGTGACGACGCCTTCGATCTCCAGACCGCAGCCGCAGACTTCACCGTCGCCCATGACGGCGTGAAGATCTCCCATGGATAAAAGGGCGCCGGGGACATTGACCGGAAGGTAGAGTGTGGTTCCTGTCTTAATCTGGGTGCAGTCCATATTGCCGCCGTGATCAAGGGGCGTCATTGTGGAGACTTCGCCTTCCTTCGGTGCGGTGCCGATGACGCCAATCATCGGATCAACCGGGATTTTTATGGAGCTGTTGAATTCGGCTTCACCGTCTTTGACTGAAAAACGGCGGAAGTATTTTTCGGTGAGAAGTCCGTTGTCCCAATCGGTCTGAGGGAAAGAACCGCAGACGCCGACCGGGCCCATGGCGATATCGAGAATTTCGATTTTCAGGGTGTCACCGGGAGCGGCATCCTCCACATAGAGGGGGCCGGTTACCGCATTGCCTTTGGAGGAGTCGATATTTGAAAGATTGGCTCCCTCGCTGAGAAGCTGGTTGAAGAAACAGTCGTAAGTCTCAAAACGGACCGTGTCCCCGGAAGGAACGCTGAGCGCCGGTTGAACGGCAGGGGAGAAAGCAAAATGAACATGTTCTTTTGTGATTGTGGTCATGGCAAATTTCCTTTCCTTTTATATTTTGTTTGCGGTTTACGGCAGGAAACGCTGAGAGCCGCAATAAAAGCTTATCTTCGGTAGAGGTAAAGCGGCAGTCCGTTCTCCATCTTTCGTTCTGCTTCTCCATGGATTAGGGGAAGTACATAGGTGAGGAACTCCGGTCCGATATCGGTTCCGTTTTTTGTGATCCATTCGGCCGGAAATGTTTTCTCTTTATTGCAGATTTCATTGACGTCGGCCAGGGTACACTCCATTGTGTACGGCTCGTCCCCGGTACGTTTGAATGCCACCATCATTCCGCTGACGCCCTCCATTGCATTTTTGACGCCGTAGGAGCCGGCCTCGGCGGCCTCCTCTATATCCTGGGCGGAGACAACCATGCCTGAGCAGCGCTGGCTCACATTCACTTCCACGGAACGGACCTTGACGCCGAACTGGTTGCGGATATAATTTTCCAGAATCTCACCGCAGCCGGTCAGCATTTTGTGGCCAAAGGTGTCGAGCTGGGCCTCATTGGAGTATTCACAGATAAAATGTCCGGCGGAATCCGCGATTCCTTCCGAAACGCAGACAACGACGGTCTGGCTTTTTTCAAACGCCTTCTTTAAGTCAATGGAAAACTGTTCGAATTCAAAAGGGGCCTCCGGCAGATAAATGAGAAGCGGGTTATCACCCTCGTGTTTTCTGGCCAGGACGCTGGAGGCGGTGAGCCAGCCGGCGTGACGTCCCATGAGTTCCACGATGGTGACGGATTTCTGCTGGTAAACGGAGGCGTCCAGGGTAATCTCACGGACGGTGGAACCGACGTACTTTGCGGCGCTTCCGAATCCGGGCGTGTGGTCCGTCCCCACGAGATCATTGTCGATTGTTTTGGGGATTCCGATGAAACGGATATCGCTGCCGATTCCGGCGGCATAGCGCGACAGTTTGCTCACGGTATCCATGGAGTCATTGCCTCCGATATAGAAGAAATATCCGATATCCAGTTCCTCAAATTTGTGGAACAGGGTGGGATAGAATGCTGCGGAAAGATTTTCGGGGAGCTTAAAACGGCAGGAGCCGAGATAAGCGGCAGGAGTCAGTTTGAGAAGATCCAAATCCTCCTCGCTGAGTTCCGATGACAAATTCATGTATTTCCCGGCCAGGAATCCTTCGATTCCGTTAATCATGCCATAAACGGCTCCTACTTTGTCAGGGTGGTTTTTCCCCTCTCTGATGACTCCGCAGAGGCTGGCGTTGATCACGGCGGTCGGGCCGCCTGACTGGCCGACGATAATATTTTTCTTCATTATGTGTTTCTCCTTTTTTTCAGAGGTATGATATCTTATATTCTATAATAGAGGAGGAAAGATTTCAACCGGATAATACTTCGGAAACCGGAATCGGTAACAAAACAGGGAATCTCGATTATTTTCGGAGTTATGACAAACAAGTATGGTAAAAAAAATACAGAAATGATAAAATAAAGAAGACAAAAAGATTTAGTAAGACAAAAACAGATTATCTTGGGGTGGCTTTACCATAGTTCACGAGAAAAGAGATGCAGTATGAGGAAAAAAGAAAGAGGTTTCAGTCTAATCGAGCTGATTATTGCAATTGCAATATTGATTATACTGACTGGGCTGCTCGCACCCCAGTTTATGAAGTATATTGAGAAGTCGAGAAAAGCCGCCTGCCTTCATGCGATGGATACGATTGCGGAGGAATATCTGGCTGGACTGACTGATCTCGGCAGGGCGCCGGATTCGGCTGCGGCTGTCCAGGTATTGAATAAGATAATTGTGAACCACGGCGGCAATGACAAAGGAACGGAGATAAGTTCCATTGTTTATGCTTATGACGGACTGTGTAAGAGCGGTGGTAAATACAGATGCCAGCTTGTGAATAATCTGGAGGCGGTCAGGATTGAATGCAGCAAACACGGAGAGTGGGAGATGGATATTGTGACGCTCCATTCGCTGCTTACCAATATGGATTTGAGTTCTTATAAAGGAGTGGCATATAAGAATCTGGCAGAGTTTTTTAAGAAAAACACAACATTGGATTCGGAGGCAATTTCAACAGATACTGCCGGGTATGGAGAGTATGGCTCTTTTGCCAAAGTTGTTGCCGAGGAACTGTCAAAACAGGGACTGAATGTTAAGAATAAAAGCTGGATGATGTGCAAGAGCGGGGACAGTTATATCCTATACCTGACGGACAGTAAGATAACGCTGGATGATGCCAAAAGCGGTGCAGCCGTTACGTGTAAAAAGTATGACACGAAAAACGGAACGGTTACTTCGGGAACCGTAACGGTAAATTCAAAAACCATAGTATCCGGAAAACCATATCCGATAGTTAAAGACGGTTCATTCGCCCCGGAATCAAATTAATAAAAATATTTTTCGTATTGTGTATAAATCCAAACAGGGAGGTTATACTGTAAGTATCACAAAAGAGAAATTTTTGAATACTTATCCTCCCCTTTTTAAACCGGCTTGTCTGCAGATTGCAGGCAGGCCGGTTTTTTTGATTCATAGGAAGTTACGTCCTATGAATCAAAAACGCTCCGCGAGGATGCACATGCCGCGCAGAGGAATGATGCCGCTAAAGCGACCCGCCGCAGGCGGAGAATCCCGCCGCCTCACTCATTGCCTCCCGCATCTCTGCGACAGGCTCCGCGTGTCCGGTCCACAGGGCAATCTGACGGGTGGCCTGATAGACCAGCATCCCGAGTCCGTTTACGGCGGTACAGCCGGCTTCTTCGGCATCCCGGAGGAAACGGGTCCTCACCGGATTGTAGGTCGCGTCAAAGCAGATTTGACGGGGCCGAAAACATGCTTCTTCTAACGGTGTCTCATCCAGATGGCCATACATGCCAAGTCCGCTCAGATTCATCATGACGCCGCACTGCGCCGCGGCTTTGCGAACAGCGGTGCGGTCGGTTACCGGAAGTGCGGTGGCCGTTCCCGGGCTTATCCGGTTAATCTGCTCCGCCAGTTCACGGCACGGCGTTTCAAAATCCGAGATATAGATGCGCCCCGCCTTATGTAAGGCCAGTTCCATGCAGATGGACTTGCCGGCTCCCCCAGCGCCGAAGCAGAGGAAGGTATTGCCGGGGATTTCCACCCCGGTTTCTTCCTGTATGGAGCGGAGCGCTCCCAGACCGTCCGTGTTGTATCCCTTCAGGGAACCGTCTTCCTGCACCACCACGGTATTGCAGGAGCCCATCAGACGCGTCATTTCATCTGCATCGTCCAGATATTTCATCACGGCAATCTTATACGGTTTTGTGACGGCAAAACCGGCAAAGTTCATATGGCGGATTCCGCTTATAATCTTCCCAAGGTGTTCCGGGTTTTCTACCTCAACGGGGAGATAGCAGCAGTCCCAGCCCTTTTTTTCATATACCCTGTTGTGGGAGACCGCGGAGACGGACTGGCCCAGCGGATATCCCAGAAGGGCTATCAGTTTTGTATTGGTGGTAATTGAGTTCATGATATCCTCACTTTCTCCCCGCTCACAGCGCGGTGTGGAAGAGATCCAGGGCGCTGGACATCCGGTCGACCGGGATTTGGCCGGGAGCGGAGCCTGTGCCGACCGCGCCGAAGGTCATGGAGGAGCCGAAAACCTCCGCGGCCAGACGGCTGACAACGCCTTTTCCGCCCATGGACATCGTGATAATAGGGCGGTTGGCATAAGCTTCATGCATCCTGGCCGTTGCGGCGAGAAGTTCCAGAACATCGTCCGTGCCCCTCGGCATCACCGCCAGCTTTGGAATATCCACGCCCATATCCTGCATTTTGCGCAGCCGGTAGAGGATTTCCTCACGGGGAGGAGTCTTGTGGAAATCATGGTTGGAACCGATGACCAGGGCGCCGGCCGCATGGATGGCGGCGATATTTTCCCTTGCCGTCTCATCGTCCATAAAAATCTGTACATCGATCAGGTCGGCGCTGCCGCTTTCGGCGGCCAGACGGTTTAACGCTGTATATTCTGACAGGGATATTTCTTTTTCACCGCCCTCCTCCGCCGTGCGGAAGGTGAACAGCAGCGGGAGAGAGGGGAGCGATTCACGGAGCCTGTGAAGCGTATTTAAAACCTGCTCCGGCTCTAGAGCGTGTTCAAAGAAATCCACGCGCCACTCCACCATATCAATGGCCAGATTGCGGATGGCCGCCGCTTTTTCTAAAATCTTTGTTTCGGTTACTTCCACGATTGGCACGATAATGCCGGGGACTCCGGCTCCGATTTCCTTTCCGCGGACCGTTAAGGTTTTTATCATAATCATTCTCCTTTATAATCATATTCTTTTATTATCAAATTCTTTTATAATCAGATTCCTGCGTATCGGGTGCGGCCGTATCAAATGCAAAGCCGCACCCGGTTCTATTAAAAGTGAAGTGTTGGTTGCAGTTCCGGTTCACTTCTGTTTCATCAACCCTTGATCCCAGGCTGCGGTTTCTTCCCTAGATAATTCCAAGCGCCATAAAGAGCAGGATGGAAACCACACAGCCGATGGAGGTGACGACGATATTTGTGAAAAATACGTATTTATAGGATTCCTTTGCCGTCAACTGCGTATAGACGATAGCGGTAATGAAACCTCCGCTGTGCGGCAGCGTATCCAGGCCCGCGCCGGCCAGGCAGATAACGCGGTGCAGGATCTCCAGGGGGATGCCCGCAGCCCGGCAGAGTTCGATGTATTTCGGTTCCAGGGAATCCAGGAAAATCTGCAGACCGCCGGAGCATGAGCCGGTGGCGGCCGAGACAATGCCGGTGGCCAGGGAGGCGGAAATGAGCGGGCTCATAGCCATGGAAAGTGCGAATTCTACAACGGAGGCAAAGCCGGAGGAGGCCTGTACCACGCCGCCGAACCCCACGATTACCGATGTGTTGAGCAGGGCGGTGATACTGTTTTGGGCGCTCTCGTTGATTGAATTCAGCGGATTCTTAATGCGTTTCCAGAACAGGCAGAGCACCATGGCAATTCCAATGGACAGGGCGATATTCACCGCATAAACCGTGTCCAGGGTATTGCGGGTAAAGAAAATGAAGAGAATCAGAACTGCCATCGGCAGCATGGACAGCGCCCAGTGCGGGAGTTCGTCGTTCTCCGAGATACGGATTTTACTAAGGTCGTCACGGGAACCGGGCACAAAGCCGATACCGGCCGCGGCCAGCCGTTTCTGCTGGCGTACCAGGAAAACCATGCCCAGGGCAAACATCACGATGGAAACCAGGGTTCCGTTGAGCGGGGCCGCGTAGGCGTTTGTGCCAAGCACCGCACAGGGGATCAGGTTCTGGATGGCCGGGGAGCCGGGCAGGCCCACCATGCTGAAGGTCGCGCTTCCAAGCAGCATCGCCGCCGGAAACAGGCGCTTGGGAATATTTTCATTGTTGAACAGGACCAGCGCGATGGGATAAATCGTGAAGAGCAGCACAAAGAGGTTGATTCCTCCGTAGGACAGGATTCCGCTGACCAGAACGACAATCAGAAGTCCCTTGCCGCTTCCCAGCGTGTTCAGCAGCTTGACCGCAATCGATTTTGCCGCCCCGCTTTCGCCCATCAGGCCGCCGAAGACGGTGCCGAGAAAGAACAAAAGGAGATAGGTCCCGGCGTAGTTTTTCATCGAGGACGCATAGCTTACACTGAAGGCCTCCCAGAGGTTCATCCGGTTGGTGATGATGACGGCCAGGGATGCGGCGATAGAGGTGGGAATCATGCTCCAGCCCTTGAAGCTTAAGTAAATCAGCAGGCCCAGCCCAATGCCAAGGCCTAAAATTCCAATACCATCCATTGATATTTCCTCCTTTTATTTACTCAGGTAGCCGCCGTCCACCGGGATAATCTGTCCGGTCATGTATTCGGAGGCATCGGATGCGAGAAAGACCGCCAGCCCCTTTAAATCCTCCGGCTGTCCCCATCTGCCCTTGGGAATGCGTGTGCAGATGCTTTCGTACTGCTTCGGGTTCACTTCTTTTATGTTCTTAGTCAGCTCCGTCACCATATAGCCGGGCGCTATGGCATTGACATTGACGCCCTGTTCCGCCCACTCGGTGGACAGCACCTTGGTGAGCTGTGCCACGCCTCCCTTGCTGGCCGTGTAGGCGGCGATCATGCTGGCTCCGTCGAAGGAGCTCAGGGATGCGATGTTAATCAGGCGCCCGTAACCCTGCTTAAGCATCGTGCGCCCCGCCCGCTGGGCCATGAAGAATAACGCGTTCAGGTTGAGGTCCAGCACCCTGCGCCACTGGTCTTCCGGGAAGTCCTTTGCCAGGCAGCGGTATTGGATACCGGCTCCGTTTATCAGGATATCGAGGCGGCCGCCCAGGTAATCGAGCGCTTCAGCATACATCCGGTCCAAATCGGAGGTGTCGGACAAATCGCCTTTTACCCCATACACCTTTGTTCCGAGCTGTGAGAGTGTCTTTGCCGACTCGAACACGGCCTCGCTGATATCGAGGAGCACCACATCGGCGCCTGCCTCACAGAGACCTTCTGCAATGCTGTAGTTCAATCCGCGGGCGCCTCCCGTTACAAGCGCTTTTTTTCCGGTTAAACTCATTTGTTCCAATATATTTTTCATTTTTCAATACTCCTTTTCCAGAATAATTAATCAGCTGTTTATCCAAATACTGCCTTTCGCATGACACCGGAAGGCGCCTCCTCGCCGGTCCAGATTTTAAAGGCGATTTTTCCCTGATGGAAGAGCTGCACCTGGCCGTTTAAGTGACGGCATCCCAGTTCGTCCGCCGCCTGGAGGAATTTGCTCTTTAAGGGGTTGTAAATGACATCCGCCACCAGAAGTTCCTTCCGGAGAAGGGAGATGTCGATGGGCGTCTCATTTTCATGAGGCGGCATCCCGATAAAGCTGGCATTGATGACGACATCGGACTGATCAATGAAAGGTTTGAAATCTTCATCGGCCTTAAGCGGCACACAGCAGTCGTAAACATTGTGATTGATATTGTCGCAGAGCGCTCTGGCATCCTCAAAATAGAGGGATTCCAGGAAAATACGTTTCGGCTTTCTGGAAGCCAGCACCGTGGTCAGAGCCCGGGAAACGCCGCCGGCGCCGATGATAAAGAAGGTGTTATCCGGGATATTTACACCGAAATCTTCTTCCAGGCCGCGGACAAAACCTTCTCCGTCGGTGTTGTACCCCATCATTTTTCCATTCTCAAATTTGACGGTGTTGACCGCGCCGATGAGGCGGGCCATCGGGTCGATTTCATCGAGATACTGCATGATTTCAATCTTATAAGGAATGGTCACGGTCAGTCCCGCGTAATTCTGTTCGGGAAGCTTCATCAGCACGTTTCTGAAATCTTCCGGGGCTGCGTTGATGATGGAAAAATGATAGTCCAGCCCCTTTTCCCGGAATGCCGCGTTCATCATGGCGGGAGACATGCTGTGACTGATGGATTCTCCAATAATTGCCACCTGCTTTGTGATTTGATTCTCGTTCATTATAGTTAACCTCCTGGTCTGTGTTTGTTTTTCATTGCCTGCCCGGCAGATTATCCCGATGCGGTTCACACCTTCCGCCGGCCGGAAGGCGCCTTTTCCGGTACCGGCCATGCAGATGCCGCAATGGAGCGGCGATGGTGAACTGGTTGAATTTTCTGCCGTATTAAAATGGTTATTTGTGATAATTTGATGATATAATAAAGCGGGAAAATAAGGAAATACTTATATTTTATGGAAAATCACAATAAAACTTATCATTGACAGTGGGAAAATTGTGAATTATCATAAAAGACAAAGAGGCCGAAGGAGAGAGAGGAATGACGCTTAAGCAGTTACAATATTTTCAGAAGGTGGCGGAGACCGGGAATTATACGAAAGCCGCCCAGCTTCTTTTTATATCCCAGCCGGCCCTCAGTTTCTCGATTCAGGAGCTGGAGAGGGAATTGAACGCCCCACTGCTGAAGAAGGACGGGCGGACCGTGGAGCTTACGAAGTATGGCGAGATTCTGCTCGGCCACGCGGAAAGGATTTTCGGGGAGATAGAGAGCGCCGTGGACAGCATCGACTGCCTGGTGAATTCCGACAGAGGCCACATCACCCTCTCCTATATCAGTGCGATGAGCGCCGTATTCATTCCCCGAATTGTCCGGGCGTTCTGTGAGACTCCGGAGAATCACAGCGTGAAGTTTACACTCCTTGAACAGCCGACCAAGGAGGCGGAAGAGTTCGTGCTTTCGGGGAAAAGTGATGTGGGTTTTGGTTCACGTCCGGAATGCACAGCTTTGACGTCGTTTCCCGTCTATATGGAGGAGATGGCTCTGATTGTGCCTCCGGGACATCCTCTCGCCTCCCGGGAAGAGGTCTGCATCCGGGACACGAAGGACTGTCAGTTCATCGCTTATAACAAATCGAGCGGGTTGCGCCACGAGAACGACAGAGTCTACGAAGCCCAGGGGATTAAGCGGAAGATTGTCCATGAAGCGGTGGACAATATCATGGTCACGCAGCTTGTCGCGGCCGGGATGGGCGTCGCCGTGGTACCCAGGCGGTACGGCGACAGCCGTTATCACGTCACCTGCCTGCGTCTGACGGATTATATGACGCCGCGCACGCTTTACATGTTCTGGAAGGAAGACCGTTTTATCTCTCCGGCATCAAGGCGGTTCTTAGGGTTTGTGAAAGAGCAGGCGGCTCTGCTGCCCGTACAGGAGTGAGGGGAGGACTGTTCACACAGGATGTATTGTGTGAAACGTGTTAAGAAAAAAATATTTTGCAAAAACCGTCAACATGTTATATACTAGAGACGGACTGACGCATTTGCGTTAATAATCACGGAAAAAGGAAGGTTATTACATATGACATTGTTGGAAAACTGGCGTAATCTTGCATACGGCGATGGGATGGATGATAAACAGAAGGAAGAACTCTGGTCCGGATATTTTACAATTGAGAAGGGAATTTATGAGAAGATCCTTTCCAATCCCACAGAGGTAATAGAAGGCACAGTGAAAGAGCTGGCCGAGAAATATGAGACAGAAGTATTAATCATGACGGGATTCTTAGACGGAATCAACGAGAGCCTGAAAGGCTACGAGAACCCAATCGAGACAATGGACGAGGATACCGCTGTCAAGATTGAGATCGACCCGGAGAAATTATATTACAACATGGTAGAGGCAAAGGCTAACTGGCTTTTCGAACTTCCGCAGTGGGATTCCATCCTGACAGAAGAGAAGAGAAAAGAACTGTACAAAACACAGAAAGCATCCGGAACCGTGCGCAACGAGCAGAAGATCTATCCAAACGATCCATGTCCATGCGGAAGCGGAAAGAAATATAAGAAGTGCTGCGGCCGCAATAAATAATAAGCGGTAAAGGGCGGAGAGAAGAGAACGGTAATAACCGGCAGAGGAACCTGAATGCAAGTCAGGGTTTCCCTGCCGGTTTTTTAGTTACTGTCCACACTGCATTGCGCTGTGAACAATAACGTTTTTATATCGTAAAAAGCAGATTACTTTTCCTATTGATATCCCCCCACTCTTTCCTATATACTAAGCAGAGGGAGGGATACATATGCAAAATACACAAAGCGGGAGAATTAAGGAGCTGGAAGAAAAATTATATTGCCTCGAAACGATCATCCAGAATGTTCATGAGGGCATAATCCTCACGGATCGAAACTGTGTCATCACGGTATTTAATCCCGCCAAGGCGGAGATGGAACATATGGATGCCGGAAAAGCGCTGGGAGAAATTTCCTGGCTTGCCTATGAACATTCCGACTGGGAAACCTCCGAACACCGGCGCGTAATGGACAGCGGGGAAGCGATTCTGAACGCTTACAGACCCCACGCCTTTGTGGGAGAAGCTCCCGTTTATATTAATTATGAAACCGTACCTGTAAAAAAGGACGGTGAGATTATCGGCGTCTATTCCATTTGCCGGACAGAATCTACGCTGCGGAAACTGCTCTATAAACTGTTAGAACATAAACGGCAGATCCAGGACGATACGCTCATAGAAGCCGATCCCGTTCATATTGCAGAGGGAACGCGTTATACATTCGCGGACATTACCGGAACCTCGCCAATTATGAGTGAAATTATAAAAGAGGCACAGTCTGTCGCGCCGATGAATATGTCCATTCTCATCACCGGTGAAACGGGAGTTGGGAAAGAGGTCCTGGCACAGAGTATCCACAATCTCGGCCGGGAGCGCCATAAATTTATTGCCATCAACTGTGCCGCAATTCCGGCCGAGCTTTTTGAAAGCACGCTGTTCGGAACCGTCAAAGGCGCCTATACCGGTGCGGTTAATAATATAGGCCTGTTCCGGGAGGCAGGAGAGGGAACCCTGTTTCTGGATGAATTCAATTCCCTGACGCCTCTGAACCAGACGAAGCTGCTCCGCGTACTTCAGGAACGGTGCGTACGTCCGGTGGGGAGCACAAAAGAATTTCCGGTCCGGTGCCGTCTTATCTGCGCGTCAAATGAGAACCTTCAGACGCTTTTGGACGAAGGCCGGTTAAGACCCGACCTCTATTACCGGATTTCTGAATACTGCCTGGAAATACCGCCGCTCAGGGAACGCCCGGAAGACATCATCAGCCTCAGCCTTTTATTTGTCAAAAAATATAACAAGGAACTCGGCAGAAATATTGTCCATCTCTCCGATGAGTTAATCGACTGGCTCGGGAACAGGACCTGGTACGGCAATACGCGCGAACTGCAGCATACGATTCAAAATATGCTGCTGAAGGCATCCGAATTTTCCGATACACTGACGCTAAAAGACCTTCCGGTTGTCACAAGGAGAACTCCGGTCCGCAGCCGGAACGAATCCCGCCTTCCGGGGACAGCGCTCTCAGAAGCAGAACCTGCCGCGGGTCTTACGGAAGGATTGAAAAACTATCAGAGGGAACTGCTGCTCCGTACTCTGGAAAAGGAGAACTGGAATATTTCCGCCTCCGCGCGTACCCTGCAAATCAGCAGACAAAATCTGCTGGCGCGGATGAAACGGCTGCAAATTGTGCCGCCCCATAAAAATCAGCCTTCGTAGCTGTATTATAAAATAGCACTGTAACTTTTTGTTGCAGTGCTATTTTGATACAGCTATATGATATAAATGCCTAAATGAGGCGATGGTAACAACGGTTCCGTGGTATTTTGCCGTTTATACGCCGTCCGGCGGGAATGAACAATCTGAATCCTGTTTGGCACGAAACTTGCTTTTATAATGAATTGTAATGATTCTTGAACAGTAATGATTCATGCAGTAAGAAAGGAGCCGACATGTCACAAGCGATTGACACAATCAAACATGTAACAGTTGTAGGCGTGGGAACTCAGGGATCCATGATAGCCTTCCGGAATGCCGTATATGGAAAGCAGGTCACCGGATACAGCCGCACCCGCGCCTCCATTGACAAATGCCGCAGCAAGATACGCAAATGGCTTGACTATTATGTTGAGACGGGGCGTTTATCCCAGGCGGAAGCCGACGCTGCGGAACAAAGAATATCTTATGCCGAAAGCCTTAAGGAGGCATGTAAAAATGCACAGCTTGTCGTAGAGAACGTACCGGAAAAACTGGAAGTGAAACAGGAGATTTTCCGTCAGTTAGATGCCCTGTGCCCGCCGGATGCTCTGCTGAACTCCAACACATCCTCCCTGCTGATGAGCGATATCTATGCCTACGTATCCCCGGAGAGAAGGGCGCTCACCTTTTCGGTGGACCATGACGATCCAATCCGCAACGACTATCTGGAAATGATGTGGAATCCCAGTACCGGTGAGGCGGCGAAACAGGCCGCTGTCGCCCATTACCGCACGCTCGGATTCGAACCCATCATAACAGAGAGGGAAATAAAGGGATACTCCATTAACAGAGTCTGGAGAGCCGTAAAAAAAGAGTGTCTTTATCTCTGGTCCAACGGCTATATTACTCCCTCTGAGTTTGATCGGGGCTGGATGATGGAATGGCATACGAATATCGGCCCATTTCAGCTCATGGATTTGATTGGCCTGGATACCGTCTATGCAATCGAAAATTCCTATTTCAATGCCAGTGGGGACGAGCGGGATAAGCCGCCGGAAAAACTGAAGGCCTTGATCGATTCGGGCAGCCTGGGTATGAAGTCCGGCTGCGGTTTTTACAGCGGTTACGATCCGGAAATGGGAAATCTGGTTACAAAATAGACTTCGAAAAGAGGAATGATTATGTTATTAACCGATAACCAGCGTGATATGATGGATGGGAAATATGGCAAGGGGAAGGCAATGGCCGTACGGATTCTCACTGCTGTGGGAGAAAGCTTCCGCGCCGCGCGCTTTGTGCCGGTCACCCGCGCCCATGTCTCTCTGAGCGCCCAGGGCGCCGATATCTGGTTTGCCGAAAAAATGGTTCTGGCCGGGGCCGTCTGCGCCGTAACGCCCACCGTAAACCCCGGATATTCCATATGCTATTTCAAAAGCCGCTCCATGCTGTCTCCCGGCGCCGAAGAAAATATGAGACGGACAGAAAACGCCTACCGCAGTCTGGGCGCTTCCCTGACTTACAGTTGTACCCCTTATCTGAAGGAGAATATTCCGGAGCAGGGGGAAATCACCGCCTTTTCAGAGACAAGCGCCACCATTTTTGTGAACTCGGTACTCGGGGCAAAGACAAACCGCGAAAGCGCCGCCACCGCACTTTGCGCCGCCATCACGGGTTTCACGCCCGAATACGGGATGCTCCTGGATGAAAACCGGTTTGCGGATACCGCCGTTTACGTAGAAGCAGATATGAAGGATGATTTTTCCTACGCCCTGCTTGGGCTCATGGGTAAAAAAATCGGCAGGGGAATTCCTGTTTTTCTGAATCTCCCCGCCGCTCCCACCACCGAACAGATGATAGCCCTTGGCACGCAGCTCAATGTTTCGGGTTCATTTGAAATGTTCCATATTCCCGGCATTACTCCCGGCTCCCCTACTCTTGAAGCGGCAACAGGGGGCAAAACGCCCCTGCGCACCGTTACCGTTACACGGAGCGATCTGGACGGCCTCAGGAAAGAATATGCCCCGGATTACGGAAGGTCCGCTGAATTTGTAATGCTTGGCTGCCCTCATTACACCTATCGGCAGGTTCTGGAGGTGAAGGAAGCGATGGAAGGCCGCCGGGCCTCGATACCCGTCTGGATTCTGACATCGCGCCATACCGTCAGTCTTGCGCGCGGCTCCGGCATTTATGATGAACTGAAAGAAAAGAATGTGCAGATGATAGCGGATACCTGTATCGATGAGTCTCCTGTCTGGGGGTTCCTTTCCGGTAAAACGGGCTTAAGCGACTCCCCGAAATGTGCCTATTATATGGTGTCCTTTAAGGTGCATGTCCAGGTGATGAGTATGGAAGACTGTCTGTGCCGTGCTGTAAAAGGAGGTAAATAAATGGCCCGTTTCTATTCCTGTAAGACAATTTCCCCGGGCACTGCCCAGGGCGAAGCCGTAATCTCGTCCGAAGAAATTCTTTTTTACTTCACCAATCCGGCAACCGGCCGGATTACGGAATCAGGGCACTGCCTGGAAGGCCGGAGCATAGCCGGTAAAATTTTAGTATTTCCCGGCGGCAAGGGGAGCTCCGTTGTTCAGGCCGACGGCCTTTACAAATTAGAACAGGGCGGTACGCAGCCGGCCGGCCTTATCGTCAAAAATCTCGATACGGTCCTGGTTTCCTCCGCCGTAATCATGGAAATCCCTATGGTATGCGGCGTCCCCGATTCCTTCTACCGGGCTCTGAAGGAGGGCATGACGATACGGATTCACACGGATGAAAATACAATTGAACTTTCCGATTAGGCCAACCGGCCGTAAATACTGTTTTCTTGCTTGAAAGGATAGGTATATTTATGAATAGCAAACCAACGATGAAAGCTGCTTTGAAGTTTTTTGCCATGTCCCTCATCGGCATTATCTACTTTTTTGTTCCTCTTGTGCCTTCGGACAATGGGAAAGGCGTTCTTCTCGTTTACTCGGTAAACCTTATTAAGTCCGCCCTTTCCCCATGCCTTTCCACACTGGTCATGATATCGATAGGCTCCCTGATTCTTTTTTGTATCATTGCCCGGACGACGGATAAATTTCCAACGCTGACCCGGCTGTACGGGAGCGTAAAAACGTATTCCATTGTTTTATATATAATCGGATTTATTCTGAGCGGAATGACGATCCTGCAAATCGGACCGGAATATCTGACCGGACCGGCTGTCGGCGGACAGGGGCTGGGACTGGCTAAGACGGTGTTGGTCACCATTGTCGTCGCAGGCCTTATGGTTCCCTTTATTACGGAGTTCGGCCTGCTGGAATATATCGGCGTTCTGATCGAGCCGTTTATGCGTCCCGTATTTAAGGTTCCCGGCTATGCTGCGATCGACGCCGTCACCTCCTTTGTCGCCAATCCGACCCTCGGAATCTTCTTTACAAATAAACTGTATAAAGAAAAAAAGTATACTACCCGTGAGGCCGCCGGTATTGCCACCAACTTCAGTTTTATCAGCCTGGGATTCTTTGCGGTTCTGACCGCGACGGCAAATATCACGGAACATTACGGTAAAGTGCTGATTACCTCCTTCCTGCTGTCTTTCGTCATGGCGGCGGTTGTAATCCGCATCTTTCCCCTGAAGGGAATGCCGGATACGTTTATCGACGGAACGCAGAGGGAGAATGAAGAACGCAGAAGATTCAGCCTGTCCTTATTGGGGCAGGGCTATATGGCCGCCCTCAAGAAAGCGGAAGAAACATCCGCTCCTTCCGTTTATTTAAAAGCGCTGTTCGAAGTGCTTGTTTTTGCCCAGAAAATTTCGGCTTATATTATGGCCATCTCCTCAATCACTTTTCTGCTGGTGGAATACACACCGCTTTTCAATATACTGGGGATTCCGTTTATTCCGATTCTGAAGTTGTGCCAGGTCCCCAATGCCGCAGAAATTGCTCCCGCCATGATCCTCGGCCTGGCTGAAATCGCCATACCCGCCACTTTCATCTCCACGCTTTCCATTTCCGTGGAAGCCGCTTTCTTTGTGATAGTCGTATCCGCATTACAGATTATCATGTTTTCCAACAGCGCCGTATCCATCATGGAATCCGACATACCGCTGGGAATTGGGAAATTGATTCTCATCTTTTTTATCAGAACGCTGATTGCCATTCCGATTGTTTCAATCGTAATGCATATCCTGTTCTGATATAACGCCATAAAGGGCCGTGCAGAGCCGCTGATTATCAGCGGCTCTGTCCGGCTCTTTTTGCGATGTATCCGTCCGCTCTCCGGTATGACAGGCAGCAGACGGAGGTTCCAACCGCCCAGGCGGCCGGCCAGATCCACCAGACGCCGTTTATGCCCCAGTGACGGGAGAAGAAATTCCCGAGGAGGAGACGCACCATCACATCGGAGATGCTGGACATCATGAAGGCGTTCATGCGGCCGATTCCCCTCAGGGCGCCGTCCGTCACAATTTTCAGGCAGACCAGAAAGTAGAAGGGAACCACAATGCGGACAAACCCCATTCCCGCTTCAATGATTTCCGCTTTTCCCGGATCGGGGGAGACGAAAAACGACAGGACGGCCGGGCCGTCCGCGAGCATCAGGAACACGACGGCCGAAGTAAAACATCCGCCCAGAATCAGGCAGAGCCGGTATCCCTGCCGGATGCGACCGTGTTTTCCCGCACCCTTATTCTGTGCAATAAAGCCGGAGAGGGCGTTGCTGAGCGCCATCAGTGAGTTGACATACAGGCCGTTTAGGCGAAAGGCGATGGAGTAGCCGGCCATCGTGATGACGCCGTATCCGTTGATGATATTTTGCAGGGCAAGCTGGCCGGTGGACATGAAGACATGCTGGACAATGCTTGGAACTGCGAGCCTCAGTATTTCCCTCAAAACGGGAAGGGAGAAGGAAGAACGTTCTTCCCCGCCGAGCCGGCGGCACAGTTTCTTCACGGCAATGAGCGTGGCCAGGGAAGATACCGCCTGGGAGAGAATGGTAGCCAGGGCCAGACCCGGGATTCCGAGCGGAATGAAAAGCACCAGAACCAGATCCAGGACAATATTCATAAAGGAAGAAAAAATCAGAAATATCAGCGGAGTCCCGGAGTTGCCAAGTCCGTTCAGCACACCTGTGGTAATATTATACAGAAAGAGAAACGGCAGGCCCGCGGTGTAAATGAAGAGATACTGCCGTGTCGGCAGCAGAGCCTCCTTGGGGACGGAGAGCCATGTCAGGATATGGGGGCAGGCAAAAAGGCCGAAAAGCATCAGGACCACGGAGCATGGGATAAAGCAGAGCAGGGCCGTGGTTACGGCATCTTTGACATTGCGGTGTCCGCCGGAACCAAACTTCTGGGAGCAGTAAATGGAGGTCCCGATGCCGAGGCCCGATGCAACGGCAATATAAAGGACGGTGACAGGATAGCATGTTCCCACGGCTCCGAGGGAGACGGAACCGATGTAGTTGCCCGCGATCCAACTGTCGGCGAGATTGTAGGCCTGCTGAAAAAACATGCCGGCAAACATGGGAAGAGAGTAGGAGAGAAGAACCGGGAGCGGTCTCCCTGCCGTCAAATCTTTTGGACGAATCAACTCCTTCATAAATAAGCCTCCTTTCACAGCCGGTTTGTCCGGATCATGCGTTTACGGAACAAGCGGAAACGTTCCTTACAATTATTATAATAAATGTTGAGAATAGAAAAAATCGGTAGATTGCATAAAATTAATTAAATAAATTAAACAAAGTAACTAAAAACAAAAAGGTTGTTAAAATTCTGTTGACATTTGTGCAATGTTGCCATATTATATTCTCATAACCGAGAAATAACAGGGGGAAGTCATAAAAATGCTCTTTGGAATTTCTTCGAATTTGTTAGATAATTAAATGAATTAATTAAAAGAAAGAGAGGGAAAGAAATGAAATACTTTTTAGACAGTGCAAAACTTGATGAGATCCAGTACGCTTACAATACCTTTGGAATTGACGGTGTGACGACAAACCCGAGACATATTATGGTCAGCGGAAAACCGTTTATGACGGCAATTACCGATATCGCGGAGTGGATTAAGTCCGAGGGAATCGAGGGCGTGGACAAGTTTCCGGTATCGGTAGAGATTAATCCCCACCTGGACGATGCGGACGAGATGGTGGAGATGGCTAAAAAGGTTTCTGCCGTCAGCCCTAACTTCGTGATCAAGATTCCGGCTGTGGAGTCCGGTATTACGGCAGCCAGAAGACTGGAGAAGATGGGAATCCGTACCAATGTAACCCTCGTTTTCTCACCGGCCCAGGCCATTCTTCCGGCCAAAAACGGCTCTCTCTTCGTTTCCCCGTTCATCGGCTGGAAAGAGGCCAACGGTGAGGACTGCAGGGAATACATAAAGAACATCGTCGAAATTTATAAAAATTACGGCTTCTACCGAAAGACGGAGATCATCTGTGCGGCAATCCGTACGCCGAAGCAGATTGTGGACTGTGCCGCAGCCGGAGCGGATATCGTGACAACCGGCCTCGACGTGTATAAGGATACGATGAAACACGCATACACCACACAGGGCCTTGGAACATTCATTAACGCATGGGATAACACCATTACAGAGTAATCATATCACCGCAGAAAGGAATGATAAAAACCATGAAGATTGGATTTATCGGACTTGGCATCATGGGAGAGTCCATGAGCGAGAACATTGTAAAAAAGCATGACGACACGGTTTATGTGTTTGATTTTGTAAAAGAGAAGGTGGACCTTCTGGCATCCAGGGGGGCAGAAGCTTGCGGGAGCGCAAAAGAGCTGGCTGAAAAATCGGACGTAATTATCTCCATGGTTCCGAAGTCGGAGCACTCCAGAGCGGTTTACACAGGGATTTTAGACGTGCTGGACGCGGCAAAGACCTGCATTGACATGAGTACAATCGATCCGAGCGTTTCCATCGAGATATCGGAGATGGTAAAGAAGACGGGAGCCGGATTCATCGACGCTCCGGTTGTGAAGTCGAAACCGGCGGCCGTTGCGGGCAAGCTCGGCATCTATATGGGCGGAGACGAGGAAACATGTGAGAAGATGCGCCCTATCCTCCTTTACATGGGAGAAAATGTAGTCCGGATGGGCGGCAACGGCAAGGGCCTGGTTATGAAAATCTGCCATAACGCTCTTGTTTCCCAGATACAAAACGGCGTCAACGAGACGATTGCCCTGGCTGAGAAGAACGGGATCGGCGTCAGCGCCTATGCGGAAGCCATCTCCTATGGAGGAGGCCAGAACTTTTATCTGGACGGCAAGAAAACGCCGATCGAGAAGGAAGACTATACCACCGCATTTTCCGTGGAGAATATGGCGAAAGACGTCCATATCTGCATGGAGCTGGCAAAAGAGTGCGGGCTTTCCATGCCGGGTGAGCAGAATGCCTGCCGTGTCTACGACAAAGCGCTGGAACTGGGCTATGGGAAAGAAGATTTCTGCGCCACGATAAAGGTGGTAAAGGGCTGAGAAGAGTTTGAAAGAAGAAAGGCGGATAAGCATGACAACGCTTGAAAGACTGAATCAGGTCAATGATGTGCCCGTTCTTTCCGTGGAGGATCCGGAATTTGCCTCCTATGGACGGGTGGTGACGGGATACGATATGTCTGCACTGGTCTCCTTTATGGAAGAACACACGGAGGTACCGGAGAACGGGAATGTATATCTGGCTTCGGTGCCGGAGCTGGAAGCGGAGCCGGTATTCCGGGACATCCGGGATAAATTCTACGGCGAGATGGAGATTCAGGCAGGTTACTGCAACGGACGGAATACGACATACAACGGTTTTGAGTATCACAAGGGAAGCGAGATTAACGTGGCGGTAACCGACTTTATGCTGGTGCTGGGCCATGTATGGGAAATTCATGACAATACATACCGGGTGGAGGACGCAAAGGTCTTTTTCGTAGAAAGAGGCACGGCAATCGAGATGTACCAGACCACGCTTCATCTTTCTCCCTGCCGCGTAACGGACGAAGGATTTAAGGGGATCGTAATCCTTCCCAGAGGAACCAATACCCCGCTGGAACACAAGAGTGAAGCGGCGGAGGCGGAGGGAGTCCTGCTGCTTCAGAAGAATAAATGGGTGATTGCCCATGCGGAGCGGGAGCCGTTAATCAGACAGGGAGCCCATGCCGGACTCATCGGTGAGAATAAGGAATTACATTATTAAGGCGGACGCCGCCGCCCGTAAAAAGAGCGGCAGCGGCAGATTCGGTAAGGAGATTTTTATGAAACTGATTCGAAACGGCAATGAATTCGCATTAAAACACGGCTCGGAGACGATTCTGGAATACAGAAAAGACCTTCCGATTATCTATGTCGGATGCGGAAAAGAAAATGTGGATATGTACCGCGGCAATTTCAAGATTGAGGATTACGTGACGGAGCGCAGGGCGCTTTACGTTACGGGAACCCGGGAAACGCCGGACGGCCTGGTATTTGATATGGAGGGGGAGCTTTCCATGACCCTGAAACTGGACGGCGGCTGTGCGGCGCTCTCCTTTGAACAGAAAAACCCGGCCGTCAACCGGTTCTGGTTCCGTGTCAGTGCGGACGCTGACGAGAAATGCTATGGATGCGGCGAACAGATGTCATACTTCAACTTAAGGGGAAGGCATTTTCCGCTGTGGACCTCCGAGCCGGGAGTCGGCCGGGACAAAACCACCTATGTGACATGGCGTTCGGACGTGGAAAATAAGGCGGGAGGGGATTATTACAATACCAATTACCCGCAGCCCACCTTTGTTTCCACTAAGCATTACTATCTCCACGTGGATTCCACGGCTTATGCCGATTTTGATTTCCGCAGTCCCGGCTTCCATGAACTGCAGATATGGGAAGTGCCGTCCTCCATCCGTATCGAGGCGGCGGAAAATTTCGTGGAACTCCTGGAAAAGGAGAGCGCCTTCTTCGGACGGCAGCCGGAGCTTCCGGACTGGATTTATAACGGCCTGATCATCGGCGTCCAGGGAGGAAACGAGCGTTCCTTCGGCCTTCTTGAAAAGACACTGGAACACGGCATTAAAGTTTCCGGCATCTGGTGCCAGGACTGGTGCGGCAAGCGGGTAACATCCTTTGGAAAACGTCTCCAGTGGGACTGGCAGTACCATAAGGAAATGTACCCAGGCCTGCCGGAACAGATCAAAGAGCTGCATGAGAGAGGAATCAGGTTCCTGGGCTACATCAACCCATACCTGGTAAACGACGGGGATTTATACCGCCGGGGGAAAGAGGCGGGAGTCTTTGCCACCAAAGCGGACGGCAGCGACTACCTGGTGGATTTCGGGGAATTCTACTGCGGTGTGGTGGATTTTACCAACCCCGCCGCCTATGAGTGGTTTAAAAATGAGGTAATCATAAAACACAGCCTGGATATCGGAGTGGACGGATGGATGGCGGATTTCGGCGAATACCTGCCGACCGGCGACATCGTGCTCGCGAGCGGGAAAACGGCGATGGTGGAGCATAACCGCTGGCCGGCTCTCTGGGCAAAATGTAATTACGATGCGCTTGTGGAAACGGGAAAGCTCGGCGAGGCGGTTTATTTTATGCGTGCCGGAGGCACCGGAAGCCAGAAGTACTGCACCCTGCTCTGGGCGGGCGACCAGTCGGTGGACTTTACAATCCATGACGGTCTGGCAACTGTAATCTGCGCGGCCCTGAGCGCCGGTATGACCGGCTGCGGCTTAAGCCACAGCGATATCGGAGGATACACATCCCTGTTCGGCAACACCAGGACAAAGGAACTGTTCCTGCGCTGGGCCGAGATGGCGGCATTCACGCCGGTGATGCGGACCCATGAGGGGAACCGCCCGGACGAGAATTTCCAGTATTATGAGGATGAAGACTGCATGAACAGGCTGGCCCGTCTGGTGGATATCTATACGATGATGGCCCCCTATATAAAAATGCTGGTTGCTGAGAATGCAAAGACGGGTATCCCGGTGCAGCGTCCTCTGTTCCTGCACAACGAGGAGGACGAGGCGTGCTACGATATCCAGTATGAATACATGCTGGGACGGGATGTGCTGGCAGCCCCCGTCTATCTGGCGGAACGAATCCAGTGGGAGGTTTATCTTCCAAAAGGAGAATGGATCCATCTGTGGACCGGGGACGAATACGGAAAAGGCAGCCATACGGTTCCGGCAACGCTGGGAGACACGCCGGTATTCTGCAGAAAAGACTCGGAGTACGCGCCTCTGTTTGAAGAAATCCGCAGAAAACACGGGAAGTAAACGCCGATGACAAATTACATACTGTTTCTTCTTATCATATTGTTCACCAACATCATCCAGGGAATCACCGGCTTTGCGGGAACCATTCTCGCCATGCCGCCCAGCCTGATGCTGGTGGGATATCCGGTAGCCAAACCGGTGCTTAACGTGCTGGGGCTTTTATCGGGAATTTACGTCTTTGCCGGTAAACACGGGAGTGTCTGCTGGAAGGAATTAAAAAAGATTGTGGCCGTCATGGCGGCGGGCATTATCGGGGGAATCCTGATCAAAGGGCTGTTTGCGGGAAAAGAACAGATCCTTTATAAGATTCTCGGAGTTTTCATCATCTTTCTGTCCGTACAGGGAATTTACACACTGAAAAAAGGGGACGGAAAAGACGGGAAGAAAGCGGCTTTTGCAGCGCAGGAGAGGGTTAAAGATTCGCCGGCGCTGTATCTTCTGCTGGTGCTGGCCGGTATCGTGCACGGGATTTTTGTATCGGGCGGCCCGCTTTTAATCGGCTATCTGACAAAAAAAATACCGGATAAGGTGAGCTTTAGGGCTACCATCTCTACGGTCTGGATTTTCTTAAACGGCATGATTCTGGCGGACGACATCAGGATGGGGCTGTGGAATGCGGAACTTGTGAAAACACAGATGATCTCCATCCCGTTTCTGCTGGCCGGAATGTTCATCGGGGCAAAGCTCTATGCCAGAATGAGCCAGAAGCTGTTTATGATGATTACATATCTGCTGTTGTTTATTTCAGGGGTATTATTGTTGGTTAAGTAGCAAAAGAATATTTTAAATGATACAGGAGGGTTTTAATTATGAAGAAAAGAGTATTAGCACTGGCGATGGCGGCGGTAATGGCGGTTTCACTGGCGGGCTGCGGAAGTTCCGGATCGGGAGCGGCGGAGACGAAAGCGGCTTCGGACGGCAAGACGGAGGCGGCTGCCGATGCAAATGCGCCGGCAGCAGGCGGAAGCGGCCAGACAATTAAGATTATCTGCCCTTACGGCGTAGGAGGAACGGCCGATGCCATTGCAAGAAAATATGCCCTGGTAGCAGGCAAAGTTCATCCGGAATACAATTTTATCGTTGAGAATATGACCGGCGGAGACGGATTCTCCGCGGCAAACTGGTACACGGACCAGGATCCATCCACCAAAGATCTCCTGGTATACGGATTCGGCGTGGCGTACCGTCATGACCTGGGAAAGAAATATCAGACAGAGGTAGTGGATTTTGACAGAAATGATATTTACCCGGTTGCCGATATTGATGACAGAACCTGGATTATGTACGCAAAACCGGATGCCACGCTGGCAGACCTTCTCGAAAAGTCTAAAGCAGGCGGTATCAAGATGTCCGGCGGCAACCCGTTATCGGATCCGCATCTGGCTCTCGGTTCCCTGATGGCCCAGGAGGGCGGTAAGGTGATGGTAGTTCCTTATGATGGAGGAGCAGCCCAGAAGAAAGGTCTGACGGACGGTGAAGTGGACGTGTTCGTAGGCACAACCCAGGCCGGCCAGGAAGACGTGGAGGCAGGGACCATGATCCCGGTACTGGCATTTTCCGACAAGAAATTCGAAGGTTTTGCAGGCCCTGACGGCCCGATTGAGGTTCCGGGAATTGCAGGCGATGTAAAGGATCCTGCCCTGAATGCAGACGTTGATTACAGCGGTTCGATTCTTCCGGCCGGAGGATTTGTCGCAGTCCGCACCGGAGCCGATCAGGCCTGGATCGATGAGGTGGCCCAGATTTCCAAAGACGTATGGGCATCTCCGGAATACAGCGACTGGATTGGCGAGATTATGCTGAACAGGTTTGAGGTGTACGGTGATGATGCGAATGCTTTCCTGGAAGACGGATGTGCAAAAGCCCTCGCTGCATTTGAAACTCTGAGCAAGCAGCAGTAATAAGAACCAGTTATAAAAAACGCGGCACTGACCTGAAAGCCGTGTGCACGGGTCGGGTATCAAAAAGGGGCTGATGGGCTGCCGTCAGGCAGCCCATTCCCCGTATCTCAGGAAAATTTTTGCAGAGACTTCGGAGAAAGGAAGTGTTGTCAATGAAATTTAAGATTAAAACCAACTTCTGGTCCGGAATCCTTATGGGGCTGTTCAGCATCGCGATGCTGATTGCGATGCCGACTCAGGTTCGTCTCCCCATGTTTGACTCCGGTGCGCCCAGCCCGAGAATTATTCCGGGCATCTGTCTGGCTGGAACCCTGATCTGTTCGGTTTTACTGCTGATACAGAGCCTGGTGTTGAAAAAAGAAAAGATAATTGAATTCGACTGGAAAAAGGAAAAACCATGCATTATCATGATCGTCCTTCTCTGTGTCTTTGTGGCGCTGGTGATCAACATCGGATTTATTCCGGGCGTAGTTATTATTTTCCCGACTATACTGTTTTACTGCGGGGAGCGCAAACCTTTTATCTATATCTTTACGGTTGCGGCAGGGATTGGAATCTTTTTTCTGTTTAAATATGTATTCCATGTATCGCTGCCGGGCATTCCGGGACTGGGAGGGTGACTTTTATGGGAGATTTACAGCAGATTATTCTCGCTTTACACCAGGTGTTTACCGTCGGTAACCTGGTAATTATTTTCGGAGGCCTGGTTCTGGGCATGATCGTGGGATGTATTCCCGGCCTTTCCGTTACCCTGGGCATTATCCTGCTTCTGCCGCTTACTTATTCATTTTCATCCCCGGACACGGCGATCATTTCCCTTCTGGCCGTATATGTCGGAGGCATGTACGGCGGCTCAATCAGCGCCATTACGCTGAATACGCCGGGAACCAATTCGGCCATTGCCACGACGTTCGACGGGTATCCGCTGGCAAAAAAGGGCAAGGTGAAGAAAGCGCTGGACACCTCTTTATTCGCCTCCACCTTCGGCGGCCTGTTTTCAGCCCTGTTACTTCTGGTCTGTGCCTCGTTCATCACGAAACTGGTGTCGAAATTCGCGTCGGTGGAGTATTTCTCAATGGCGATCCTGGGCATTTCCCTGATAGCCGGCGTCAGCGGCGACAGCCTTCCAAAGGGAATTATGTCGGGTCTTCTGGGCATCCTGATGGCGTCCATCGGAGCCGATGCGGTAACGGGCGTCATGCGGTTTACCTTCGGCATCGATGCCCTGCGGTACGGAATCGACATGCTGCCGGCCATGATCGCCCTGATTGCGCTGACCCAGGTGGTGCAGAAGCTGAGGGACTTTGTCCTGGCAGAGGGAAAACTGGACGATATGACGAAGATTGACAATGAGGGACTGACGTTCAAGGAGGCCAAATCGATCCTTCCGGCCTGCACGCGATCCTCCGCCATCGCTTCGATTCTGGGCGCAATGCCGGGCGTGGGCGGCGGTGTGGCCCAGTTTATGTGCTACAACGAATGCCGGAGAGCTTCCAAACGTCCCCAGGACTTCGGCAAGGGGAGCCTGGAAGGAATTGCGGCGGCAGAGGCCAGCAACAATGCGGTGGTAGGCTCGGCCATGATTCCCCTCCTGACCCTGGGGATTCCCGGTGAC
This sequence comes from uncultured Clostridium sp., assembly GCF_900547735.1. GTDB lineage: Bacteria > Bacillota > Clostridia > Lachnospirales > Lachnospiraceae > Otoolea. The sequence continues at coordinate 15,041 of NZ_URHZ01000038.1, read as the reverse complement.
GGAGTTACGGCGCTGCTTCTCGGGGCATTTATCCTGCACGGCATCCAGCCCGGACCTAATATGTTTACAAAGCAGGGTGTAATCGCCTATTCCATCATCCTGGGCTGCCTTGTGGCCAACCTTTTCCTGTATCCCATCGGCCTGGCCCTCACCAGGGCCGTCGCCAAAATTATCCAGGTGCGCTATACCTACCTGGCTCCGATCATCATTATCTTTTGTTTTGCCGGCGCGTTTGCAGCCACCGGAAACACGAAGGAACTGGTGCTGACCGCGGCCATTCTGGTATTCAGCTACCTGCTGACGTTACTGGACATCTCGTCCACTCCGATGATGCTGGGAATGATCCTGGCGGATATTATGGAGATGAACTTTGTCACCAGTATGATGAGCTATGATAAAGATTATCTGATTTTCTTCAAACGGCCGATTTCCTGCGTCATTCTGATCCTCACCGTAATTCTGGTGGTTTCCATGATCCGGATTAATAAGAAGGTGGAGGCATTAAACCAGGCGCAGATGGAAGAGATGATGAAAGATCAGGAGCAGGCGGAAGGAAAAGCCTGAGTCTGCGGGACGAAAAACCGAATCCGCGGAGTATAAAACAGGACCCGCGGCTGATAATGAAAAAGGAGAAAAAGAATGAGCTTTCAAGTTGCCTATATTCCGATCGGCGTCGGCACGTTCCATTTGGAAAGTGCGCAGATCGAATTTGATAAATCCATAAAACTGCTGTCTTCCCTGACGGAGGGCGGCGTATATCCCGACAAAATGCTTTTGACACTGGATGATTTGAATGGATTCCTGGACACCATCCACCCGGATCTGATTGTACTTCAGAACATTACCTTTGCCAATGCGGCCTACGCGGGCGAAGTGTTAAAACGCTTTACCTGCCCGGTGCTTCTCTGGACGCTGAGGGAGCCGGTGATAGACGGCGGCAGGCTCCGCCTGAATTCCCTGACCGGGGCGTATTCCGCGGCCAATGCTATCCGCGCATTCCGGGATGAGGAATTTGAATACGTTTTCGGCTCCCCGGAGGAGGATGAGGTGGCGGCCGAGATAGGGGCTGCCATCCGAGCCGCCGATGTGCGCTGTAAATTAAGGAGCCTTAAAATGGCGGCCGTCGGTCATACCCCCCAGGGTTTCGGCTTTGGCCGTGCCCTGGATGCGGAGCTTCTCCACACCTTCGGAGTGACGCTTGAGGCCATCGAGGCGAGAGAGCTTATTGAGAAGGCGAAAAGCTTTACGGATGAGGAGTGCGGTGCATATCTTGAGGAAGCAAAACAGTGGATGGTGGGGATGGAGGATACCCCTGAGAAAAATGTAAAAGATTTTGCCCGTCTCTACAAGGCATACAAAGACTATGTTAAAGAGAACGGAATCGGCGCCCTGTCTTCCCGCTGCTGGCCCGACTTTTTCACTTCCTTCGGGACACCGGTATGTTCGGTGCTTTCCCTGCTCAATGCCGCCGGGATTTCGGCGAGCTGTGAATCCGACGTGTACGGGGCGCTGTCCATGTACATTGGAAGCCAGTTGACCGGTAATGCGGCATTCTTCGGGGATCCCGTCTCCATGGATGAAAAAGAGGGGACGATCACCTACTGGCACTGCGGCATGGCGGCCTGCTCCCTGGCCAGGAAGGATACTGGCGCCCGGGTGGGAGTGCATCCAAACAGAAAGATCGGCCCGACCATGGATTTTGGCTGCGAGGCATGTGAGCATGTGACCGTGTTCCGCGTCGGCAGAAAGACGGACGGCACCTTCCGTTTCTTCATCGCACAGGGAGAGGCGCTCGACAAGCCGAAACAGTTCTGCGGAACTTCCATCGTGGTGAAGACGGAGAAGGCGGCAAAGGAAGTTGTATACGGCAGCGTAAAAGAGGGATGGGAACCTCATTTCGTAGTGATTTACGGCAATGTGGCGTCGGAGCTTGAAAAACTGGCCCACATGACGGGAGCGGAAATCTGCCGTTACTAACCGGGAGCGCCTGACTGGAGGATATGCGGACGACGGCCTCTTGTAACGGTTCACAGGTAATGGCCTCTTTAAACAGGTTCCCCACAGGCGTACTTTCTGCTTGCTAAAAAAAACAATTGCACCTATACTAAAGAAAGAGATTGTCGAGGAAACAGTTTTTTGTAACAGTCCGGAAGGGGCTGGACTGTTATTAGTTTATATAATATTGCAGAGAAGGACAGGACGAAAAATTGGGATATACAGGAATCAATTTAGAGAATGTGAAGCTGAGCAACAGAAGCTCCATATTGAAGCTTCTCAATGATTGCGGTGCAATGTCCAGGAAAGACATTGCCATCCGGCTGAAACTGACTCCGGCAACTGTGACGCTGATCTGCACCGAACTGATATCAGCAGGGATTCTCTGTGAAAAGGGCGAGGTGGAAGAGGAACGGCGGGCCGGCAGGAAAAAAATTCTGATTGATATCAACTACCAGTACAGCTATGTGCTTTCTATCAGTATAGAGGCGGCGAAAACCTTTATCGCGATCAGTAACCTGAAGGGGAAGAAACTTGGGGAGAAGCAGTTGGCGACCGACGGGACGATAGCCCCGGAGAAGTTTTTAAAGAAGGTGACCGATGAGAGCAAGGCGCTGATGTGGGAGAACGGTATTGCAAAGGACGGAGTGCTGGGAATCGGCGTATCGGTGCCTGGCCCGGTTAAGCGGAGTACCGGCGTAAGCCAGCATGCGTACCGGATTTGGAACGAGGCGGTCCCGGTGGGAGAGCTTATCGGCAAACAGATGAATCTTCCCACCATTGTGGAAAATAATGTCAAGGCATTTGCCGAGGGTGAGCTGATCTACGGGAACGGAAAGGAATGGGAAAATCTTCTGTTCATCAAATGGGGGCCGGGAGTCGGTTCGGCCATCATTATCCACGGACGGCTTTACGACAGCCAGAATTCCAAGACCGCGGAGATTGGCCATTATATCGTGGAAAAAGACGGGAAACCGTGCCGCTGCGGACGCAGGGGGTGCCTTGAGACGAAAGTGGCCACCCATGCCATTGCCTCCAGGATCCGGGAGGCCTGCACGGAAGAAACCATGCCGGAGCTTTACCGCCTGGTAAAGGGAGACTTAAGCCGTATTGAAGCGAGGAATATGGCGGAGTGGATGGCGGTGGAGGATGAAGGGATGTGGCAGGTATTTGACGATATCATCGAGCAGATGGCGCGGGTAGCGGTCAATACCATCACACTTCTGGCTCCGGATAAGGTGATTATCTACGGGGAGATGTTTGAACACAGGAACGTGGAGGAGCGGTTCGTGCATTTTTGCAGCCATTACGACTCGTCCTACCACGGCGGTTATATTTTAAAATCGGAGCTCAGCGACAGGATTGAATATATCGGTCCTCTGGCTGTGGCGGTCAATGAATTATTCCTTTTGGCGGGCAGCCAGGAGAACTGAAAAAGGCGGGAAAACCGGCTGAGTAATTGTCAGCCGGTTTTCCTGCCTTTCTGCCCGCGGATGCTTTTTAATATTTCCCTGGCAAGCCGCCTGTTTTCCTCGGAGTATCCGAGAAGGATGCCTGTGTCACGTTCTTCCAGGGAGGCGATAATATAATCCAGATCTTCTTTTTTCTTGCCGGTAAAATCATAGGTGCGCCCGTCGTCGGCCATGATATGAAGCGTGTAGCTCATACGGAAATGGAACCGGGAGAGTCCGGGGAGCGCAAGCCGCCTGCTGTGATAATAAACCCATACGACCGATTTAAGCGGCAGAATCAGGCTTCGGACGGTATCTACATTGACAATATAACCGGGGGTCAGATAGATGTTACCCGATTTGGCAATGCTGACATGTTTCATCTCAATCTCCACCTTGGGGAGAAGCGTCCGGATCTCGCCGAAACTGCCCAGATAGCGGAAGGTCGGGGAACGGTGGGGCTCCCAGATATAGTACAGCGAACAGAGGATGTCCGTCAGTGATAAAAACAGGCAGCCGTAGGCCAGAAGATGAAACAAAACGGTCAGGTATACGGGATAGGGCAGGGTGGAGACCGCATAGGGCGCCGTCATCTTCCTGAGGGACGGTACGGTCCAGTCAAGTCCCTCCGCCATCTCATACAGGACAGCCTCATATTCGCTTTCCGTCATCTCAATCAGCCTGCCGCTTAAGTTGAGAGGGGGAAGCGCCTCCCCGCCCGGGCTGGAAATATCGCGGTTATCCAGCAGATAGTACTGGCAGAAACCGTCCGTCAGGGTATAGTAATAATATCCCTCCGTACGCCCGTTTACGACATAATTGCAGCCGGTATATTGAAGACCCGACACGGAAACGGTGACGTAGGGGAGAGCGCGGTTATAAAAATTTTCATAATGGCTTTTGGAATTCAGAGGCCGGGGAGAAAGAAAATTGGCTCTGGGGATTTTTATCAGGGCCGCCATGGCGGCAATCAGAAGCAGAACCGGGAAAATAAGCTGTTTTAACAGGGCTCTGCGTATATTTTTAATAATGAAACTGTTTTTCATCGGTCTGTTCACTTTCAATAAGAACTGTGGCACAAGGATTCCAGCAGTTCAGGGATAGTTACCGTAATCACGTAAGGACAATAACAAGTATAACGCATAGAGAGTGAAATAATCAAGAACAGGTTGCTTTTAAAGAAAAAAATTGTTATGATCGGGTTACTGTTTTACCGGCAGGTTACCGGATTATTAAGAAGAGTGAAATGAGGTATAATAAATATGGATGCATATACGGGCTTTGCCTCGGTTTACGATATGTTTATGGACAACATCCCCTATGAGGAATGGTGCGGATATCTTACGTCCCTGCTCCGGGAATATGGGGCCGGGGAAGGGATTCTCCTGGACCTGGGCTGCGGGACGGGAAGTCTGACCGAGCTTTTGGCGAAACAGGGCTATGACATGATTGGTGTGGATTTTTCGGAGGACATGCTCCAGATTGCCATGGAAAAGAGAGTGCAGTCCGGACTGCCCATTCTCTATCTGCAGCAGGATATGAGGGAGTTTGAGCTGTACGGCACGGTATGCGCGGTTGTAAGCATCTGTGACTCGATGAACTATATTCTGGAATATGAAGACTTGGTTCAGGTATTCCGCCTGGTAAATAATTACCTGGATCCCAGAGGCGTTTTTATATTCGACCTCAATACGGAATACAAATACAGGGAAATCCTGGGCCAGTCCACTATCGCGGAGGACAGGGAAGAGAGCAGCTTCATCTGGGACAACGACTATGACGAGGAGGAACGTATCAATGAATACGATCTGACTCTTTTTATCCGGGAAGAGGGAGAACTGTACCGGAAATACCAGGAGACTCACTTTCAGAGGGCATATTCGCTGGAAGAAGTGAAAGCGGCCATCGAAGAGGCGGGGATGGAATTTGTGACCGCATATGACGCATTCACAAGGGAAATGCCGAAAGAGACAAGCGAGCGTATTTACGTGGTAGCCAGGGAACAGGGCAAGTAGAGAAGGAAAAACATCAAACGCAGACCTCAATATAGAAGAAAAGTATCCGGACCTCCCCAAGGAGAAAGCGCCGAAGGGAGAATATGGACAGAAAGGACGATATATGACAACAGACAGAGATTATATAATCAGAGCGACGGCGGCGGACGGCCAGATACGGGCTTTTGCGGCAACGACAAGAGGAGTGGTGGAGAAGGCCAGAGCCGCCCATAATACAAGCCCGGTGGCGACGGCCGCCCTGGGGAGACTGCTGACGGCAGGAGGCATGATGGGCATAATGATGAAGGGAAAAGACGATATCCTGACGCTGAGGGTCGAGGGAGACGGACCGATTGAGGGCCTTACCGTGACGGCCGACAGCGCCGGAAACGTAAAGGGATATGCCTTTAACCCCGCCGTTATGCTGCCGCCCAATTCAAAGGGCAAGCTGGACGTGGGAGGCGCTTTAGGAGTCGGCGTTCTGAGCGTGATCAGGGATATCGGCCTGAAGGAACCTTATGTAGGGCAGACCATCCTGGTTTCCGGCGAGATAGCCGAGGATCTGACCTATTATTACGCTACTTCGGAGCAGATCCCGACCTCGGTCGCATTAGGCGTCCTGATGAACAAAGACAATACCGTGCGCCAGGCGGGCGGATTCATTATCCAGCTTCTGCCGGGGGCATCCGACGATATTATCGATAAACTGGAGAAAAAGCTGGGGGATATGGATTCCATAACCTCCCTCCTGGATGCGGGCCGGACACCGGAGATGATACTCGATTCCGTCATCGGTGAATTCGGCCTGGAAATCCTAGACACGATGCCGACGGAATTTTACTGCAACTGTGACAAAGCAAGGGTGGAGAAAGCGCTGATCAGCATCGGAAGGAAAGAACTTCAGGAAATGATCGACGAGGGCAAAACAATCGAAGTAAACTGCCATTTCTGCAATCAGAATTACGCATTTACAGTGGAAGAGCTGAACGACCTTCTCAGGAGGGCGGTTCGGTAAGACGGCAGGGAGAAAATCTGGGAAATCAGCAGAATCAGGAAGAGTGGGGCGCCGGCAGGCGCCCCTTTGCAAATATGGAGGCATACATAATGAAATCCTTTTTAATGATAGGACAATCCAACATGGCCGGCCGCGGTTTTATACACGAGGTGCCGCCGATTTACAATGAGAGAATAGAAATGCTGCGCAGCGGCAGATGGCAGATGATGACGGAGCCGGTGAATTTCGACAGACCGGTTGCGGGAATCAGCCTTGCATCATCCTTTGCCGAGTCCTGGTGCCGTGTGAACCCGGAAGAAAAAATCGGCTTAATCCCATGTGCGGAGGGAGGAAGCATGATAGACGAATGGGCGCCCGACGGCGTTTTATTCCGCCATGCGGTCAGTGAAGCCGGATTCGCCATGGAAAACAGTGAACTGGCAGGCGTGTTATGGCATCAGGGTGAGAGCGACAGTGACAGCGGAAAATACAAAACGTATTATGGGAAACTGTCCCGTATCGTCGAACGCTTGAGAAAAGAATTAAATGCTCCGGATATTCCGTTTATCATAGGCGGCCTTGGAGACTATCTGGGGAAAACGGCGTTTGGGCTGGGATGCGTGGAGTATGGGCTGATTAACCGGGAACTCATGAGGTTTGCAGAAGAGAATGAGAACTGTTATTTTGTCACGGCGCAGGGGCTGACCTCAAATCCGGACGGCATCCATATCAATGCAAGGTCACAGAGAATCTTTGGCCTGCGGTATTTTGAGGCGTACCATGGAAAACAGCATGTTTATCATCCGTTAAAAGACGAGGAAAAGCTGGCAGATGCCTGCCATAACAGGGAGAATACCCCAGCCGAGAAAGTTTATATGGCGCTTGAAAATTTCACCCGCGGAAAAATACCGTATGAAAAACTGATGGAAGTTTTTGCACAGGGGCAGAAATGATGATAAAAAATGCAAAACCGCCCTGTGTAATTTTATTGAGGGGCAATGAAAAGTTCGCAAAGCGTACTTTTCGTTGTTTCCGGGCAGTCGTGAAAACCTGCGGAGTGCATTTTTTGTCAATGAAAAAAGGGAGCCGGCAGGCGCCCCCCTTTTTACGTTATTGTTTTTCCTGTATTTACATTCAATCAGCCGTTCAGGCCAGGATGCTGTTTTCCGCAAACCGCTCCCTCCAGAATGCAAAATCCGCTTTCCAATAACCAGGATCAAGGGTCCAGGTTTCGCCGATTGCCATGACATCCCCATCCGGATGATAGGCTGGCCAGTGAGGAATGGACGGCACATTGGGATTGCCGGAAGCGGCAAAGGCCGCCCAGACGTCCATCATCTGTTCCGGCAGTCTTTCCGGGGCGCCTTTGGGAATCAGGTTTCCGAAAACATAGTTGCAGGGAGCGCCGTGCAAGGCTCTGAAGCCTTCCTTTGGATCCCGGAGGCGGAAGGTGAACTGGTAGACCGGGATATGGGAACAGCAGGCCCTTGCAATCCATTCGCCGCCTAAACGCAGGCCGAGATCATTGTGTACCGTCATATAGGCCTCCTTGTCACTCATCTCCGGATGAAGGCGTCGGAAGGCCTCCATATCGTTTTCCGTTACCTTTTTATCGGTATTTCTCTGGATAACGGATGTCTTAGTTTCCTCTGCATCCATCTTTAAAAACATCTGATCATATTCCCCTTCACTGCCTCCGATCATCAGCGCCTTTACCTTAAATTCGCCTTTTACCAGGCGTTCGAAGGCATCCGTGCCGACGGTCAGTCCATCCTGGACGGGAGAGAAGAGTTTGCTGGCCTTGCCGCCGAAGCGGACGCCAAAGAGTTTTTTCTGCGCGGCCAGTATTTCTTTGGGGGACAGAGATAAAGCATCCGAAAGTGTGGAAACTCCCGCCGCTTCAAAAAATGTTCTGCCGATCTCTTCGCTGGTATCCAGGGCTACGGCGCCCAAATCGGTCATATAGGAACTTTGGCAGACCGCTTTCTGGAAATAGTCTTCGGCCTCCGGGATGACCAGGAGATGACTGATGGCATTGGAACCGGCGGAATGGCCGTACAGGGTGACATTGCCGGGATCGCCGCCGAAGGAGGCGATGTTGCGGTGAGTCCATTTGAGAGCGGCAATAATATCGAGCAGAGCCAGGTTGTTGCTGAAACGGTATCTGCCGCCCGGATCCAGGAAGGAGAGGTTCAGGCTGCCCAGGACGCCTACCCGGTAGTTGCAGGCTACGACGATCAGTTCCGGATGGGCCTTAACCAGATTTTCGGGCAGATTCAGCCGTTTATAGTTGTATCCCATGATGTAGGAGCCGCCGTATACCCAGAACAGCACGCTCTTTTTGGGAACCGTCACATCGGCCGCCCAGATATTCAGATTCAGGCAGTCCTCGGAGACGGGGACATGGGGAAAATCACCGTTCCTCTCGGCAAAAAACGGGTCCGGCTCCGCCTGTATCGGGGCGGGTCCGAATGCCTTTGCCGGAAGGGCGCCGCTAAAGGACGTAATTTCTTCTGGCGGCTGCCAGCGTTTTGCGGTGGCAAATGGGATATTCAGGAAGGTCAGGATTCCCTCCTTACCGCGAAAACCTTCAATTTTACCGCAGGGCGTATCCACGGTTACGGAACCGGACGGTTCGGATTGTGCAGTTGTAAAATCAGTGTTCATATGATTCCTTTCTTTTCTTTTATTAGACAGGGAGCATTCCCGTTACGGCCATAAAGGCGGGCATTGGAAGGCTGAATCCGTATATCGGAATCAGGGAATATTTCAGGTGTACCTTCATTTCCGCGCCGCCTGTTTTTATATACGGCGCCTGTTTCTAGTAGTATCATAGTTTTTTCTTCCCTCCGCAGCAATGGACGCTCTGCACAAATAAAAATCCTGCCGTTGGGCAGGATTCATAAATCGTCGGAATAAAGAAAAAAGTCCGGGAATTCACTTGTATTTTACGGGGAATCCCGATAAAATAGAGAATCAGATTTGGCCGTGCGTCCTATTCGGACGAAGGAGAATATTTTTTAACCGGATGAAGCAGATCCTCCTGCCGGTAGTTCTCGGCATAGCGGACTATCATTGAGGAGAGCATCAGGATCATCTGAAGGTTCCAGTCGTCCAGGCTGCGGCCGATTATTTCTTCGATCCGGTCTATCTTATTAATGACGGTATTCCGGTGGAGATACATGTCCTTTGCCGTTTTCGTGGTATTGCAGTTGTTCCTGATGTAGGTTTCCAGTATTTCGCAGAGGTTATCATGTTCCTCGATATCATGGCGCTTCAGTACCGTATATTTCGGCGTACACAGGTAGATCAGGTTATTTTCATGGAAATCATAACCAAAGCGGCCGCAGAGGTCGATGAGATGGTAGGCGGTGTAATCGTCGTAATAAAAGAGTCTCTGCCCCGGATCGCCGCTCAGGGCGCGGCCAAGGGAAATTACCTCCTTTGTCTGCAGGTAAATGGGCCGGATAGAGGAAACAAAGGCGGATTTATTGCCGATGGAGGCGTACGCATGGTAGCGTTCCAGCAGTTTTTGCAGGCGCTCACCGTCGAACGGAATATCCCAGGAATCTTCTTCCGTTTTGACAAGAAGAATTAAATCACCCTGATACACCGCGGTCTGGCAGGGCGGGAAAATCTCCGACAGGGCGTGAAGGATCAGGCCGGTCGGCAGGGATTTCTGGCCGGGTTCAAAGGTGACTACGATGCAGGTATAAAAATTCGGGGGAAGGAACGGCAGCCGGAACAGACGGCTCTGAAGTTCCTTCTCACTTGAGATTCTGCGCTCAATCAGATCGCCGATTAGAGAGGAAAACTCGGCGTTGGATTCAAATTCTTCCCGGTTGTGCATCAGCGAATGCTCCCGGATCAGGGAGACAAGCAGTTTTACATAGTCAAACAGGGCCGGATCCCGGCCGGCGGATTCGGAAAATACCAGCAGGCGCCCGTAGGTGCTGGAATGGTATTTTAAAGGGGCCAGAAGACCGTAGCTGTCCGGCTCCAACAGAGCCTCATAAATGCCTTTCGGGACCGAATCCTTTTTCTGTCCGGGAACCGGCGAATTTAAAAACGTGTCAATACTGTCGGCGGAGAGGTAGCCGAAGGACAAGAGCTGCTGGATATAAGCGTTCTCGAATGCATAATCCACATTCGAGGCAATGAGACGGTAGCCGCCGTTTAACAAAAACAGAGGAACATGCAGCCGTGAAGCGGCCTCATTCAGCAGCGGCTGAATCTCTTTATTGCGGCAGGCCAGGAGGCAGAGCCGGTTCATCCAGCCTGTAAAGTCGAAAAAACAGCTGTTGGCCCGGTTTAAAATCTCCCCGGCCGGGAGACGGCAGGAGAGAAAGGAAATATCCGACCTGCCGAAGGGCCGTCCGTCCGAACCTCCGTCTCCGGAGCCGTCTTCCGACAGCAGAAGCATGGTTCCGTCCGGGATCAGTCCCTGCCGCCACAGCCTGGAAGCGGTCCGGGAAGCGGCGATGTAAACGGTCTGCTTTTCAAAAGCAGCCGTCTTTTCGGAAAGCAGCTGTATATTACCGACGGTCAGATTGGTGTCCGGTGAGAACAGGCTCTGCAGCCGGCAGTCGGAAAAACTTTGCGCTAAAATCGGAAATGTGAACACGGAACGGCCTCCTTTTTCATTTTAGCATTAGGATATCAGCTTTTTAGACAAATTTCAACGAGAATGTGCGAAATGCACACGAAAACACGATACGAATAGCTGCTGTTCACAGCGCAATGCGGTGTGAACAGTAACCACGAATATTACCTGCGGACAGTAACAAAAAGGCCGCCGGAAGGCATAAGGCCTGGAAGGGAGAAGGGAATGTTTTTAGAATTAAAAGATACGAAGCTGTATTATGAGGAGTTTGGACAGGGAGAACGCTGTATTTTGTCGGCAATGCAGCAGCTCGACCCGGATCGGAAGGGATGGCCTTATGATCTGGCGGAAGAGGGCTTTCACGTTTTTGCAATCCAGATGAGGGGATATGGGCAGTCTGCCCATGTCATGGAGGATTATGGAGAGAAATGGTATGATATCTGGGCCGACGATGTGGCGGAATTTGCCGCAGCCATGGGAATCAAGCGGTTTCTGTATACGGGCGCTTCCGACGGAGGAGGAGTCGGCTGGCATCTCTGTCTGCGCCACCCGGAAATTTTAACCGGCTTTGCAGGGCTGGCGGCAGGCCCTCACTCCAGAAGCATCGGAACCATTTCACCCAGCAGGAAATATACAATCGACGCGGTGGGAAGCCGGGCGGCCGTGGAGCAGCTTGCCATGTACCACAAACAGAGGATTCTCTATTTTGCCAAGAAGTTTGGGGATGACCCGGAGCTGAAAAAGGAATTTGAACGGAAAGCGGAAACGATTTATCAGATGAAAATGGATATGGGGCCGGAGGAGATGAAAATCCAGCCGGGAATTACGCTCCCCTGGCTGAAGACCGATGAGGAGGTGTTAAAGGCGCTCTCCGAAATTCATTTTCCGGTGCTTCTGCTGATCGGCATGAAGGATGCAATGGTTCCTCTTGGCAAAACGGTCCAGCCGATAGGGGCCATTGAACATGCCAAGGCCGTGTTCTACCAGGAGGCAAACCACCTGCTGTACTATGGCAGGCGCGAAGATGTGAGGAGGGAAATTGCCGCCTTTGCGGAGGAGGCTTTTGAAAAAGACGGAGACAAGACTGCCCATTGAAGGGGAGTCCCTATTGTGCAGAGTATCCATTGTATAATTGACTGAAAAAAATTATGATATGACTGAAATGATAAATTACAGACATCGCGGCATGATGTTGGACGGCAGTATGGTTCCGGAGCATACGCCGTGCCGCAGTAAGGGAAGGTACAACGGATGACGTGGAACGGTATAATAACTCTGATTATGATGGTACTCATTATTATCCTGCTATTTCGGGGAGTCAGCAGCCCGGGAGTGATATTCAGCACAGTGCCCATTATCGCCAGCCTGCTCATGGGCTTTGGCCCGGCAGAAATTAGCGGTTTTATTGGAGAGGGGCTAAAAGCCATTTCCGGCACTCTGTTTTTAATGGTCTTTGCCGTTTTATATTTTGGGCTGCTTCATGAGGCAGGGGTATTTCAGGCTCTGATCCGTCTGGTCATGCGGTTTCTCGGCAACAGCATAACCGGCACGATGTGGGTTACCGCGCTGATCAGCGTCCTGACCCAGTTGGACGGTTCGGGGGCAACGACGGCAATCTGTACCATCCCGACCATGCGTCCCGTGTATGAAAAACAGAGAATCCGCTGTGAGGCTCTGCTGCTGATAGAAAGTCTTGCGTCGGGGATACTGTGTCTGCTTCCCTGGGCGCCGGGGCTCTGTGAGGCGGCGGCTTACGTCAATGTTGATGTGTACGAACTGTTTTTATGGCTGATTCCTGTTCTGGTTTTTTCCCTGGCCGCACTTTTTCTCCTCTGTATCCCTCTTGCAGCGTATGAAAAACGCCACGGAGCGGGAATGACCAGGCAAGAGTTTGAAGAGATGAAGCGGGAGATAGATAAACCCCTTGAATTTCCCCTGGGAAAGGGAGTTGCGGTGTTTGACGGGATTGTCACCCTGTGCCTGATGGCGGCGCTTTTGGGCGGTATTGTGAAAACGAATTTTGCCTTCGGCCTCACATTCGGAATTCTGCTGGTGGTTAACTTCCGTGATATAGGAAGACAGAGGGAGTATCTGAAGAAGCAGGCTCCGATGGCGCTTGACATGGCAGTCACGATTCTGGGCGTCTGCGTGATGGTGGGGGTAAACCAGGGGACGGGCGCCATCGCCGATTTGGCGAACTGGATGGTGTCCAATACTTCGGGCAGTCTTCTTTCCCATCTTCCCTTTGTGCTCTGCCTTTTCAGCATGCTGCTTTCCATCACCATCGGCGGTTCCAAGAATTCCGTGGTGCTGCCCGCCGTTATCCCCATGGTAGCCGCGTTTGGCTTTACGCCGGTTCAGGTGCTCGGCGCTGTATTTGCAACCGGAGTGATCAGTGCGAACTTAAGCCTTTTTAACGCGACGCCGTATCTGGCTCTGGGACTGGCGGGAGTGGAGATGAAAAGCCATTTAAAATATTCCCTTCTTCCGGTATACGGATTCAGCCTGCTGATGCTGTTGTTTATGGTGGTGTCGGGAATGCTGCCGATATAGGCGGGACTGAATTTACAACAACGAAAAGTACGCTTCGCGAACGTTTCATAGCCGCTCAACAACGAAAAGCACGCTTCGCGAACTTTTCATAGCCGCTCAACAAAAAGAGCCATCCGGGTGGATGGCTCTTAATTGTAATCATTTTACTTATTTCAATATAGCTTATTCACAAAATATATATTAAACATATTATGGAAAGAGGTACACTGGAAAGTTGATGATTAAAGCTTTACTACATTGGTTGCCTGTGGGCCTTTTGCTCCGTTAACCACTTCAAATTCTACCTGAGCGCCTTCCTCAAGAGATTTGAATCCGTCCATGTTCAGGCCAGAGTAGTGTACAAACACATCGTTTCCCTGCTCGTCAGAAATAAATCCGTAGCCCTTCTGGTTGTTAAACCATTTAACTGTACCTTTATTCATATGATACCTCCAAAAAAATAAAAAAAATGTTTTAACTGTAGCTATCTACAGCCTGTTCTCAGAATAGCACAATTTGGGTTGACTGTCAAACGGTTTTATGGGAAATTCAGGGAATTTCAGGGAAAATTCAATCATTTTACAACATACGGGTATTTATGGTAAAACTGTATGGAAAAAAAGGGATTCCGGGGCTGAAATACGGTGATAAAAAGAGAGAAAAGAAGGGGAGAAACGTGGTTGATAAAAGGAGAGGGCTGTTGTAAAATAAGTATCAGGCGATATCCGGGGGAAATCATAACCATCCGGATAAATCGGATGCGCAATCAGCGGGGAGAGAATCATGAATCTTTGGAATGCAGTCCATCATTTCAGGACAATAACGAGACATAAGCAGATGGTAATGGAGAATTGTTTTAAAGTGGGACTCTATAAGCAGGGCCTGCTCCACGATCTGTCTAAATATTCCTGGGAGGAATTTAAAATAGGAGTCAAATACTATCAGGGAGACAGAAGCCCCAATGCGGCGGAAAAGGAAGAAAAGGGCTATTCCGTGGCCTGGCTGCACCATAAGGGAAGAAACAAGCACCATTTTGAGTACTGGATAGATTTTGCGCCCAATAAGGCGGACGGTCTGATTGGGAATGAGATGCCCCTGAACTATCTGGTGGAGATGGTGATGGATCGGATTGCCGCCTCCAAGGTCTACAAGGGTGACGAATATACGGATGCCTGCCCCTGGGAATATTATAACCGGGGAATGGATTACATGGTGATGCATAGGAAGACCAGGGTACAGCTTGAAAAACTTCTTCTGATGCTGAAAGACGAGGGAGAAGAAAAAACATTTGACTATATCAGGAAACTGCTGCGCCACAGGAAGAGAAAGTGATTTCTTCCGGGCGGAGGGACGTAAAAACGGCGAAGAAAAAGCAAGGATTAATCTGCTTTCTCTCCGCCGTTTTATATTTGTTTCTGCCGTTTTATATTTGTTTCTGCCGTTTTATATTTGTTTCTGCCGTTTTATATTTG